>JAFGJT010000017.1 GCA_016928915.1 Candidatus Peregrinibacteria bacterium
ATCAAAATCCACTGGCTTTTTATGATGAAAATTTTGTACAATCACTACCTAACCGACCCTCCTCGATGTATTGGACCTATACAGAATATTGACAAATGATTTAATTTTGATACATTTACAACCTGTTATTTTTTAATAAAACAATATACCTGATAATAATCAAGAAAGAATAATTTACCATTTTTCTGATGCTGACAATGAGACATCTACGGTAAAATATCTTCAAAACATAGATCCTTCATTAAATCTTATACCACTAAGAGATGTGATAAAAGGTATACGTGATTTGATAGATGCCACAGGTGCTGTAATGATTGAATGCATAGGAGTAGAACAAGTTGGGCACTGCAGTCATATCATATGGACGCCAAGTCCATGCGAATATAATTGGTTTGAAAGATTAGCCGAAGAAGGGCACACAGGGAAAAAGATATTACTAACCATTGACGAAGAAGATATAGATGGAGCTACGGATGTAATATTAATGCCCGGCAGAGACGTTTGTAAAAAAATTTATGAAGCCCTTCGCCCCAGCAATAAATAATCAATAACCACTACAACATGAAGTACAAAACAAACCCATGGTTGATTGTTTTTACAATAATAATTACCGCCGCGGTTGCGGGTGGAGGCGTGTATTTATGGCAAAACCAAAATTTGCCCGAAAACACGGATTACAAAGAAACCGCTGAACATATTGAGGAAGATTTGGAGGAGGATGCTATAACGGTTGTGCCAATGCCGATAAACGAATTCGAACCGATTGCCGAAGAAACCGAAATTGCCGAAGAAACCGTGCCCGATGCCGCAACGCCTGTTCCGCCTCAAATAAGCGTATCCGCAACAAACAAATTTGTTTTAAAAGGAGTTATAAATTATCGCGTGGACGGCTCCGCCTGGCTGCAAACAGAGGATGGCAGCGAGTATGACCTTCAAATACAAGAAACAACAATTTTAAAAGGCATTCCCGATGATTTGCTGGATGAAAGAATTTCATCAATTCTTAAAGAAACGGGCAAGGATTATCCTTGGTTTGGATTAATCAGCGATATTTCCGAATATATTAAAGAAGGAACGCCGATTGAGGTGCTTGGAGGCACAAACATTGTTATAACCGACGAAATCAGCCTTTAATCGGGCAATTTGGCGTATGCGGCAAAACTGATTTTACGACCATGCCCATTTTTTATAAGTTTGCGGATGCTTTATTTGTAATATTCTCCATTAATCTGTAAATCATTTCGGCCATTTCTCCGCGGGTGATATCTTCATTGACTGATGCGATGCTTGTTGGAATAGCTTTTTTGTCTTGCAGAACCTCTACAAACGGCCGGTACCAGATTTCGGAAGTTCCTGTTGGATATTCGTACGTGTTAACAATAATTTTTGAGGCTTCGGCAAAGTTAATCAGGCTTCCGGGTTTAAAAGTGCCGTCTGCATACCCGTCAACAATCCCCTCATTGCGCGCCATGCACACATATTTTGCATACCATGCGGTTAATGCAACATCGGGAAATTGTTCATTAAAAGCGCAATTATCAATTTGAGTATCTTCGTATTTTGATTCAATAAGAATTTTTGTAAATTCAGCTCGGTTGATTGTGTTGTCCGGTTTGTAAGTGCCGTCCTCATACCCTTCAACAATCCCTTCGGCCTCAACATAATTGATTGCGTCAAAATTGGGATGAGAGGAATAAACATCGGGGAATGCGCCCGTTGCTTCACCGGTTTCGCGGCAGCCTTCAATTTCCGCCATCATGTTCCAGAAAGCGCGGCCTTTTAAATTACAGTTTAAAGACTGTGAATGCGCGCAGCTTACGGAAGCGCAAAGCGGGTCCCCGGGATGAGCCGAACACCACTCTGCAGCCCAGTTTCCGCCGTCGTAATCATTGTTGTCATCCGCCCCAAGATTTAAAAAATAACTTCCGTCCGGGTCAAAGCTTTCTATATCGGCAAAATCAAACAACACTTTATTGTTTGCAGCTGCATAATTGCGGATTAAATTATTCATTTGGTTTAAATTTCCATCTTCTCCCGAGCCGTCCAAATGGCCTGTCATATAAACAAAAATGACGTTCGGGTAATCAAGTTCAAGCTGGTTCATTGTATTCAAATAGGTATTTATACCTTCAGCCGTGTTTCCGCTTACCCCTCCGCACCACGACCACGTCACAATATTTGTGTCGGGATCCGAATCAAGCTCGGTGCGTGTTACTTCCGCCCACGAAGTATCGCCGGTGCCTCCAAGATCATCGGAAGTTTCGTTAATCACAAGTCCGTTTGCTGTGTTATAAGAATATAATGAATTTTGATCCATAAGCGTTTTCATTCCCGAAACAATCTGGCTGCCGTGGGAAGTATGACCGTAAAAAAGATTGTAATTGCTTTTAATCGTTTCAACGCAGCTTGAAGATAGTTGGCTTATATCCGTGTCGTTGTGGTCAATGATAACCGGCCCCGAAACCGCTGCCGCGCTTATGTTGCTAAAACATAAAACACCAAGCACAAACAAAGGAATAAACATTGTTTTGATTTTCATCATTGGAAGGTTATAAATAAATCGTAAATAAAGTTTAATCAAAAACAATAATTTTATCAATTAAAACTTGACATTTAACCGTATTATGCGTATATTCTATTCTTATTATTAATTCAACATTAATTATGCCGATTACAAAGAACAATTTAAAAAGATATGCGGATGAACAGCAATTGGATCCTAAAAAAACCGGCGAAGTTGTTTTGGCCGCAGCTGAATCAAGCAGTGAAATAGGTGTAGATCCGAAAGGTTTAAAAGCGCTTGGGATTTTGCCTTCGGATACAAAACAGGAAGTAATCCAAAAGCTTAGAGAAGCGTTTGAATCAAAGGAAGCCGTTGATAAATTTTTTGGTAAAAAAATGTCAGATGTGCCCCAATATGTGGGGATGTTTCATATTACAATTATGCATGTCCTGAATTGGCTTGGCGAAAAGCCTTAAACGCAATTCGCCCAATGCGGCGATTCGTTTACCCTCTGTCAAATTGTGTTGACATGTAATTTGAAAGAATTATGATTCGGGATTTTGTATTTACATGAAGCCCTTTTTAGTTGAATAATCTTATGTAAGAATTTAACAAAAATATGGGGCTTCTTTTTTTATCAATAAAAAAATCACAGCTTTAAGGTTGCTTTAAAAACTTTAAGGCTTTTTATATATTTTTAACTCATTTCAAAATGAAAACGTACAAAAAGTATTTAACCGGTCTGGCGACAACCATGATTTTTGCGGTACTTCTTTTTCCGCTTAGCACATGGGCTTCAACAACGGGTAATTTTACGGCGCCAAACGCACCCGGAATAACGGTTGGCCCGGGCTATATAGATCAGCTCGTTTATGAAACAGTTATTCCCGACGGCACAAACGGCTTAGCCAACGACACACTGATTTTTATGGGAAGCGGGGCAACCCCGTGGGGAGGAGATTCTCTTCTTACATTATCTTTCAATGAATATTACCTTGATGATAATTATAACGCGGCATGGACAGCCGGAGGTGAAGCTGTATGGATTGACGCAAGTCTTGATAAGATGATTAACCCGGGTGAAATTCAGATAAACGGCCTTGCTGACCTTGAATTGTTTCAGGCTCCCGGCCCTGGCGCGGAATATGTGTTTGATGATACGGCTACTGATAATAACAATTATGATTCCGGCGAGGCGATATGGAGTGATGTTGACGGAAACGCATTGCTTGGGTCTGCAGATACTCTTCTTACTGACGGAACCACAGGCATAATAAATTTTAATTCAGCAACCGTGAATCCAGCAGGTGTTTGCGGTACAGGAGTTGGAGGATGCAATGGAGAACCAAATATTGATGATATATACTGGTGTGATGGAGTAGGAGGTCCTCCTGTGAATGGGGTATTTGATCCGAGTGAAAGTATTTTAATAGATTTGATTGGTTCTTTGACTATTGGTGATTATGATATAGGAATTGATTCAATGATAATAGATCCGTCAGGTTTGGTTGGTGTACCGGGAGGTTGCGCTGCTGCAGGAGGAGTCCCTAGTCCATTAACTGTTGGCGGCCCGCATAATGTTGTATTTTTAGATGCGGACAAATCTATGACATATGGTGTTGCGGGGGGTGTGGGATGGCCTCCTCCGAGCACTGGTCCTTTAGGTGAGCCAGTAGTTTTAACAACAGCACCAATCCCTGATGGGGGTGTTTTAGGAGCGGGTAATTTTTTAACAGTAATGCCGGCACATACGGATATAGATCCGGCGTCAGCACCGAATTACACGAACAGTGACTGGACACCTATGTCAAGTTCTTTAGGCGGTAATCTTCGTTTTATCGGCACAAGCGCCGCAGCGGATACATTCGGCGGATGGGAAGCGATTGTTGACGACGGGCTGGGAGCAAATGCCGGTATTCTTGATCTTGGAGAAATTGTTAATGCGGATACCGCGGCAAGAGTCCCGGCAGCCCCGGGAACGCTTCACCAGAATTTTCCTGCAGGCTATGCGCATACGGGAGCCGGTAATTACGACAGCACAGAGCATATTTTTGACGAATCAACAGGCGCAACCCCCAATGTATTAGATAAAAGCGCTGACCAATTAACTGCAATTACTTTGCAAAACGCAGGTACGGCAATAGACACTACGGATATTGCGAATGTTCGTGTTTGGGCTGACGGGGGAAATGGAATATTTGATAAAGGTCTTACTGATGATGTCCCTCTCGGCCTTGCAGTATGGGATGGTGTGGATTCATGGGATCTTTCGGGTCTTACTTATGCAATCGGATTTCCCGGCCAACAGATTTTTATTTCAGCCACTATAACCGGCGTTCCGACACACAACGCAACAATTCAGATGGAGATTCCCCAGCTTGTGGATGCCGCAACAGCAGGCGCTTACGATGCGGGCGATGAAGGAGTCTTTATGATTTCTGCAAATGACGGCCCGATAGACGGACCTTTGACAAACGCAAACAATATAACAATAGATGCGCAGGCTCCGGTATTGCAGAGCTTTACATCAACAACGCTTGATGGTACATACGGCCCCGGCATGGGAATTAATATAAGAGCAAATTATGATGAAACTCTTGTGGGAGGAAGCCTTTTAACCGTTACACTTGATAACGGCGCGAATGTTCTTTTAAACAATGTCGCGGGTTCAACGGTTTCCGGCACATATACTATTGGTGCAACCGGAAGCGGTGAAGACTCTTTGGACTTAACAGTTGCTTCAATAGTTGGCGCTTCAGAAAATGTTGCCGACCTTTACGGTAATACTCAAACCGTTTCGGCCGTTCCCGGAGCTCCCAACAATATAGCCGACACAAGCGATATAGTTATTGATACAACAGCGCCAACCGTCATTGCAAAAACTTTTAGTGATACTTTAATTACAGAAGCGGACGTTGGACCTGATAATTTTTATGTTGATATAGATTACAATGAAACAATGTCAGGAGCTTCAACGCCTGTAGTTGTATTTGCGCCCGATGTTGTTGCTTCCGGCACACTTGCTTTAAGCTTGACTTCCGGATGGACGGACGGAAATACATACAGGGTTTATTATCATGTTCTTGATGGAAATGAAACACAGACAATTACGTCGGTCAGTATAACCGCAGCTGCCGACGCGGTGGGAAATATTCAGCCTCTGAATATTCAGTTGTATCTGCCGCCAGGCGCTTTCCAGGTGGATAACCAGAATCCAACAGGTACTGCAAGCGTTGGCACGGATCCGTTAAACGATTCCGATTATGTTCAGGAGGTAACGATTACTTATGATGAGAACATGGATACATCAGGTGCAAATGACCCCTTGATTGCTTTTGGGCCGACAGTTGGAGTTATTTCATCCAATTTGGACGGAAGTTGGACGAGCGCAACAACATGGTATGAAACATTTACAATAACCGACGGCGATGAAACCACGCCGGGTGTCACGGTTTCAAGTTCGGGAGCGGTTGATGCGAACGGCAATCCTGAAGGACCTTCTGTGCCGGCTGTATTTAATATTGATACCCAGACCCCCGTGGTAACAATTGTTCTGCCTTCCAACGGCAATGCAACAAGAATGGCAACTCCTCTTGCAGTTACAACGGATGTGGCTACAACTTGCACTTATGATTTGGATAGTGCGGGTCCTGTTGCGGTTGCAAATACGGGCGGCACCGAACATACGGATGTGCTTGCAGGTTTGGCAGCGGGTCCTCATACGGTTGTGGTTGCGTGTACCGCGGGAGCAAATACGGGCACCGACACTTCAACCTGGACAAAAATTGCTCCGGGAAACATGGTGCTTCTGGGCACCGATGGTGCGGGGAACAATCCGGCTGCACCGAATTTATTTACTTTGGATCCTGAAACGGGAAATATTTTAACCACAATAGGCTTGGTGGGATTTAACGCTACAGGTATTGCTGTTGATCCTACAACAGGTATTTTATACGGTTCAACCGGTACGAACGATCCGACGGGCGGAAATCCCAACAGTTTAATTACAATTGATTTAACAACCGGAGCTGGCACATTGGTTGGTCCCGCGCGAGATGCAGCTTTAGTAGATCACAACCTTGCGGATATAGCATTTGATTCAACCGGGCAACTATATGGATGGTCAGAAATGACAGATGAATTGTATGCCGTAGATAAAACGACTGGCGCCGTTACTCTTGTTGGAGCCGGAGGTTTAAGCACTTACGGATCGGGCTTAATATTTGACCTTACTAATACTTTATATCTATTTGGCAATGGTGATGATGATTATTGGATAATTGATAAGACCACAGGTTTGCCATTGGCCAATCCGCCTTTTTTGAATGCTTCCGGCAATTCGGAATCTTTAGGTTCTGCTGCTGTTGACAGCGCGAATATAATTTTTGCGAACAGAGGATATCCAAGCGACTGGGCAGGAACATCATACTGGGATTTGGTTGTGCCCGAACAGACAAACGGCATTCTGGTTTCAATGGGCGGAAATAATCCAACCATGAGATACATGAATGCCCTCGCAATCTACGAAGATACTTTTAACCCTGTTGTAACAATAACCGCGCCTACAAAAACAAAAACCGGCGGCTCAATCACCGACACAACAGTACGTGTTGTTGATTATGGCGGGCTTCTTGCGGCAAATGTAACCGCAACAGGCGGCACATTAAACTGCGCGCAAACAAGCACGGTTCAGGTTGACTGTACTTCGGTGATAAGTGTTACCGGCAGTTTAATTGTTAATGCCACAGATAATGTCGGCAATCTTGGAACCGCAACCGAAGCCGGCTATACAATAAATCCGGCAACCGGCGGTGGAGGAGGCGGAAGCGCAGGCGGATATAGAACAACAGCGTCCGTACCTGAAGAAGAGTCCGAAGAAGAACCTTCCGAAACATTTGAAGATATACAGGGCCACTGGGCACAGGATTATATTGAAGAGCTGCTGATTGACGGTTATGTTTCAGGCTATGCCGACAACACATTTAGGCCCGACCAGTACATTACCAGAGCCGAAGCGGCTAAAATTATTGCTTTGTGGTTTGATATGAACATAAGCGATGATTCCTGCACTCCGGAAATATTTACCGATATAAACTGTTCAACCGACTGGTTCGCAAAATTTGTGAGCTATCTTTACTTAAAGAACATTATTGAGGGATATGGCAACGGAGAATTTATGCCGGGCAATCAGATAAATCGCGCGGAAGCTTTAAAAATGATGATTATTGCGGCGGTTCTTGAAAATACCGATATAAGCGATATTGTAAATCCTTTCCCTGATGTTGATTTAAACGGATGGTATTATAATTACGTAATGATCGGTTATAAACTTAATATCGTACAGGGTTATTTGGACGGAACTTATAAACCGGGCAATTCAATCTCACGCGCAGAATTCTCCAAGATTTTTGCAAATACTTTTTTGAACAAATAATTTAGTGACGGCGAAACCGGCCGGTAAAAAAATCAGACTTTATAAAAGCCCCTCGCAAAACAGGGGCTTTTATTATATATTAAGTCCAAATGAATATTTTATTGATAATAATCATCGCTTCCTTTTTAATCACGCTGTGCGTGTGGGTGGCTATTTTATTTTTGCTTTTTAAACATCGCACTCTTAAAAACATCACTATTATTCTTGTTGCGCTGTCAGCCGGAGCCCTTATGGGCGGCGCTTTTTTGCACCTTCTACCCGAAGCCGCGGAGGAGCTTGATATTAATATAATCTGCATAATCGTTCTTTTGGCGTTTATATTTTTCTTTTTTATGGAAAAACTGCTTTTTTGGCGTCACTGCCATAAAGGAAAATGTGATGTACACACGTTCGGATATATGAATCTTGTTGGCGACTCAATCCATAATTTTATTGACGGAATGGTGATTGCAAGCACTTTTCTTATTGACTATAATTTGGGAGTAGCAACAACGATTGCCATTGCTCTTCATGAAATACCTCAGGAAATAGGGGATTTTGGTGTTTTAATCCATGCGGGCTTCCATCGCATTAAAGCTTTGCTTATAAATTATGTTGTGGCCTTTACGGTGGTTCTGGGTGCCATTGCGGGATACTTTCTGTCGTTTTATTCACATGCAATTATCGCATATCTTATACCTTTCGCGGCCGGCGGATTTATTTATATTGCCGCTTCGGACCTTATGCCCGAAATCAGAAAAGAAACAGACCTTAAAAAATCACTTTTTGCGTTTTTGATATTTGTGTTGGGTATCGGGTTGATGTATACGGTTAAATTTGTGGCCCACTAAGCCTTGAGCTCCTCAAGGTGCTTGATTTTTTCCGACATAAATTTTTTAATTTCAAAACCGTGCGCTTCAAGTATGGTCGATGTGTGATGCCCCCCAAGAAAATGCGGCATTATTACATAGCTTGCCCCCTCTTCATATAACTGCAGAGCGTCATTAATATTTTCGGAAACAACCATAATGATACAGTCGGGCTGGAGCTCGCGGATCCTTTGAATAAGTGAAATATTAATATTAAAGTCTTTGACCGAAGAAATAACCATTTTGATTTTTTTAAAATTAATATCTTCAAAAATATCGGCGTCCTCAACATCACCGTAACGGCATTCAACTTTTTGCTGGGCGAGTTTAATAATGGTTTCAGGGTTGTAATCAAGAACCAGAAATTTTTTATTCATTTTGCTTATTGTTTTTGCAAGGGTTGAACCAACATGGTTGTATCCTATAATCAGCACATCATAATCCGAATGAGTGATGTAACGGTGTTCATCTTTCTTTTTGTCTTTTCTCTCAAACACAGTAAGATAGCGGCTTATTAAATGGTATATTTTTTTGCCGTACATTATAAAATAGGTAGAGCCGCCGATTGTAATGAGTCCCACTATCGTTACAAATGAAAGAATTTTAGGATCAAGATGCCCCATTTTCACACCGAGCGCCGTTAGAATAAGCGAAAACTCGCTTATTTGCGCCACCGTAAGACCGGCCAGAAATCCGGTTCTTTTTGTGTAGCCCATAACTCCCATAATAATCATAACGATTAAAGGATTGCCTATAAGAATGAATGCCGAAAACGCGATAATGGGCAAAATGTGCTCCTGAAAGCTGCCAAATTCCATTTGGGTACCCAAAAAAACAAAAAACATAAGTATAAAAAAGTCGCGCAGGGTTTTAATGCGGGCTGAAATTTCATATCTGTAAGATGATGATGAAAGGCTTATACCCGCAAGAAGAGCCCCGATTTCAATTGAGAATCCGAACATGTAAAAAGCTCCGGCAAGTGCAAAACACCACGCAACGCAGAAAAGCACCAGAAGCTCCTGCTGGTTTGCCATCCGTCTTATCACGGGTGGAAGAATATAATGACTTATAAAGAAAACGCCCGATATCAACAGAATCCCTTTAACGGTTGAAATAAGAATTGTCTCCACGATACCGGTTCCGCCGGCGGTTGATGAAACAACCATAAGAATAAGCATGGCGACAATGTCCTGCACGATAAGAAAACCAACGGAAATTCTGCCGTAAACGCTTTCAAGATCTTTTTTATCCGAAAGCAGCTTCATGATAACGATCGTGCTGCTGAAGGTAAGAGCAATCGCTATATAAATTGCTTCAACATTGTTAAAGCCGAAAATTTTTGCAAATCCAAAACCTATAACAGATGTAAAAAAAATCTGCCCAAGACCCGTGATTAATGAAATTTTCCCAACATCCCGCACAATCTGCGGATTAAGGTTAAGCCCCACCATAAAAAGCAAAAAAGCAATTCCAAACTGTGAAAACGCACCCACTGCGTCATGAGCGGTGACAATATTTAAAAAATGAGGGCTCAATATAATACCCGCGGCTATATACGCAATAATTATAGGCTGGCGCAAAAATCTGAATATGCCGGCAAGAGCCGTAGTTAAAATTACAATCAGGCTAAGTTCAATAAAGATATTTTCAGCCATGCGGCGCGGTGTTTAATGTTTGTTTATATTATCTTTAAATTATACATTAAATTGCACATTATGTAAACTAGCCGAAAAGAGATAAAAAATATAAACTGCCCATGAAAATTCATGCAAATACTTTAACCAAAAATAATCATGAAAGGATTTAACACAAACATCGAACAAGCCACCCTTGATAATAACAATTTTAGACAGGTTTTATACACAGGCAAACACTGCCAGCTGGTGCTTATGTGTATTCAGCCGAACGAAGAAATCGGCATGGAAGTTCATAATGAAAACGACCAGTTTTTTAGATTTGAAGCGGGCGCCGGCAAATGCATAATTGACGGGAATGAATACACGGTAAAAGACGGATCTGCGATAATTGTTCCGGCCGGGGCCGAACACAACATAATCAATACATCTTCAACGGAACTTTTAAAGCTTTATACAATTTACTCTCCGGCTCACCATAAAGACGGCATATTGCGCGCAACAAAACAGGAGGCCGAACAAAACGAGGCTGATTTTGACGGTGTGACCACCGAATAATTATTTTTTCACGGGGTCATCTTCGTCTAAAATAAAATCAAGACCGAGTTTTTTAAACCCTTCACGATTGTACTGAATAAGCAGGCGTATTTCGTTGATATTAAAAAATTCAATCCTAATATTGCCTTGCTTTTGGATACTGATTCTTTCTTTTGGATTTTGTCTTAAATGAATGTTTTCCCATACAAGATAATCATCAATATAAACCCGTTTGACCAGTCTTTCCGGAAACGAATAGCCGCGTGTATATGGTATTATAGCAAGAGCAGGGACGGGAAATGCCGGAATGAAAATTTTATTTTCAGGATACAGACTTACGATATTCGGATAATATTTTTGGGGTTCGTACACCGTAACACCTTTGGAACAATTAAATAAAATTTTTTGCATCAACCATTCTGTCAAACCTTCTTTGGTTAATACCATAAGCGGTTTTCCCGGTGCGTTTTTACCGACGATTACTGATTCTTCATCCGAATTTTCAGAAGGAATCTTGACCATACAACTAAAATAATAGAAAAACTGAATAGATAATAATATAATTTGTTTTTGTAAAGAGGTCAAGTTTGTTAAAAATATCAAAAACCGCTCAGACCTTAAGTTGCTTTTTTAAACTGCAATCGGCACTTCGTAATTTGTAAAGCAGAGTGACACAAGAGCCGTGCCGTATTTTTTGTTTGGAATAAAACTGTTTGAATTAAGAACGGTTTCTTTTAATTCATAGTTATCGGCGTAGCCGTTTTTATACAGCTCGTTTAAGCTGGCTTTTAATTGTTTGGCGGCGGCTTTTTCTGATAAAGGTCCGTTATATTCGCACACAAGCCCTCCGTATTTGAGGCCTGTTTTGCGGTCGTAAATCCAGCCGAAAATTATCGCCGCGGTTGCCCGTTTGCCTTTTTTTGAAGTGGAAACAGCCATGATTGATTCCATAACACATCCATGTATGATTTTAGCGGGACGCTCAACTTCTTTTGCGATTGCGGGAAGAATTGATGAATAGCAGATAATATTACACATCTCAATGCCGGCATCATGAAGAGCCAGATGATAAGATCCGGCATGCACCGTAATATTGCTTTCTCCTTTTCCTTTTGTAATAAAAAAATCGCGAGGAATGCGATTTTCAATAAGTATATTTAAAGGCTGTACTGTTGGACCGGTGGTTTTATTTCGTACTGGTTTGTTACTTTTCCTTATTATACTCGGAGTAATCACCAATTTTTTACATTGAAATAAATGTTGGCAATAATGTAGAAAATTTTTTATTTTTTGTAAATAGATTTTTTAATATACCACTTTACGCACGTTAAACTGTCAAGCGATTTTTTCTGCCGGATAAAAGAAATTTTGTTTGAGTATTGACATTTTTTTTTCACATAACTAAAATCTTCTGGCAATAATATCAAGCTTAATTATTCACCTTTTTTGCTATGTCTAACGATCCAGTCCAGGTTATAAAAAATGAAGAAGCGGCTTCACGCGGGACAATCGAACAGCGCGCCGCCGATAATACAAAAAAAATCCAGGAATATCGCCTTAAAAAAGAAAAAAATCTTGAAGACCATAAACAGGATTTAAGAAAAAAAGGTCAGGCGGACCTTGAAACGGCAAAACAGGAGGCAATGAAAAAATATAAAGAAATCGCCGAAGCCGAAGAAAGAAAAAAACAGTCTTTAATTCAACAGGCGGAATCACGGCAAACCGAAGCTGTAAAAAAAATTACAGCGGTTTTTGAACAATATATTGTTAATTAAGATATGGCTGTTATAGAGATGCAAAAAATCAAACTGGTTGCAAGCACTGCCCACAGGCAGAAGCTTCTTGATTTACTGCAGTCCAAAGGCGTTATGGAGGTTACCGAAATTATCGGCGAAGAAGAAATAAATAAAGATCTTGCGGAGGCTCATTGCGCGGAGCTGAATATAGCAAATATTGAATTCGCTCTTAAATTAATCAAGCCTTTTGCCAAACAAAGAAGTTTGCTTTTGGGGCCGGTTACTTTATCCATTGAAGATGTAAGAAAAAAAGCAAAGGAGTTTAATTTTGAAGATGTAATCAATAAATGCAGGCGTGTAGAGGAAATTTCCGTAGCGTTAAAAAATGAACATGCCGGGCTAACCGCCCTGCTTTCGGAGCTTGAGCCGTGGGTTGGTCTTTTAATGCCGCTTAACCATATCTGCGAAACCGAAAAAACAAAGACAATTATCGGTTCTTTGCAAAAAACAGCATATTCAAAATTCAATGAAGATATTAATAAGGTATCAAAACTTATTCATATTCAAAAAGCCGGCGAAGATGAAAGTGCGGTTTATATTGCGTTGGTTTACGCAAAAGAACTTGAAAAAGAAGTAAGGGAGGTTTTGATGCTTTCAAAATTCAGCGAAGCCGATCTGCCCAGGACGCCGCGAGATGTAAAAGATGAAATAGCGGAAATAAAAAAGAGAATTTCTGAAATTGAAAACGAGCTCAAAAATCAGGAAGAAGCATTAAAGTCGCTTGCCGCAAATAATGAAGACCTTCAGATAGCCCACGATTATTTTGTGTGGGAGCGCGATAAAATTTATGCCGAACAAAAAGCACTAAATACGCAATACGCTTTTGCAATCGAGGGCTGGGCGCCCGTATTAAACATTGATAAATTAAAAACGGGTCTTGCAAAAGTTACAGAGGCGTTTGAAATAATTGAAATTGAGCCTGGCGAAAGTGAGCAGGCTCCTGTAGCCATTCGCAATAAGGGGCTTATAGATTCGTTCGAATCGGTTACCAATATTTACGGTCTGCCTTTGCCGCACGAAGTTGACCCCACTCCGTTTTTGGCCGCATTCTTTATTGTTTTCTTCGGGCTGTGTCTTACCGACGCGGGATACGGCATTGTACTTTTTGTTGTGTGCGGCCTTGCGCTTAAATTTTTAAAATTCGGCGAGGGAATTAAAAAACTTGTAAAACTTCTTATGATAGGCGGAATTGTAACATTTGTGCTGGGCGCGCTTTTCGGCGGCTGGTTCGGTATGACCGCCGATCAGGCTCCCGGATTTATGACATACACAACCACAGAGGGAATAAAAGCCTTTAAATGGCAGATTATTAACCCCACGCAGGGGAACGGACCTTTAACCTTTCTAATACTTGCAGCTATTTTAGGTTATATTCAGGTGCTTTTTGGAATCGCCGTAAACGGCTGGTGGAAAATCAAGCATAAAAAATATCTTGATGCTTTTTTTGACAGTTTTTTATGGTTCTACTTCCTTATAATTATGGGACTTTTTGGGCTAAGCAAGACCGGAGTGTTTTTGGCGGATTACAGCGGAATAATTACAAATTTAGTATGGGTGGGCGTGATAGCTCTTGTGCTTACACAGGGCAGAGGCCAGAAAAACATTATTCTCAAGTTTTTTTCCGGCGTGCTTTCTTTGTACGGCCTTGTTGGATATTTTGCGGATGTGCTTTCATATTCACGTCTTATGGCGCTGGGCCTTGGAACGGGAATTATCGGATTTGCATTTAATACAATCGGAGGTCTTGTGGGAAACATACCTTATATAGGAATAATTTTTACCATAATAGTTATTTTAATCGGTCATGTACTGAACATTGCGATTTCAACCCTCGGAGCATTTATCCACTCAAGCCGTCTCCAGTTCGTTGAATTCTTCGGAAAGTTTATGGAGGGCGGCGGCCGCAGCTTTAAGCCGCTTAAAAAATCATGCAAATACATTAATATATTATAATTCTTAACATCAAAAAATATGTTTGAAATTGATACAGGGATCGCCCTCGCCGTTCTGGGAGCCGCATTCTCGGCAGCTCTAGGAGGCATCGGATCAAGTATCGGTGTGGGGATCGCGGGCCAGGCCGGCACCGGAGTAATCAGTGAAAAGCCCGAACTTTTTGGTAAAATACTGCTTTTGCAGGCTTTGCCGGGAACGCAGGGTATTTACGGATTTCTCGGAGCGCTTTTGATTTTAATCCAGATCGGTCTGATCGGCGGATCTCCGGTCGCTATTGATATCTCAACGGGCTGGCAGTTTTTTGGAGCCGGAATCCCTGTTGGACTTGCCGGACTTTTTTCCGGTATGCATCAGGGAAGAGTTTCTGCCGCGGGCTTGAACGCCGTTGCAAAAGACCCGACCAATACAGGTAAAGCTGTAATTATGGCCGCCATGGTTGAAACATATGCCGTACTTGGACTTCTTGTTTCGGTTCTTCTTATATTCGGCATTAAAGTTGGATAATTCGCAGTTTATCGTGCAGTCCCTTTTTTAAAACGGGACTGCCGCAAGACCACGAATTAACCCATAAATAATATGGCTTTAAACAATATTCTTGAACAGATTAAACAGGAAACGGACGCAAAACTGGCGTCGCTTCAGCATAATTACGATCAGGAGATTAAAAAAATCGATCATGAATTTGAAGCCCTGACCTTGACTGCAAAAAACGACATGGATGAGCAGGTAAAAACGAATTCAAAGAAAATAATGGATAAGATGGCCACTGCCGCAAAAATGGAGGCAAAAAACAAACTTCTTAAAGCTAAAAGGGCTGTAATGGATAAGGTTTTTGAGCAGGCTCTCGACCGGATAATATCTTCATCCGATTATACAAAGCTGATTACGGGCCTGTTAAAGCGGTCCGACATACACGGAGATGATGTGACTGTTCTTCCTGCAAAAGGCAGAGAGAATGAAACAAAAGACGCGATACACGCCTGCGGGAGAAAGTTTAAACTTGCCGATAAAAGCGCTGATATTAAAGGTGGTTTTATTTTATCAAGCGAAAAAATCGAAATAGACAACAGTTTTGAATCAATTTTAAATAAGCAGCTCCGTGACGAGCTTGAGCTTGAAACGGCAAAATTAATTTTTCCGGCATAACCGGACATAAATATGGACATTACACAGTTCGCACAATCAGTGGCATGGATAAGAGTTCTTGAAACAAAGCTCTTAAATGACAACGAGCTTGAAAGAATGATTTTGGCGCGCAACGCAAAAGACGCTTATAAAATTTTAAATGAAACCGACTATTCAACTCATATCGGCGACACTGAAAATCTTGAAAGTTTTACCGATGTCATAAACGCGGGATTAAAGGATACAAAGGATTTGATAGTTAAAATTGTTCCTTATAAATGGGTATTCAATATTTTATGGTTCAGGTACGATTTTCATAATATGAAGATTTTGCTAAAGGCCAAACACTCAAAAAAATCTTATGATGATGTAAAACAATATTTATATTCGTTTGCCGCCGTAAATCCGGATGTTTTAAAAAAATATATTTTGGATAATGAGAATATAGGTTTCGGTTTTGAAGAAAAATATGAAAAATATCTTAAGGCCAGCGTTAAATTGGCTGAAGCGGATTTTAATAAACACAACGATCCGCAGCTTATTGATATAGTTCTTGATAAACGATTTTGCAAAGTAATTAATGAAATTGCTTTGGAAAGCGGAAATGAATTTTTAATAAAATTTACAAAAAAATATATTGATCTTAAAAACATCGAACTGTTTATAAGGCTTAAAATTCAAAAGCGCGAGGAGGCGCTTTTACATAAGGGTTTTATAAACAGAGGATACCTTGAAAAATTCAGATTTGTGGACGCATACAGAAAAGATATTTCTGATTTTGCCGAATCTATGCGGCATACGGATTACGCCAATATCATAAGAGACGCTGTAAAAGGATATGAGGATGACATGTCTTTTGTTAAGCTGGACAAGCTTTCTTACGATCATTTAAACGATTATATGCAGAGGGCAAAAAGAATATCGCTCGGACCCGAGCCTGTTTTTTCTTACTTCTGGGCCAAAAAGAACAATGCTCTTGTTGTAAGGTCGGTTATGGTCGGCAAACTGAATAATGTTGAGCCGGAGCAGATCAAAAAAATCATTAGAAATTTATATTAAAAAATATTATGGAACTGGACAACAAAACTTACAAAATAGCGATGGTGGGCAGCAAAGACCAGATACTGGGATTTAAAGCTCTTGGCCTTAAAACCATAACGGCGAATTCCGCCGAAGAAGCTCGCGAAGCACTGTTCAGGCTGAACGGAGAAACCGTTAACCTTAACAATGAAAGCAGAAAAAAATACGCGATTATTTTTATGACAGAAGAACTTGCCATGCAAATTTCAAAAGAGGATTACAAAAAACTCACAAAAGAAGCTTTGCCGGCGATTATCCCTGTCCCGGGCATAAAAGGCACAACCGGTTTCGGCCTTTCAAGAATTAAGAAAATGGTTGAACAGGCGGTTGGGAGCGATATCTTTAAATAATTAATTAATAATATAAGAATATGGAAAAACAAGGAATTATCATAAAAGTCTCCGGACCTCTGGTTGTCGCCAAAAATATGGAGGGCGCCCGCATGTACGAAGTGGTCCGCGTTTCAGAAAAGAAACTGATAGGAGAAATAATCGGTATAAACGGCGACCAGGTTTCAATTCAGGTTTATGAAGAAACATCCGGAGTAGGTCCCGGAGAGCCGGTTTATCCCACTCATCAGACCATGCAGGTGGAACTCGGGCCCGGCCTCCTTCAGTCAATTTATGACGGGATTCAAAGGCCCCTGCCGCTTATCGAGCAGGAAGCCGGTTCATACATTACGCGCGGTATCGATGTGCCCGGACTGGACAGAAAAAAGAAATGGAAATTCTCGCCGATTAAAAAAACCGGAGAAAAAGTTGAGGAAGGAGATATTATCGGAGAGGTTGAAGAAACAACTTTGATAACACATAAAATCATGGTGCCTCCCGGTATGTCCGGAACTCTTAAAGATATTAAGAACGGTGATTTCACAATTGAAGAAATAGTGGCAGTTATTGAAGGAGATAATGATGAGACATACGAAATTACAATGCTTCAAAAATGGCCGATCCGAAGATCCCGGCCGTGCAAGGTTAAAAAAGTGCCGAATGTCCCGCTTGTTACGGGTACAAGAATTCTTGATACATTATTCCCCGTTGCAAAAGGAGGTGCCGGTTGTATACCCGGACCTTTTGGAGCGGGCAAAACCGTTACACAGCAGACGCTTGCAAAATACTGTGACGCGCAGATCATCGTGTATATCGGATGCGGAGAAAGAGGAAACGAAATGACGGATGTTCTTATGGAGTTTCCGGAGCTTGAAGATCCGAATACGGGTGAAAAACTTATGAAAAGAACCGTGATGGTCGCCAACACTTCAAATATGCCGGTGGCGGCGCGTGAAGCGTCAATTTATACCGGTGTTACAATTGCCGAATATTACCGCGACATGGGCTACAGTGTGGCTCTTATGGCTGACTCAACATCACGATGGGCCGAAGCCCTGCGTGAGATGTCCGGACGTCTTGAAGAAATGCCGGGCGAAGAAGGCTATCCCGCTTATCTTGGTTCAAGAACGGCTGAATTTTATGAGAGGTCGGGAATTGTTAAATGTCTAGGCTCGGACGACAGAGAAGGAAGTCTGACTTTGATAGGAGCTGTTTCACCTCCGGGAGGCGACCTTTCGGAGCCGGTTACCCAAAACACACTGCGTGTTACCAAAGTGTTCTGGGGGCTTGATGCAAAATTGGCTTACAGGCGTCATTTTCCGGCTATCAATTGGCTGTCTTCATATACTCTTTACATGGATAACCTTAAAGATTACTGGAAGAATAATATTTCAGAAGAATTCCTTGGTGTAAGAACACAGGCAATGAGTATTCTTCAGGAGGAAGCAAAGCTTGAGGAAATCGTGCGCCTTGTAGGTATGGAGGCGCTTTCTCCAAAGGAAAGATTAACGCTTGAAACCGCGAAATCGCTTCGCGAGGATTTCCTTTTCCAGAACGCTTTTGATAAAGTGGACGCTTTTACACCGCTTAAAA
Source organism: Candidatus Peregrinibacteria bacterium (assembly GCA_016928915.1). GTDB lineage: Bacteria > Patescibacteriota > Gracilibacteria > UBA1369 > PNNO01 > JAFGJT01. Next base: position 18,833 of record JAFGJT010000017.1, read on the forward strand.
AACAGTTTTGGATTTTAAAATCAATAATAGGCGTTTACAACCATGCTTTAAAAGTTGTTGAAAACGAGGATTTTAATTTTGATGATCTGCTAAAGCTTCCGGTTATGCAGAAAGTTGCAAAATGCAAAGAAATTCCAGCTGACGATGAGGAGCGGTTCAAGCAACTTTGGGATGAAACGGAACGGTCCATACTAAGTCTTAAAATTTAACATTTATATACAATGCAGAAAGAATATAAAACAATTAAATCCATTGCCGGCCCTCTTGTAATGATTGAGGGGGTTGAGGGCATAAAGTATGAGGAGCTTGTTGAAATTACAACAGCTTCGGGCGAGGTGCGCCTGGGAAAGGTGCTTGAAGCCCGCGAAGGGGTTGCTGTTGTGCAGATGTTTGAAAGCACACAGGGAGTTGGGGCGCACGGTTCAAAAGCGCGTTTTCTTGGAAAAACCCTTCAGCTTGGAGTATCTCTGGATATGCTTGGCCGTATATTTGACGGCCGCGGACGCCCGATAGATGACGGCGCGGAGATTATCCCCGACAAAAAGCTGGACATTAACGGAAATCCGTTAAACCCTTATGCGCGCGACTATCCGAATGACTTTTATCAGACCGGAATTTCAACGATTGACTGCATGAACACTCTGGTCCGCGGCCAAAAGCTTCCGATATTTTCCGGAGCCGGGTTGCCGCACGCGCGTCTTGCGGCGCAGATTGCAAGGCAGGCAAAAGTAATTTCAGTTGATAATGAAGGAAATATGGCGGAAGGCGGCGGCAAAGAAGAAAATTTTGCCGTTGTGTTCGCCGCAATGGGTGTAACTTTTGAGGAAGCTGAATATTTTACAAACGAATTTAAAAAAACCGGAGCGATAGAACGTTCGGTTCTTTATATCAATACAGCCGACGACCCTGTTGTTGAACGTATCGCGACCCCGCGTATGGCCCTTACAACAGCCGAATATCTTGCGTTTGAAAAAGACATGCACGTGCTTGTGATCCTTACCGACCTTACAAACTACTGTGAGGCTTTGCGTGAGGTTTCCGCCGCAAGAAAAGAGGTTCCGGGACGCCGCGGCTACCCGGGCTATCTTTATACCGATCTTGCCACGCTTTACGAACGAGCCGGAAGGGTAAAAGGGAAAAAAGGTTCGATTACCCAGATCCCGATTTTGACCATGCCCGAAGACGATATTACGCATCCGATTCCTGATCTTACAGGATACATTACCGAAGGACAGATAGTGCTGGCCAGAGATCTCCATAAGCAGGGTATTTATCCGAACATCAATGTGCTTCCGTCGCTTTCGCGCTTAAAAGATAAAGGTATAGGTGTGGGCAAAACGCGTGAAGACCATTCGGGAGTTATGAACCAGCTTTTCGCCGCTTATGCGCGCGGCAAAGAAGTTCGCGAGCTTGCCGTTATCCTCGGCGAGGCCGCGCTTTCCGATACTGATCTTAAGTTTTTAAAGTTCGCCAATGAATTTGAAAAGACGTATGTAAAGCAGGAAGAATACGAGGACAGAAATATTATCAAATCGCTTACCATGGGATGGGAGCTTTTAAAAATTCTGCCCGAAACCGAGCTTAAGCGTGTTAAGGCCGAGCATATAGAAAAATATATGACCGCAAAACAAGCCAAATAATATAACGAATTATGGCAAAACTGAATGTCAATCCGACAAGAATGGAGCTTTTAAACCTCAAGAAGCAGATAAAAACTGCTGAAAGAGGCCATAAGCTGCTGCGCGACAAGCAGGACGGGCTTATGCAGAAATTTATGGAAATTATACGCGAGGCCAAAACCATAAGGAAAAACGTTGAAGACAAGCTCCAGAAAGCCTTTAAAAATTTTATGCAGGCTTCCGCCATGATGTACCCCGAAATGCTTGAAAATGCGCTTCTTTTCCCGTCAGCCGAAACATCGCTCGCTGTTGAGACAAAGAATGTAATGAGCGTTCGCATACCGCACTTTAAACTTCACCAAAAAGGCAATATTTTAAATTACGGCTATCTTCAAACCTCCGGTGAGCTTGATATGGCTCTTGAGGCCTTTCAGGAGGTTCTGCCGCTTCTTGTAAAGCTCGCGCAGATAGAAAGGCAGGCGGAACGTCTTGCGGAAGAAACCGAAAAAACCCGCAGGCGCGTAAATGCTCTTGAACATATGCTTATCCCGAATTTAAAAGAAACAGTTAAGTTTATTTCAATGAAGCTTAACGAAGCCGAGCGTTCTTCAATTACCGGAGTGATGCGCATAAAGGCAAGCATGGAAAACGCATAACATTGAAATCCGAAATTATGCAAAACTGGGATTTAAAATCACAATTTTTAGCCGCCGTAAAAGAAAAAGGCGGTTTTGTAAGCTGTCACGCGCATCTTGATAAAGCCTTTTACATAACAAAAGAAGGTCTTTCAAAAAGCATGGTGGATATGGAAGTTAAATGGCACATGAGCGACGATATTAAACGAAATTCAACCCAAGAAGAAGTTGAAAACCGCATAAGAACAGGCTTAAATATTTTTATTAATCAGGGTTCAAAACTATGCTCAAGCTTTGTTGATGCTTATGATGCTGTCGGTCATAAATGCATTGATGCCGCTATAAAAGTTAAAGAAGAATATAAAGATAAAATTGATTTTAAAATTGTTACACAGCCTCTCGGCGGATTAAACGATAAGGCGGCGCGCGATTTATACGAGCGGATAACGGCAAAAGCGGATATCGCGGGAGGGCTCCCCTCAAAAGACCGCCCGAATGATGATGAAAATTACGATCATCTTTTTTCAGTTGCAAAAAATTTAAACAAACCAATACATGTTCATATTGATCAGGAAAACAACCCCAATGAACGCGACACGGAAAAATTAATAAATTATACGATTAAGCACGCATATCAGGGGCGCGTAACCGCTGTACACGCGATTTCCGTTTCAGCACAGCCAAAAGAATATCGAAAAGAAATCTACAAAAAAATGGCTGATGCGGGAATAAGTCTAATAGTCTGCCCGGGAGCAGCGCTAGGTATGAAGCAGCTTGATGAATTCACTGCGCCCGTACATAATTCAATCGCAAATGTTCCTGAAATGCTTGAGGCCGGCGTTCTTGTCGGTCTTGGCGCTGATAATATTTATGACTTTTATCAGCCGTTTATTGACGGCGACATGTACACTGAACTTAGAATGCTTATGGAAGCCTGCAGGTATTATAATTTTGAAGAACTTGTAAAAATTGCCACAATCAACGGAGAAAAGATTTTGAATATGGCATAATCGTTATTTTGTTCTTTTTACCAGGCCCGCATAAGCCCAGGACATCTTAAAAATATCCCGCTGAGTATCCGCTATTTGTTCGCTCTCAATAATAATGCCAACAAGCTCATCTGCATATGATGTTATTGCCACTTTATTGTCGTAAATATTGATTTCATTGGTGAATTTAAAGCTTTTTGCCGGCAGCAGACGGGTTTCACGAAAAAAGTTTTTATCCTCCTGCTTAACTTTTTTACCAAACTCGTCGTCAGGCGCAATCCCTTTTAAAAATATTTTTTTCCTCGCACGCATGCGCACATAATCATAATCGTATGTTGGCCAGTGTCTGCGGATTTCCATTGAGTTCGCGTAATTTAAAATTTCAGTTGTAGAAGTAAGAGTATCTTCGTAAACACGTTTAATACCGTCTATTCCCTCAAAATACATTACTTTTGTTTTTGCATGTTTATGGAACAGACCTTTAAGTTCCGGCATAACAAGCTCAAAATTTCGCAGACTGTCCTGATATCTTTTTTTTATTATTTCAGGATCGGTGGGGGTAAAAACCATATGCTTATCATGATGAATTCTGCTTACATATCCTTTATCCATCATTGCTTCCAAAAGATCATAGGTTGATCCGCGGGTAATCCCCGATTTGCGTGAAATTTCAATTACTGTGGCGGTTCCGAGTTCAAGACAGGTTAAATAAATTTTTGCCTCTTTTTCCGAAAGCCCCAGTTTTAACAGAATATCCGATGACAACATAATTTATAAAATTATCAATTTAAAGTTTGTTGTCGGAATTTCCGACAGATTTATATATACATTATTAATACAAACAAAATCAAGACGTCGATTTTTTTGACATCTTGAAAATGGCTTAAAAAAGACCTTGATTAAGTTCCAAAATTTTTTATCCTGAGAACTGTTTTATTCTTAAAATAATTCCGTATGACCACCTCCACAACTCTACTTCGAGAAAAATCCTCTATAAAATTAACAGGCAAAGAGCATGAATTTAAACTGCCGCCCCAAACCCCGAGGTTTGATGAATCAACCAGGTTTTTGGAATTAAGCTATGGTGAACTTGAAAAAAGAAATCTTGAACTTAAAAAACTGCGTGGAGAAAAAAAATCACAGGAATTTTTTAAAGATCTTGTTTTAAACGTGCTTAAAAGCGAACCGATGGTAAAAGCGGTTACGCTTTGTTTTTCGGATCTTGAAGGCAAACTTCACATGCTCGATTACAATAAAAAATATCTTCTTGAAAGCTACGAAAATTTAACTTTTGACGGTTCTTCAATAAAAGGTTTTACACCGCAGAACTGTTCCGATTTGCGGCTTCATCCCGACTGGACATCTTTTAGATGGCTTCCGGCTGATGTGTTCGGAGCGGGAAAAGTTCTGATGTTCGGGAATGTTTTTAACCAGGAAGGCAGCCCTTATAATGGCGATTACAGATCCAACCTTATGCTTCTTGCCGAAGAGCTTTACAAAGAACAAAAGATTGTTGTTCATGTGGCCCCGGAAATTGAAGGTTTTATTTTAAAAGGAGAAAATGCCGAGCAGCATTTTGACGAGCGCGCGGGCTTTGAGCTTGCTTCCGAAGGCGGGTATTTTAACGTTCTCCCGCAGGATCAGCTTAGGAAGTTTATAGACCGGCTTGCGGAGGCAACAAGAGCGCTCGCTTTTGAAAATGAAAAAGACCACCCCGAGGTCGCTCCTTCGCAGTTTGAAATGAACTATAAATATACCGATATTTTACATGCGGCTGACCAGGTTCAGTTATATAAAGTTATTGCCCGCCAGATCGCGAAAAATTTCGGATTTACCGCTTGTTTCCTTCCAAAACCCACAATGAAAATTAACGGCAGTGGAATGCACACGAACATTTCGCTTAATCAGAACGGTGAAAATATTTTTTACGATGCAAAAGGGAAATTCAATCTTTCACAAAAAGCGCATGATTTTTTTACAGGTATTTTATACCACGCGAATGATATATGTCTGGCGCTTAATCCCAGCGTGAACGCTTATAGAAGGCTTGATCCAAAATTTGAAGCGCCGAATGAAATAAAAATGTCCGCAAACGATAGGGGGTCGATGATAAGAATACCTCTTGGCAATAAAAGGTCCGCCAGAATTGAAATTCGTTCAATAGCTCCGGATGCAAATCCGTATCTTACATTCTTTATAATTTTAAAAGCGGGATTAAATGGATTGGACGCGGATGAAAAAACATTACAAAATTATTACCACATTTATTCAAAGCCCGTAAAAAAGCTGCCCAACAATATTTATCAGGCAATAAACTTGTTTAAACGATCCGAATTTATTAAGAAAACAATGACAAAAGAAAACAGAGAAAAATATATTCACCTTAAAGAAAATTCAGCTGCAAGATGTCCGCGCGATCTGGGAACCCGCGTAAAAGCCGGAGAGGTCTGGTACCATCACGAAGTTACAAACCAGGTTCTGTGGAACAGGTTCTAGCCAAATTGCAAATTGCAGGGTACAATTATATCGTTATCTTTTGTAAGAGCTGAATAAAATATGCTGCTACCCTTTGCCATTCTGATTATTGGATTTGTAGTGCTTATAAAAGGCGCGGATTACCTTGTGGAAGGGGCTTCGTCAATCGCCAAGCGTTTTAAAATTTCGGATCTTGTTATTGGCTTAACAATTGTGGCGTTCGGAACATCTGCGCCGGAGCTTCTTGTTAACCTGGTTTCCAGTCTTCAGGGTAACAGCGAAATCGCTATCGGTAATATTTTGGGAAGCAATATTGCAAATGTGTTTTTAATTCTGGGCATTGCGGCTATTATCTACCCTTTAACAGTTTCAAAGGGAACAACGTATAAGGAAATTCCATTCAGCCTTCTTGCCGCGCTTATGCTGTTTTTTCTTGTGAACGATGCAATGATTGACGGCCAGAACTATTCTATATTATCACGTATCGACGGTTTTGTGCTGATAGCTTTTCTAATGATTTTCATGTACTACGTTTTTGGTATTGCAAAAAAAGGGAGTATTCCTGAAGATGTATCGGGACTGAAAATCAGATCTCTTCGCATTTCAATTTTTATGATCCTATTGGGATGTGCCGGACTTGTTGCAGGAGGCAAATGGGTTGTTGACAGTGCCGTGGAAATAGCATCGTTTTTCGGCGTAAGCCAATCATTAATCGGTTTAACAATAGTTGCTGTCGGAACATCTCTTCCGGAACTCGCCACCTCTGCAGTTGCGGCATATAAAAAGAATGCGGATATCGCCGTAGGGAACATAGTCGGCTCAAATATATTTAATGTTTTTTGGATTTTGGGATTAAGCTCAATAATAAATCCAATACCTTTTCAGCCACGGAATAATTTTGATCTTTTGGTTGTGATATTCTCATCTCTGCTTTTATTCATTTTTATGTTTCTCGGAACCAGACACCGCGTGGACAGATGGGAAGGGATAATGTTTGTTGTGCTTTATATAAGTTATATAAGTTTTCTTGTATATCAGGGATAAAAAAAACAGGGCTGCGCGCACCCTGCTTAGTTTTTATTGTTCCTCTAGAATCAATTATTCATCTCTAGATTCTCTTCGGTTGAAGTCTTTTCTTGGCGGTCTTTCTTCCATGGGACGAGCTTCGTTAACAATAAGTTTTCGTCCCTCGAATTCCTGACCGTTCCACATTTCGATTGCCTTAGCGGCATCTTCGTCTGTGGACATGTCTACGAATCCGAATCCTCTTGAACGGCCTGAAAATTTATCAGTAACAACTTTTACTGATTCAACTGTTCCTGCCTGTTCGAAAGCGGCTTTTAAAGCCTCTTCTTTTGTTGAGTATGGAATACCCCCAACGTACAGTGTCTTAGCCATATTCTGTTGAAATAAATATTAATGTGCTTTTGGTTCCTTTTTGTAGATTTGCCCTTTAGAAACTAACTGAACGCGCACACATTAATATTCTAAACAAAACAAAAACTAAACAAGGAAATCAATCGCAAAATAACTATCCTCTAAAACATACTAAAAGTCAATAGATTTACGTGCTTCCTTTATTTCTTTTCTGTGTTTCTTTAATGCCAGCAGTTTTTCTTTGGCGCGTTTGGATCTTTTTATTTTTTGTTTTTTTAATTTAAAGATTTTTTTTGCCCGCTCCGACTCTCTTCCTTTTTTTAACGCATCAATTTTATAAATCAATAATTTATATGCTGCAATTCTGTTTTTACTTTGTTCGCGGTACGACTGGCATTTAACTTCAACTCCGGTCGGAATATGCTTTAGCCAAACGGTACTTGATGTCTTGTTGACCTTCTGTCCGCCGTGTCCTGAGCCCCGGATAAATTTTTCTTCAATATCATTCGAAAAAATTTCAAGCTCAAATGCTTTTTTTAAAATTCCCGGTTTAAGTTCCACAGGAAATGTATTCATTATTAATATTATAACAGGTTGAAGCTAAACATAAAAAAAATCCCGCTGCTAATTATAGAGCGGGATTTTAGGTTGCATCCATATATCAAACCGCATTATTTCCTTTTTCCTTTTTTAGCGGTTTTTTTTGCTTTCTTAGCTTTCTTAGCAACTTTTTTCTTAGCAACCTTTTTTACGGCTTTTTTCTTAGCCTTTTTTGCAGCCATCTTAATTTTCGTTAAAGGATAGCGTGAACTGATTTCAATTGTAATAAAAGAAAACAACTACGTCAAACTTTTTTATAAATTTTTTATAAAATTTCTTGTTTTAAATACGCGGCATGTTGTAGCTCAAAATTCATTATGAAAAAATTTTCATGAATGAACAAAAAAAACTGCGATAAAAAATTTACCGCAGTTAAATTGCCAAAATCAGAATTTAAAAAAATTATTTTACTCTTCGGATAGCGGTTAACGAACCCATAATGGCTCCTACAAGCGTTCCGCATGCCATGCCCATAAGAGGGAAAGTATAATAAAGTCCCTCCATAATTTGCTGTGAATAAAAAAGCCTTCCCGCGCCGTACATCATCCAGCCCAGCAGAAATCCGGCAACAAGTCCTATAACAGCTCCGAGCAGACCATAAAAAATCAGACAGGCAAAATGGTTGTTTTTCAGTTTCATATTTTTTTGGTTAAATTACAATTTCTATTTTCCCACTGTAAATAAATAATTGCAATTCTATCAAAAATTAAAAGAAGAGCCGGGCACTTAAGTTTATGTAAATGCGCCGGCTTTTGGGAGGGCTTTTTTGCGCAGCGCAGGCCTAGAGGTCGCTTCGCGTTGTCGTCTCGGCAGCCACCGTTGTTGGGGCGCCGAACGTGAAGTCGATCGGGATTACGAGGTTGGTCTTGAAGCGGATCTCGGTGATTCGGTTCTGCAGCAGGCTTCTGTCGGCTTCGAACCTGAAGCTAAGCTCCTGGTTCATGCCGTTAAAGATGCCTCTGAAGATTTCGATGACAATAGCCCTTGTGTCGTCGTCGATGCTCTCGATGTTGGTCGAGAACGTCGCGTTGATAGTGGTCCTTGTGTCATCGAATCGGGTGTTGATGTCTGTGATCCTCAAATACCCTTTTCCGATCGTCGCTTCGATTTCGGTGTTGATAGGTTCGAAGCAGAAGTAGATCTCCTTGCGAACGATGTGGATGCCCAGGAAGGTCATGCTTTCGAAGAAATTGATGAGCTCCGCCTGGTTTTTCGGGGTCTTTCTTCTTTCAATGCCACTGACGAAGTCACGGATGGTCATCTTTACGATACCGCGGATTTGCTTCATCTCTTCGATCGTGTGGCCTTCCTGGCCGATTATGCTGAAGACGCGCATGAGAACCTCCTTCTCTGCTCTGCAGAGAAAAAACCGCATTAAAGCGGCCCTCACCGAAGTCCGAAAAAATTATCGGGTTATTCAGAGAGGATATGTGCCATAAAACTTTTATCCCACATATCCTCCCTGAAAATTCGGGAGAAAAATTTTCATATTTTATAAGCCCTCTTTTTCAATTTGCACGCACGCAAAATTTGCGGGCGCAAGAAGCAATCTACAAAAATATCATTTTAAAGTCAAGTTTTCTTTATAATCCGCGGGAAAACCAGATAAAGATAAATAATAAAAATAAAAATTAAAAATATCGCGCTTAAATATTCATGAAATAAATTTATCGCCAGATCCCGAGAATAAAGTCCGCCAACAAGAATAATAATTGTTACGCGGATAATATTTAAAATAAAAATGATTAAAACACCCGCAGCAAGGGCAATCCCGGTTTTTAAATAATTAAGTTTATTTTTTTGTGCAAGTAAAATAACCGACACCACAAATAAAAGTATAAAAGTCACAAGCGAATATATGCCCGAACACGGTGCGCCTACATTCACGTCAAAATTATTAAATACCACATTGAGCATTGATGGATCAACACTCACATTGTTTGAAAACCAAGGCAGCACTACACCAAGAACATTTAAAATAATAAACGAAAGATAAATCCAGAATTTTCCGATTAAAACCCGCGCAATTAAAAAAATTATAAAGGTATAAACAATTTTAAAAAGATCATTTCCGAATTTATGAACAAAATTGATATTAAAAACTGCATAAAAAAGAAAAATAAAGCCGATTGAAAGCGGGATAAAATATACAAATACATCCGGCAGATAAGGATACGAAACCATAATTCCGCGAATAGGCGCTAAAAAAGTAAAGACCGCGGCAATTGAAAACATCAAAGTGTCCCACCATTTATTTCCGTAAGACGGCATCTTTTTAACAACATCCCATCTAATGATCGCAAAAAGAGCCAACATGGCATAGACTATATATATAAGATAAGGATCATTATTATCAACCCTGTAAAAGAACATGCTCTGCGTAATATAAGGATGGAAATTTGAAATTAACGCATATAAAAACGCAAAAATCAACATGCGCACTATAAACCCCCGTGCACTTTTATTTGTTTTAATATCGTGAATCAAGTTTTGAAGAAAAGATATTTTTTGCATGTATAAATATTAACACATAGTATTTATTACTTGCAATAAAGGTATTAAATACGATATAATATTTAAATAAAATAAATAATTAAAATAAAAAAACATGAAAAAAATTACTAAAAAAATTGCAGTGACACTTGCCGTATTGTTTATAACAATAAACGGTATTTTGACAGTTTTTGCAGATTATCCACGTCAAATGACCGGTGGTGGTGATAATATTCTTGATCCCGGAGAAACCCTGTCAGGAACTGAAGAATGGGGTGATATTGACGTTTATGATCATGGGAAGTTCCATTTTGAAGTCGATGCCTCTGCTGCGGTAGCGGGAGAAGATATTACTTTTACTTATACGCCTATTGGACCTTTGCCGTTAGAACCCCCAAATCCAAATAGTTCTAATATAGCGATGAGTGTTTCTAACGATGAAAACCCTGACAGTTGTTTTAAAATGAATTTTAGTGGTTACGACCCCGTTGAATGTGTGCTTTCTAATGCAACAGGGGGTGGAACATATACAATTGAGATTAATCATAACAATGGAAGTCCTTGTGATCATATAGACCCGATGGGTCAACCTGAATGTGACGCGCATGATTTTTTTAGCACAATGGATGCGACCGCTACAGATTCAGGCGGAGGTCCTGTGCCTGAATTTCATGAATATATGCTTATAATTTCAATCGGCATTTTGCTTTACTTTATGGCTAAAAAACTTCCGAATATTTCAGGAACGCCGATGACTAAAGCATAAAATATAAATAAAACCAAAACCCGGGCAGAATTATTTTTGACCGGGTTTTTTATTGACGCTCGCTTTTTAATCCGCGATAATAATTACCCTACAACGAATAACAATTTTTATGCAACATACACTTCCTTCCCTTGCGTATTCATTCGACGTTCTTGAGCCATATCTTGATGCGAAAACAATGGAAATCCACTACTTGAAACATCACCAGACTTACTGCGACAAAATGAATGAGGTTCTCACGAAATATCCCGAGCTTGCGAATGAAAATCCGGAGGACTTGATTAAACGGATTGATGTTCTCCCGATGGACGAAAAAGATAAAAATGTTTTTAGAAATTTTGGCGGAGGATTTATCAATCATAATTTATATTGGTCAATAATGGGTCCAAAAAAAGAAATTGATAAAGTGCTTACTGAAGAAATTACAAAAACTTTCGGTTCAATTGAAAAGTTTAAAAAACAGTTTACGGCATGTGCCGCCTCTCATTTTGGCTCGGGCTGGGCATGGCTTGTGTACAACGAAAAACACGAACTTGAGATTTATTCTCTACCAAATCAGGATTCCCCGTTTTCAAAAGGTCATACTCCTATAATCACGCTCGATGTATGGGAGCATGCTTATTACCTTAAATATCAAAACCGCCGCGCGGAATTTATTGAAAACTGGTGGAATGTTCTTAAAATGATTTAACTTTAGGATTTGCATCCTGTATTATAAATACAAGCTAACCAATAAATACCATGGCTCATCTTAATCACCGTGAATTTGACTATGAACTTGAAATTTTACATAAAATCGGAACTCTGCCCGGCATGGAAAAATTTGGAGCAGCTGCCGACGGCGCCGATGAATTAAGCCAAGCCATAATAAGAAGCCGAAAAAAATTTCAGCAGACCGCAAAACTTTCACGTTTATTAATCAATACAAGCCGGGCGGAAGAAACACGACCTGAATTATAGAACAAATTTAAACAACAAATTAATAAAATTCACCTTCTTCTATTTAATGTAGCAAAATCATGGAAACACTTGAAACGGTAAAGACACAGACAACCGAAAGACACCGTCGTGAAGTACTTAATGAACGCATGGTCCTTTTTAGAAAAACAGCCGGCGATAATATTGAAACGATACTTTTGGACGAACAGAGAGAGATGCTGCGGGCAACCCAGCAGGAAGTAATGCGTGTGCTTGATGCCCCGCGCGAAGAGCTGGAAAAAGCTTACATCGTTGCCAAAGTGGAATCTTTTTTTAAAGATCTGGGGCTGGACAAGCTTCAAAAAATCATCGCACATTTGTCTGAAAAAGTTGAGGAGCTTGAAAAAGAAAATGACTCTACGCGCGAACTTTTAACAAAAGAAATGTTTGATGACACAACAGGCCTTTTAAAGAAAAAATATTTAATGTCGTTTTTGCAGACATCTCTTGCGGCATACCGCCGCGAAGCCGATAAAAGGCCAATACCCTACACGATTATTTTTTTTGATCTTGATAAATTTAAGGAGGTAAACGATACATACGGGCACCTTGCGGGAGATGCGGTTCTTGAAATGATCGGAAGAAAAGTAAATGAAATTTTTCAGCGGGAATCGGATATAAAAGGCAGATATGCGGGCGACGAGTTTATGCTGGTCATGCCGCAGTGCAATTCTCAAAATGCGCATATTCTGGCTGAAAAACTTCGCAAAGAAATTGAAAATACGCCGGTTTTGATAAGCGACAACGGATTTAGTTTTGAAATTAAGGTCACAATAAGCCTTGGCGTGTTAACCGCGGTGCTGGAAGAAAAAATTCAGGGGACAACGGGTGATTTGATACGGTCATTGATAAGCGAGACGGATTCATTGATGTATAATGTAAAAAGACAAGGAAGAAATTCCATAAGCGCAAAAGAGGTTAATTTCGGCCGTATGCCCGATCCGGAAGGGGTTTTAACTTAAATGATTTTTTTTAAAATTTTTTCACGAATTTTTTAGAGGATTTTTAAAGTCATGTGATTTAATAAAGGTCCCTCCTGGAAATTTATTTTATTAATTCATTTTTATGAGCGATATTTTTTTGTTAACCCGCGGGGGGCCTGTTAAAAATCTTTATTTTTTAAGAAAACAGCTTATAAAAAGCGGTGTTAAATGCCAGATAGTCAGATCCCCGCGATCGGCTGTAAGAAAAATAAAAGAATGTTTTAGCCTTGCGCCAAAGCATATTCCAAAGCTGCGTCCCATAAAAGTAGCTGATTTCAAAATCGATCCTAATCAGCATAAGCTCACTTATAACGGGGCTTCGGTGGAGCTGCGAAAAAAAGAGTATGATTTATTGAATTATTTTGTTGAAAATAAAAATTCAATAGTAACAAGAAATTCCATTCTGGAAAATGTCTGGGGGGAAACAACAAATTTTTTTACGAATACCGTTGATGTTCACGTTTCTGCACTTCGAAGAAAACTTAATCAAAAAGGGCGTAAAATATTAAAAACAGTTCACGGCGTGGGATATACCCTTACAATATAAATTGCATATAATGGCGTTTGGCTGTATCTTTTGGGCATGAATTTACAAACAATCCATCAGACAAAAATCTGGGCGGAGTTCCGAAAACAAGCCAAACAAGAGAAATATTTTGAAATAGACTGCGGGATTAACGGCATTGCATATATTCAAAAGATGCCTTTGCCGCGGGGGATGTGCTGGCTTTACTGCAGCCGCGGACCGGCTTTTAAAGATTTTTCGCAAAAAGCGGTTCAGGATTTTTTAGAAAAAGTCGGAGGTTTGGCAAATAAAGAAAAAGCGATTTTTTTGCGCATTGAGCCGCCTTTTATACAAGACGTCAAAGAAGGCGATGAATATGAAAAACTAATAAAAAAAAACGGATTTCGTATTGCCCACGCTTCGCACCAGCCGGTTGCAACTTTAATAATAGAACTTACACAGCCGCTTGAAAAAATTCTTGCGGATATGAAACAGAAAGGCAGGTATAATATTAAACTTGCTGAAAAAAAAGGTGTAAAAGTATACAGATCAACCGATATACAAAAGGACACGGAAAAATTTTATGCAATTCTAAAAGAAACATGGAACAGAGATGAGTTTTTGGGTCATGACAAAGAGTTTTATAAAAAAATGCTCGAAGTTCTGGGATCCCAAAAACATGCCGCCTTATATATGGCAGAATATAAAGGAGAGCCGGTTTGCGGCATTATAACAACTTATTTTGGCGACACAGCCACTTATTACTACGGAGCTTCGTCAAATAAATACCGTGAAGTTATGGCCCCTTATTTGGTGCAGTGGACCGCGATATGTGATGCAAAAAAAGCAGGATACAAATATTATGATTTTTTCGGAATAGCGCCGGAGGGTGCCAAAAAGCATCCATGGCAAGGTGTAACCGAGTTCAAGCTTAAATTCGGCGGACGCAGAATTAAATATGTTAAAGCACGGGAGTATATATTTAAGCCTCTTTGGTACAGAGCCATGAAATTCGTGAAAAAGCTAAAAGGTGTATCGCATACCTAGGGGGTATCACATGCCCTTTGGGTGCCCGGTGCCTTTTTCCGAAACAAGCATGGCGTCTTCATCAACCCGGTCTATAAAAAGCATGCCGTTAAGATGGTCAACCTCGTGCTGTACAATGCGCGCGTTAAGATCTTCAAGTTCAAGAATATGACCTTCACCGCGAATATCATCAAACCTTACGCGGATTTTTTTAAAACGCTCAACAGGCTTATAACAATCGGGAAGGCTTAAACAGCCTTCTTCCGCGACAACGGTTTCATCGGAAGTTAAAATAATCTCGGGATTTATCAAAGGCTTCACCATTTCCTGCGGAGTATCAAAGTTTAGACGCGCCAGAATAACCCTGATATTTTCACCAACCTGCGGAGCGGCCAGCCCGAGTCCGTTTTCTAAAAGCAGTGTTTCGCGCATATTATCAACAAGTCTGATAATTTTTTTATCAACTTTTTTTATACGCTCGCTGCGTGTTCGCAGAATTTTATTGTCAGTGCCTGTTTGTATATTAAGTTTTGCCATTTTTCTTGATTGTTTTAGGGGAGGTTCGCTTTAGGTGCTTTAAAGTTTTGTTCAAGATATGATCTTATAAAAAGTTCTATGTCCCCGTCAAGTGCTTCATATACATGCGGGGTCTCGGCTTTGGTCCTGTGATCTTTAACCATAGTATAAGGATGAAGAACATAAGACCTTATCTGGTTTCCCCACGACATCTCTTTTTTGCCTCCCTTAAGCTGTTCGAGCGTTTCTGCGTTTTCTTTGTCAATAAGATCGTGAAGTTTTGCAGCCAAAATTTTCATGCAGTGTTCTTTATTTTGAGCCTGACTTCTTTCATTCTGGCAGGCCGCAACAATCCCTGTAGGTATATGCGTTATTCTTACTGCCGAATCGGTTTTGTTAACATGCTGGCCTCCGGCTCCAGAAGCTCTGTACGTATCAATTCTTAAATCCTCTTTATTTATTTGAGGCATTTCTTCGGGCTTGATTTCAGGCAAAACTTCAACAAGGGCAAACGAGGTTTCCCGCGTATGTTTGGCGTTAAACGGTGAAAGGCGCACCAGTCTGTGAACACCGTTTTCGCTTTTTAAATAGCCGTAAACAAGATAACCTTTTATAAGAATTGTCGCGCTTTTTAAGCCCGCCTCCTCTGCGGGCGACTCTTCTAAAATTACGGTTTCATACCCTTTTTGTTCGGCGTACCTTAAATACATTCTCATAAGCATCTGCGCAAAATCGGCCGCGTCTTTGCCTCCCGTCCCCGCATGAATGGATAAAATCGCGTTATTCTTATCATATTTTCCGTTTAAAAAAGACCTTATCAAAAGATCCTTCCATTTAATGTCGAATTTATTCACCATTTCATGAAGCTCCTCGGCTTCTTTTGGATTTTCTTCGGGTGAAATTGCGCCAACAAGCTCTAAAAGTTCGCCGCAGTCTTTAGAAATATTTTCCCAATCCTCAATATATTTTTTAAGATGGCTTGATTCCTGACTAATCAACTGTGCTTTCTCGCGGTCGTTCCAGAAATCAGGCTCACCGATTAATGTATCAAGCTGTGTAACCCTGTTATGAAGTTCGCTTAAATTAACCGTTTTTAACGCTTTCTCGATTTCGGATTTTGCTAGTTCAAGTTTTTCTTTAAGTTCGTGCATATATTTAAAAATACTGAATATATTGTACTCAATATATTAATTTTAGAAAATCCATAATTATTGATTGGATAACAGTTCATTATAATGCAGGGCTTCCGGCAAAAGGCTTTTTATTGATCCGTCAGGGGCTTTAAGAATGCTGCATAAAGAACAATTAGTAAGTCCCATACCCATATTTAGATTTTTTTGCTCAACCGCACAATTAATTATAGGGATTAATTCGGTCGTTATACTTGCGATTTCGTTCGCAGCCGCAGAAATAAAATCAGGATTCAATGTAATTTTGGAGATTTTAATTTCATTGCCCTCAATATAAGCAAAATTAAAGTATTTGGACCATTCATTAAATTTTGAAATTTTCAAGAAAGTGTTGTCATCAATTCCGTATTGTGCAAGTTTGCCGTCTCGGAACATTTTCCAGATAACATAAGAAGGAAGAGCAAATTTAATATCGTTTTCCGGCATTGTAAGTAAGCGCTTTTTAAATTCAATATCAAAATATTTAAAACTTTTTTGAGTTTCATTTGAAGCAGGAGTTTCACCGGTTTTTAACAGTTTTAAATAATATTCATTTTTATCGCAATCAGCCGTAGGTTCAACACGATTGATTTTATTTAATTCTTTAATATACAAGTCGCTGCAGTTGGTTTTTTTGTTCAAGATCAGTTCTCTTATAAAAGCAATTTGGACCATGGCATCATACCCTTTTAATAAAAGCGCTTTGCCGAATTCATATTCAATTAAAAATCTGTCAACATAATCGGACGGATTATTTAAGTATTGCATAAGCATTTCCCTGATCTGCTTAAGCCTGCAGTCATCTTGTAGTTTTTGCAAATATTCTTTAAAGGTTAAACCCGACACAATAAAAGCGTATTTTTCAAAAACATCCATTTCAACTTGGATTTCGGCAGAATCAGAATTGTCATTGTTTTCCGGATGATTTAGTTGTTCTGTATTCATATTTCGAAATTTGATAATTTTTAAGAAAAGAGCGGCCTCACCTCTCGATCAACCAACCACACAAAGGAGGGAGAAGTGAGCGAAGAAGGTTTTTTTGGTGAGGCCGCCCATAAACTAACTGTCTTCAGGAGGAGCTACTGGCGCACTTAGTATAATTTGCGCCAGCGATAACGCAAGTAATGCGAACATCATTACCGATACCATAACATAAGGGAATACAGCATTCATTAACGAGCTGCAGAACAACCCGACACCACTTACGTACATGATGGCATGCATCAGTACGTTTTGCGGAATCAGCGTTTCCGCCATCCACGCGACAACAAACAGTCCGCCGCCAAGGAATAGCAAACCCGGAGCATTTCCCACTGTGCGAAAAAGCCCGATCGAGATTACCGCAACAAAAAAACATACTACAGACAAAACTGTGAGTCCGAGAACATTGAGCTTTTTGTCTTCCATTATCTTTCTCCTCTTTCAAGAGTTGTTTCAAAGGACAGTTGATTTGAACCGTATCCGGCTCGAACTTAAAAAGCTCTAAAGCAGATTGGTTCAAGGCATGTAATTATAGCAAGGTTTCCCTATATGTAAAGCAAATATTAAGGATTTGAATTGCACTTCTAAAAATGCCGGCTTTTTGCCGTAAATTCTGAGAGTAACATTGCGAAACACTCCTTCCTCTGCTATCCTACTTGCGCTAAAAAAACCGTTTAATTATCCTTATGTCTACCGCCCGAAAAATATTATCAAACACTGTCTATCAGATCCTCGGACGCGCGGGAGTGGGGCTTATGAGCCTTGTTGTAATCAAAATTATTACAAGTTATTTGAGCGTTTCAAAATACGGCGAATACACAAATGTATATGAATTTCTGGCTCTTTTTGCGATTATTGCCGACTTCGGACTGTATACAATCGCGGTGCGCGAAATGTCAAAAAACGAAGACGATATTCCGGTGATACAGGGAAATATTATGACGATAAGGCTAATAGTGGGGCTTTTCGTTCTTACGGGAGTAATAACAGCCGGTTTTTTTATTCCGTCTCACGCGGGTACGCAGATCCCATGGGCAATAATGATAGCCACAACAGCTTCTTTGATTGCTCTTATAAACGGAACCGTAACAAGCGTCCTGCAGGTTAAATACAAAATGCAGTATAATGCAGTGGCGCAGATTCTGGGTAAAGCGGTCCAGCTTGGCTACATGATTGCGGTGGCTTATGTGCTTTTTAATCAGGATAAAGTCAACGGTTTTTATCATCTTTTCTGGTCGGGTGTGATAGGAAATTTTGCCATGCTTGTCTATACTTATTGGGCTGTAAGAAAATATACAAAAATATGGTTCCGTTTTGACTGGTCAAAAATTAAATATCTTCTTAAACAGGCGGCTCCCTACGGACTCGCTTTGTTTTTAAGCAATATATATTTTCGGGCTGACGCGATTTTAATATTCAATATAAAAGGAAGCGAGGAGGCCGGTCTTTTTGGAGTCGCGGCGCGGCTTCTTGAAGCCCTCATGATCCTGCCGCTTTATTTTATGAACGCGGTCCTGCCCACTTTAACAAAATATATAAAGGAAAAATCGGAAAAATATAAAGAAATAATTCAGTATACTTTTGACTTTCAGCTTTTGTTAAGCCTTCCGCTTTTAATCGGCGGAATAATTGTGGCAGCTCCGCTGGTGCATACAATCGCCACACCGGATTTTGTAAGCCGCGCCGCCGATGGATTCATAGGCTCGGATGTCGCTTTGCAGATTATTCTGTTCGCGTTTGTTTTTGTGTCATTAAATATAATTTTCAACTTTACTTTAATAGCGCTCGGAAAGCAGGCAAAACTTGTGTGGATAAACGGAATATGCGCTATTTTTAATATAATAATGAACCTGCTGGTTATTCCGATTTTGGGCTTCAGGGGAGCAGCGCTCACAACTGTCGCGTGCGAAGCCCTTGTGTTTATTCTTGTATATATAACGGTTAAACGAAATTTGGCTTTTAAACTGCAGCTGCTTCGCCCTATAAAAATAATATTTTCAGCGCTTTTAATGGGTCTTGCGGTTTTTTTGTTAAAAGATCCTTCATCGGTTTTCCTTGGAAATTACAGTATTTTATTTTTAATTCCCCTTGGCGCGCTGGTGTATATTATTGCGCTTTTTGCAACAAAAGCAGTCACAAAAGATATTCTAAAGATGGTGCTGCAGAAATAATCACTTATGAAACCTTTCGTGCACCTCTTTTAACCGTTTGTTTGTTACATGCGTATATATTTGAGTAGTCGTAATTGATGAGTGGCCGAGCATTTCCTGAACGCTTCGAATGTCTGCGCCGTTAACCAAAAGTTCTGTCGCAAACGAATGTCTTAAAATATGCGGAGTGACTTTTTTTATTATTCCCGCCTTCATCGCGGTTTTTCTCACCATTCCTTCAATTGACACGGTTGTTAATCGACGTTTCTCGCCCGCTGCAACATCTTCTCCGCCTCTTGTTCTCCCATGGTTCATAAACAGCGGCTCAAAATTATCCTGCCTCTCTTTTAAATATTCCGAAATAAACTTAACCGCTCTATCGGATAAAAATACTATACGCGGTTTTTTGCCTTTTCCTCTTACCATGAATTCGCGTCGTATCAAATCAACCTGCGCACGATTTAATCCTGCAAGTTCGCTCACACGAAGTCCGGTTGAATATAAAGTTTCCAAAATCGCCCTGTCCCGTAAATCCTGAATTTTTCCGCTTCCTACAGCCGCAAATAGTCTTTCTAGTTCTTCACGGCTTAAGTACTCCACAGTCCGCTGGGGTATTTTTTGCAGATCAATTTTTTCCGGCGGTAGTGTTTCAACATCATTTTTAATTAAATATTTTAAAAACGCACGCAATGCAATTATGTGATAATTCTGCGTTTTGATGCCCAAGGTTCTTCCGCGCGTATCTTTATACCTGTTCAAAAAAAGCCTGTAATTGTGAATATCGCCCAAACAAACATCCGAAGGCTCCTTATCTCCGTACCATTTTAAAAACCGCTCCAGATAGTGCCGGTAATTCTCAATCGTTTTAAGCGACTGGTTTTTGCCGACCTCAACATGCTCCAAAAATTTCCTTATATATTCCGACAACATGTTTATATTGTACACCAAAAAACATTTATGATATATTGCACCCACCAAACCCATCTGAACATACTACATATGGTAGAATCCGAAAAGGATCTGGCTCCCTATGCCATGAAATCAAGCATGACAAAGGGCAGGCAGTACAAAGAGCCTGAAAAAGAGGACAACAGATTGTGTTTTGAACGTGATATACACAGAATCCGCTTTTCTGACGCGTTTAGAAGACTTGAGGGAAAAGCACAGGTTTTTATGGCTGACAAAGGGGATAATTTTAGAAAACGCCTTACCCATTCTCTGGATGTCGCAAGTATAGCGCGCAGCAGTGCAAAAGAACTTAAATTAAACCAGGATCTCGCAGAAGCCATTGCACTTGCGCATGATCTTGGACACACTCCTTTTGGTCATATTGGTGAAGGAGAGCTTGATGCGAAAATGCAAAAGTTCGGGAAACATTTTGAGCATAATGAACAGAGTTTAAGAGTCGTTGAAAAACTTGAAAATGCTTATCCGGGTTTTGACGGATTAAATCTTACATCTGAAACCCGCGAGGGAATGATGAAGCATAAAACTTCATGGGATAATCGCGATATTCAGTTTGAACACATTCCTCATCTTGAAGCGGGGATTGTAAATTTGGCAGATGAAATTGCATATACCGCGCATGATATTTATGACGGTTTTAACGCGGGCCTCATTGATGTCGATTCGTTAAAAAATCAAAAATTATGGCAGCACGCCGAGAAAAAAGTCCTTAAAACATATGGTCAAATCACTGATATAAAAATTCATATAAAAAGATGTGTGAGCGCGCTCATAGGTTATCTTATTAATGACATGAAGGAGGAAACTGAAAAATCGCTTCAAGAAAACAATATTCAATCTGTTGATGATGTAAGGAAGCATAAAGGCGCTCTTGTTCATTTTAAACAGCAAACCATCGAAGAATTAAAAGAAATGAAAACATTCTTGTGGGATAAGTTCTATTCAACGGGCGCTGTTCAGGATGAACTTGAACACGGCAAAGAAGTTATTCGTGATTTGTTTGACGCATACTATGATAATCCCATGCTCATGCCCGCGCAGTATCAAAAAGAAATTGAAAAAGGCGAAGCTAAAGAAGACATAGTAAAAGATTATATTGCGGGCATGACTGACAGATACGCAAAACAAAAGTGGGAAGAGCTTAAAACCGCTTAACATAAAAAATAATATGAACTGTCCAAAATGCAGCAGCAACAATACTCATGTTCTTGATTCGAGAGAAACCAATGAAGGCTCTGCCATTCGCCGCCGCCGTGAGTGTGAGTCATGCAAACACAGGTTTACCACTTTTGAAAAAATTGAGTTTAAAAACCTTATTGTTGTAAAAAAAGATGAGGCGCGCGAGCCTTATTCAAGAGAAAAAGTTGAGCGCGGCATATGGCGCGCATGTGAAAAACGTCCGGTTTCACAGGCGCAGGTGGACTCATTATTAAATAAGCTTGAGGATAAATGGCGAAATTTTGGCAGAGAGATCCCATCGGAAACAATAGGAGAGAATATCATGGAGGAATTAAAAAATCTGGATGAAGTCGCCTATATTAGGTTCGCATCGGTTTACAGACAGTTTAAAGATGTTGAATCTTTTCAAAAAGAACTGGAAAAATTACAGAATAAATGATAATATATATTAATAGTATGTCAATCACGTAACAGCAGAAATCATGAAAAAAATTATATATTTTCTGTTAATTGCCTCTTTTTTAAT
Organism: Candidatus Peregrinibacteria bacterium; assembly: GCA_016928915.1. GTDB lineage: Bacteria > Patescibacteriota > Gracilibacteria > UBA1369 > PNNO01 > JAFGJT01. The sequence goes on from JAFGJT010000017.1 coordinate 40,766, forward strand.
TCCGCATAACATTGTTTTTGCGCTTGACTCCGCGGAGCCGGCAATATGCAATTATGAATATCCCGCAAATACAAAATTAAAATACGATTTTGAATTCTTGGGCAGCAAAAAAAGCACGGCCTTTACTCCCGGAGAGGTTTATGAAGTTACTTTATATATCAAAAATACCGGCACAATGCCGATGTTTTCTGATGACGCGGGCTGTAGGATGAGAGATATCACAAGGCTTGGCAGCGCAAAACCCGGCGACCACGAAAATCCGCTGTTCCCGATTTTAATAAATCATGATACCGGATGGCTTTCACCAAACAGAATAATACTCGACCAACAAAGGCTTGATCCGGGCGAAAAAGGATCTTTTACTTTCCTTGTTAAAGCCCCTATGACAACGGGAGTTTACCGCGAGTTTTTTGATGTGGTTATTGACGGCAAACAATGGATTTCAAAACCTTTTGTCGTAAATTTTGATGTTGGCACATTTATGTCCGAAAATCGCGACAAACTGCAATACGTTACAACATCGCGATTAATCACGCAGGATAATTTAAACGGTTCTAAATCAATAGAAGTGGATATTTCGGAGCAGAGAATGTATTTAAAAGTCGGGGATATTGTTATACGTTCTTTCCCGGTCAGTACCGGTAAATCAAGTACGCCGACTCCGTACGGACATACACAGATTCTGGCAAAACAGGAGGTAAGGGTTGGCGGCGCGTGGCCACATTACATTATGCCAAAGTGGCTAAACTTTCGAAGAGGGGGATATGGTATTCATGCCCTTCCGTCAATACGCTACGATAACGGTTATTACTGGAGGGAAGCATTAAATCATATAGGCACTCCGCGCAGCCACGGCTGTATCAGGCTGCTGCCGGCAGATGCGGTATTTGCATACGATTTCGCCGAGATAGGCACTTCTGTTTGGGTGCATCAATAGATAGACTACACAAGATTACCGCGCGGGCAAAACTTCCGGCATGCGCAAGTTCGTGATGCCCTCTGCAAAGGGGCTTCAAATAGCGCGGGTCGTGGCACTGGTCTATAGCAAATCCTTTTTCGTGATGCAGATTTTCAGCGGGCCTGTTGCAACCGGGTATACTGCACTTATTTCCAAACTCTTTAATTACAACCCTGCGCACTTCAATCGGAATATACCTGTTTGCCGGCATGCCGATTATGGCTCTGTCATCGCGTTTTTGGATTTGCTTTTCTACTATTCGCGATTTTTCTTGTTCGAGTTTTTCTTTTCTCTCATTTAGAAATGCGCGCAAAATCTGATTAATATCGATTCCTTTCTTTTTCATTTCTAATAGATTTTTTTTTACATCATCGGCCAGTTCAAGGTCAAAATTTATTTCGGATTCCAGTGTCTGAACCTGCAAATCGTTTTTTTCTAATTTAAAAGTCTGCACGTGCAGACTTTCATCGCCTGTTTTTGTCTCAGTCAAGCCATTCTGATTCTTAAAATCCTTAACAAAAACTTCCAAAGCACGACTGGATAATGTTTCAATTTTTCCTAAAAGATCATGTTGATTTTCAGATGTTGCAATCGAAACCACGCGAGCAAGTTTGTTTGCGCTAACTTCTCCGCTCACCAACGCACTATGTAAAATCGTTTTATCTTCAAATCTTTTTTCCAGCCGAAGCACAAGATCAACTTGTTCTCTACTCATTCCCGCGAGTTTTGCGGCAAATTCATATACGCTTAAAAACCCTCTTTTTTTAAGCCACGACCTTCCTTTTTCACGCTCCGCCATTTCTCTCGCATAAATTTCCGGAAGCAATCCCGCAAACTTTCTGCGCGCCGCAAGCGCAGCAGCTCCCCACTTTTTGCAGATCAAATAAAGTTCTTTGTCGGATAAATTTTTCAGATTTACACAAAAATCATTCTGGCTATTTTGTGATTTTACACTTTTTACCATGACTATTTTATTCATAATATTTGGGTTAAAAAATAATTAGTGCAATCAAGTTTTAATTTGCGTAAACTTTTCAATTTATTCAAAATATCCGGATTGAAATATTGCTAAAATTTCTTATCACCACGATGAACTTTCATGCAATACTTCCCGAAGATCTTATATATATTTATTCACAGAATGTATCTTAAATAATAGCACTGCGAAGCCGAAAATCAAACAAACGGGCTGGCATAGCCCGTCAAGTTGTTTCATATTCGCCGCACAAGCAAGCCAAAAAAGCGCGATTGTTATATGCGGCATGCATCAAAATTATTGCATAATCGTATTTGCCCTATACTGCATTTATTTATAAAACCAAGGCGAAAATGGTTAAGTTTTCGCTTGTTTGCAATGTTTTATAATCGCATACGATTATAAAAGCTCATGTTCAATAAAATGTGATCATCAAAACAGGCGCGCATGTTTGTTATTGTATAATCACACAATACTTTTTTATCCTTACGCCGGGTAATCACACAATACTTTTTCTACCTTACGCTGGGTAGTAGCATTTATCGGCGGCGCACTTATCTCTTCTTGCATAATCACATTCGCGATTGGAACCCGCGATTAAGATATATTTTATTATGTAATATCATGGTCGTCGCATACAGAAGCCGTTAAAACAGGATCGACCCTCAGCCCATTCTGAAAATTATTATATAGTTTTATTTTGAATCGTTAATCGCGATTTACTTTCAGGCTGCGATCAATAATCAATCGGCCCGTTCAATAATCCATCAACAATCAATCGGCCCGAATCTGCAATAGACACCTATAACTGCAGAAGATTATTTCCCTTCCTTAGGGTTGTTTTTTTTAGTATAATTTTATTCCGAATATTAATCGGAACGGTTAAATCTTGAAAAGCAAATATCAAGAAAAATTATCCGAATATTAATCAGGCCAAAATATTAAGCATGAACGATAAAGCTCACCAACAAGGCAAAAGTCCAATTCCGGATTGCGAATCCAAACCGAACTCAAAACAGAATCACATTCCGGATTGCGAATCCAAACCGAGCTCAAAACAGGATCCAATTCCGGATTGCAAATCCAAACCGAACTCAAAACAGGATCATATTTCGGATCACAAGTCCGCCCCTAATCCTGTTATGATGAATCTTAACCACAAGCAAACCTCAAGTCCCATCCTTGCCAGTCTTAACGACAAGCAGCGCGAAGCTGTTACTCATTTTGCGGGACCTTTAATTATTATTGCAGGTGCGGGGTCCGGAAAAACCAGGGCATTAACGCACAGAGTCGCCAATTTGATAACCGATCACAATGTTAATCCGGCTGATATTCTTGCTGTCACATTTACAAACAAGGCGGCAAACGAGATGAAAGATAGGATTACTAAATTGCTTGTAAAAGCCGAAATTCACGGCGAGCCGACTGTGGGGACTTTCCATTCAACATGCGTGCGAATCCTCCGAAAAAATATCCACCTTCTTGATTATGAAAATTCTTTTACTATTTACGATGTGGCAGACCAGCAGATTTTAATGAAAAGAATTATGGAGGACTTAAGGATCGATAACAAACAGATAAATCCCAAAGCTCTTCTCGCGCATATTTCAATGGCTAAAAACGAACTTGTTGATTGGGAAAAATACAGAAGCATGACTTCGAATTATTTCACCGAGCGAGTGGCGGAGGTTTACAGACCCTATCAGGAAGCGCTTAAAAAAGCCAACGCTCTTGACTTTGACGACCTTTTAATGAAGACTGTTGAACTTTTTCGCGAATATCCCGAAACGCTCGATTATTATCAGGAAAAATTCAAATTCATTAATATTGATGAGTATCAGGACACGAACCACGCACAGTACGTTATTGTAAAAATGCTTGCTGAAAAATATAGAAACATATGTGTAATCGGAGATACGGATCAGAGCATTTATTCATGGCGCGGCGCTGATATCCGGAATATTTTGGAGTTTGAAAAAGATTATCCCGAAGCCAAAATTGTTAAAATGGAGCAGAATTACAGATCAACGCAGACCATTCTTGATGCAGCCCACGGCATAATAATTAAAAACAGAAAAAGAGTAGAGAAAAAATTATGGACCCGGAAAAAAGGCGGAGAAAAAATCAATGTTTACCGGGCGATCAATGAAAGACATGAAGGCGAATATATAGCGGAAAAAATTCGTTTTTTTACGCGCGACGAGGAAAGCCCGGTTTATAATAATTTTGTTGTTTTATACAGAACCAACGCCCAGTCTCGCGCGATCGAGGAGGTGTTTTTGCGCTACGGCCTGCCGTATAAAATAGTCGGAGGAATAAGATTTTATGAAAGAAAAGAAGTAAAGGACATGGTTGCCTATCTAAGGGTTATACATAATCCCAACGATATTGTGAGCATGCTTCGCATAATCAATACACCGCCCAGAAAAATCGGAACAAAAACAATCGAGGCTCTGCAGGCATTCGCTTCACGGCATAATATAAGCCTTTTTGAGGCAATGCAGCGCGCCGAAAATATTGATGAATTAAATGACGGACAGGCAAAGCATTTAAAAGATTTTGCTGAAATAATTTTAAAACTTCAAAAAGCAAACAGTGAATTTACGGCTTCAGGTGTTATAAAACACGTTATGAAAGCTGCGGGTTATAAAGAGTTTTTGGACGACGGAACCCCCGAAGGGGAGGCTCGGTACGAAAATATTTCGGAGTTGATTTCGGTTGCCTCAAAATATGATTCTCTTGAACCAAAAATGTCTCTCGCGATTTTTCTTGAAGAAATTTCTTTAATCGCGGACGTGGACAGTTTGGACGAAAAAGACAACGCGGTGATTTTAATGACAGTGCATTCGGCAAAAGGTCTTGAGTTTGACACTGTGTTTATCGCCGGGCTTGAAGAAGGTATTTTCCCGCACTCCCGAAGCATGCTGGAGCCCGATGAAATGGAGGAGGAGCGCCGCCTGATGTATGTTGCGGTTACCCGCGCCAAAAACAATTTATACATTTTATATACGCGCGAAAGAATGCTTTACGGCGAGTATCAGAGCAACGCGCCGTCGCAATTTATAGCCGATATTCCCCAGGACCTTGTTTTACTGCCCGAAAGTACGCGCCCGAACCGGGGCATGTACGGCGACGGCGGATTTGCGGACGCACGCGCTCACTCATCAATCGGGACGATCGGTTCAATCGGCGGCAAGCCTATTCCCGTTGAGGAAATTTCTCCCCACGTAAAAGTTCGCGATGGTGACAAAGTAATGCACACAACCTTTGGTGAGGGTGTCGTGGTTAGCGTGCAGGGAGATGTCGCGACTGTTGCATTTAAAGATCCGAACGCGGGCATAAAAAGATTGGCGCTATCCATAGCTCCGCTTATCAAGATGGATTAAAGCCGCCGGGGTTTTATAATGACGCATACAAAAAAAGCGCGGTTTGTAATTTTACAAACCGCGCTACAATGCGCTTAAAGCGTTTATCACACAAAAAACGCACTTTGAACAGTCCCCCGAGTTGTTTTCTGCGCATAAACAGCAATGCATTTACGCGAAAACTAACAGTTTTTAAGAGGTTTTATCCGCCGGAAGGGAGCTTTAAAGGCTCATGCAGAGGCGCCGTTGCACGCGCCTTTACATCCTTCTGAGGATGATCGCATCTGCGACCACATACTTGTTCAGGGTTTTGCCTTTGACTCTGATGGTGTAGAACTGGCCCTTGTTTAGCCACTGACTGGTCACCCAACGCATGAAGCTGGTGCCGGTGGATTGGTCGATCGTTTTCACCTTCCAGCCGGGGTTGACCGAACTGCCGAACCAATATTCGGCAACGGTTTCATTGCCGGCTGCAGCAGGGAACGAGGTAAAGATGTTGTAGAAACCGGAAATGGAAACGGTGAATCTCCAGTCGAAACTGGAAGTATCTCCTGTTCCGGTCCACTTGTGCCTGCGGTAGTTGTATCCGCTGTACCAATAAGGGGAAGTCATGGTCTGCCAGTAGCCGTTAACCATGACTGTTGCCATACTGAAGTCGTTGGAAAGATTTCTCTTGCCGTCGTTATCCAGCACCGAAGCATTTGTCATGAGCGACGACTTCACCCAGTCCCCGCCGTGCACATAGCCCTCCACGAACATGAACGGCTTGGAAGACCCTTTTTCTTCGGTCATCACCTGCATGTGCAGATGCGGGCTTGTGGAATAGCCGGTCTGTCCGACCTTCCCCAGGTAGTCGCCCACATTCACCCAGTCGCCTTCGTCTAGGTGATCAATGGTTCCGAACTTCAGGTGGGCAAGCCTTACAAAGTATTGCCCCTCCTCGTCCTCGATCACGATGGTGTTGCCCCAGCCGTAGTTGTTGTTCGCATTGGAGCTTGTGTTGTTCTGGAAGTCGCTAACCCCGTCGCGGATTTCCGCGACGAAACCGTTTACCGGAGAGTACAGGTTTTTGCCGAAGGCGGGGTTGCTGGTGTTGTTTAGATTCGACGCCTTGTTGAAGTCGAACCCGTAGTACTGGGCGCCGGTATGGGAGTACGAGCCTCCCTGCCCCTGCGTGCAGTACCACGAGTCTCCCTGCGCGAACGGCATGAACACGAGCGGCTGAGCCTTCACCTCCTTGTTGAAAAAAAGGCAGTTAATAAGACAGAAGCAGACCGTTGAGACAGCTTTCAGCGCGCATTTCATCTGTTGTTTCTCCTTGCTCTATTGAGCGTAGAATTTTTTGCGCTTCTTCTTCAAACGCACCATGCGTTTGAGGATCTCCGACCTTCATCAAAAAAGCTTCGATTATAAAGTTATTTTTGGGAATCAGGATTATTGTGTCAATAGGTGCTATTTTGTCTACGTTTCGTATGCGGAAAAGGTGCCCTCCTTTGTGCAGTTTTTCCTCGTTGATAATGGAATTTGACCAATCGGACCGTATAGACAATATCTTCTTGTCTATGTCGTCGAAACTTCCTTTTTCTATTCCTATGTCCATTCCGTTTCCTGCAGGATCTGAGATCGTAAGAACTCCGTTTTTAGCCCAGGTGTTTGTTACTATATAACCTTCCGGCTGAAAAAAGGTAAGGTCTCCGATGTTTGTCCGGCAGTAATCCGGAATTCCAAACAAGTGCGAAATTATAAAAAGAATTGTTATTAACGTTTTCATTTCAAAGGTCGTTAAAAATTAAGGACGCCCATAAATTAACATACATATTTAAAAATTATTTAAAAAAATCCTAAAATATGATAAGGTAATTCGCGCAATCTATAAAGCTGATTATTTACACAAATGCGAACAATTTTTATTGGAGATATAGTTGGCAGACCGGGAAGAAAGGCGGCAATTAAAATTTTGCCTGAACTAAAGCAAAAATACTCCCCCGACTTAATACTCGCGAATGCGGAAAATATTTCCCATGGACGGGGAATATCGGAGGAATCAATAAACGAGCTCACAAAAGCCGGTATTAACTTTTTTACATCCGGCAATCACATTTATGCTCAGCCGGCAATTCTTCCGAAGCTTGAAGATAAAAAATTTCCGGTTATTCGACCCGCAAACTTTCCTCCCGGCAACCCGGGCAGAGGATATCAGGTTATAGAAACCGCAAAAATGCAGCAGGTTTTAATAATAAATCTCATGGGCCGCGTTTTTATGCGCCATAACTATGACTGTCCTTTCAGAACGCTCGACCAGATTCTAAATGAGCATAAAACAATCCCTTTAAACGCAATAATTGTTGATTTTCACGGCGAGGCCACTTCCGAAAAAACAGCTTTCGCAAAATACGCTGACGGCAGGGTGACCGCGGTTTTCGGCACCCATACACATGTTGCAACCGCTGATGCCCAGATTTTCGACCAGGGAACATCATATATTTCTGATGTAGGAATGGTTGGGGTTAAAGATTCAATTATCGGCTGCACCAAAGAGCCTATTATTAGAGGATTTCTTACGCAGATGCCGTTTAAATACGAAATCCCCGAAGGCCCGTCAATATTTGGCGCCGTTTATATAGAAACGGACGACAATACCAAAAAAACTGAAAAAATCGAACAAATCATTCAAACAATTGAATAATCATTATTTATGTATGCAAAAAGAAACGTTTTATTAACAGTAATTGCCCTGCTTGTATGTTTTATGGCGGGATTTAAAACAGCCGAGTATTTTTATCTTTCCGCGGCGAATACATCTTTAAATGTCAATACCCAAAGCCAAAATTCGAATTTTGAAAATCCGCGCGCAAAAGATTTGTCACTTTACTGGGATGTATGGGAAGAGCTGGAAACAAGATATGTAAACGGTTCCGATGTTCTGGATACTCAAAAGTTTATTTACGGCTCAATAAAAGGACTCACAGCTTCACTGGGAGATCCGTATACGGTCTTTATGACGCCCGAAGAAACAAAAGAATTCGAGGAAAATCTTAACAGTCAGCTGCAGGGCATAGGCACCGAGCTTACTGTTGAAGACGGGCTCTTAATTGTCTTGTCGCCTTTAAAAGACTCTCCCGCCGAAAAAGCCGGCTTAAAGCCCGGTGATATAATTTTTGAGATTGACGGCAATCCCACAACCGAAATGACTTTATTTGAAGCCATAATGAACATACGCGGTGAAAAAGGAACACAAGTTACGCTTACAATCATCCGAAAAGAACTTGCCGAACCGCTTTATGTAACAATCACCCGCGATGATATTAATATTGAAAGCGTTACATTTGAGCGTCTTGAAGGAAATATCGCCTATATAAGCATAAACCAGTTCAGCGACGATACGGCCGAAGAATTTGAAAAAGCCGTAAATGATATATTATTAAGCACTCCTAAAGGAATAATACTCGATTTAAGGTACAACGGAGGCGGATATTTGGATATCGCGGTTGATATAGTTTCGGAATTTATAGAAGGTAAAAAATCGGCTGTTGAAATAAAAACCCGCATTGAAAAAGACAACGAAGTTTTTACAACTTCCGGCAACGCGCGCATTCAAAAAATACCGCTTATTGTTTTGGTTAATTACGGATCCGCTTCGGCTTCCGAAATAGTCGCCGGAGCAATACAGGACTTAAAACGGGGACTTGTAATGGGTGAACAGACTTACGGCAAGGGCAGCGTACAGGAGGTTGAATTTCTGCGCGACGGCTCAAGCCTGCGATTAACAATAGCAAAATGGCTCACTCCTTCAGGCCGCGATATAGATGAAGTGGGCATAACTCCCGATAGAATAATAGAGCAAAAAGAGGAAGATTATGAAAACGGCATAGACACACAGCTTGAAGAAGCAAGGAGTTATCTGGAGAATCTATAAAAGGTAATTAATCCGGGGCATCCGCATCTTGTCACAGACACTTGTTTTGTGGTATAATTTAATAATATAAAAATAAAAAAAACAAAAATGGATTTAGAAAAACAAAAATCACGCCCCGCTGTTGATAGTTTAAAATCAAAGCCGGAAACGCTTAAAGCGGTTTTACAAAACGCAACCCCGGCTGAACTTGACGCAATTGAGGCGGCAATGGGGCCCGTTGTTGAAAGGCTTCGTACTCAAAGAGAGACCGCCAAAAAAACTTCTCTGGATCAAAATGAAACAAAAATAAAAACGCTTATAACGCTTTTAAGCCCTAAGCTTGCGGAATTTAAAGGAGATATTAGAACTCTTAAAGCTTTATTGCGGCCGTTTTGTGAAAAATATAATTTGGAGCTATGTCCAAGACCCGAAGACACGCGCGCGGTTCGTCCGGGACTCAATGTTCACTGGGAGAGCGAAGATGGGAAAATAGGTATAAGAATCATGCCCGACGCGATCTGGATGTATAAAAGAAACCGTGAGAGCGATTTATGGGAACCGTCCAACCCTGAATAACCAATTAAAATGGCCGACACACAATTACCAACATTACCCACAACAGTTGATTTAGAAGGCGCAGGCGCATTGCAGGAAGGCGATCCGCTTGAACTTATGCGCGCAAACGCACGTGAACATATAGAAGCCATGGATAAAAACAAGGCTTTAACCGATAACGAAAAAAAAGAATTCAAAAAATACGTACTTGCCAAACTTGATGAAAATATAAAAAAGTTTGCCAAAATAGATACTGATACGGCCGCAAAAAAGGCTGAAGAAGAAAGCAAAAAAGCAAACGAAACGGACGCGGCAGGTGAAGAAAAAGCCGCAGAAGAAGACCCTTTCGCCGATATATTCAAAGAAGAAACACCCGACGAAACCTTGCAGGAAAAACAAAAAATAGCGGGCGAATTTATGCTCGACATAAAGACCCACAGAGAAACATATTTAAAAAGCTGTCTTAAAAAACACGAACAAATGGAAAAAAAGTCCGACGAAAAACAGCTTGATAATATACTCGATCAACTTCATCAAATATAACAATAACCAAAACCAAAATGTTAAAACCAAAATTCAATCTGTTTAATCAATTATTTGTTTATGCTGTTCCAAGAGCACCTCATGGAGCGCCTGCCGTATCATCCGCTCCTAATGAAGAATCGAATGATAAAGATAAAAAACTTAAATCAAAAAAAGAAGAGGCTGCTAAAGAAATTGGTAAAATCAGCAAATCAACAGGGGACGAGATAGGCAAAGTTTATGTGGCCCTTTGTGAATCAACAGGATTTGGTATGCTAAAACCCAGAAAAGATGAAATGGATGAGATAAAAAATCTTAAGGAAGAAACCAGTAAAGAGGTGGGATCCTTTATTAAAGCAATTAGAACATACAATACTCCGCAAGAAATAACCGCTTTAATTAGTAAAACAAACAACAGGTTTAAAGAGATACAAAAAAATGCAAAAGAGTTGGTTGAATTAAGAGAAGTGCGCAATGCAATGCTTAAATCTTTAAAAAAGCATTCTGAGGATATAAAAAAAGAATTTTTAAATAAAAGTTATGGAGAAAATGTTGAAAAAAAACATTTGGAAATGGTGCTTAATGCGTATCTTTTAAGATGGCAAAGGGTAAATGAAAAAGCATTAAAAAATATCCCGTTTAAAAATATCAAATTGTTAAAATTGCATTTTGACCAGCAAAATGGTCTTTTTGTAAAAGGCAAACTGGTGGAGGAGCTTAAGGACATTAAGGAACAAATTGGTGAGGTGATTATCAAATGGCAAGCCGATTTAGCTCGTCAAGTGTATAAAAATTCCGATTGGGATGTAGGCTTTAATGCTAAGTTTCTCCCGCCTCTTCCCGACTGGGGCAAAGATAAAACTCCAGGGGAGTTTACTTCGCCTCTGGCGGAGGGCAGCACTGAATGGAGTGATTATAAAACTAAGCTTGAAAGGGAACAAAATCAAGAAAAGTATTTTGAAAAATTACTGTCGCATGCAGAAACACTTAAACAAGTTTTAAAAAATCAAATTGGAGGAGAATACGACTATTCAAAAGCCGTATTGGATAAAAAGACCGGAGCGGTTAGTTTTAAAATTATAAAACAAGGAAAAGAAATCGGGGCGATCTCTCTTAAAGAAGCTAACAGAGTGGCTCAAATCAACCTTGTACAGGGAACAACTGAAACTAATATTACATCACTTATTACAGGCAATAAATTTGATGAAATAAAAACACAATTTGCATCTCTAGAACAAAATGCTTTAAAGCCAACAGTTAAAGAAGTTATAGTTGACGCTAACAGTAAAACAATAAGGGTGAAAGGTGAAAACTTGCCCGCCCAACCGATTGTAATTGATATAACAAAAGGCGCCGCTGTGCTTTCGGAAGCGTTTCGTTCAGGTGCCAGTAATGTTAATTTGGCGGCAACATTAAAGAATCTTGATGTCCATCTTAATGCGATTGTAAAAAGCGCTATTCGTGCTTCATTAAGCGATACTTTAAAGGGACAGGAAGATATTGTTATGCATAAAATTTCGGAAAATGATATTAGATTACTGCAGGAAAGCCTTTTTAAAGAAAATAAACCCACTATTAATATGACCGGCTATGCGAGCATGGAAGGGGGCTTAAACATGAATTTACGTATTGCAAAACAGAGAGCTCGAGCGGCCAAAGCAAACCTGCAAGTGCCGAGAGGATATAAGGTTGAAATGAAAGGGTATATCTACGGACCAAATGGTGAAAAAATTGAAAACGATGCTCAGCTGAAAATTGCTGAAACAAAGCTTTTGGAAATGTGGAATAAAATGTTTGCTAAAGCGACAGTAAAATCTGCCAAGGAAATTTATGCAAAAATAGACGCATCGGGAGTTCCAGCTGACCAGCAGAAATTTATTACTGAGCATTTTAATAATGCGCGCAAAGCTACAGTGGAAATCGCATATCCCGCGGGCACGAGAGGTGCGGCTGCACCAACTGCTCCGAAGCTTACATTGAATTATGAAACGGCGCCGGGTACTGCTGCGCCAACTACAACTGGTTAAGTTTAGAAATTAAATTAAATAAAAGCCCTCAATTTCTTGGGGGCTTTTTAATTATTTATATATTCTTAAGGATTGCGGCCCTATAAAATGCAGGGGCCGCACGTAGCCGCTACGCGGCTATACTATCCCATCTTCTTTCTAATAAACGCCGGTATGTCCAGCTCGTCTTCGGCGTTGCGCATAATCGGTGCGCCCACATTGTCGCGGTCGCGGTTTGATGAGGAATTGCTCATTCCTATTCCGGGTCTGTTTAATGATGAATGCTGTCTGAATGATGTTGATGATCTTGGCACCGCGTCAAAGCCCGTTGCTACAACGGTGATTTTTACTTCGCCCGTGTATGAATCGTTGATTACGGCTCCGAATATAATGTTTGCCTCAGCGTCCGAAGCCTCGGTGATAATTCTTGCAGCCTCGTCAACTTCGTACATGCTTAGGTCATTTCCACCTGTAATGTTGAATAATACGCCTTTAGCGCCGTCAATGGACATTTCGAGTAACGGGCTTTCAATAGCGGCCTTGGCGGCTTCAATCGCCCTGTTTTCGCCCGTGCCGTAACCGATACCCATTAATGCGCTGCCCGCGTTTTCCATAACCGTTCTTACGTCGGCAAAGTCAACATTTATCATTCCGTGAACGGTAATCAGATCGGCGATACCCTGAACACCCTGGCGCAGTACATCGTCAACAACCATAAATGCATCCGTAATTGGTGTCTTTTTATCAATAACTGAAAGAATTCTGTCGTTTGGAATAGTAATTAATGTGTCCACTTTTGTTCTTAGGTTTTCAAGACCTTCTTCAGCCTGTGTTTTTCGTCTGTGGCCTTCAAATGCGAACGGTCTTGTTACAACCGCAACCGTTAATATGCCCTGTTCTTTTGCGATTTCAGCGATTACCGGAGCGGCACCCGTTCCTGTTCCGCCTCCCATGCCGGATGTAATAAACACCATATCCGTGCCTGCGATCGCTTCCCTGATTTCATCCGCGCTTTCCTCGGCGGCCTGCCTTCCCACATCGGGATTACTTCCCGCGCCCAGACCTTTTGTTGTGGCCTTGCCGATATTGATTTTCGTTGCGGCTTCTGAGTGATATAAAGCCTGTGCATCGGTATTCACCGTAATAAAATCAATGCCTTTAACATTGGCTTTTATCATGCGGTTTACAGCATTGCTTCCGCCGCCGCCCACACCTATAACCTTGATTGAGGCCACGGGAGTCATTTCGGGCACAACTTCCATTGGCCTTATGCTTGGAGCAGGTCTGTAATTTGACGGGGTGGGATGAGAATGTAACGATTTCCCGGAAAACAAATTGCGAAGGGTTGATTTATCATCCATAAATGTGGGGATATTAATGTAAATTTATATAAAGATTGGTAGGTATTCTCAATTAATTTTTACAAAAAGTCAATATGTTTTATGGGAATTTTATGGGAACAGACTTTTGGCCCAGTCCTTGACCTGTCCGAACATTTTCTTTAATCCGAAACCTTTAAAATGGAAGCCGTAAGACCTTGTTTCAAGCCTTGATCCCCATATTAAAAGTCCGATCGCGGTTGCGTAAGCCGGATCGTCAATTTTATCAACAACACCGTCAAAATTTTGCGGAAAGCCTATCTGCACCGGCAGATTAAGAGTTTCACGCGCAAGATCAATGGTTCCCGGCATTTTTACCGCGCCTCCGGTTAAAATAACACCACCCGGAAGCATGCCGTCGCGGTGGATTTTTGCAAGTTCATCTTTGGCTAAAATAAAAATTTCATGATATCTGGCCTGAATTATCTCCGCCATGTGTTTTTTTGAAACTTTATGAGAATCAATTTTGCTCACAAGCGAAAGATCAATCGTTTCCCTGTCATTAATGTCTTCGGGAATACAGCTTCCGTACTCGATTTTAATTTTTTCAGCCGTGTCTATGGAAGTTCGCAGCCCGATGGCAATATCATTAGTAACGCTTTCGCCGCCCACAGGCATAACGGCAGTATGAAGAGTTGTTCCTTCCTCAAAAACGCTCAGAGAGGTGCCGCCCGAACCAATATCAAGTACAACAACACCAAGCTCTTTTTGGCGTTTTGAAAGAACAGCTTCGGACGCGGCAAGTGAAGTCGGAATTATATCATCAATATCAACTCCCGCCTGCAGAACGCATTTTTCAATATTCTTAATAGCCGGAACAAGTCCGGTAACAATATGAGCTTCAACTTCCAACCGGATACCGGTCATTCCAACGGGATATTTAACGCCTTTCTGTTCATCAACAGTAAAAGATTTTGGGATAATGCGCAGGATTCTGCGGTTGCCGGGAATTGAAACGGCCTGCGCGGCTTCAAGCACACGGTCAACATCATCTTCGGAAATTTCATTGCCCGCATGAGAAACGGCAATTACACCTTTTGAATTTATTGATTCGATATGGCTTCCGCCGATACCGAGGAAAACATGATTAATAGGCTCACCAGCCATTCTTTCAGCATCCTCAAGGGATGTGGAAATGCTGTTGATAGTTTCTTCAACGTCAATTACCGAACCTTTGCGCAGGCCGCCGGAAGGAGTCACGCCAACACCGATAATATTTGGAGTTTGCGTTTTTTCCTCGAGAGTGCCAACAACAGTCCTGATCTTTGAGCTGCCGATATCAAGACTGGCAATAATGCGTGATTTTGCCACTTTAAAATGTTTAAAAAAAGCCTTGCCCGAAAAATATATAGTAAAAATGTACCGATTGCAAGGGATTTTTGGGGAAATCCATTGAGAAAATGTGTGGGAAAAATCGTCCGACGAAGGTTGTTCGTCGGATGAAATCGTCGGATGATCGTGGTTCGTCGGATGAAATCGTCGGATGATCATGGTTCGTCCGACGGATTAAAACATCGAAAGCTGTTTCTCTTCATCTATAACAACTTTCTTGGGCAGCAGCCTTTGCACCCTTTCAATCAACGATCTAAACTCGAGTTTTTCAAATAGCGGTATTATCAGCTCAAAATCTTCAAAACCAAACCTTAAGTCGTCCAGCTTAAAATCCACCGGAACATTATGCACCAGTGTTACCATTTTCTTGCTAAAATAAGCATCTTCTCGGCCTTTTTCCAGCTTTTCGCGAAGAGCTCCCTTTATCAAATCCAGATTTTCATAAATTCCGTCAAGCGTTCCGTATTTTTGAAGTAAACCAACAGCTGTCTTCTCGCCTATGCCGCGTACGCCCGGAATATTATCCGAAGGATCGCCACGCAGGGCTTTAAAATCAATCATCTGGCCTGGCTTTAAACCGTATTTGGCCATAATCGTCTCCGGATTGTATACCACATTATCCGTTCCCGCCTTTGCCGGGCTTATTATAAAGGTTTTGTCGTCAACAAGCTGAAAAGTATCTTTATCACCTGTTAAAATTAACACATCAATATTATGACCGGCCCCGGCATCGTCATGTGTTTTATCGGCTATCGTGGCTATAAGATCATCCGCTTCAAAACCCTCTTTTTCGAAAATCGGCACACCCAGCACGCCGAGTCCCTCCTTAACCCTCGCGAACTGGTCATAAAGCTCCTGCGGCGCTTTTACTCTTGTGGCCTTATAGTCGGCATAAAGATCATTTCTGAATGTTTTTTTCGCAACATCAAACGTCACGGCAACATATTCCGGCCGGAATTTACCAATAACATTTATTAAAATAGAATAAAAACCGAATACCGCATTAACAAGCTCATTGTCCTTGGTTTTAAAGGGCGGGAGAGCATGAAAAGCTCTGTGTATTAAAGAATTTCCGTCAATCAGAATTAATTTTTCTTTCATAGGTTTATTTAAGCTGCGCGGCAAAGTAAAGTCAATACGTTCCATACTGAACATATTTAATATGCGTGTCAACGATATGTATTAGAAAAAAGCCATTTTTTTATGGTATAATATTAGGAATACAAAAACAAAAATAACTCAACTTACATGCCGACCCTATTAAAACACGTTAGCGGATATGCTGAAACCCAAAAATCCCCAAATAAAGCCGGGATAAAAGCTCCCACAATTTATGTGTGTCTAAAAAACATAAGGGAGATGGTTAAAAAAACGCTCGGAGATTTATTTACCGGCCTTGCCCATCTTGATGTTCATGTGCTTTTTGATGAAGAAGTTACGGCTGATGAGGCATTAAAAAACTCCGACATGATTTTGATTCTAAACGAAGATGAAAATATTTTAAAAAAAGCATGGAAACAAGGAGTTGTAAGTATAACAAATCCTTTTATTCCGGCAGTTTCAAACTATAATCCGAACTCGGAATCGGGAAACAGTTTTACATTCCAGAATTTTAACGAATGGGAAATTTTTGCCGCAATCGTGCGCGCACTCGAAACTTATAAATTCCCCTATGACTGGAAGTTTATTGAAAAGTCCTGCAGAAAAACTGCTGCTTAATTACTCTAGTCCAGACTGTTTCCTCCGCTGGCACTGTTGCCGATACTTGTTATTGTCTGAATAATATCGCTGAAGTTGATGTATTTGATAATATCAAGACCCAGCGCTTTTCCTATTGTGGAAACAATAACAACAGCAAGAACCGTTACAACAAGTCCGATAATCGCGTATCTTATTGTGCTTACGGCTTTTTTGATTTTTTCTTCCTGACCGCCGGATAAAATAAACGAAATACCTCCGATAAATATAAATATAACTGATAAAAACCCGGCGATGATAATCGCATAAGCAAGACCTTTATTAATTATTTCTATTACATCATATCTCTGGGCAGCTTCTATTATTGAGCCTGATCGTTCCATATTTTAAAAATTTAAATAATAATATCAGAGCGGCATAAACGCCACGCAGTAAATATTAAAGCCATTTAAGCTTTTTAACAAGATTTATTTTTGTTCCGCGCCTTCGGGCTCAACAATACGCAGATTTACCCTTGCATTGTTTTTGGAGCCGATTACGCGCAGCAAAACTCTTAAAGATTTTGCTGTTTGTCCGCTTTTCCCGATAATTTTTCCCATGTCTTCTTTTGATACCTGGAGAGTTATCAAAACTCCCATTTCATCAACAGAACGGGTGACAACAACTTCATCGGGTTTTTCAACAATCATCTTGACGATGCTTTCGATAAAATCGCGGTCCGGACCTTGAGAATTGTCGGCGGTTGGATTCATGGTTTTAGAGTTAATTTAACGGATTCTTATGTCAGGAGGTTGAGCGGCGATATTATGCGTTATGCGGCGGCTTTTTCTTCAGCCGGTTTTTCAGCTTGCGGAGCCGGAGCTTCCGGTTTTGGTTCTTCGGCGGGAGCAGCTTCGGGGGTGGCTTCGGCTTTTGGTGCCGGGGCCCCCTGAGGAGCGGCTTTTGCCTCTTCTTCAGCTGCCTTTCGTGATTTTCTTTGTTTGTTGCGGGGCTCCATATATTTTTCCATTCCGCTTACACCGGCATTTTTTAATAATGCCGCTACAGTGTCGGTTGGTTTTGCACCCTTGCTTATCCAGTCCTTGATTTTTTTCTCGTCAAATTTTAGAACTTTTGGATTTCTTGTGGGAATATAATGGCCGAGCAAATCTACGGCTCCTTTTTTTACAGCTGATGTATGCTCAGCGACCACAATGCGGTATGAAGGATAATTTTCCCTTCCTGTTCTTGATAATCTAATCTTTAGCACGGTATTTAAGTTAAAAAGCGCCCTTAAATATAGCGGAGATTAAATCAAAGTCAAGAGTAGCTTCAACCTCTTTTTGATCAAATCAAGATAATGGCTGAAACTAAAGGGAATATCGGCTTTTTTCGATCGCCGTTTTATGGCTGCCGGATGATGTTGAAAATGGTCCGACCGTTTTAATCACGAACTTTTCCACTTTTGCCGGTTTTATGCATGAAGCCACCTCAACCCCTGTTTTCAAAGAATTGACCGCTTCAAGAATTTCATGCTGGTTTAAAAACAACAATTGAGCAGCGGATGAATTTACCGCATCAATATATAAAGTTTTATTCTTATAAACTTTGGCCGTTAAATAATCCATGGCGCTTTTACCTAATTTTTCTGCGGCGGATTTATTAAATTTATTAATAACATCTAGAGCCTCGACTTCTTTTTTCAGACCGTGCCTTTTAATTTCGCGCGGCAGTAATTTATTTAACTGTATAAACATACTTACATAGATTTAAAATCAGATCGTTTTTTTAGTTCATCAAACAATCCCTATATATTTTTAAAGTTTCGTCTGCGGTTTTATCCCATGAGTAATTTTTAACCCAATTTAAACCGTTTTCAATGATTTTCTCTTGAAGTTTTGTATCTTTATACAGGGCGTATATTTTTAAGGCCATATCTTTATAATCATTTGGATCAAAATAAACCGCATTGCCTTTTCCGCATATTTCGGGGATTGAAGAAATCAGCGAAGCGGCAACCGGAACTCCGCAGGCCATGGCCTCAAGAGGCGGAAGCCCGAAGCCTTCATATAAGGAAGGAAAAACATAAATTAACGCCGCATTATATAAATTTACAAGATCTTTTTCTTCAATCATTCCCGTTAAAATAACATCTTTATCAATGCCGAGTTCTTTTGGAAGAAATTTCGGTTCAGGATAAAACGGATCTTCTTTTCCCGTGATGACGAGGGATAAATCTTTAAGGCCGTATTCTTTTTTTAACTCATTAAACGCTTTTATCAGATTTGGAAGATTTTTATGCAGGCGCCAGACCCCGGTATAGAGCAAAAACGGCTTTTTAATGCCGAGTTTTTGCAAGGTTTTATCTATAGATTTTTCATCATGGCTTTTTGTAAATTCGTCGCCCACTGCCTGATAAATCACATCGATTTTTTTAACGTCGGCTTTTAAAAGCTTAACAAGGTCGTTTTTGGTATTATAAGAAATCGCAATAATTTTTTTTGCTTTTTTTACGATATTTTTAAACGCCAGATTATATCCTATGCGGCTTATGATCCCCTTTTTCTTTTTTCCCGGATAATAAAACAGGGTCAGATCGTGAATGGTAACAACCGATGGCTTTCTGTAAAAAAGCGGCGCGTTAAAATGAGTAAAATGCATTAAATCCAGCTTCTCGTTGTTTAAAATTTTTAAAAAATGTATTTGCTCGCGCACGGAGTAAATCGGAGCATCTGCCAGCACACTTTTGACATTCGGAAGCTTAATGTTAAAAGCTGAAAATTCAGGTTCGTTAAAAAACAAAACATAATTATTTTTCGCATCGTTTTTGCATACCCTTTTGATAAGCTCATGGACATACCTGCCGATACCGGTATGCCTGCTTGAATAAATTCTGCAGTCTATGCCTATGGTCATACTAATTGTGTTTTTTAATCGCAATTTAATAAAATTGCTTGAGTTTCCAGAGGAAATATACTATTTTTATTCGTGCTTTTACAAGCAGGCCTTAAAAAGGCCGATCACAACACTTATGGAGCGGTAGTTCAGTTGGTTAGAACGCCACACTGTCACTGTGGAGGTCGCGGGTTCGAGTCCCGTCCGTTCCGCCAGTAGACCTCTCGTCAGCGAGAGGTCCGTCTTTTGGATTTTAAGTCTGAGTACGCTTAACTTTTATAATTGGCTGGGTTGGCAATGAAATTTTAAATATTTCTAATTCTGTTCTTGTTTTATTCTTCTCATCCTTTTTATAGGCTGAAACAACCAAATTGTTTTCATATATGTGTGTTTGGTCAAACAGTGTAGCTTCAATCATAAAGTCACTGTTACTGGTTATTTCAATATCCGCATTTTCTAAGATGTCATAAAGTGTTTTATTCTCGAAATTGTAAGCATATAGCATATTTTTTTCATTTAAACTCGATATGCTGTCAAATGTAAAACTAAGAAACTGGCTGGATGCATTTAAGTTTCGAATTTTATCTGTGTAAGAGTTTTGAATCTTGAAACTAAAAAGGTTTTTTTTGTTATCAATATTGTTTAGATCATATTGATAGAATTCATATGATTTCGTTTCCTTATCATAAGGAGCAAAGTAAAATTTATTATTATTTGTTACATAAATAAATTCATCTTGAGGTCCGAGATTCAAGAGTTCTTCAGCAGCGTAATTACTTAAATTTAATTTATACAGTTTTAGTACTATTTTTTCAATTTCACCAATAGTGATATTTTTTATTCCGCTATTGTCTCTTGTGAGAAAATAGACATCGTCGTTATTACTGTTAATCCAATATATACCATGAAATTTTTCCAGTAACGTTTGTGGTATTTGCATTATCTTTTCGGATGCAATATCTAATAATTGGGTTCCAGTTTCGTTTTTTACTATTAAATAATTATTTGTATTGGCTTCTAGAAAAAAATTACCAATCGAAGTTTGTTTAAAATTTTCCAAATCCATCATCATAAGTCCTTTATATGGGGTCTTCGAATCATATGGAGCTTCTAACCAAATTATTTTGTTTTTTACAAAATTTGGATTAGTTTTATTAATTTTCTCATCAACATTCCCAATTTCTTTTTTTTCATTCGTTGCCGTGTCTAATAGTAATATTTTCGTAGTGGGCTGAGAATTAGTACCTGCATATGTTAGTTCTTCCCATGCTATCCAATTTTGATATATTGCTGGATTGTCTTGCCAAAAAGAATCATCTGTCAATTGGGTAATTTCCGGCTTTTCCAAATTAACTATAGGTGTTTGTTCAGCCTGAGGAAGGGGGGACACTTTAGTGTTTTGTTGTTCTGTGCTGCTAATATTATTAGGACTAGTCGACTCCTCATTTTTAATATTACTTGTGCACCCGAGGAGAAAAAATGTTGGAATTAGCAATAGGACTGATAGGAGTTTTTTCATTTTATTATGGTTTAAATTGTATATCAGCTTTAAAAAAATATTTTAATAACTAGAGTATAAATGAAATCTCCGTCTATTAAAACATAAACATGAGGATATTCGCTACCGACTTCAGGCAAACAACCTAAAAAATTCTTGGACCGCCCGTTCCAGCATTAGATTTAGCAAAGCAAGGTCTTTTTTCGTATTTTTCTACTAAGGTTGCGCATGCAATATCGCATGGGGTATACTTTTCTTGTATGGTTAAAACAATAAAAACAGCTCAGGATATTCAGGATGATATTTTCAGAAAGATGTCGGCCGATCAAAGACTCGAAGTCTGGGTTGGGCTATGGAGGTTAGCCAAAGAGCTTGCAGATGACAAAATAACTTATGGAACAAACGGATCCAAGAGAGCTTCTTAAAAATATTGCCGGTATTTTCGAAAAACTGAAACTCCCTTATTCGGTGACCGGAGGCATGGCTGTTTTGATCTGGGGCAGGCCGAGATTTACAGCTGATATTGATATAGTGATTGAAATTAAACCTTCCGATGTTAAAGGTTTGGTGCAAGCTTTGATGGATTTAAGCAAATCCGGTTATATCGACGAAGACATTGCAAACGAGATCGTCAGAAGAGGAGGCGAATTTAATTTTATTGACGGGCCGACGGGTGTTAAGGTTGATTTTTGGGTTTCCGATAATGGAGAATTTGATTTATCCCGCCTTAAAAGACGCGTTGCAAAAGAGATTTTAGGACAGAAGATTTATTTCGTTTCCCCTGAGGATTTAATTTTGAGCAAGTTAAGATGGTTCAAAGAAAGCAGATCAAACAGACATTTGGAAGATGCAGAATCGGTTTTGAAAATTTCCGGAGATAATTTGGATAAGAATTATTTAGCTGTATGGGCGAACAAACTTGGGATAAGGGATGAATTAGGAAAATTGGGAATGTAAAAAAAAGTTCCAGGATAGACCCGTCCGTTTCGCCATTTAAATCTTTCTCGCATCAACAGCCCAGTGCAGAAGCATCTGCCTTTGTTTTCGTCTGCAGTCCAAAGCAAACGGCGGGCAGTTCTTTTTTATCTGTGCGATATGGCGTTTTATGGCTTTCCATCTTTTTATCTGCCTTGAGTCTTCTTCGGGAATCCTTCGCCCCATATAATACCTGCAATACCACTGAAACCATCCGCGCGGATCCAGCGGGTAAATCCAGCCCTTTTTTTGCCATTCCTGAAGCGAAAGTGAAGCGTTTATTTTAAAGAAGTTTAACTTTGCATCATGGAACTCATGACAGAGTTTCGCTTTATTAAACCATTTTTTTGGAAATTCGCGCGCACAGTCGGTCATGTATTTGCCGCCAAAAACACCGAGCTCTAACATTTGTTTCGGACTTAGCTCAGGCTTAAACTGCGGGTCAAAATTTTTTCCTTCGGGTTCGGTTAAATAGTAGGAATAACCTTTCTGCATTAAATCATTAACCGTGATTTTTTTATGTCTGACCATTTGAGTTGTTATCTCACCGCTAAAGATTTTCCTTCAAACTCAATTTTTTTCGGCAGAATTTTTACGCTCTTTCCTCCCGTCGATTTTTTAACATATCCCGCGTCTATCGCTTTTATTCTATTTTTTGCGCAGATTTCCAGAATTTTTTTAACATCCTTTTTGGCTGCGTATAAAGCAAAACCGCATCCCATATTAAAAGTTCCGTACATTTCTTTGTCGCTTAAACCCGAATGTTTTTGTATGAAATCAAATACCGGAAGGGGCTTGAAAATCTTTTCAATAACATAACTAAACGGCTCAACGGCGCGCATCAGTTTTCGCAGACCGTGCCCGGTAATATGAGAAATATAATGAAGTTTAATATTGTTTTTTATGCAGTCTTTAAGCACCGGAACATATATAAAAGAAGCATCCAGAAGCGCGTCGCCGTACATCCTTTTGTCCGCCATTTTTGTTTTGTATCCGCCTTTGAGCGAGTCCGCGATTTTTCTGCATAATGTTGCGCCGTTTGCGTGTATGCCCGCGCTTTCAAGAAGAATTATTCTGTCGCCGTCTTTTATGTTTTTTGAACTGATTAAGTATTTTTTATCCTTGATAATCCCTACGGCCGACCCTGACAACAAAACAGAATTATCATGAATAATACCCTTTAAGGTAGGGGTTTCGCCGCCCCCCCAAATTACCGAGGATAAATCACAGGCTTTTTTCCAGCCTTTAACCAGATCCTTTTGTCTTTTTAAATCTTGAAACCAGTGCGAATCACCAACGGCAAGATGCATCGCTATTGAAACGGGCAGCGCGCCGAGAGTTATCAAATCATTCACAATCGTACCCACCGTATCCTGCGCTATTTTATCGTAATAACTTTTACCCGTGATTTTATACATTGCATCCGCAATAAGATTTTTTGTGCCGAGACCTTCTTCAACATGAGCAAGCCAGCAGAAACCCATGTCTATCAAAAAAGCGCTTTCTCCCCGGCTTTTTGCAACTTCTTTAATCTGTAAATAATCAATGTTCCCGTCCGTTGATTTTGCCGCTTTCTGCGCCGCGATTTTAAACGGATCAAGAAGATCGTAATGAACGCCGCTTGATTTATAGTCCAATTTTTTAGCCATTTTAAATAGATTTATTGTTCGCTTCTATTATAACCAAAAATTATTCAAGTGATATAATAAATTTCGTTCAGATTGTACTCTCAACAATTTAATATCTGAAGTCAAAAAATTTCACATCACGTTTCTGGGAAGTTGATTTCATACGCGGAACAGCGGTTGTTTTTATGATCATATATCATATTTTTTTTGATCTCGGCTATCTGGGGTATATGCCCGGCATTTTAGGAAATTGGACATTAACAATCATTGGGAGATCCGCTTTTGTAATATTCCTTGTTGTTTGTGGTGTTTCGCTTTCTTTAAGCCGTTCAAGAATTGTATCGCAGGGTCAAAAATTATTGTTCATTAAATATTTAAAACGCGGTTTTTTTATATTTTTTCTGGGGCTGTTGATAACCTTGGCCACAAAAATATATATCGGGCAGGGCTATGTGATTTTTGGCATTTTGCACCTAATCGGACTTTCCGTAATAATTTCTTATCCGTTTTTGAAATTTACTTTTATTAATATAATAATCGGCGCGGTTTTTTTAATCTTTGGATTTTTTCTTTTGACTTTTTCATTTCATATACCATGGTTTTTATGGCTGGGCTTCAAGCCCGAAGGGTTTTACACCTTGGATTATTTCCCGGTTTTTCCTTATTTCGGATTTGTTTTAATAGGTATAGGAGCGGGGAATATATTATATAAAAATTTCAGAAGGCGATTTTCGCTTCCGGATCATGCAAAATTTTTATTAATTAAAGCAATTGAATTTCTCGGCAGAAATTCATTATATATTTATCTGGTTCATCAGCCGGTTATAATAGGAGTGATAATGATTTTAAATTATGTATAAAAAAAGAACCATATATGTGTTTATTTTAGCAATACTGATTGCGGTTATTTTTATATTGATTTATCTGGTCAATCAAAAAGAGGAGCGCAAATTTGCGGCTGATGGGCAAATTGAAATTGCGCCCAAGACACAGATGCAGGAAGCACAAACAGAACCAGAACCGGAACGCCAACCGGAATCCGAGTCCGAGAAAGCAACCTCGGCTTTAATATCGTATCTTTCGGAATACAATTTTGCTCAAACCTATAACGACTGCGCTCCTTATAATGCAGCGGCGGTTGTCAGAGCTTTAACGGGAACAAATGTATCGTCAGCGGAATTTGCAAGAACAATTTCTTATAGAATGGAATATAACTGGACTCTTCCGGAAGGCATCATCAAGCAGCTTAATCAAAATGATATTTCAACCCTGATACCCGACTTGTCCGCAATAAACGATTTGGAAAAAATCGAATATTTGCGCGACCGGCTTTTGCAAAAACATCCGGTGATTTTGCTCGTTAAAAAAGAGGATTTTCAGCATTACATAACTATATTCGGTTTTGATTCAACAAAGGACGAATTTTATATTTACGATTCGTTAATGGAGCGTTTGGAGGGAGGTTTAACAAAAGATGAAAACTCAGATATGCCTGGCAATAAAACTTTAACCACCGCAGAGTTGCTAAAGGCATGGTCGGGCGGCGAACTAAAGGGAAAATACAATTGGTATGCCATAGTATGTTCATATTGATAAATTCTACTTGCACCCCTCGTTTCTTCTGCTATAATAAAAGTCCATTTAAGGGTTGATTACCCAAAATTTATTCTTAAATTTTTATCATGGCGCAAACATTTTTGACTATTCATGAGGCTGCTTTGCTCTCCAGTAAATCGGTTCAGACAATCAGAAGAGCGATAAAAGGCAAAAAAATCAAAGCGCGAAAATCAAAAACACCTCAGGGATATAATTACATGGTTGATCGCCAGAGCCTCATTTCAATATATAATTTAAAAGAAGAGCAGATTGCAAAAAATCAGGAAAACACCCAAGTTAAAGACGAAACAAAAAACGAGACTGCAAAACAACAAAAAAAACTGGCAAAGAATTTTGTGACATCCGATGACCTGAATATTTTTAAAGATACAATGCAGAAGCTTATTGACCAGCATGAAAAAGATAAAGAGAATTTATTCAGGCTTATAAAAACTTTTCAGGACAGAATGGTTGTGCTTGAAAATCAGGTAAAAATGCTGGAGGCCCCAAAAAAGAAGTGGTTCCGGTTCTGGAGATAGTAAAGCTCTGAATTTTTCCCCATGAAAAAAAAACTTAAAAAAGAAATACTCCGAAAACTTTTTCATTTATATCAGCTGCCGGTAATTGTGGGATATATTGTGCTTAAATATTATTTTTCCGAAGGAATAGCGGTTTTTGCGCTGGCCATTGTTTTAATGCTTATTATTGAGCTTGAATCGCTGCGCTTGGAATGGAAAGTTAAAGTGCCGGATTTTCTTGGTATTATGCGCAAGCATGAAAGAAGCCGCGTAACCGGTTCTTTATACATGATTATTTCAACAATAATAGTTTTTTCGGTTTTTGATTTTAAAATCGCATTGGTGGCGTTGCTGCTAACGGTGTTTGGTGATCTTGCGTCCGCGATCATAGGAATAAGATTTGGTAAACACAGGCTGAAAAACGGCAAGTCATGGGAGGGATTGATAGGAGGATTGGTGATAAATCTTCTTGTCGCAATGATATTTTTGGCTCAATACCCGTTGGTGGCAATAACAATGGCGGCTGTCGCAAGTTTTACAGAATTAACAACATATAAACTTGATGACAATTTAACAGTACCTCTTTTTTCGGCTTTTTTTGGGCATACAATAGCGTATGTGCTGGGTATAAGTTTTGTGCAGCTTACAAATCCGATGCAGGATTTATATATTTTTCTGCAGACATTTTTATAAGATTTTGTAGTTCCAACCGAGCGCCTTTAAATGTCAATTGTTTTTTTTTGCTAATGAAATAAAAAGTGCTAATTTGTGTGTGTCAAATTTTAAGCATTAACCCCAACCCGAAATGTCATTCTTCGAAAATGCAATCAAGCAGATAAACGAAGCTGCCGAAATTATGAAGCTTGATAAAGATATTGTGACAATTTTAAGCCATCCGAAGAGAATATTGACCGTGACAATGCCCGTAAGAATGGATAACGGGGAGGTAAAAGTTTTTGAAGGTTTTCGCGTTCAGCATAATGACATACCGGGTCCTTATAAAGGGGGAATAAGATACCATCAGCAGGTTGATATGGATGAGGTCAAAGCTCTCGCAACTTTGATGACAATGAAGTGCGCGGTTGTGGGCATTCCTTTGGGCGGTGGAAAAGGCGGTATCATAGTTAATCCAAAAGAACTTTCCAAAAGAGAACTTGAGCAGTTAACAAGAAAATATGTTGAAAGGATTGAGGCTTTTATAGGACCTGAAATTGACGTGCCCGCTCCCGATGTCAATACAACTCCCGAAATCATGGCATGGATAGCTGATGAGTATTCAAAACTAAAAAGAAAAAATCAACTGGGTGTTGTAACGGGCAAACCGTTAGAAGTGGGCGGTTCGCAGGGCCGCGGAGACGCAACTTCACAGGGCGGCTGTTATGTGCTTGAAGAATTCGCAAAAGAGAGAAATGTTGATCCTTCAAAAACATCAATAATCATTCAGGGATTCGGCAATGCAGGTGCGCATATGGCAAGAATACTTTCAGGGCAGGGTTATAAAATTGTGGGAGTTTCTGATTCGCAGGGAGGTTTATACTGCGAGGCCGGGCTGGACGTGGCAAAAATATCAGCATGCAAAGCAGAACAGGGAAGCGTTACAAAATGCGACAGTATATGCACTAACGGCAAGGTTGTGGACAATGAAGGTTTGCTTGCTTCACAGTGCGATATTTTAATACTAGCGGCGTTCGAAAATCAGGTAAGGGAAGACAATGCAAACAACATAAAGGCAAAATACATTCTTGAACTTGCCAACGGCCCCATAACCCCCGAAGCCGATAAAATTCTTGCGGGAAAAGGCGTAGAAATAATTCCCGATATTCTTGCAAACGCAGGCGGCGTTACGGTAAGTTATTTCGAACTTGTTCAGAACCAGATGAATTATTACTGGACAGCTGAGGAAGTACAGCAAAAATTACATCCGATCATGGTTGATGCGTGGAAAAGACTTTCAGAATATCAGAAAAAATACAGCTGCACATTAAGACAGGCTGCATTTGTTTCCGCCATGACAAGGCTGGAAAAAATGATAAAAGCAAGAGGGATCGAATAATAAACAATATCATTAACCCACCTCCCGATGCAGTTTATCTATTCGTTCAAAGAGGGTAACCGTACTATGAAAGATACTCTGGGCGGCTCAACGGGTGAGGTGATTTTAGGAGAAGTAGCCACAATTGAACCAAAATTCACATTGAGATAATAGATTTTGAAGGTGTAGGATATTTGATGGAATTAACGGTAAAAAATGCAAAGTCCGTCAATAAGGAAATCGAAGTCGCAATCTGCGGCGAGCAGGGCGGCGACCCTAAATCAGTTGAGTTTTGCCATAAAATCGGCCTCGATTATGTAAGCTGTTCGCCGTACAGAGTGCCGATTGCAATACTTGCCGCGGCGCAGGCGAAACTTTCAGCATAGATTCTTTAATCTTTCCCCCAGTGCAGCTTCTGCCTTAAAACCTTATAATAATTTCCTCCGGTTATGCGGAGCATATCAAAATATCTTGATGATTTTCTAAATTTTATTTCATCACCGTATGAAAGATCAAAAGTTTCCTGCCCGTCTATAGTTAGACCCACATGTTCTTTTACCCTGTGCGTCTGAACAACCACTTTTAATTGTCTGTCGTTTGGAATAATTATAGGCCGTATTGAAAGAGAAGCGGGGCAGATCGGCACTATTACAAACGAATCAACGGATGGATGAATTATAGGCCCTCCTGCGGATAATGCGTGGGCCGTTGAGCCTGTGGGTGTTGCAACAATAATTCCGTCAGCTTCGAATTCTGTGATTTTTCTTTGATTAACTTCAAGGCGCAGGTCAATCAGGCGCGCAAAAAGTCCCTGATTAATTACAGCATCGTTAAGCGCAAGAGAAGTAAAGGTTTTTTCATTGTCTCTGTACACAGTCACTCTTAGCAAAAATCTTCTGTCAATTACATAATGCCCCTGAAAAATTTTATCCAGGCTGTAATACATTTTATCTTCCGTACATTCCGTTAAAAATCCTTTGGTGCCAAGATTAACACCAAGAACCGGCACTTTTTTTTTGCCGATTCTTCTGGCGGTTTTTAACAGCGTGCCGTCGCCGCCCAGAATAATGGCCATATCAGCGTTTTTTAAAAGCCATTCCTTTTTGTTGCCTTCAACGCTTCCGTCAAGAAGTTCGGCCAGATTATTATCATAAAGTATCTTTTTGTTCTTTTTTTTAAGATATTCAATAAGCCCAAGAACAACATCTTTTTTTACAATAATGTTCCTTTTCGCTATGATGGCGATTTTTTGAAGATTGTAAGGAAGTTTTGCGGTTGTTGTCATACGTCTTAATATTAGACAGTTTCGCTGCTTTCGTCCAGCTTATTAAAAAGTTTAACTGCTTCTTGTGCGCTTTTTTCCCATGAAAATTTTTGACACTGCTCAAGTCCCCGCCGAGTTAGTTCTTTTTTTAAATCAGAATTTTTTAACAATTTTGTTATTGCTTCGGTCAATTCTTTTTCTTTTTTGGGATTGATTTTAATCGCTGCATCACCTGCAACTTCCGGCAGAGAAGATGTGTTTGAAGTGATCACCGGGCAGCCGCATTTCATGGCTTCAAGAGGAGGAATTCCAAACCCCTCATAAAGTGAAGGATAAACAAAAATTTCCGCGAGATTGTATAATTTAATTAATTCTTCCTCAGTGACATAGCCCAAAAATTTAACCTTATCTTCAAGTTTTAACTCTTCCGCTGTTGTAAAAATTTCATCATAATACCAGCCTTTTGATCCTGCAATTATAAGTTTATAATCCGGGAATTCTTTTAAAATTTGTGCAAAACATCGTATAAGCATTGTAAAATTCTTTCGCGGTTCAAGTGTCCCCGCCGCAAAAATAAATTTTTCCGGTAGATTGTTTTTACGCTTAAAATCTTTCAATTCCTCATGCGGCATTACCTTGAAATTATTTGATGCTGCGTTATGAACAATCGACACCAATTCATTCGGAATAAAGAACTGAGTAATCAAATCCCGCTTCGTATTGAGCGAAACCGCAAAAACACGGGATGCTTTTCCAAGAGCTTTTTTTAAGAACACTCTTTCGGTAAACAGCGCTTTCTTATTGTGGATTTCGGGGAACAGAAACGCAACAAGATCATGAACGGTCATAACAACCTTTATTTTTTGCGGATTATGCAATGCGGGAATAATATAGCTCGTGGGCGAAAAAAACACCTGTACGTTTTCTTTATAAGAATGTTTTAGAACCGCAAGATGCCATAAAAAACTTTTTTTTGTAATAATTTTTACTAAAACATTCGGGTGGCTTTCAAATTCGTGCACAGGTTTTGAAGTATATAAAACATACTGATTTTCTTTGTCTTGTTTTAAAATTTCGCTTACAAGATGATATGCGTAATATCCTTTTCCCGCACGCTTCCCGAGGGCTTCCCTGAAATCAATTCCTATTAACATAATGATTGTTTTGTTACAGCTCAATTGTCAATTGTCAAATGTCAAATGTCAATTGTCAATTGTGAACTTTACAATTCTTTACTACGTGTTATTCTTTAAAGTGTTTTATTGACCAACCCAAATATGCCAACCCAAAAAATACAGGATAAATTTACAAATCTGCCTTTGCCTTACAAACTTGTGGGCATTGGTGCGTTAATAGCCTTTATAGGTGTTTTTCTTCCCTGGTATAAGGATATTGACCAGTTTAAAACCGGCGACCAGTTTAACGGAATTTCCGGTCCGCTTTATTTGATTGGATATATAGTGATTGCTTTAAGCCTTTTTAATCTTATATTTGCGGGTTTCCATTTTCTTGAAAAGAAACTGCCTTCTTTGCCGCTAAAAGAATCATTGCTTTATATTTTAAGCGGTGCTTTTTCTTTATTTCTTTTGATTATTACCAATTCGGTTTATTTTCATCCAAAATTCGGTATTAACATTGCTTCCAAAGATGTGCAGTTCGGTATGATTTTTGCGTTTATCGGGGCAATGCTGATTGTAATCGGGGGAGTATTGCAGAATCGCGAACGCGGAACAGCAAGAATGATCGAAGAATTCCGTTCTGAAGCCATGGATGATGAAGATATAGATGAGGTTATTACTTTAAATAATTTTCAAAAAGAACAGAAAACAGAAAAACCGTTTGTTGAAAGAGCAAAGCCCGCAACGGGCGTAAGGGAATATAAATCAAAATCAGACTGGACTCCCGCCGAAAGACCGCAGACCGCAAACGAGCACAGAGCGGAACCCGACAGGACTTCTCCTTCACCGTATTCGGCCCAGCCTACAACTGTGCGCCGAGAACCATATCCAGACGCTTCCCTTATAAGAAAAGAGAAAGAACCCGGCAGAATTATGTCGGCAGCGCCATCTTCCGCAAATAAAGACAAAGAGGAGATAAATCCAAATTCTGTAATCCGTATGGACCTTTGATTATGTTAAAGCCAAAAGAACCTACATTCGGGCGGCAAATAATTTATTACTGCAAAGACTGTGAAAAAATTGTTGATGCACAGCGGGTTGGTCGAAAATACGTATTCAGATGCCCGATTTGCCGTACAAAAAACGTCGCTTTCGGCACTGATAAAAGTATACGAAATTTTTTCCATATAGAGGAAGTTAAAGAGAAAATCAAGGAGCAGAAACCTGGTTGAATTATTTTAGAAAAAGTTTAGAAATTTATTAATTTAATGCCCTAAAATAGGACATGGAAATTTCCTATTGACAGGTGAGCGCACGCTCACCTATACTTGTGTCGACAATCAAATTTTATTATGTAACTTAAAAAATATGGTTGAACAAAACAGCGAAAAAAGGAAAGCGATCGATCTTGCTTTGTCCCAGATTGAGAAATCATTCGGAAAGGGATCGATAATGAAGCTCGGCGAGGCGAAAAAGATCCAGATCGAAACTATTCCTACCGGTTCATTATCTTTGGACCTTGCTCTTGGAGGCGGTATTCCGAGGGGCAGAATCATAGAAATATTCGGTCCCGAAAGCTCGGGCAAAACCACTCTTAGCCTTCACATCATTGCAGAGGCACAGAAAAAAGGAGGGCAGGCCGCGTTTATAGATGCCGAGCACGCCATGGATCCCGAGTATGCAAAAAGAATAGGAGTGGATACTGAAAACCTTCTTGTTTCACAGCCCGATTCAGGCGAACAAGCGCTTGAAATTGTTGAAACACTTGTGCGTTCAAATGCGCTGGACGTGATAGTGATAGATTCTGTTGCTGCGCTGACCCCGCGGGCCGAAATAGAAGGCGAAATGGGAGATTCTCATATGGGGCTGCAGGCAAGGCTTATGAGCCAGGCTCTGCGTAAACTTACAGCGGCAATCAGCAAATCCAAAACCTCTGTAATTTTTATTAACCAGCTTCGCATCAAAATCGGTGTTATGTTCGGCAACCCCGAAACAACAACCGGAGGAAACGCACTTAAATTTTATTCATCGGTCAGAATGGAAATACGGGGCACCGGAAAAATTGAAAGCGGCACCGGAGATGAAAAAACCGTTATGGGCAGCCGCGTACGCGTAAAAATAGTTAAGAACAAAATTGCTCCGCCGTTTAAGACCGCCGAATTTGATATTATGTATAAGAGAGGTATTTCATTTGAAGGCGATCTTTTGGACCTGGCAACAAAATTCGATATAGCAAGAAAATCCGGAGCCTTCTTCAGTTATAAAGAAACTAAGATAGGTCAGGGCAGAGACAATGCCAGAGATTTCCTTGTTGCAAATCAAAAAGTCGCAAAAGCCATCGAAAAAGAGGTCCGCGATATTGTCGCAAAAGAATCACAAAATCTTCCCAAGTAATATGCGAACCGATTATGAAATTTTAATTGAGTATGCGCTTAAACTTCTTTCAGGAAAACGTTACACGGAAAATGAAATTCTGAAAAAATTAAGAGCAAAAAAAATCGGAGCGGGCGATGACATTTTAAACGTCATCGCCCGTTTAAAAGAATATAAATATATAAACGACAATGATTACGCCAAAGATTTTATAAATAACCGTGCAAAATTTGCGCCGCGCGGCAAGCGCCTTATTGCGCTTGAATTAAGAAAAAAAGGTATTTGCAAAGAAATTATAAAACATGAGCTTTCATCCGGCGGTTTAAATGAGCTCGAACTTGCGCTTGAGGTTTTAAAACGCAAAAAAAGCACTTTAAAAAAATTAACCGG
Source organism: Candidatus Peregrinibacteria bacterium (assembly GCA_016928915.1). Lineage (GTDB taxonomy): Bacteria > Patescibacteriota > Gracilibacteria > UBA1369 > PNNO01 > JAFGJT01. The sequence continues at coordinate 73,718 of JAFGJT010000017.1, forward strand.
ACAAAAGAAAAAAGAAAAAATATTTTTAATCCTTGCGTCAAAGGGATTTGATTTCGATACTATTTACAAAGCGGTCGCACAATGCTAATATGATTATGTTTTAAGCAGGATAGTTTATACATCCTGTTTATTTTTTATCCTTAAAATTTTAAAAATATGCAGTCACAATTTATTGCGGCTATAAACCAGATATGTGATGAAAAAAATATTCCCAGGGACAAAGTAATAGAAACAATCAAGGCGGCTCTTCGCGCCGCATACCGAAAAGATTACGGCACCAAAGAACAGAACATCGACATTGATCTGAATGAAAATACCAATTCGGCAGTTGTTTATTTAATTAAAAATGTGGTTAAAAAAGTTGAAAACCAAGACCTTGAAATGTCTCTTGCAGAAGCCAAAAAGTATAAGAAAAATCCCAAGGTCGGTGATGAAATCAAGATTGATGTTACGCCCATGGAATACGGAAGAATCGCCGCTCAGGCTGCAAAACAGGTTATTATCCAAAGGATTCAGGAGGCTGAAAGAGACGTGATGTACGAAAACTTTAAGGACCGTGAAAATGAGCTTATAAACGCACTTGTCCACCGCGTTGAAAACCAGCAGGTTTATGTAAATCTTGATAATAAAATTACAACAATGCTTCCGCCCGATCAGCAGATTCCCGGCGAGCAATATTATGGCGGACAGAGAATAAAACTGTATCTGGACAAGGTTATTAAAACAACAAAGGGGCCGCAGCTGATTATTTCAAGAACACATCCTAATCTTGTAAGAAAACTTCTTGAGCTTGAAATTCCCGAAATCAAATCGGGTGCTGTACTTATTAAGGGTATTGCGCGCGAACCGGGAGTAAGATGCAAGGTCGCCGTTGCATCAACCGATGAAAAAATTGATCCCATAGGCTCATGCGTAGGTCAAAAAGGAGTTCGCGTACAGAATATTATGGATGAACTGAACGGTGAAAAAATCGATATTATTCCGTGGACCGAAAACCAGGAAGAGTATATAAAAATAGCTCTTGCGCCGGCAAAAATCGCACATATCAAGTTGGACGAGGGAGATAAACGCGCAGCATGCTATGTAAATCCCGATCAAAGACCGCTTGCAATAGGCAAAAACGGGCAAAATGTAAGACTCGCCTCTCACTTAACAGCATGGGAAATTGATATTATGGATATCGGCGAACTGCAGGAGCAGCCAAAAACGCCGGAACAGACCGCGGAAGATGAAGAAAAAGCAAAAACAATGACCGTCGAAGAATTAAAACTGTCAAAGGAAGTTGAAGATAAGTTAAAGACTGCCAATTTAACGCTTATTGAACAGCTAAAAGGTTTAAGTGCAAAAGATCTGCAGGCGGTGGAAGGCATAGATGAAAAAGCCGCACAGGAAATCGCGGCGGCTGTTAAAAAGGTAAAATAAGATCTTATCATGATTTTTAACTATTAAGGGCTTTTTAAAGACCTGTTTTTCTGGTATAATAGAAAGATTATTGAAATAAATATAAATGCCTGATACTACACCAAAAATTCAGACACAGGGAGCCGACAGTATTTCTGCTGCCGGGCAGGCAGCGGGTCCGGCATCGATGTCCGCGTCTCAGAAAGCGATGGAGTCCGGTCTTGAAACAATTGGTCGTGATTATAAAGAAAAAGCCACTCTTGAAAAAGCAAAAGAACTTGGATTATCTTACGTCAATCTTTCAAAAACCATTATAAATCCCGACCTTTTGCGCATTTTGGAGCCCGAAACAGCTGCCCGCGCCAAAATAATGCCGTTTTTTAGAATAGGCATGCGGCTTAGGGTTGCGGTAATTGATCCGCAGAATCCTGAAACAGTTAAAGTTATTAATGATCTTAAAAAACAAAAATTTCTTATTAATATTAATTTGTGCTCCGAAGAGGCTTTAAATAGCGCATTAAAGCTCTACGAGTCGGAGCAGTACAAGGTTAAAAAGAAAATCGAGGCAAAATATGAGGAATCAAAGGTTAAAGCCTATGAACTTGAATTAACCGAAATCGCCGGAATAAAGGAAAAAATTGAAAGCGTTTCCGCTGAAGAGGGGCTTGAGCTTATCAATATAGGCGCAATGAAAACCGGTGCGTCGGATATCCATTACGAACCCGAGGAAAAAGAAGTCAGGGTGCGTTTTAGAATTGACGGTGTGCTTCACAATGTTTTAACGCTTGATAAAAAGACTTTTTATAATATTTCAAACCAGCTTAAATACATTTCAAAAATGAAACTGAACGTTACTAACATCCCGCAGGACGGAAGGTTTAGTTTTATTTTAAATGAAAGGAAAATCGATGTACGTGTTTCAGCAATACCCACCCAATTCGGAGAATCATTTGTCTGCAGGCTCCTTGATCCCGCACGAAGTTTATTAAACTTTCAGGATATAGGTTTTGAAGGGGATTATCTTGCAAAAATGGAGAGACTTAAAACAATGAGCCATGGAATGATCTTATGCACGGGACCAACCGGATCAGGTAAAACAACAATGCTTTATACAATACTTGACCAGCTTAATTCGCCCGAAAATAAAATTATCACCCTTGAAGATCCGGTTGAATATAATCTTCATGGCATAGTGCAGAGTCCTATTGATGAAAAAAGAAATTTTACTTTTGCCGAGGGATTAAGGGCTATTTTGCGCCAGGATCCGGATGTTGTTATGATAGGTGAAATTCGTGATCTTGATACGGCGCATACAGCGTCACAAGCCGCTTTAACGGGACATGTTGTGCTTTCAACTCTTCATACAAACAGCGCTATTGAAACAATTTCGCGTCTTTTAAATATGGGGCTGCCCGCTTTTATGATAGCGCCGTCACTGCATACAATAATCGCGCAAAGACTTGTTAGAAGGATTTGTGATGACTGCAAAGTTTTAAAATCAATTCCAACTTCAATGCTTGCCGATATTAGGGCAAATGTTGAAGCAATAAAAAAGATCAAACCCGGTACACAAATAGAAATTCCCGATAAACTTCCTTTTCCCGCCGGGTGCGATAAGTGCAGCCATACCGGTTATAAAGGTCGAATTGCAGTAAGTGAAATTATTACACTTGATTATGAAATCAGGGATATGATTTTAAAGGGGCAAAGTTCAAATAATATCCTGCTTGCGGCTCGCAGAAAAGGGCTTATTTCAATGCGTGAAGACGGGATATTAAAGGTTTTAAAAGGCCTTACAACCATTGAAGAAGTTTATCGTGTAACCAGTTTGGGAATTTAAAAGGTTTAATTTAAATAGTATTTGCCGTCCCTGTATTTGGTAATTAAGCCTTCCATTTCCAGTTCCGTTATTATCATATTAAGATCCTGCGCATGATACGCGGTTTTTTGGATTAATTCCTCCCTGCAGCATGGCGTTTTTTTTAAAATATTAACAATACCCGCCTGCCCCGGAGTAAATTTTAAACTTGTTTTTTGTTTGTGTAATGGGATTTTTAAAACTTCCAAAATATCTTCGCCCTTTGTAACAAGATGCGCGGAAGTTTTTATTAAATTATTTGTTCCCGCGCTTTTTTCACTGCCCACATTTCCCGGCACCGCGAAAACTTCCCTGCCCTGATCAAGAGCGTAATCCGCGGTTATCAGAGCTCCGGATTTTTCTCCGGCCTCAACAACAACAACAGCCGCCGAAAGCCCCGAAATAATTCTGTTTCTTAACGGGAAATGATATTTTTCTCCTTTTGTATCCGGAGGATATTCACTTAACAGATAACCGTTTTGCTGGATTTGTTCAGCGAATTTTTGTTTATAATAGTTAATATGATTAAATCCGTGTCCAAGAACCGCGATTGTCGGCATGCCGCACTCAATGGCGGTCAGATGGGCAACCGAATCAACACCGTCGGCCATTCCGCTTACAATGCATACATTGTAATCCTTAAGGTCTCTAATGATTTTTTTTGTCATTGCTTCGCCGTAACCCGTCATACGGCGCGTGCCCACAACACTTATAAACAAAGGATCGTTAAGCAGGATTCCGCCTTTAAAATAAAGCACCGCGGGCGGCAGATGATTGTTTAAAAATCTTAAAATTTTCGGGTATGCCGCAGCTCTGTTGTTTACAATGCTTATTCCCGCATCCAGAACTTTGTTAAAATTATCCGCGGGGTTGATACTGTTTTTTAAATGAAAAAATTTTTCAATTAGCTCGGGACTTAAGCCGGCCCCAAGCAGGCTTTCAAAAGTTGCATTATTCCATGCATAACCAAGATCCGGAATTGTTTTTATAAGTTTCCAGAATGGTTTTGGCATGCCTTCAAATACTAAATTCCATGCATGAAAATATTCATTCATACATGAAACATTAGCAGATGATTCTAAAATAAATCTTAAAAAATCTTAAATTTTTCTTAAATTCTTATAGATAGTATCCCGCATGGGCAAGATCGCTTACTATTTTTCCTTTTTCCATCCTTATAACGCGTTTCTGTAGTTTATTTACAAGATTTTTATTGTGCGTGGCAAGAAGGACCGTAGCTCCGCCTTTATTGATTGTCACAAGCAGATCAAGAATTTCTTCGGCTGATTCCGGGTCAAGGTTTCCGGTTGGTTCATCGGCGATAATCAGTTTTGGATCATGTGCCAGCGCCCTTGCTATTGCGGTTTTTTGCTGTTCTCCTCCCGAAAGCTGTCTCGGAAATTTATCAGCATGATTTTCAAGTCCTACTATTTTTAATACCTCTTCCACCCTTTTTTTTGTATTCTGTTTTGGAAAACCGCATGTTTCCAGCGCAAAAGCGATATTTTCAGCAACGTTTTTTTTGGCAAGCAGTTTGTAATCCTGAAAAATAATCCCCAGCTTTCTGCGGAACATCTGCAGAGCTTTTTCGGACATAATATTAACTTTAAAATCATCAACAACAATGTTTCCATCATTGATTTTTTCAGCTCCGATAAGAGTATAAATCAATGTCGATTTGCCGGCTCCCGAAGGACCTATAACCGAAACAAACTCACTTGGTTCTATTGAAAGAGAAACTTCGTCAAGAACCGCTCTCTGCCCGTATATTTTTTTTACTTTATCAAAAATTATCATAGATATTATTATATATGTTCTTTTACAGTGATTCAACCCATTTTCGAAATGTTTCGCCTCTTTTTTTATAATTTTCGAACTGGTCAAAACTTGCGGAAGCCGGCGAAAGCAGCACAATGCCTTCATTTCCAGCTTCAAGATATGCCGCCATAAATGCCTCGCGGTAATTTGCCGCTTTTATGATTTTTAGCGGACAGCGCCTGGCAAAAGCAGACATTTGTATAGCATTTTTTATAGCGGATTCAATGCGGGGACCTGTAGTCCCCATTAATACAACGGTTATTAAATTTTTTTGTTCAACAATTGCTTTGCCAAGCTCCGTATAGTCGGAATTTTTTTCAGAACCTCCGGCAATAAGCACCTCATGCTCTGTAAAGCTTTTAATCGCGGCTATACATGTTTCGGGAGTGGTGGAAAACGAATCGTTGTAAAATTCAACACCGTTGACTTTTTTTATAAACTCAAGCCTGTGAGGCAGTCCGGTAAATGCGGTAAAGACTTTCTTCATGTGTTGGGTTCTGATTTTCAAATATGTGCATGCAGCGCACGCCGCAAGTATATTTTCAATGTTATGAGGACCGCGCAGACCGATTTCTTCAATTCCGCAGATTGCGGTTTTTATATTGTTTTCAACCGAATAAATCACGCTTTTCTCGGCAAAAGCGCCGTTTGTCGGCTTTCTTGTCTGGCTCACCAGATATTTTTTTGCCGGCGTTTTGAGCAAATATCGTAAATGATACGGATAATCAACATTGGCGATCACGGCATCATTCGCCGACTGGTGAGTTGCAATATTTTCTTTTGCTGAAAGATATTCTTCAAGGTCTTTATGATAGTCAAGATGTTCGGACGTGGTTTTTAATATCACGGCTATATGCGGGCTTTTTTCAAGGTCATGAAGCTGAAAACTGGACAATTCGAGCACAACAAATGATGATTCTTTAAGCTTATCCAAAAAGGTCAAAGGACTTTCTCCTATGTTGCCGCCCAAATAAACATCCGCCCCCGCTTCCTGTAAGATTTTATAAATCAATGTTGATGTTGTTCCTTTGCCTTTTGTACCTGTGATACCGATTATCGGGCACGGGCACTGATCAAAAAACAGCATTGTTGAACTTATAACGCGCACACCCTTTTTGCGTGCATTATCAAGAGCTTTGTTATCTTTGTGAATTCCCGGGCTTCTAAAAATAAAATCAAACCGGTCAAGTTCCAAAAAAGCCTTTGGCCCCTGTATTACATTAAAGGTCTCATTAAATCCGCTTAAATCCCGTTTTTCATCAACAAGAGTTATATCTTTATAACCATTTGTTTTTAGGTGTTTGGCAATGGCTTCACCTTCAACGCCAACTCCTAAAATACCAATTTTGCATTTTTTTGGTATTCTCATAACCGCAAATATGCTATAATAAAAGTGTACAAAACACTAGGACAAAAGAATTTTTAAAGAGTATGAAAAAATGACAAACAAGTTAGACCGATGGATTGAGGAAAAGCTTCAAGATACGGCATCCCCAAAACACATCATCACGCCTTCAAAAAGCGTGAAAAATATGCCGTATCGCAAAAAAAACCACCATAACAACCGGCACAACCGCAATTTCAGACCACAACGTCAAAACGAAGGGGTTAAAATTATTCCTTTCGGCGGTTTGGATGAAGTTGGGAAGAATATGATGGCCATAGAATACCGTGGCGATATTATTATTATCGATATGGGTTTTCAGTTTCCCGAAGAGGATATGCTGGGCATTGATTATGTAATCCCTGATATCAGTTATCTGGAAAAAAATATTCATAAAATAAGAGGGGTAATAATTACGCACGGGCATCTTGACCACACGGGAGCAATACCATATATACTGCCAAGGCTAAATTTTCCAAAACTTTATGCCACTAAACTGACCATGGGTCTGATTCAAAAAAGAATTGAGGAGTTTGGTATACAAAAGGATACGATTATGAGGGTTGTCAACCCTGACGACACTCTTAAACTTGGCGCTTTTACATGCAGTTTCTTTCGTGTCAACCATAGCATCCCCGACGGCGTTGGCGTCATAGTAGACACACCCCATGGAACAATTGTCCACTCCGGTGATTTCAAGTTCGATCCAACCCCGGCTGACCAAAAGCAGGCTGATTATGACAGGATTGCCGATCTTGGGCATAAGAAAAAGGCAACAATTTTATTTTCAGATTCAACAAACGCCCTAAAACCTGGAAGAACCATGTCCGAAAAAACAATCGGAGAAACGCTGGATAAAATAATCGGGCTAACACCCGGACGTATAATAATCGCTTCTTTTTCTTCATTAATTGGACGAATTCAACAGATACTGGCATCCGCGGAAAAATGGAAAAGAAAAGTTTTCGTTAGCGGCAGAAGTCTTGTTGATAATATGGCAATTGCCGAAAAACTGGGGTATTTAAAGATTAAACCCGGTTTAATTCATGATATAAGGCATGCTGAAAAATCTCCCCCCAAAGACGCGCTTATCCTGACAACAGGAAGCCAGGGTGAATCGGTTTCAGCATTAACCCGTATTTCACTAAACGATCATAAAGATATTAAAATCCGCAAAGGGGATACGGTAATAATTTCCGCAACTCCCATTGTGGGCAACGAAAGAGCTATTTTCACGGTTATAGACAATCTTTCAAAGCTGGGGGCAAAGGTAATTTACAATAAAATAATGGATGTTCATACATCGGGACATGGTTATCAGGAAGACCTTAAAATGATGCTTGATTTTGTAAGGCCGGGTTATTTTGCGCCCATACACGGACAGTATCATATGAGGGCCGCGCACGCTGATCTGGCTCTTGAGGTTGGTGTTGACCCGCGAAACATATTCATGATCAATAACGGAGATATTCTTGAGATGAGGCAGGGCAGAGTTACTGTTGCAAAAGAAAAAGTTGAAACAAATTATATTCTTGTTGACGGTCTGGGAATGGGAGACATAGGCTCAAGAACAATATTCGAAAGGCAAATACTGGCTGAAAACGGAGTGCTGGTTGTAGGGTTAAAGATCCATAAAAAAACAAAACAGCTTTTAGGCCCCATACATATTGAAGCTCACGGTTTTGTGTATCTTGATGAATCGGATGAAGTATTAAAGGAACTTATAAGCCACGCAAAAAAACATTATGAAAAATTGCTGCAGAAGCATCAAAAACCCGGAATCCGCAATATTAAAGATTATATGATTAAGGCTTTGGATAAAGAAACGCATAAACTGATTGAAAGAAGACCGCTTATCGTGCCGGTGATAACGGAAGTGTAGAAAAATATAATTCTAAAATACGAAACCGCACCCTTTAAAATGTAGGGGCGCTCTCGTACCCCCGCTAAGCGGGGGTATGGTGGGCAGGGAGGGAATTGAACCCCCGCAGGCATAAAGCCGCCAGATTTACAGTCTGGTGCGATTGACCACTCCGCCACCTGCCCGTATTCATACTGGAGCCACCTGTCGGGATTGAACCGACGACCTGCTGTTTACAAGACAGCCGCTCTACCAACTGAGCTAAGGTGGCTTAAAAATTGCAAAATTTGCGTAAGTGATAATATTTGAAATTAATTTTGATGTCAATTTTTTTGTTTTTTTGGGTATAATTAAATTATGAATAAAAAAACAGTAGAAAATTTATTAAAAAAATTCCCTGAAACCAAAATCAATATTCCGATTTCGCCTTTAACCGCTTATAAAATCGGAGGACCGGCTGATTTTTTTTATGAAGTTGCAAACATTAATGATTTGCCCGAATTAATAGGTTTTTGCTATAAAAACGCTATTAATTACTACATTTTAGGCGGCGGATGTAATACGGTTTTTTCAGATAAAGGATTTAGAGGCATGGTGATTAAAATTACTGCAAATGAAATTGAAATAGAGGGAAACAAAGTCATAGCACAGGCAGGCGCTTTACTTGGACAAGTGATTTTAAAAGCAAAGGAAAATGGTCTTGGAGGAATAACAAAACTGATAGGACTGCCCGGAACAATCGGTGGAGCGGTTTTTGGCAATGCCGGCGCGCAGGGCATTGAAATAAAAGATTTTGTGGAGAAAGTAAAGCTTTTTGATTTAGAAAAGGGTATACATGAAGAAGGGCCAAAGTATTTTGAATTTAATTATCGTCACAGTAGATTGAAAGATAAAAAAGAGCTTGTTTTAGAGGTAACCTTGAGTCTGCCACCATTAAACAACGAAGATTTTTCAAGCTCGGTGCTTAATTTTAGAAACTTAAAACAACCAAAAGGAAAAAGCGCCGGATCGTTTTTTAAAAATCCCGATCCGGCAAACCCTGCGGGCAAATTAATCGACCGGGCCGGACTTAAAGGAAAAAGAATCGGCGATATTCAAGTATCGGAATTGCACGGCAATTGGCTGATAAACATAGGCAATGGTACGCAAGAAGACCTTATCAAACTCGCAAAATTTATTAAAAAGGAGGTCAAAAATCGCTTTAATATTGATCTTGAACTTGAAAATATTCTTATTGATGAGTATGGCAGTTTAATTGACATATAGTATTATTCTATTGCAAGGCTATTGATTTAAAGTCGGTTTTTTGATAAAATATATTAATGAATAAACAATATAACCAAAAACAAATGAAAAAATCATCATTAAAGAAAGCTCTATTCCAGGCATTGTTATTCCTTGGAGTAACTTCTCTGCTGCTGCTTGCTTTTGGCAACATAGCCTTTGCGCAGCTTATCCAGCAGGGCGATGTGCCTTCAAACATTGCTTCTGCCACAGGAGGTGAAGGATCAATTCGTTCTCTTATTCTACGAATTGTTGACTTCTTCCTACTGTTTCTGGGTTTGATCGCTGTAATCATGATTATTTACGGCGGTATTACTTATGTAACTGCCGGAGGTAAAGAAGAAGCCGTTGGTAAAGCAAAAAAGATAATCATGTATGCAATTATTGGTATCGTGATAGTGCTGATTTCATTCGCGCTTGTAAATACCGTTATCCGCGGGGCAGGCCAGGGTACAGAAACAGCTTAAGAAAACCGTAAATTAACATTTGATAAAGGGTCTCCATAAATATATGGAGATCCTTTTTAATTTCCATTTTACGCAGCCATATCGGGATAAAAGTTCTTTAAAGGCTCTTCTTGGGCGTGTTTAACAGGTTGTTTAGCCCATTGATTTTTAACAATAACGAGTCCTTTTTTAATTCTAACAATATCTTTAGCCGGTATTATTCTTTCGGGGGTTTTAAGAAGACCGAAAAAAGACTTATAAACGACAATTTTTATTAAGCCGTAATATGAAACATCAAGATAATAATCATAGATTTTTCCCAAATACTCACCTTTTAATGTTTCTACCCGGCTGTGCAAGATCCAGATGTCTTTTTCAATGGTTTCTTTGGCTTTAATATAATCCGAAGGGTCAATAATGTCTTCGGGGTCGCCGATTACAACAGCCTGTCCGAAAAAGAGTATATCTATGGGAGCTATAATTTTTTTTAAAGAATTGTTTACAACAAAACCTGCGACTTTTCCGTCTTTTGTGTCTATCAAAGCATCAGTAATGCGTCCTGCTCTGCCAAGACCCTCAATAATTACGGGCAGACCTATGATTTCTGAATATGGCTTTTGCATGATTTAAATATAGAACAGAATTCCTTTGACTTCAAAATGGAAATTTCATATAGTAATTAAGCTGTTTTTCGAAAATTTCGGGGCATAGCGTAGTTGGCTAGCGCGCCTGCTTTGGGAGCAGGAGGTCGCAGGTTCAAATCCTGCTGCCCCGACCATATAGCCCGCTTAGCGGGGTACTAGAGCGCCCCTGCCTTTTAAAGGGCGCGGTTTTTGCATTAAACAAAACGCTCCCTGCATCAATTGCCGATAGGGCCGCATTCTTTTGCATTGTCTAAATATGAATACATGCCTTGATCTTCTTATCCAGATGAAGCATTTTTGTAATCTGCTCGGGTGTAATTGCCGCAAGACATGAATCACGTTCGGTTTCCGGGTAGACAATTTTATAATTTTCAGGCATAGAAACACTTAAAGCCTCTTTTAATGTTATTTGTTTCGCGGATTCAAAAATTGCCGGCCATGTGTTTTCATCTCCGTATAAAATTATATCAAGACCGTTTGCCTGCAGCATTTTACCATCTGAAGTGTCTAAAAAGGCCAGATGTAGATCGCCTATTAATTCTTTTGTCTGTGCCCTTGCACATACCTCAATACTGCGATAATTACCTCTGTCAGTCATCATTTTAATATACCCGTTTTTCATAAATGTAAGATAATTAACCTGATTAAAAGCCCCAAGACATTTAATCCCGTAATACAAATTAAGCGTTAGAAAAACCATTAAAAGGCTGGGTATTATTCTTTTTTCTTCAAGAGCGCGTTTTATTGAGTCGGGATTTAGTTCAATAAAAACTTCATTATTACTTGATACCAGAGCTCCGTCTTTTTTCCATAACTGAACTCTGAAATTTTTATCTTTTGATACACCCCAGAATAAATATGTTCCATAATTATTCTTTTTAGAAAAGGCGCCTGTAATGCCGTCAAAATATTTTTGTATTAATTCGTCATATGTAGAATCAAACAGTATATGGTTAAGCACACTGTTTGAGTGTAAATGATGCTTAATAAGCAGTTCTTTTACAACGCTTTCCTGGTCAATATATATTAAATTTGAAGGTCTTAAATTTGATTTTGAAAAAAACTTATTCCATAAATTATAATTGGTTTTCGTTATTTGCTCGTTATATGTTTTGCAGTCAAATACATCCTGCCGATTGTATACTTCGTCAATAACCTCGTTTAGTTTATCGGCGACAGAGTGTGTGATTTCCTTTTTGTTCAGCTGATCTTTAACAACGAGTTTGATTTTTTCGATTTCTCTTTTTTGATAAGGCCTGAATCCATATACCGAACAGGCATGTGAGTTGCTTGGCAGAAACGATAATCTGTTTAAGCGCGGAAACCCGTTTGTGTATGATGTGTAGCTCAAGCCGCGCGGAAACATAAAATTATTTAACGATATATTGGAGCAGGAAAGAACAATTACATTATTTAAATCTGTTTCATAGTTGTTAAAACAGTATAAAGATGCCAGAAGGTTTGCGTTCAATAAGAACGGATTGCACACGGGACCGTGGTGCTCCGCCGTAGATACAAAATAATGTTTTTTAAGCTGTTTTGCGGCTGATTCGGCAATGCCTGCCCCAAGAAGATCGGTTACCATCTCCTTAAAAACACATAAAAATTCATCCTGCCTGTCTGAAACTATATTTTGCCGGTTTATATCCAGATAGTCTTTTGCGTATTCATAAAGGTTTTTATGCCCTCTTTCTTCAAATATTTCTTTGAAAATAGGTTTTTTAACAAAAACAGCATCCCGCATTCGCCTAAAAGGCTCCTCTAAACTTTTGGCATTTTCCGGGGCGCTACTCGGAGGTTCACTACTATCTGGATCCATAAAAAAGTTAATTATGTAATCAAATTATATATCGGGAAAGGTCTTGCGTCAAATGGATAATTATTGCAGAATATCACCTTGCAAATCATAAGGAGATACCTTGGTAATTTTTATTTTTACAAATTCGTTGATATTTAATTTTTTTTTGCTTTTTACATATACCAAACCGTCTATTTCGGGAGCAAAACGTCCAATTCTTCCAATGTATATTTTTTTATCCGGATTATAATTTTCTATAAGTGCTTCAAATTTTTTCCCGATTAATTTTTTATTATTAGCAAATGAAATTTTTTGCTGAAGGAGCATAACTTCTTTTCTCCTTTTTCGCTTAATCAACCCCGATATCTGCGGTTTCAAGGAATATGAAGGAGTGCCTTTTTCTCTTGAATACTCAAAAACTCCCACATGATCAAAATTTATTTTTTCAACAAAGCTTTTTAAACGCTCAAATGCTTTTGTTGATTCTCCGGGAAAGCCTACTATTAGGCTTGTTCTTAATGTTACACCGGGCAGAGTTTTTTTTATTAAATTTATTTTTTCCAGAGTTTTTTTTGTATCAGCGGGCCTGTTCATCTTTTTTAAAACATTTGGATCCCCGTGCTGCAGCGGCACATCAAGATATCTTAATATTTTTTTTGATGATGCAATGGTTTTTAGCAATTTTTCATCTATTGTCTCTGGATAAATATAAAGAATTCTTATCCAGAATTTTCCTTTGATTTTATCAAGTTTTTTTAATAGTTCATGAAGTTTTTTTTCTTTGTAAAGATCAACCCCGTAGCAGCCGCAATCCTGGGCAACTAAAATAAGCTCTTTAATACCGAGATTAATTAAATATTTTGCTTCAGCCAATATATCATCCATATCCCTGCTTCTGTATTGTCCTTTTAACGACGGGATCAAACAATATGCACATTTATTGTTGCAGCCTTCGGCAATTTTTATATATGCATAGCCGGCGGAAGACAGAAGCATTTTACCGGCGGGATTTTCAAACATTGCAGGTTCCTTGGAAACGGCGAATATTCTAACATTTTTATTAATATATTTTAGAACCGAGTTTATATTTAAATAATGAGCGGAACTTACTACACCTCGGACTTGAGGATATTTTTTAAAGATTTCTTTTGTTAATTTTCCTGCAAGACAGCCGAGCAGAACAACCTTTTTGTTCTTTAGCTTATTTATATTTTCATAAACTTCAGCGCGCGCTTTTTTAAGAAAACCGCAGGTGTTCAAAAGTACAATTTTCGCCTGTTTAACCGGTGTTATATGAATATTTTGCATTGTTGAACATAGCGCTTCAAGATCAGCCAGATTTTTGGGACATCCTAAAGAAATCAATCCGATTTTTATCCGGGTTTTTTCCATTTTAAATATCTTTATCTAAAAATACTTTGCTGCCGACGGATTTCTGCTGCCCCTGATATTTGCCGCTATAGGGTTTTTGGGCTTTCTGGTCCATTTTGCAAAAGACAAGCTGGCAAATCCTTCTGCCCGCGGTGAGTTTAATGGGAAGCGAATTTGCATTGTATAATTCCAGCGTGATTCTTCCTTCAAATCCCGGATCAACCCAGCCCGCGTTTTGAATAAACAAACCAATCCGTCCAATTGAACTCCTGCCTTCCACAAACGCAGTTAAATCATCCGGAAGTTTTATATATTCCCGTGTTGTTGCCAGCAGAAAAGAATGCGGGGGTACTGTAATTGATTCACCCTCGATTTCTCTGTAATTTATCTCGCTGTCCAGGGTAATCGAACTCATTTTTGTGTCTTCAACAAGCAGATAATGAGTGCCGAGGCAGCAGTCCACGGATGCCGGCTGAATTGCGTGCGGAAGAACGGGATCAATAACCAAAGACCCTTCTTTAAGCATTTTTTTAATAGTTAGATCGGATAATATCATTCTAAAAGTTTTTGTGTGATTTTTTTTGATAATTCTACTCCGGGCTGATTAAAAGCGTTTATTTTGAACAATTCTCCCAAAAACGCAACCGAAGCTTCAAAAAGCATAAACAGCGCGCCCAGATTTTCTTCGTCAACTTTATCAATATTTATAATGATGTTCGGTCTTTTATAATGTGTCAGAGCCTGTATTGTGCCTTCCTGCTCGGTGTGAAAAAGCTTGTTAAACGACAAATTTTTAATATAATTCGGAATTTTTATTGTCTCACCAAGATCTTTTACTTTAATGAAAATAAAAAATTTATCATTCGGACCTTCATTGTAAAGCTGGTTTTGCGAATGCTGGTCCGTGACCCCCAGAGCGTTTACGGGGGTTATTCCAATATTTGCTTTGCCTATACTTTCGGCAAGCAGCTGTTTGTACCATTCCGTAAACTTAATTAAACGCTGTGAATATGGATAAAGCACGGTTATATTTATTCCCTTTTTATAGAGTAAAAACTGTGAAACTGCAATCTTATACGGAATATTTTTTTCAAAACTCCTGCTTAAAAAATTTTCGCGCATCTTTTTTGCGCCCAAAATTAAACCGGCGATATTAACGCCCGTTAAAGCGGCCGGTACAAGTCCGACCGGTGTTAATACCGAAAATCTTCCGCCCACGTTTTCTGGTATGTAAAATAAGGGAATGTTTTCTTTTGAACCAATATCAAAAATCAGACCCCGACCTTTTTCCGTGATAAAAACAAAGTGATTTGAAGATTTTAATTTTTTTTCATCGCATTTTTTTCTAAAATAAAAATACTGTGAAATCGTTTCGGGCGTTTTTCCTGATTTTGAAGCCACAATGAAAAGTGTTCGTTTGTAAGTAATTATGTCTTCAATGTCTTTAATTAATCCCGGGTCAATATTGTCAAGAACGTGCAGGCGCGGATGTTTTCTTTTATTCGCGGGCAGTTCATTTGCAAACAAATGCTTTAAGCTCTGGTATATTGTAATAGGTCCCAATGCTGATCCGCCGATTCCAAGCAGAACAATATCATCAAATCTGCCGCGAACGCTTCGTGCGAATTTCTGAATAGCCGAAATTGTTTTTTCGTCATCAATTACATTATAAAACCCCTGCTTCCTTGCATGAATTTTTTTAAGATAATAAGGGATTTTCCTTTTCATTTAACTTATTTTAAATTTTTAACTTTTTCCCAGTCTTTTAAAAACGCTTCAACGCCTTTATCCGTCATGGGATGCTTGATAAGTTTGTCAAACACTTCCGGGGGTATGGTCGCGATATCGGCTCCCATAAGGGCGCTTTCAATTACATGCCTTGGGTGCCTTACGCTTGCAACTATCACCTTCGTTTTGAATTCGTAATTTTTATAGATCGCCATTATTTCGGAAATTAAAGCCATGCCGTCTTCTGAAATATCATCAAGCCTGCCAACAAAAGGGCTAACAAAAGCCGCGCCGTTTTTTGCCGCAAGAAGCGCTTGTCCTGCTGAAAAAATCAGAGTTACATTGCATCTGATTCCTTCTTCTGAAAGCATTTTTAATGCTTTTAAGCCTTCTTCTGTCATCGGGAGTTTTATAACGACATTCTTGTGCCATTGTGCATATTTTTTTGCTTCTTCAACCATTTCACCGGCATTAACCGAAACAACCTCGGCGCTTATCGGTCCGTCTACAACCTCAGCAATTTCTTTTATCCTTTGTTCAAGAGAAACACCCGCTTTGGCAAGCAGACTTGGGTTTGTTGTAACACCGTCAACCACGCCCCACGCCGCATACTTTTTAATGGATTCAATATCAGCGGTGTCTAAAAAAAATTGCATAACTAAAGGGTTAATAAAAATTTTTATGGCTGGAATAATTCTTCGGGTATAAACACAACTTCTTTGACTTCGGGAAATTGCATTGCGGTTTTTTTGATTTGGTTCCATAAAATGCCGACCCTGCACGAACCGCCGCCTGTTTTGTTCTGCATGTCATCAAATTCAAGAGTTAATTTGCCGTCCGTTAAAACAGCTGTTTTTAAAGAAAAACCCGGCAAAGGATATTCGGTTGAAAAGCCCTGGTCTTTTTCAACCTGTGATAATTCACCTTTTAGTAAAAGATTTAAAGTATCTTCTATGATCTTGTCGGATTCGGCGATTTTTCTGTTTACGGGCAGTACGGCATTTTCGCTGCACATGGCGTTGCCGGTTTCATCCTTGTCCTGTATTTCATTATAATAATAAAGGCTGATTTCTCGCATAACGGGTTGTTCTAAGATAGGCGTTTCAGTTTCATTTTCTTCTGCCTGCGGCACGGGCACACATCCTGTTAAAACCAAAACCGTTATCATTGATGCGCAGAACACTGTAAGAATTTTTTTCATATACCGACTGGTTAAAATTAAATAATTTTAAGTTCTTTTTCGATTTTTTCAAGACCCAGATTTCCTGTTCCTCCCTGATGTTTTGAATCGCGCAGCAGTTTGTCGATTTCAGTGGTTGATACATGAATTTTATTAAGATTTGCTCCGACCTCAATATACGCATCGCGAAAAGGAATGCCCTTTTTAACCATTTCAAACGCTTTATGCGCCGCAAACAGCTCGGGAGTCATTGATTTATAAAGTATGTCTTTTCGCGGGGTGATATTTTTAATAACCACACCCATGGCCTGTAACGACATTTGTGTATATTTTAAGCCTAGAAATAAAGGTCTCTTGATTTCCTGCCCGTCGCGGTGATAGCCGGAAATTTTGTGAATAATGTTCATTACCAATTCATTTTTACACGCAAGTACGGTTGCCGTACGTCCTCTTATCAGTTCCGCCACATCAAGATTTCTTTTTTGCGGCATTATTGAAGAGCCTGTCGCGATAGCCTCCGAAATATCAAAAAAATGAAACTCCTGCGTTGTGAAAAACAAAAGATCACAGGCAAGTTTATTTAGCGTAAGCATCAGCTGCGAACAAACTTCCAAAACCATTCCCTCAATTTTGCCTCGTGAGTTCTGGCAGTATATAACATTGTTTTGAGTTCGTTTAAAACCGAGCTGCTTTGAAAGCCAGTCACGATCAAAATTAAAAGGGGAGCCGTATCCTGCACCCGACCCCAAAGGATTCTGATCAACTATTTCATTTGCTACCGTGTTAAGAAGACGGATGTCGTCCATAAAACTTTCAATAAATGCCGCCAGCCATGTACCGACAGTTGTAGGCATTGCTTTCTGCATATGCGTATAGCCGGGCATTGGCATAAATTTATATTTTTTTGCCACCTTTAATAAATCTTTAACAAGGCTTAAACTTAAGGTTTTCAGCTCCCCGCATTTATCTTTTAAAAACAGCCTCATCATAACCAATACCTGATCATTTCGGGATCTAGCGGTATGAATTTTTTTGCCCGTATCACCGTATTTTTTAATAAGATATTCCTCGATTTTTGTATGAGAATCCTCATCTTCAAGCGCCAAAATAAACTCACCTTTTTTATACAGAACCAGAATTTCATCAAGGCCTTTTTCGAGCTCTTTAAGTTCTTTTTGGGTAATCACATTATGTTTTGCAAGCAGCCTTGCCCACATTCTTGAACCAAACACATCATATGGAATCATCTGCTGGTCATAAATAATATCCTCGCCGGCATTATAATTCTCAACAACAGGATCAATTTCAACGGTTTTCTTTTTAAACCAGATTTTTCTTTTAATGGTTTTTTTTGAAGATTTGTTTGCAACCATATTGTATGATTTTAAATACCGGGATTTTACCCTGCGGTATTCTATCTGCTAAAAAAATAATCGTCAATTGCTTGCAACATTGTATAATCCACATTAAAATTGGGAAGCTTTATTAATCGATACGGCGACGTGGCCAAGTGGCTAAGGCAGCGGTTTGCAAAACCGTTATTCGTGGGTTCGATTCCCACCGTCGCCTCCAATAGCTCCGCCAAGCGGAGCTAAAAGCGGCCCCGTGCATTTTAAGGGCCGCGAAGAATTTCTTTCTTCATGTGCCTGTAGCTCAGCTGGATAGAGCGCAGCCCTGCGGAGGCTGAGGTCGTGGGTTCAAATCCCGCCAGGCACACCATATGCCCCGCGAAGCGGGGCATATCGCGCCCCGGCATTTTATAGGGCGCGATAAAATAAAAAAGCGGCTCCGGCATTTTATAGGGCGCGATAAATTTAAAAAAACAGGCCCCTGAATTTTTTATTTCAGCTTATGAAGAGCCACAAAAAACAGTTTTCCTGTTGCGGGCTCAATCCAAAAATCCCCAATAGCAATATTGTTTTTATAAATACCGCGTGCACGTTCTCTCTCTAAAATCTCTCCAGTGATTTTTTTTGCATCCTTTGTAGCGGCAAATTTTTCAAGGCATACATAATTTCCTAAAGGTATATTTACAAGCGCCTGAGGTATCCGGTTGCCTGTATTCAGAATAATACTTAGTAATTCAACATCATCAGTAATCACCCTGTAAGCTCTTTCCCGTGTTTCTGATAAAATTTTAAGATTATCTTTTTCACCGGGTAAAAGCACGCCCAGACTATTCAAAGGACCATCCAAAGGTCCAAGAATACGGTATTCGTCATCACTGTAAAGTACCGGAGAAGTCTCAGGGTTAAGCCCTTGTCCGACTATCAATTCTGGATTGATTTTAAACTGGTCATTGCTCATTTTAGCTGATTAACTTAAGAGTGGATCTGATATGGTTTAACAGAATGTCTTTACGGGGATTGTTCTGCAGTTTTTGATTAAAAAATTCATATGTTTCTGCAGTGCTTTTAAATTTTTTAAACTCAAGGAGGCCTATAATTCTAACAAGTTTTTTCAAATTGTCAATACTCCCCATTGATATGGCCTGCATGATTTTTGTATTTAATGCAGGGTCAGAGGCGATATTTTTTACATAATCCTCAGAGGTGATTTTTCTTTTTTTATCTGATTCAATAATTTCAAGAATTTTGCTTCTTTTTTCACGCGCAAGTTTTTGGAGAGTCTGTTGGATTTCTCTGTCTGTTGCGGCCATTTGTTCATTTTCAGATACTGTCTGTTCTTCATCTGTTGTTTCAACAAATTCTTTTAACATCATTACAATTCCCTCATCGCGGCTAAAGCTTAAATTTGCGCCGAGCTTTAATTCTTCATATGGATTTTGGGTTGTTTTTTGAGGATCAAATATTGAATATGCAAAATCAATCAGCCATACCTTGTCTGCGCTGAACATAATATTCTGCGGATGCATATCTCTGTGATAAAAGCCGTTTGAATTAAGAAACCTTACAGTATTCGCAAGCGCCAAAAATAGTTCTTTTTTAATAAATTTTTTTCCGCGGATTTTGTTTAAAAGAGCTTCAAATTGCTTTAATGGATGTTGAATTTGCTGAAGTCTGAAAATTTTTACAATAATATCGCTTAATGTTTCATCATCAAGCGCCAGCAGATCTTCTTTTTTCCAACCCTGCAGACCCCGGAAATCTTGCGCAGCAATCAGCTGTTCCATAATAATTCTCCATAATGTTTTTCCCTCAATATATTCCATAATCAACCATTCATTGCCGCCGTCAGCGCTTCTAAAAGTCATAATAGGTTTTGGAATATGCGCAAGGGGTGTCTGGCTGTTTTTTCGTGCTTCTTCAAGAAGAGCATAGGCTTCATTATGCCTGTCCACTTCTTTAATGATGCCCGGATTGTAAACGCTTCTTGGAGTTTTTCGTACAGTCTTTTTTACGCAAAAAGCGCCGAGAGGACTGTGGCGGCACACCTGCACGTCAGCCTCGCTTCCCCGCGCGACAGTCTGAGCTGTATTCAAATATTCCTGGATCACCTGCGACTGCGCGGCGTTTTCAGCAGGAAGCTCGTAAAATATTCTGATTTTCAGATCAGATATTATTTCCGGATTTTCAGGGCTTGTTTGTTTTTGGCCGGGTCTCATTTTGTTTTGATTTATCTTTATATTATACCGCAAATTCACTATTGAACTCAATAATTTAACATTGATAGTGTTTTTTAAATAAAACATCCTGTCTTAGGCTGCCGCCAAATGCCTCAATAAAAAAAAGTGACTATTTAAAGTCACTCAATGAACTCACTACTGTAAAAATTAAACTTTTTGGTGGGCCATGCTGGAATCGAACCAGCGACCTTCTCCTTAAAAGGGAGCCGCTCTACCTACTGAGCTAATGGCCCATGACTAAGTTCATTTAAAAACGCCCCAACATTTTAAATGCAGATCTCTAAACGCGCAAGATATTTTAAAAATATACTTCGCTATTGTGCCTCATTGGTTCTTCTTGTAGTGATTAGGCTCATAACCAGAAACGAGGCAGCCGGAAGAAGAAACCAGATGCTGTAGTGATTAACAAGAACTTTTGCAAGATTGGACTGGTTGTAAATATCCTGAAAAGCCGGGCTTGCACCCATGCCGCCGACAATAAACGAAGCGCCGGAAATAAAAACAAGCACTATGCTTACGATCAGGCATGCGTTTAAAAAACCAAAAACCAAATTAACAAGCATTCTAACGCCGGCTGATCCGCCGTTTACAACCGATACACTGTAAGCGCCTCTTACGGATAAAATGACAATAAACGTCATGAAAAACAGGATTTTTATTAACACAACAGCTTCAACCGGAGTATTAATATAAAATATTTTCATCAGCTTCATAAAACTGTCCGAAAGCCCAAGCGTGTTTGCAAACAAATTGCCGATAGCATCAGCGCCCAGAGCTGAAATATAAGTCGCAAGAATTACTTTTAAATTATTGTTGCGTCCGATAATAAAGCTGTACGCAACTACAATCCCGAAGAAAACTATAATGAATAAATCCCATGATAAACGTAAATCCATATTTTGTCATTTTTAATCAACAATCATCGTATAATAGATTGAAAATTTTGTAAATAGGGTATCCGATACCTCCCTGGCAACCCTTATCACCAGAACTTTTTCTCTGTTTTTAGCTCCAAACCCGATTCCTTTGCAAGCTGCGCATATAACTCTTTTTCTTTGCGCGATAATTTCCCGGGAACATCCAGTATCACCTTTAAATAATGGTCGCCTTTAAGATCACTGTTTAATTTCGGCATTCCATACCCTTTTAATTTAATGATTTTTCCGCTCGGTGTGCCTGCGGGAATTTTTAATACAACAGGTCCGTATATTGTTTTAACATTAATTTCATCTCCCAGAACCCCCTGCAGAAGATGAATTTTTTGTTCGCTGTGAATATCATTACCGCTTCTTACAAAATCGCGCGACGGCTCGACCGTAATATGCAGGTACAAATCGCCGTATGCGCCGCCGTTTATTCCCGCCTCGCCCTTGCCGCTTAAACGAATAGTCGATTCATTGCTTATTCCTGCCGGAATTCTAACTTTAACTTTTTCGGTTTTGCGTACGCGCATTGTGCCGTGACAGGCTGTGCACTTTTTTTCAGGGATTTTTCCTTCGCCATGGCAGACCTCGCATGTATGCGCGGTAGCCATCTGCCCTAGCATAGTCTGCCGTATTTGCCTTATTTGTCCCGTTCCGCCGCAGTGCGCGCATGAAATAATGCGCGATCCGGGTTCAGCGCCCGTTCCGCCGCATTTTGTACACACATCGGCTTTTGTAATTTCAAGGTCCCTGTGAGTGCCTGTCACGCTTTCATCAAATTTAATTTTGATTTTTGCCTCAATATCATCCCCTCTAACGGGACCGCGTTTGCCGCTTCCGGAACCGGATCTCCCGCCCGAGCCTCCGCCTCCGAAAAACGACTCGAAAATATCCGCAAAACCGCCGCCAAATGATGAAAAATCAAATCCCTGTCCCGAAAATCCTCCGCCGGAAAATCCTTCAAAACCGGCACCGCCCCCCGCAGAGCTACCAAACCCGCCCGCTCCCTGAGTGCTGCCGAACTGGTCATAAAAAGAACGTTTTTGTTTATCCGACAAAGTTTCGTAAGCCTCGTTGATTTCTTTAAATTTCGCTTCTGCGCTTTTATCGCCCTTGTTTTTGTCGGGATGAAATTTTTGAGCGAGCTTTCGGTATGCTTTTTTTATCTGGTCGTCAGTGGCTCCGCGTTCAATCCCCAAAATTTTATAAAGATCTTTTTCCGGCATAAAAAGGCATAGTAATTAGATAAGTCCTTGAGCCTCTAATTTTTTCACTGAATTTTCTCTGAATCGGAATTTTCAGTCAAGATTTAAAAGACCATAACTATTATATACATCGCATTAGCACTTTCAATGTTTTATTGCTAATCGCTAATTTTTTTATATTGAAAAGAAGCTGTTTTTTCGCTAATTTACATCATGTTGCTCACGGTTTGGTCATTTGATGTCATTGGGTTTCACAATTGGATTTCACAAACCTGTTAATGTCCAAAAAAAAATTGGCCTAAAAAAATTCAACTTGACGCGGATATTCAGATTTTAGAATTTTTTAGATTTTGAAGGATCTGGACCGATTTAAGCGCTGGGAATGAAAATTTTATTGATTTTTGTATTCCGCATCGAAATTTGAACCTGTTTTACATGTTAAAACGATTACGAATTCACCTCTTGGCTTTCATATGTTTTTCGATTATTGTATAATGTTATATTTGGCTACTGCAAGCCATTTACTGCTTGAAATCAAGTGTAATTTTATGGTAAGATTTTGATGTAAAAATCTTTTATAATTTAACTCAAAAATTATGGGAAACTCTACATCAAATTTTACGAAATTCCATCCGTCTGATCCGGTTAAAACTTCACAAAATTTTATGCAAAATTTCAACCCGACCGATTTTGAACAATTTTCCGATAAGGATTTGTATAAATATTGTAAAATTGTTGGATTTAACGCGAGAAAATGGCATCGAAGGTTTATTGCGATCCTGCCGGAGGTGGCGAAACGACGTCTGTATAAGAAATACGGTTATTGTTCGATCCATGAGTTTGCCGCGAAAATGGCCGGGGTAAGCCATGCGAATATTGATGAAGTTCTAAGAGTGAATGAGAAATTCATGGAATTGCCAAAAATAAAGGCTTTAATTGGAGAGGTCGGATTGAGCAAACTAAAAGTTGTGGCTTGTATTGCAACAAAAGACACTGACGAATTTTGGGCTGAAAAGGTCAAAAATCTTACAAAATCATCATTGGAAATTTATATAAAAGAAATGAGAATGGAAGGTCACAGAAAAAACAGTACAGGAAATTATAATAACGCAATAAACAAACAAGAACCACAAGGGCGCATAGCAGAAAAATTCCCCGGGGAATTGAACGGAGAAAATCAAGATTTTCCGCAACAAAAAGAGCAAATCGGCTTATTCGATTCCGAAAAGCCCATATCACAAAACGACAACGATGCAAGAGTTGAAAATATTCAAAATCATAATAAAAAAACATTCACGATACAAATAGATAATGAAACGGAATTCGAGCTTCGGAAATTCAAGCAATTATTGGAAAAAGAGAAAAAAGAGCCTGTGGACTGGAATACCGCATTAAAAGAACTGGTAAAAAGAGAAAATGAAAAATTGAACATCCACAAAACGAAAATTAAAAGCGTACGAACGAATAAAAAACTTGTGGCGTTAACAAAGAAACAAATATTATTGGGCAATAAAAAAACATCGGTAGCGCCTGTTTCCCGCCACATTCCGGTCGCCGCGAAGCGGGATATTGAACAAAAATACAACGGCCGGTGCGGATATACGGGCTGCAATAAGCCCGCCGAACAGATTCATCACCCGCAGGGATTTGCATTGCGGCCGAATCACAAAAACCTCGTCCCTCTCTGCAAAAACCATCATGATTTCGTTCATCAAATCGCATCAAATCAACCAAATAAATTTAAATTAGAGCATGTAGCTGCCGGTTTTGAATAATAATTGCTCTAAAATCAAAATAAATTTTATATTGAAATAAAGCCGATTTTTCGCTAATTTACATATTGCTCGCGGTTTACCGGCGGTTTGCCGCGGTCAAAAGTCAAACGTCAAAGGTCAAAGGTCAAACGTCAAAGGTCAAAGGTCAAAAGTCAAATGTCAAAGGTCAACTGTCAAAGGTCAAAAGTCAAATGTCAAAGGTCAACTGTCAAAGGTCAAACGTCAAAGGTCAAACGTGCCACTCGGCCTCATCGTCTAGCGGCTAGGACATCGCCCTCTCACGGCGAAAACAGGGGTTCAATTCCCCTTGGGGCTACCAAATAGCTGCTTCTTAGCAGCTAATGAGGCGGCATGGAGCCGCCGGTCTTGTATTCAAAGGGCCGCGGTTTTTAGCCGGACTTGGAAATCATTACTTTGGAAACTTTGTTCTCAAAATGCACAGCAAAAAGATAGCAAATTTGAGAGCACCCATAAATCCATTAGTCCATCCAATCAATTCCCTTAAAACACCTTTCTTTTCTGTCAATCTGATTTTTGAAACATTTGCACGTAAAATCTGTTTTTTTTAATGAATTCTGATGAAACCGCTGATCTGATGATTTGGCTTTAACAGTAAAGAAAAAACAGCCGAACCGGATGCCGAAACAACTAAGATTAGGCAGTGATTTTCCCGCTTAAGGTATGCAAAAACAGGCTGTTAAATAAAGTTGACGCAATCTCTTCATTTGATTAAAATTCTTTTGAATATCGTGAATGTAGCTGAAAATAGCGAAAAATAGCAATAAATCAGGTGCTCTCGTATAGAGCGCATTATGTAGTTGAGTGCCAAAAATCATACGGAAAAAATTTATATAAAGCTCATTGAAAATCAGGCAAAGGTATATGCGGCAAACATATGCCCAATGAATTGTTCGTGCGGCAAACACGTACAATAGAACCCGTCTTCGGGTTCATTTCCCTGAATTTAAAGCATAATATACGTGAGGCAATCACGTGTATTAAAAGCTGTTTAAAGTTTAGCAATTTGTTATCCCCGTTCGTTTGGTCGTAAAAAACGCGCGGTGTATAACTTTAATATATATAGGCTCGAGAAATCGAGTCCGTGTACAGATTTTATTTTATCAATTATTTTTTAACTTAAGAAAGCCATGGATCTATCTTTGCGATCTATTCGCAGAAGCGTCTCCATTATGGGGATTGTTGGCATCCTGGCAAGCATGTTTGTAACAGCAAGTGTTGCAAATGCTGCTTGGCCTTTTCCGGATGTTCCAGCAGGCTCATATTTTGAAGACCCAGTTGAAGAAGCTGTCACTCTAAATGTAGTTGACGGCACACAGGCATATTTCCGACCAGCGGATTATGCCAACAGAGGAGAAATGTTTAAAATGATAGCCGCTTCAGTAGGTTTGACAGCGTCTACATGCGACGAATCATTATTCCCGGATGTAAGCGCCGACGACTGGTCATGCGGCTGGTTTACAACCCTTTACAATGAGGGAATTGTAACCGGCGACGGCCCCACATCACCAACTCCGGGATATGGGCGACCAAATGATCCGATTAACCGCGCTGAAGTAGCAAAAGTAATCACTCTTGTAAACGAGCTTACTGCTGATGCAGGAACACTCGGTTCAGATTACTTCACCGATGTTGCTGTCGGCTCTTGGTTTGATGAATACGTAGGTGTTGCCAGATACAACTGTGTTGTACTCGGCAAAACAGATACAACATTCGCACCGGAAGTAAACATCACTCGTGCAGAAGGCGTTACAATGGTAATAAGGGCTCTTCATCCCACAACGGAATGCGGACCGGTAGTAGCTGAAGGCGCTTTGACCGTTGCATTGGACGGATCAAGCCCGGATGCTGTATTTATCCCACAGAACGGGGCGAATATCCCTTACTCAGTATTTGCTTTCACGGCATCTGCTGAAGAGGATATTAATGTTGAACAGTTGATAATCACTCGTTTAGGCTTAGGTCGTCCAGGTGATTTCAAAAACTTAAAGATTTATGTTGATGGTGTTCAGTTAGGTGGAGAAAAAACTATCAACACTTCAACAAACTCTGCTACTTTTAATTTAACAAGTACTCCAATAGTTGTTCCTGCAGGTAAAACCGTATTGGTTGAAGTGCGCGCTGATATGAACGGCGTTACCGGTTCACAGAACCAACTTTGTGTAAATATGCCGGAAGATGTAACTGCAATGGGTGATGCTTCAAACGCTGAAGTTGCGGTAGGCGGTTCATTCGCAGTTTGCGGCGAGTTAATGAGCACAACTTCTGCAAATGTTGGAACATTAACATATACCGTTACTCAGCCATCTGTAGCTGATATTAATGTCGGTGATACCGATGTTATTTTCACAAAAGTTAAGATGGATATGATAACTGAAGATGTTAATGTAAACAGAATTACCTTTAAACAGGTGGGAAGCGCAGATCCTGAAGTATTTGGAAATGTTTCTTTATGGATGTCAGGATCTCTTTATTCTAGCAATGTTTCATGGGTAGGAGATTTCGTTACATTTGACCTGGAAGATGCTCCAATCTTTATTGCTAAAGGAAATTCAAAATCTGTTGAATTACATGCTGATGTATTAGGAGGATTAGCTTCTACGGCAGGTTTCGACATCTATCGTGACTGGCACATTGAAGGAACAGGAACTGTATACGGCTACGGCGTTAATGTCGTAGAGGATACAGTAACACCTTCAATCACTCCGGTTTCAAGAAATATCATTGGCGGCAATGTTGCATTCTCGCTTTCTGCTAACAACCCTGTAACAGGTGATGTTAAAAAAGGCGCTAATGATCACGAATTCACAAAATTCAATATCTCTACAGGTGGAGACGGTGTAAGCGTTAGAAAAATTTCTTTGGATGTAAACGGAACAAACTGGAATGACATCACAGATATTAAAATTTGGGCTAAGAATAAAACCGGCACATGGTATGTTGTTGCTGGACCATCCAACCCAACAGGTGCTTTGACGGAAACCATGCGATTTACTGATACATTTGATATTCTTGCTGCAACAACTCAGGAATTCATGGTAACCGCTGACATTGCTAACGCTGCTACAGCAGGTGATGTCTATGATATAGATGTTTCTGATGTAAATGTTGCCGCAAACGTAGAACTTGAATATTTATCAGACGGCACGCCAATCAATGTTCTTACCGATGTTACAGGCGGTATGCTAAATGGTAATGTTATGACAGTTAGAACCCCTAATGTTGATGTTACATTAGCAGCAACTCCTGGACCAAAATCTTATGTAAGAAATACACTTGATAAGGATCTTGTTGCATTTGACTTTAAAGCTTCAACTGCAGACGATATCCGCATCACAGGTATTACGTTGACTTGTGCTGATACATCTGAAGTTGTTGATTTGGTTGATAACGACGGTGACGGATTTATAGATGAAGTATCAAGTTGTCATACAGCTTTCACTTCATTGGATCTTTTTGAAAAAGACGGATCAACATTAACTCTGCTTAAGAGTGGTGTTGCTATGACAAACGGCGGCACAAACGATACAGCTACATTTAGTTTGAACTATGTTGTACCAAAAGGAACAACAGCAAGACTACTTGTAAGATCAGATATCTTAAGCGGTGCAGTTGGTGATGATTACTTGTTCGCCATTTTAGCCGGTGGAGTTACAGCTGAAGATTCTGATTCTTCCGCTGCAACAGTTAGCTTGCTTCCAACTCTTGCAAACACAATCACCGTTGCTCCACAGGGCAATTCATCTGTTCAAAGCGTTACAGATTCTTCATTACAGGCAAGAATCGTTGCAGGTCTTTCAGTTGACCAGAATGTTCTAAAAGTTAAATTCTCAGCTGATGAACTTGAAGCTTGGTACATTAAGGATTTGAACTTCGACCTGGCTGCAGGTGTTGACGCCGATGTTACAAGATTAAAAGTAAGATATCTTGACAACCTTGGCGCAACTCAGACAGCAACCGGAACAGTTTCCGGTGGAACAGTTCAGTTCACAGGATTGAACATTTATGTTCCTGCAGGCAGTTCACAGACTGTAGATATCCTTCTTGATATGGGAGATGTAGCAACCGGAGGCGCTGTCGCCGGTGACTTAGTACAGGTAACTTTTGATGGAACACCAGGGTTAGCAGGTGAATACAAAGCAATCGGGGCTTCATCAGCAACTTTAGTTACTGATGCCTTAATTGATGTAACTTCAAATGTATTAAGATTAGCTAAGTCTTACCCAATCGTTTCAAGAACAGAACTTTCTACAGCATTATCTAATGGTGAAAAATCATTATATAGCGCAACAATTGCTGCTGCCGATGAAGGCAATATCGCTGTAAAACAGTTATGTTTCTCTGTTGATTACACAGCCGGATTAACCCTAACAGGTTATAAACTATTCAGAGGCAGTGAATCTAATGATTTAGCAACAACCGGTGAAGTAACTATTACTTCAGGCGCTGGCACATGTACAGGAGGCGCTATTGATGAAGTATTGGTACAGTGGGAAAATGGTGTTGTCGGTGGTGAAGATGAAGTTTCTGATGCTACAACTTATGTATTAAAAGGTACCGTAGCTGGTGCAGCTAGCGGAGAAAGCATCAACACAACTCTTCTTTCAGATGTAGCCGGTGTAACAAACAACGGCGCAATCGCTGGTCCTGCTACCCCATATGCATTTGGTGTAACCGATGCAATGTTCGTTTGGTCTGACCTGTCTGCTAGTCCGCATCTTTCTGATGAGTATGTAGCAACATCTGCAGATTTCTTAAACGGATACTTGGTAGAAGGATTATCTTCTGCCGGAGGACAAGTATTATCTCAATAATATTTTCCTTCTTTAGAATTTAGTCATTCTGAATTGAATAAAAAACTCCCCTGCTGTAAAAAGCGGGGGAGTTTTTTTATGTCTGATTTTGCGGTTATTGAATTTTTTAGCTTATTGCGGTAAGCTAAAGTGCAGTAATCTTAATATTTATTTTATGTTTAAAAGAAGTTTAGCCGTGTTGCTTTTGTTAAGTGTTTTTATAACGAGTGCGAATGCGTTTATTGTAAATAAAACACTGGCGGATCAGGTTGATACATTTGAAAACACAGTACTTGACGACGAAAATGTAGTGCTTGATAAAACTGGTTTAATTTTGAAGAATCTGTTTATAAATCCCAATTTTCCGACCGAAAGAGATATGTATTTGTCTACAGAAAGCGGAGTATATCTGAATAGACAATATAATGCGGATTTTAATCTGCATACAGGTTTAACACAGTTGTTCCCTAATGGTTTTACTGAAATAAAATTTGAAGGAACTTATAGTGTTACGGGGATTATGCTTGCTTATGATAAAAGCAAAATATATGTATCTAATAACCGTGGAGACACATGGATAGATGAGACCCCTGTGATAAGTGAAGATATTCTGTTTGCCAACTTCGGCCCTAAATATGCACAAAACCAGCAGATCTATTTTATAACATCAAGTGGATTATACAGAATGAACGCATCAACATTAGCCGTTGCAAAGCTTGTTACAAGCACCGAACCGGGTTCTGTAAAGAATTTCCGATTCATACCAACTCAATCGATTGATGATATTTTTTATGTTGTAAACGGCGATACCTTATTAAAGACAGAAAATTACGGCAGCACATGGATTGAGCATAAATTTTCAGCAAAAATCAGAGATTTTGAAATTAAACAAAAAACTTTAACATCTGGCCATTTAATGGTTTTAACTGAAGGTAATGAAATTTTTTATGCAACGGACGGAATGAATTTTTATAAACTTACGCTTCCAGCTGAAATAACAACGATTTCTGCGGTTGATTATATTATTTTAACAAATGCAGGATTTTATATAACTTATAATAATGGCGAAACATGGACCAAACTTAATTATCCTTCGAGCTACACATCAATCGCAAAAGATTATGATTTTGTAGTTGATGGTAATAGTAAGAGCTTGTATTTAATTAATGGAAACACACTTTATCGAGATACGGATTTAAATGAAGTTTTTAATGAGTATATGTCAGGGCTTGATGCAACGGAAATATATAAGGCCAGCGGGACGGTAATTTCTAAAAATTTATTAGATTTAAATGATGAGCAGTTTGCTGAAAATTATATTGTTGAAGATGCGTTTATCACTTCAACAGGTGAACTGAATGGTCAAACTATAGAGTTTTTCCTAACCGCGGACGGAATCAACTGGGAGCCGGTTAATGTTGGCATTCAACATACATTTGAAAATAAAGGACGCGATTTAAGATGGAAAGCTGTACTCTCAACTACAAATGCCGCAGTCACCCCTATTTTGAAAACAGTAAGTGTGGATTTTGGATTGGAGAAGCTCAGCGGCTGCGCAGGCTTTCCCGATATTAATGTAGATGATCCAAGGTGCCCGGCTATTGAATATGTTAAAAAGCAGGGGATTTTCATCGGTTATCCGGATGGGAATTTTCAGCCGGATAATGCCATTAACAGAGCTGAAACGGTAAAAGTAATTATAGAAGGATTCAATACTCCAATGACAGTTGCAGATGGAACAAACCTTGGGTTCAGTGATGTTGAAATTGATAGCTGGTATATGGGTTATTTAAAAACCGCGAAACAAAACGGGATTATAGAAGGTTATCCAGATGGAACATTTAAACCCTCCGAAACAGTTATTTACGTAGAAATGCTAAAGATATTTTTTGAAGGAGCCGGCGTAACTATTCAGGAGGATGCTGCAGCAGGAACAGCTTGGTATCAGAAATATGTTGATTATGCTAGTTCAAATAATTTAATTCCTTATAATGATGTTTCTGCCCCAATGAAAAGGGCTGATGTAGCTCAACTTTTTTATGAATGGAGCTTGTTATAAGTTTTTTATTGGTTGCTATAACAACTTGTTGAATTTGGTTTGCACTCACGTCTTCCATTAGTATCTGTGTATTCGGTACATTGCCCATTATAGCAGGTGCCTAAAGGAGCACCCGTTAAACAGGGATCATTAGCATTTGCGCCAGCGATACAGAGATTATGCCATTCAGCAGTACATCTTAGAGCGTTCTTACAATCAGCATCAATACAATCTATATAGGCATTAGCATTATTATCAACACCGTCATTGCAAATTTCTGTTTGTGGGCAAGCCGGATTGCCGTCACAATCCGCGTCATCGCAATCTGTATTCCCGTCTCCGTCATTATCAACTCCATCAACACAATTGGTTTCTATTATAACGCCCGGAGTGGTTGCGTCGCATGCCCAGCCGCCGATAGTATTTACATAACCTAAGCAGTTTGGGTCGTCGCAGTCAACTAAAGTATCTCCATCGTTATCTATGCCATCGCTGCATCCTGATGCGTGTTCGGTTTTTTCTCCTCCCACACAGGCGCAGCCGTTTCCGCATGATTGGTTATTACAGTTAGGATCAGCGCAGTCGGTTAAGCCGTCAGCGTCGTTGTCATGGCCGTCGGCGCATCTTGTTTCTGTTTGGTATTCGCATATCATTCCGTTTGGCCCTGTATGGTTTACACAATCAAAGTCAGCGCAGTCGGTTTTGCCGTCGTTATCGTTATCTACTCCGTCGTTACATATGGTTTCGGTTGTGGGTTGTGCGTCCCCCGCATCCGGATCGGTTGAGCCGTCGCCGGCATCCGTTTCCGCATCTCCGGCATCGGGGTCGGGCTGGCTGTCTCCTGCGTCTATGCTTCCGTCATTAATTGGTCTGTCGGATTCGACTTTTGCATCTGTTGTAGGTGCAAGTCCGCTTGCGTCAAATACGCATCCTTTTAGACCCGGAGCTGCTGCAACCAGCGTTGCCGCCGCTAAGGGGCCCGATGCGCGTTTTGCCAAACGTCCAACGCCGTATGAGGCGTCCATTATTTTTTTCGCGGCTGTGTTTATGCCGTTTCGTACAGCATTAACAGCCTTTGTAATCCAGCTTTCTTTTGCTTCAGGCTTTACAACCGTATATTCGGCGTAATCCTGGTTTTCAGGTAAATTTTTTGACATATTATGTGACATAATGAGGTGAGATTAATTAAATATAATTTATAAATTGTAGAAAATCCTTTCGCGAGTAGTTATAATAACAAAAAATAAAAAATTGTCAAGCCTTTATTGCCGTATGATGATAAACATGTGGAGCAGCCATACGGATCCATATTATAAAACTATTTTATACCGGCTTTATTACAAAGTTGGAAATATAAATAAGAAGAATATTTTAAGAAAACTTCAGGAATTTTAAAGATTTTTTTTAAATTTATATGCTATGTTGGTTTTGCTCCCGCTATAGTTGCATTATTCAAATATTTCATATATACTTATAGTAAGAAAATAAGTAAATAAGAAATATGAACAAAATTTTAAAAGCAACATCTCGCGGACAGATTACTTTACCTAAAACCTGGAGAGATAAAATGAATACATCAAATTTTATTGCAACAATCGAGGAAAACAGAATTATAATCCAGCCTCTATATGAAAAAAAATCACTTGAGGATATTATTGAGGATTCTTGGAATGAATACAAAAACGGCAAAGTGATCTCTCATGAAGAAATGATAAAAAAATATGGATTATAAGATTACCTATACCAATTCAGCAGATAATGATCTTGCGAAGCTGGAGAAAGATTTAGCTAAAAGGATAATAACCAAGCTGAATTTTTTTCTGCAATCTAAAAACCCTTTAGAATATGCCAAAAAGCTAAAAGGGCTTAAATTAGATACTTATAGATACAGGATTGGTGATTACAGGGTAATTTTTCGTTTAAATAAGGAAAACAATACAATCGTAATACTTGTAATTTTAAGAATTCTACACAGAAAAAGCGTCTATAATTAATTTGTTCCTTCTTTCCACTCTTTTAAATACCTAACCTGCTCGGGAGTCAGTTTATCTATTTTTACACCCATAACCCCTAATTGCAGAGATGCGATTTTTTGATCGATTTCCTCGGGGAGATAATGCACGCCGGGTTTTAAGGGATTTTTTCCCTTTACCCCATTATGTTGTACTAAATACTCGCACGCCAGAGCCTGC
Organism: Candidatus Peregrinibacteria bacterium; assembly: GCA_016928915.1. GTDB lineage: Bacteria > Patescibacteriota > Gracilibacteria > UBA1369 > PNNO01 > JAFGJT01. Next base: position 107,021 of record JAFGJT010000017.1, read on the forward strand.
CCGCAGAAGCTCATGCTCATAACCTCGCTGGGGTGCCCTTCGGCCGCGCTCAAATTAACCAAACGGCCGTCGGCGAGTACATACACTTCTTTTCCGTGCGCACTGCCCCGTTTTCCAAACGTATAACGCGTCATAAACGGTCTTATTTGTTTTTTTTGCGTGGCGGCCTTTTTTATGCCCGCAACATCTATTTCTATGTCAAAATGACCTGAATTTGCAAGTATTGCTCCGTTTTTCATTGTATGCACATGTTCAACGCGTATTACATGTTTGTTTCCGGTAACAGTAATAAAAATATCACCTTTTGGGGCCGCATCTTTCATAGGCATCACCCTAAAACCATCCATTTGCGCCTGAAGAGCGGGAAACGCATCAACCTCAGTTACTATTACATTGGCCCCCATGCCTTTTGCGCGCATCGCACAGCCTTTTCCGCAGTCGCCGTAGCCGGCAATAACAACTGTTTTGCCCGCAAATAAAACATTGGTGGCGCGTATAATTCCGTTAATGGTGGACTGGCCGGTGCCGTAGTAATTATCCATCAAATGCTTGGTTTTATTATCATTTACAGCAATTATCGGATATTTTAATGCACGGTCGCGCTCCATTGCACGCAGCCTGATTATGCCTGTTGTTGTTTCTTCGCATCCGCCTATTATTTCGCGCAGCAGGGTTGGTCGTTTTAAATGTATCTGTGTAACAAGATCGCACCCGTCATCAATTGTAATATTGGGCTTTATATCAAGAACCTTGTTTAAAAATGAATAATACTCGCGTCCGGTTTCGCCCTTGTAGCCATAAGCGGCAATGCCGTCGGCTTTTAACGCTTCGGCCACGTCGTCTTGTGTTGAAAGGGGATTGCATGAAGTTATTGCAACATTGGCGCCGCCGGCAATAAATGTGCGCACCAGCGCCGCGGTTTCTTTGGTGATATGCAGGGCCATTGCTATTTTAAGGCCTTTGAAAGGTTTTAGGCGTGCAAAGTTTTCGCGCAGTTTCATAAGCGCCCCCATGTTTTTTTCGGCCAGCTCAATATTGTTTCTGCCCTGAAGGGCTAAATTTTTTTTATTCATGGAATGTTGATTATTTTTTTGTTGAAGCCATTTTTTTAAGAGCTTCCGCTTTGTCGGTTCTTTCCCAGTAAAAATCCTCATCTTCCCTGCCAAAATGGCCGTAACATGCGGTTTTGCGGTAAATGGGCCGCAATAAATTCAGCCAGCTTATTATTCCCGCAGGTGATAAATTGAATGTTTCCCAAACCAGTTCCTCGATTTTTCCCTCGGGTATTTTTTCGGTTCCGAAAGCGCTTACCTTTAAAGACAACGGATGATTGATTCCTATTGCGTACGAAAGCTGGATTTCACACTTTTTTGCCAGGCCGGCTGCAACAATGTTTTTTGCGATATACCTCGCCATGTATGTTGCGCTTCTGTCCACTTTTGTCGGATCCTTGCCCGAAAAACATCCTCCGCCGTGAGAAGCCGAACCCCCGTATGTATCGACAATTATTTTTCTGCCGGTAAGACCGGTGTCTCCCATTGGCCCTCCTATTACAAAAACCCCCGTTGGATTAATATAATATTTGGTTTTTTCATCAACCAGTTTTCCGCAAACAGGTTTTATTACATGCGTTTTTATATCTTTTACTATTTTTTTATGATCGGCTTCGGGATTATGCTGGGCCGAAACAACAATTTGGTCAACGCGCACGGGCTTATTGTTGCGGTATTCAATTGTCACCTGTGTTTTTCCGTCCGGTCTTAAATAGGGAATAATTTTTTTCTTGCGCACTTCAGAAAGACGCATGGCGAGTTTGTGCGCCAGTGAAATCGGCAGGGGCATAAGCTCTTTGGTTTCATCGCAGGCAAAACCTATCATGATTCCCTGATCACCCGCCCCCAAATTTTTGCTTATCATTCGTTTTTTTCCGACACCGACCGCGATATCCGGGCTCTGCTCGTGAATTGAAGTAATCACCGAGCATGTCTCGCAGTCAAATCCGTATTTTGCCCTTGTGTAGCCTATTTCTTTAACGACTTTTCTTGCAATCACCGGGATGTCAACATAACAATCGGTTGTGATTTCGCCCGCAATAAAAACAAGTCCCGTTGTTACAAGCGTTTCGCACGCAACGCGGGCATAAGGATCATCCTTGATAATCGCATCCAGAATCGCATCCGAAATTTGGTCCGCCATTTTATCAGGATGGCCTTCGGTAACCGATTCGGAAGTAAAAAAATGTTTATTCATAATATTGTAGATTTTGTACGTAAACGCAAAAAGTTTATCAAAGAGTTCAAGCAAAATCCAGTTTATGTTAGACTTGTGGCATGAGCATAAAAGTTCCCGAAATTTCAATAGTAATCGTAGGCTTTAAATCAAAGCAGTATCTTGATTCATGCCTTACCTCGATAAAGAGGCAGTCAATTTACAATCCCCATACCGTTGAGGTTCTATATATTGATAACGGTTCTTTTGACGGAAGCGTCCCGATTATTCAAAGGCTTTATCCATGGGTGAGTACTGTAAGAAATATGAAAAATATCGGCTACCCCGCGGCTTTGAATATAGGAGTTCATTACTCATCCGGAGATTATATCCTTGTTATGAATGCCGATGTTGTTTTGGAAAAAAATTATCTGGAAAACGCGCTTAAAAAAATGAAACAGGATAATCATATAGCGGCGATAGCCTGTAAAATTTATCAGTATGATTTTACAGCTTCAGCCAAGACCTCGGTTTTTGAAACGGTCGGCATACACGCAATGTGCGACAGAGAAATGCTTTCAGCGCGCGGGGCAAATGATTTCGGCCAGCTGGACAAACAGGAGGATATTTACAGCGTAAGGGATATATGCGCTTTTTACCGCAAGAGTTCGCTTTTGGACGTGAAAATCGGAGATGAGTATTTTGATGAAGATTTCTTTTTATACTGGGAGGATCTTGATTTGTGCTGGCGTCTGCATCTTTTTGGGTGGCGCGTTATTTACTCTCCGAGCCTTGTTTCATACCACGCCGCTGAAACAAAAAATGTGCCGCTGATTTTAAAAATCAAGGAGCGCGAGAGGGATTATTTTAAAAGAAATGAACGGTTAATGATAATAAAAAATGAATTCTGCAGAAATTGCATTGGAGATTTTTTTAATGTTTTTAAAAGGCTTTTGCGCCCAAAGGGGTTTATGGAATTTATGCGTTTATTGCCATCAATGCTAAAAAAAAGATGGTATATTATGCGCCACAAAAGGGCTTCGGCAGCTGAAATGAAAAAGTGGTTCATAAGTTCAAAAAGCAAAAAATATTTAACATATAAAGCAAAACATCTGGAAACGTATGCGCAATTTCCTCCGACTAATTAGCCAGAAAAAAATAGCCGTTTTAACTCTTGTCCTTTCAGATCTCTGTGCTTTTTTTGTAAGTTTTTCAGCCGCTTATTCTTTAAGAAATTTTTTTGGCGAGTCCATACAGCCGTTTGATGTTTATCTGCAGGCTTTTTTTGCCGCCTTTGTTTTGTTGATACTTGTATTTTATTTTTTCGGACTTTATGAACAAAAAATACGCATCGAGGGCACAAGTGAGATTTTTGCCATTATCAAAGGAGTTTTAATGGCTGCTGTTGTTTTTATGGCTGCATCTTTTATGTATAAATATGACTATTCAAGGGGCTTTGTGATTGCTCTAATATTCACTTCTCTTGTTTTTATTAATGTCGGCAGGCTCGCGGTGCGCATGTTTAACAGGTGGCTTGTTAAAAAGGGGCTTGGCATTACCAATGTGCTCATAATCGGAGCCGGAAAACCGGGTAGAAAGCTTGCCGCTGAAATAAAAAGATATAACAATTTCGGATACAGGATAGTTGGTTTTTTAGATGATTCGGTTGTAAAAGAAAAATCCGTTTATCCGATACTGGGAAAAATTGATACAATGAACAGAATTATAAACGAAAAAAATATAAGCATGGTTTTTATTTCGGATCCAAACATGCCGCATGAAAGAATGCTTTCGTTGATTTCGGGCTGCGAGAATACAAATATAAAATTCAAACTTGTTTCCAATCTATATGAAATATTAACCGGAAGTATTGATATAAGCGAAATAGAAGGCATTCCCTCAATTGATCTCGGAACCGGGAAAAAGCATTTAATCTACAAGTTTTTTAAGCGATTTTTGGATGTTGTTTTTGCGGTTTTCGGGGTCGTTTTATTCAGCTGGCTGTTTTTGTTAATGGGGTTTTTAATACGCGTTGATTCAAAAGGCAGAGCTTTCTTTAAACAAAAAAGAGTCGGTTTAAACGGCAGAATTTTTAATATGTACAAATTCAGAACCATGCATGCCGACACGAACATGTACGAAGAAGCACCCAGAAAAGCGGATGATAGAAGGATTACGCGCATGGGCGGATTTCTGCGCAAAACCAGCCTTGATGAACTGCCACAGCTAATTAATATATTAAAGGGTGAAATGTCTTTTGTTGGGCCGCGGCCCGAAATGCCGTTTATTGTTGAAAAATATACAGAGTGGCAGAAAACAAGATTACAGGTTAAACCGGGTCTTACGGGACTATGGCAGATACTGGGCCGAAAAGATTTGCCGCTTCACGAGAATCTTGAATATGATTTTTATTATATTCAGAACCAATCGCTTTTACTGGACGTGGTTATTATGATAAAAACTGTATGGGCGGTAATAACCGGGAAAGGCGCGTTTTAAGGATGCGCGCACATAAGCGCCGCCCGTCTCCCGTGCCCATTCCCCGCATTTTCTTCTTTCTTCAACTATCAAAATCATGTTAAATGTACTGACAAAAAAATGTGATACGCAGGCAAACTGGGCCGATAAAACCGCCCAATACCTTGTGTATGTTTCAGTCGTGCTTGTGCCCCTCATTTTTATGCCGAATATTAATTCGGTTTTTAGCTTTCCAAAATTATACGTGTTTAGGATTATCACTTTATTGATAATTTTTTTCTGGGGTTTCAGGGGGCTTTTATATGGCAATATAAAAATCAAATGGCATCCGTTTTTGTGGTTTTTAATTGCGTATGCCTGTATTTCGCTTATTAATACGGTTTTTACAATTAATTTTTTTACTAGCTTCTTTGGAGATTACGGATATTTTATGGGGCTGTTAACAGTTTTAAATTTATTGTTCTGGGCTTATATAGTAATGTGCGAAATAAGCACCCCCGAGAAAATAAAAACTCTTTTAAATTTGTCGGTTGCTGCGGCCTTTTTGGTTGCTGTCTACGGCATATTCCAACATCAGAACTGGATTGTTAATGTTTTTTCATGGAGCCAGAATCCGGCAGACAGGGTGTTTTCTACAATAGGTCATTCAAATCATACGGCCGCATACCTTGCCATGAACGTTATGATTCTTCTGGGCATGGTTCGTAATGCGCGGTTCGGCTGGAAAAAGATTTTATTATGGCTTGTGATGATGACCATTATTGCAACTATTCTGTTAACCGCTTCCAGAGGCGGAATTTTTGCATTATTCGTGGGATTTGTATGCTGGATTGTTTACGGATTTTCAAAAAAACACTTTATTAAAGAAATCGCAAAATATTTAAAAATTATTCTTGCTGTTGTTGGTATATTATTTCTGGGCGCAATTGTTTTTCGCGAACAAATTATGAATTCCGAAATAGTTAAAAGGACTTCAGAAACAATTGATTTTGTGTCAAAAGGAAATATCCCCGACAGGGTAAGCTGGTGGTACAGCTCTCTTGAAATGATTAAAGATAATCCCGTACTCGGACACGGGCTGTCAACGTTTCGGGATGCGTACAACAAGTATCGCAGAACCGATTATAAACTTCCCGATGATCTTCAGGACGGCATTACGCCCGAAGCGGCTCATATGGAATATTTGAATATCATGGCGACACAGGGCCTTTTGGGCTTTGCAATATATGCGGCAATGATAGCCGCTGTTTTTGTTTATGCCGGAAAATTTATGCAAAATGAAAAAGATGCTTGTAAGCGGGTGGTCTTGTTTTCGCTGGTTGCCGCATGTGTTGTTTTCTTAACTCAGGTGCTTTTTAGTTTTACGGTAATAGCAACCGGCTTTTTGTTTTTTACTTTTATCGGGCTTATTTTTTCGGGCAATGTTCTGCCTTCATTTAAACTTACGGGGGCTTTACGCGTTACGGGTGCACTTGCGGCGATACTTATGCTCGGATGCGGTTTGTTTTATTCCGTAACAACCCTTGCGGCTGAATTTCATTATAAACAGGCGCAGGTTCTTGCATTAAAACGTGATTACATAGCGGCTGTAGAGAGTTATAAAAAAGCCGTACACATGGTGCCTTATAATTACGAATACATGCAGGAATATGCTGATTTTATTTTTAATCTCGGAATAATGATGCCGGAATCGGCGCAGGGGGATTATCTTTATGATGCGATAAATCTGTACGATAAAGCTCTTTTAATAAATTCGAATTTTCCTTCGGCGCACGCAAATAAAGCCCTCGCAGCTTCACGCCTTGCCGATCTTAATAAAGGCAGTCCGCGGGAATTTGAAAATTATAAAAACATCGCGCTTGAAGAAATGGAAACAGCGGTTCAAACGGGAAAAAACAATCCTCTTTATCTTTATAAATACGGCAAGATGCTTTTGTTTTTTGATGATAAGGCAGCGGCAGCGGAGCAGTTTGAAAAAGTTCTCAAATTGCGAAATCCGTATAAAGATACGAATGAATTACTTACGCAAATTTTATGAATTTGAGGTCGTATGCTAAAAGTCTTGGCTTTGATATTGTTAGAATATTACCGGCTATAAATTTGAAACGCGATGGCCGGCATCTTCAAACATGGCTTAAAAAAGGTCTTTCAGCTGATCTTGGCTACATGAAAAATCAGCCGGAGAAAAGATTTACTCCAGCTATCAATCTTGCGGGAGCAAAAAGCATTATCTGCCTTGCAATGAATTATTTTCAGCCAATGCCATTAAAAAAAGCTGATGATAAAAACAAAAATTATGGCCGTGTTGCGCGTTATGCATGGGGCAGGGATTATCATAAAACAATAGAAAAAAAATTAAAAAAACTGCGAAAATTTATTATCGAAAAAACCAATGCGTCTTTAAAAGATTTTAAGCTTTATTCGGATGCCGGACCTTTTTTGGACCGTGCTTATGCGGCAAAAGCCGGAATTGGTTTTATAGGAAAAAACACAACGCTTATTACTAAAGAATACGGTTCCTGGGTGTTTTTGGCGGAAGTAATAACAACTTTAAAACTTGATTACGATAAACAAAATCTTCGGGCTCTATCATGCGGCTCCTGCAATAAATGTATTCAAGCATGTCCGACAGGGGCTCTTATCGCTCCTTATACCCTGGATACTTCCAAGTGCATTGCATATCAGACCATTGAAAATAAAAAGAAAATTCCCGCGCATATAAGATCTAAAATGAAAAACAGAATTTTCGGCTGTGATATATGCCAGGAAGTCTGCCCGCACAACATAAGGGCAAAAACAACAAAAGTAAGCGATTTTTTAAATCACATAACCGGTCCACATCTGGATGCGGCCAAGGTAAAAAAGATGACCGAAGCCGAATTTAATAAAAAATTCGCGGGATCGCCAATAAAGAGAGCGGGTTACAAAGGCATTATAAGAAACATCAAACATATGCTATAATTTTTCAGGTCTTAATCTCTCTGTATGAAAAAACATTTAAGTTTATTTGCAAATATTTTATTAATATTAACCGGGCTGTTGGGGCTTCGTACAATTGATCTTTCAGTTTATATTGATAATGCTCTGCTGCAGCCTTTTTATATTGTTTTCTTGATTGCGGCTCTTTACGGCCAGATAGTAAGAATCCGTGAAACTCTAAGTTTTCTTACTCCTTTTTTAAATTTAATATTCGGCATAGTGGGTTTTATTTTTATTTTTCCGTTCAAGAATGACATAGTGGGTTATGTATCGCTTGCCGCCATTATTTTTATAATGATCTGGCCCTTGGTTAAAAAAGTGATAAACAGAAAAAAAATCGTTACAATTAAAGTGTAAACGGATACATGCACAAATGTATTCTATATAAAAAGGGGAAAGAAAAAAGCGTTCAGTGCGAGGCATGCTCATGGTACTGCAAAATTCCCGAAGGACGTACCGGTATTTGCGGTGTGCGTTTAAACGAGGGGGGGAATCTTTATCTGCTTGTTTACGGAAAGCCGGTTTCTGTGCATCTTGATAATATTGAAAAGAAGCCGTTATTTCATTTTATGCCGGGGACAAAAATATTTTCCCTTGGTACGATCGGGTGCAATTTTAGATGCGCTTTCTGCCAGAACTGGGATATCTCGCAGGCTCCGGTAATAATTAAAAGTGAATACCCGGAAGCAAAAAAACATATTGAAATGATAAAAAAAGCTGTTGATGCGTGCGAGGACTGGCCGCCCGAAAAAATTGTTAATTACTGCCTTGAAAATAAAATTCCTTCAATAGCATATACATACAACGAGCCTGCTATTTTTTTTGAATACGCTTATGACACCGCAAGACTTGCGCATAAAAACGGCATAAAGAATGTTTATGTTTCAAACGGATACGAATCAAAGGAAAATCTGGAAAAATTTCATGAATACATGGATGCTATTAATATTGATATTAAAGGTTTTACTGAGGAGTTTTACGCAAACATATGCGGAGCCCGCCTAGCGCCGGTTCTTGAAAATGTTAAAAGATGCCATAAATTGGGTATATGGGTTGAAACAACCACATTGCTGATTCCGGGCAAAAACGATTCCGATAAAGAAATCACCCAAATAGCGGAATTTATTAAATCCGTTTCACCCGACATCCCGTGGCATGTAACCGCGTTCTATCCGGCATATAAAATGCTTGATACTCCGCCGACTCCGGCAAACACACTTCTGCGTGCTTATAATATCGGCAAAAAAGCAGGCCTTAAATATGTATACACGGGGAATATTCCGGGGCTTGAGGGAGAGAATACCAGCTGCCCTAGATGTGATACCGTTCTTGTTGAAAGATATGGTCTTTCATGTGAAGCAAACAAAATAAAAGGAGACGGAAAGTGCCCCGTTTGCAAAGAAAAAATTGCAGGTATTTGGTAACTTAAAATATATGAAAGCAATAAGAAAACCGGCAGTGGCGGGTACGTTTTATCCCGCAGATGAAAAAACTCTGGTTCAGATGATAAACGGATTTATTAACGATTCTGTAAGCGTTAAACCTGAAGGTCAGTTAAAAGCGATCGTTGTTCCTCATGCAGGTTATGTGTATTCGGGAATAGTCGCGGCTGCGGGTTTTAAGCTGTTAAAACAGCTTGACCCTAAAAAGAAATGGAAAGTGCTTCTGCTCGGCCCCTCGCATTTTGTAATACTAAAAGGCGCTGCCGCACCTGAAGTTGAGGGATGGGAAACCCCTTTAGGCACCGTTCTTGTAAAAAATATTCTGGATGAAATGAAAAAATCGGATGTAATAAATCAAGATGAAGAAGCATTTAGGCAGGAGCATTCACTTGAAGTTGAAGTGCCGTTTTTGCAGATGGTTATGAAAAAATGGATGCTGTATCCGTTATGTTTGGGCGAGTTAAATCCCAAGATTCTTGCAGTTGAGTTGAAGGATTTTGTAAGCCGCGACGATGTGATAACAGTGGTAAGCTCGGACTTGAGCCATTATTTCCCTTATGAAGATGCGGTGGCGATTGATGAGAATGCAAATGAATTTATTCCAAAAATTGCGATCAACGAGGTAAGATCAAAAGTTGAAGCGTGCGGAATTATGGGGATAATGACTTTGTTGCATCTTGCTGATGTTTTGGGCTGGAAAGGCCATTTTATTGATTATAAAAATTCAGGTGATACGGCGGGAGATAAAAACCAGGTGGTAGGTTACGGTTGTTATGCGTTTACAAAATAACCCTATTATATAAATGAAAACAGGACTAACAAAAAAGCAGAAACAGATGCTTCTTAAACTTGCCCGGAACACAATTGCGCATGATTTGGGATTGGAAGACTTAAAATTTACAGCCGATGTTTTTAAGGAAAAAATTTTTCAGGAAAAAAGAGGCGTGTTCGTGACGCTGGAAATTTTTAAAAATCTTCGCGGGTGCATAGGCAACATCGAGCCTGTTTATCCGCTTTATGAGGCTGTAATTCGCAACGCGCACGAGGCGGCTTTTGATGATCCCAGATTTAATTCGTTAACAAAAGAAGAGTTCCGTGATATTGAAATTGAAATTTCCGTTTTAACGGTTCCCCAACAATTGGAATATTCAACCTTTGAGGATTTACTTAAAAAAATACGACCGGGAAAAGACGGTATAATCCTTGGCAAAGGCTTTTTTAAGGCAACATACCTGCCACAGGTCTGGGATGATCTGCCGCAAAAAGAACAGTTTCTTTCCTCACTCGCAATGAAAGCCGGCCTCGATCCCGACATATGGAAAAACGAGAAAGTTGATATTTCTGTTTATGAAGTGGAGAAGTTTACTGAAGCGGATTTAAGCTAGAGTATCCCTTCCTTTGTTTGCCTGTCTTGCCATCACGAAAAGCAAATCTGACAGCCTGTTTAAATACGGCAGAGTGGGCTCAAACATTTTTTCTTTTTCAGCGAGTTTTGCGCAGTCACGTTCCGCCCGGCGCACAACTGTTCTTGCCATATGAAGCGCGCATGCTCCCTGTGAACCGCCCGGAAGAATAAAATTCTTTAACGGAGGAAGTTTTTCTTCGATTTTATCTATAAGTTTTTCGAGTTTGTTAATCTTTGTAACTGGAAATTTAGGCAGGCCTTTTTGTGATTTTAAAGTCGGCGAAGCAACATAAGAACCCAGTACAAACAAATCTTTCTGCAGGTCCTGAAGCACTTTTTTTGTTTTATGTTTTTTCTGCATCAAAAGAGCAAAACCGATAAATGAACTCGCTTCGTCAATTGATCCGTACGCATGAAGTCTGTCGCAGTTTTTTGAAACTTTTTCGCCTGAACAAAGCGACGTCTGCCCTTTGTCGCCTTTTTTTGTATAAATTTTCATATTTTGATATTATTAAGGACCAAAAAGAATATAACATAAATCTCTGGTAAAAAAAATAATGTTCTTATAGAATTTAGCCGCTAATTGTTACTTTATGGATACTCAAAAAATAGAAAAACTGACCGGGGAATTATTAAAAGTTTTAGGAGACGACCCAAAACGTGAAGGGCTTAAGGATACTCCAAAACGATATGCGGCAGCATGCAAAAAATTATTTTCGGGGTATGAAAAAAAGCCCGAACAAATTTTAAAAGTTTTCGACGGCGAGGAATATGACGAAATGATTGTGGTTAAAGATATTGAGTTTTATTCAACCTGCGAGCACCACCTTCTGCCGTTTTTCGGCAAAGCGCATATAGGCTACATACCTGACGGCAAAATAATCGGATTATCAAAATTGCCGCGCCTTGTTGAGATTTTTTCCCGAAGATTACAGAACCAGGAGCGCTTGACGGTTCAAATTGCAAACGCGGTAAACGACCTTCTTAAACCAAAAGGCGTGGGAGTTATCTTGGAGGCAAGGCACCTTTGCATGATGGCGCGGGGTGTTGAAAAACAGAATTCCGTTGTAAAAACATCATCATTAACCGGACTTTTCAAGGGCAACATGAACACGCGCTCCGAATTTTTAAGGCATATTGATAAGTCCGCATAAACATACTAACAATGCTTCCAAAATCTCTGCAAAAACTTATTGATGAGCTTTCCAAACTGCCCGGCATAGGTCCTAAAACAGCGCAGAGATTGTCCGTCTATCTGCTGCGATCCCCGCATTCACGCATTAAACCTCTCGGCGACGCTTTATTGAACTTAAAAGACGGACTGTCGTTTTGCGAAATCTGCTGGCATGTAACGGAAACAACACCATGTTCAATCTGCGGCGATCCGTCGCGCGACAAGTCAAAATTATGCGTTGTGGAGGATGTCTTGGATGTTGTCGCCATTGAAAAAACGTATCAGTTTAAGGGTGTTTATCATGTTTTGCACGGTGTATTGTCCCCTATAGACGGAGTTTCGGCAGACCAGCTAAAGCTTGCCGAACTGTTTAAACGGATTGAAACCAATCCCGAAATAAAAGAAATTATTCTTGCCACAAATCCCAGCCTTGAGGGTGAGGCAACAGCGTTGTATATAAACAAATATCTTGAAGGGAAGAGTGTTAAAATTTCAAGAATCGCACGCGGGCTGCCCATGGGTTCCGACCTTGAATATGCCGATATTGCAACACTCGGCAAAGCTCTGACAAATCGAACGGACTATTAGAAATGGCAAAAACAGCCGTGCCGGAGCCGCATAACAGGGCCTTCAAGGGCCCCTCTTTCAGCAGGCAAAAATCATTATGAATATTACTTATTATTTGAATAAAATTTCGATTTTTAAGCCCCTGAATAATTTTTTTTGTTTTATGTCTGTTATGTCCGCATTTTTTTAAATTCACTTTTGCATATACGTTTTTTGTTTTTTTTCTGCGGTCGGGAACAATTAACAGTTTATATAGATTTTTCCATTTTTTAAACAAATCGAGATCGGGCAGCACGGTTATTTTTTCTCCGTAATGGGTTCCCAGCATTGTCTTTCCTTTAATGAAGCAGGGTACATCGGCGCCGATTTTTGCCCCGATTTTGCGCATCTCATCGGTACTCATGTTTAACCTTTCAAAATTGTTAAGCGCTTTTATTACGGCTGCGGCATCTGAACTGCCTCCTCCAAGACCTGCGCCAACGGGAATGTTTTTTTGAACTATAACCTCGTATGAATTTTTTATTTTGTTTTTTAATAAATCAAAAACTTGCTGTACTGTGTTTTTTTTATTATCAACTTTTGCCCCTTCCTCTCCTTTAAATTTAATTTTGAGGCGTGAGGATTTCTTTATGGAAATTATATCAAAAACAGGAATAATCTGAAAAATAGTATCAATTAAATGGTATCCGTTTTTATCTTTACCAAGGATATCGAGGGCAAGATTGATTTTTGCCGGAGCTTTAACGATCATTATTTGAGCGTTTTAAGGAAGCTATACACAGGCACTGAATCCCTTTGCCGCGTCCAAAAGAAGTTAGTTTTTCACCCGATGTGGCAGTGATCCCTATACGTTTTATATCAAGACCGCTTAGTTTTGAGAGCGAATTCTTAATAAGATTTTGTATATTATCTATGCGAGGTTTCTTTGCCTCAATCATTATTCCGAGATGATTTAATGTATATTTTTTCTTTTCAGCTTTTTTAAGAACCACAGATAAATATTTTTTTGAATCCCTGATTTTTTGATTTTTACAAAGGTCATCGGCAAACGCACCGAGAGATTTTTCACCAATTGCCTGCAAAACAGCATTACATATCGCATGTAAAACAACATCCCCGTCGGAGTTTGCGAGCAATCTGTTTTCGTACGGAAAACTTGCACCTCCCAAAACAAGCCCTTTCTTATTACAAAATTCATGACTGTCCTGACCTATTCCAAAAATATAATCCTGCGGAATATCTCCAAGAATATGCTTTGCATGATGGTAATCCGCGGATGTTGTGATTTTAAAATTATGTTCATGTGCATCAATATACTCAACTTGAATACCCGCTTTTTCAAACAACAGCGACTCATCGGTCATGGTCTGATAAGTTTTGCCGGCTTTTTGTAAAGCTTTTTCAAACAAAGAAAAACGAAAAGCCTGCGGCGTCTGCGCCCTTATAAAATTTTCACGCTTATGAGTTCTGACAATTTTTTTGTTTTTTATTTCTTTAAGAGTGTCTCTGATGGAATGTGCGGTAATGCACGCGCCTTTTTTTGCCGCGATATTTATACATTTATCAATTTCATCATATGTAACAAGGGGATTTGCGCCGTTATGGATAACCAAAATATCATTTTCTTTTAATTTATGCGCATTTTCCAAAAATTTTACTCCCGCCAGCACACTTTCCGATCTGCTTCGGCCCCCTAAAATTATTTGAATTTCTTTACTGTTTCCGGGAAAAAATTTTTTACATAAAGTTTTTACTTCACGCAGGATTTTTTTATTAACAATAATTACAATTTTATTGACCAGAGGATGGTCGTAAAAAGCGGCGATTGTATAGTAAATAAGGGGCTTGCCAAGAACCGGCAGAAGCAGTTTGTTTATTTTGCTTTTTATACGCAGACTTTCACCCGCGGCAGCAATTAACGCAATATTCATAATTACAGTTTATAAGCTATGCTATTGTATAGAAAAAGCCCCGCAATACGCAACGATAATTCGTGCGCCGGGGCTAATGTTAAGCTTCAGCTCGCCTTTTTGTTTCGGAGAGTGGCGGATTTTATATCCACAACAACTCCCATTTTGTGTGTTGGCTGTTCCTTCGCTGTTTCCTCTTTTTGCAGTTCACTATCGCTTAACCGTAGTTTCAATTTTACGATTCCGGTTAAGCAGAATGCCACGATAGCCGATATCCCAAGAACTACCGCTGCTCCGTGCGTGAGTTTAACATCAAGATAGATGAGCAGCATGAGGCCCTGTTCAGCAAGACCAACAAAAAGCAGCAAGATGGGGAAATACGACTCGGGCCAGACCATAAACAGAACGCCGCCCAAAAGCATCACCATCCCGCCAAGAAAACAGAATTTTATCATCAGATTAAGCACCTCCCAGTGTTTGTATACAAGCCAACCAAATGGGATCCCGACAGCAAGAAAAATTATAATTCCGAAAATGCACGCCAGCATTTGACGGTTTTCTTTTTGCAAATACATTTTAACCCTCCGGTTTTGTTGTTAAAGGGCGATTTTGAAGCCGTTTGTTTAGACGGATTTCAGCTTTATATAAAGCGAAATCGTCTAAAAACAAGGCAAAGTATATCCTGTTGGTATTTTTTGTCAACAATACTGACCTACACGAATTTATTGCAAAATATTTTTGATGATAAAAGGCAGTTCAAGAGCAACATCCGTTGCGCTAAAGCAGTAATCTTTTTGTTTGTATAAAAAATCACCGGTATATCCAACTAAAAACGCACCGATCTGGCTGGCGACAAACGGTTCGGCTTTTTGTGCGATTAAAGACGTAATCACCCCGGCCAGTACATCGCCGGTGCCACCCACCGTTAAGCCCGCATTTCCCGTTTTATTTAAAACAATATCTCCTTCGTGCGACGCAATAATATCCGTGGGGCTTTTTAGAACAATATTTATTTTCATTTCAGAGGCAATCGTTCTTATCAACTTATTCAAATCCTCATCGTTTTTTAATTCTTTAATGTCACGGTCCGTAAGGTGTTCAAATTCATTTTTATGGGGGCATACGACTATCGGCTGCGGCAGAGGAACTTCTTTAACCAGTTTTAATACCTCGATAGCGGTTGAATCAAGAACCATGGGTTTATTTATGCCTTCAACAAGCTCTAGAATCGCCCTAACAGTAACCTCCCTTTCATACATTCCCGGTCCAATCAATACTGCATCGCATTCTTTTGAAAAATCAACAATATCTTTTACACCGGTATGAGTTAAATACTGTCCGGGGAATTTTTTAACGATAAAATCAGGATAAAGGCTGCGCGCAACATCAAAATTGGATTCGGGAACAAATATATATATAAGATCAGCGCCTGAATATAAAGCCCCCAGAGCGCTTAAAAGAGGAGCACCGTAATACTCTATGCTGCCGCCCACAATCAAAACTTTACCGTTTTCTCCCTTGTGGGAATCCGAATTTCGAACCGGAAAAACTTTTTTAATATAACCCTTTTTTAAAATTGAAAGACCCATCGGAATCAAATACTAAATTAGCCCGGCTGCAATTATAAAGAAATTTGTGCTGCATAGCAACAACCCATTTTTTTGCCTTTTATAATAAAATCGAGTAAAATCACTCACGACTTTTAACAATTTAAAGCAATGGAAATAATATGGCATGGTGAACTTTGCTTCACTATTAAAGGAAAAAAGACAACAGTGGTGATTGATCCCTATGCGGACGGCAAACATCTGTTGAAAAAAATTAAGGCCGATTCGGTGCTTTTAACAAACGATTATAACGAAAAAGCAAAAACCGTTGATGTTGAAAAAGCTGAAAAAATTTTTAACTGGCCCGGTGAATATGAGGTTAACGGCGCCGCGATCATAGGCATACCGACCTATACAAATCAGAAAGAGGAAGGTGACACCGCGAAAGGCAGAATAGTGATTTACAGCATGATGATAGACGATATACGCTTGTGCCATCTGGGGCTGCTGGGTGATGAACTTGATGATGAAACGCTTTCAAAAATCGGTGATGTTGATATTTTAATGATTCCCATTGCTGGCACACACTGCCTTGATCCAAAAAAAGCGCACGCGGTAATAGAGGCTATCGAGCCCAGAGTCGTTATCCCGATGAATTATAAAGATGAACAGATCGCGGCAATGCTTAAAGAAATGGGTATATCCGAACCGAAAAGACTTGAAATATTTGATGTAAAATCCAAATCTCAGCTTCCCGAAGAAACCACAGATTTCATTATTTTAAATCCGGCCCCATAGTTCAATGGATAGAACGAGAGACTCCTAAGCTCTAGATGGTGGTTCGATTCCACCTGGGGTCACCATGGGACAAGTTATTTTGTAATGCAAACAATCCTTGACAATTATATAAAATGCGTTACAATAATACCTTTAAATTTTAGAAATAATAATATGTCGCTTGAACATAATAACCAACCGGAAGCTGTAGAAAACGAATCAATCTTTTTGGTTGACGACCCTGAATTTAAGAATTGTATAGAGGAGGCGTTACAGGAAACAGATTACGAACTTATGATCAGGACTGATCAAAAATATGGAGATGAGAATGATTACTGGGGAAGAAGAAACGATGAGATCACTTTAACCATTGCAAAAGCCATTTTTAAGAATGATAAAACAAGGCGTCAGGTTTTTCCTGATACGATTAAAACCGAAGAAGAGTTGGAAGATTATTTGGTAAAAGACGGAAGGAATCAAAGATTACTTGATAAATATATTCATCTGACGCTCGCCGTCTCTTTACAGTCAAAAAATAAACATAAAAAATATTTGTATGATTATATAGGGAAAAGAATCGGGAATATGCTTAAATCCCGATTAACTAAACTTATTGAAATATTTATCAAACCTCAAACGGAACTAAGCACGGAAGAAATTAATATCAAACAAAAAATAATTGAAGTTGACTGGGCGCCTATGTTAAAACTTGTCCTTATACAGCATTTACATCAACTGGATTGTTATAAGCTGTTTAAAAGTTTTGTTTTGCGAGATATAAAATCCGATGATGATGAAAAGGCTCAACAAGAGATACAGGATATGATAGAAATTGTTTTTAAGTATCCCGAAATTCAACAAGCCATTCAAGAATTAATGTCAAAAATTACAGAATACCAAAGTATAATCAAAGCGCAGAACCATACAAATAATAGTGAGTATAAAAAAGCAAAAACACCGGAACCTGTAACAGCGGTTGCGCTTGCGGCCCCTCTGGACCAAACTACTGATAGTCAACCTGAAAGTGAAGGGCATGGCCGAAAAAGACGAATTACAATTAAAGGTTTTCCGCAGAAAATGCCGCAAATACTCACCGGTAGAGAAGTTGAAGAAGTTTTTGACGGCCCGCGTAAGAATTTTAGTCCCGATGCCACAAACGAGAATCCCTTGGTTAACGAACCGCAGCCGTTGCCGGCCCCGGCAGCAGAAATACCAGAAGCTGTTGAATTGGTTGGAGATGAGGATTTTGAAGAAGAGCCAACGGAACAAAGAGGTTCCTTAAGTTCTGCTTTAAATGGAAATCTTATTATTAAGGCGGATAAATCAGTTCCTTCGGAAGCAGCGGAAGAGAAAGAAGAAAAAAACAAATTTCCAATAGAGAATTATATAAAAATCCTCTGGCTGTTACGGCATGGGTTCTTGCTGCTGTTGCAGTAGTGCTTGGAACCTATGTATTAGTCAGACCCAAACATAAAGCAAAAGAAGCAGAAATTTATGGAAAACCAAAACAGGTATTAGTTCAAAAGAGCCGTGCTGCCGGTACGGAAGCAATGAAGCATATTAATATTCCGCGCGAAGTAATGCAGGCGGATATGGATGTAATGAGTGTTCAAGCGTCTCCCGGAATGGCTCCAAGAACTGTTGCAGTTAAAAAACCCCGGCATTTAAAACCTACTCAAGTTAAACCTACTCAAGTTAAACCTGCTCAAGTTAAACCTACCCAATATAAACCAACACAGACAACCGTTAAAATAGATTTATCCCCGTCACACACGGACAAAAAAGAATTAATAGCAATTAAAACCTCAGGCCTTCAAAATCTTCCTGAGGGCAATTTTAGAAATATGTTTGCAGGACAGGGATTCGTTGTTGAAAAAGCTTCGGAAGGCTCTATAACGGGATTTATGCAGGATGTGCTTCTTAATATTGTAAAAAACAGCCCCAACAAAAAACAAGCAAAAAAAGCTTACTTCAGGCAGTTGCAGGATCTTGAGCACGGCTGGCTTATTTATATGGAGAAACACGCGGCGGAGTTTTCCCAAAAAACCCAGGGAAACCTTACGGCAAAGCAAAAACAATCACTGGAGTACTGGAAAAACTATAAAAAAACTCATTTAAAAAGAGGCTACGCTGCTAAATATTTATTTAAAAAATTTAATAAAGCCAAACCCGGATCATCACAGTTTAATTATTACAATAATTTATATCAAAAAGGGGCTGAATTAATGAATGGCCTTGAGGAATTAAATCCCGATATACTTGATGTAAATTCACCAGGCGGTCAGCAGGTATTTTACGCAAAAGCGGATAAAACGGGAAAATTGCATGTATTAAAAACATTATGGGATTTTGCCTCCAAAATGAAACTGCCTTTACCGGAGAGGGATTTTACTACAACAGGGGATATTACACCCATGCAGCCGGTGAAATCCGAAGAGGTTAAAAAACTGGCTCAGAAAGATAAAACCATGGATTTCTTGGACAAGATGGTGTCTGATATTGAAACACGGGCGGCAAGCAAACAGCAGGCGCAGACAGCAAAAACAATGAATTTTTTGGATAATCTTGTTAGCGACATCGAACAGAGAGCTGAGCAGAGAAAACCGGATGAAGCAAAAATTGCCGCGGGGCAGGTAAAACCACTGCAGAATTTACAGGTTGAGTCTATGATAGTAGACGCACCCGTAGACAAAAACAACAAACCTTCAAGATCTCAATCAGGGCTTATGGATAACAATAAAGGTATTTTAAATACCGTGTCCAGATCACAGTCGGGCGAGATACATCTTAATAAGTCAAAAATTAACCTGTATCGGTTTCAGTCCGGAAAGATATTTATTGACAGCGCGATTAATGATGGCGCTTCAAAAAAGCAGTCGGGTGTAATAATTGGCAATCAGATGGAAGAAAGAACTCAAGCCGGAACAATAAATGTGAAGGAATCCACGGCAAATTTATCCAGATCACAGTCGGGCGAAATAAATATTCCGGTTAAATCTGAGGAAGAACCCCCTAAATCTTTCTGGTCTAAGACCAAAGATAAAGTTAAAACCGGTGCAAAAAAACTGTGGGGAAAATTGTTTGCATAAGTTTTGACATTTTAAATTTTTCATGGTATGATATATGCGTGATGATGATTTGATGGCTTCGGTCATCTTTCTGACTCACACTTTCGACTCTCTCTTTTATCCCTGACTTCGGTCTTCGATTAAAGAGCGTTTCGATCCCCTTGATATCTTGGATACCGTAAAAAGTATTCTTGGTATCAACCCCTTAGCGGGTCATATCGCCTATAATCTTATTTTTATATTGTTGTGGGCCTTATGGCCCGCTTTCCCTATATAGGGGGAAAATAGTATTTTCATGGTTGACTTTGAAAAACAAACATGGTACAATATATTTGTGATGATATCTATTTGGCTTCGGCCATTCTGATCTCGTCACCTCTTGATCCTCTTTTCTTACTTAGCTTCGGCTTTGTTTGAAACCGGATCGACTGATTGATACTTTGGATTCCTTCGGGAATTCTCGGTATCAGCCCGATCAGCGGGCCGTTCAATCGTCCATTTCTATTATTTTTATAATTCTAGTGGGCCTTGTCGGCCCGCTTTTCCTATGCTAATTTATTGACCCGTTAAGTTAAATTTGCATAATGAAAAAATCCTATTATATCCAGACTCTCGGCTGCCAAATGAATTATTCCGATTCCGAGCGTGTTGATTCTGTTTTGCAAAATATGGGGTTTAATAAGATTGAAGATATGAACAAGGCCGATTTAATTCTTTTTAATACTTGTTCGGTTCGTCAAAAAGCTGAAGACCGCGTTTTCGGGCAGATGAGAAAAATTACAAAACTGCGCAGAGAAAGACCGGATCTTCTTGTTGGTATCACGGGCTGTATGGTAAGAAAAACTTCAACAAAAAAACAAGAAGAACCCGATAAATTATTTAACAGAATTAAGCAGCTTGATATTGCCTTTAGAATTGAAGATTTGCCGACACTGCCTTCAATCATCAATAATTTTTGGGAAATAAAAAGCTGTATTAACGAAGGTAATTTAAAAAATTATTTTGAAATTAATCCAAAATATTCAAACAAATTTCAGGCGTTTGTGCCGATTGGGCAGGGCTGCGATAATTTTTGCACTTACTGTATTGTGCCATATTCGCGCATGAGAGAGCGGTCCAGGCCAATTAACGATATTTATAAAGAATGTGAAAATCTTGTAAAAAACGGCTGTATTGAAATTACTTTGCTGGGCCAGAATGTGAATTCTTACGGTATTTCGGATTATGATAAAAAAACCGGAATTTTTGAAGGGATTGATAATCCCTTTGTTAAACTTTTGCAAAAAATTAATTCATTAAATGAATACGGATTAAAACGTTTAAGATTTACATCAAATCATCCGAAAGATCTTTCTGACGGGCTTATTGATGCCATGGAGGGACTTGAAACGCTTATGCCGTATATACATCTTCCCGTGCAGTCCGGAAATAACGAAATTTTAAAAAGGATGAACAGGCATTATACAAGGGAGTGGTACATGGACCTTATAAAAAAACTGCGGAAAAAAATTCCGGGCATTTCAATTTCAACGGATATAATAGTTGGATTTTGCGATGAAACCGATGAGCAATTTAAGGATACATACAATTTGTTTATGGAAACCGAATGGGATATGGCCTATTTAGCGCAGTATTCGGTGCGCAAAGGAACATTTGCTTCAAAGCATTTAAAGGATGACGTGCCTTCGGATGTTAAAAAACAGAGGTGGAACGCTTTGAATGATCTTTTAAAAAAAGTGTCTTTAAAAAAACACAAAGTATTTGATAAAAAAATAGTTGAGGTGCTTGTTGAAAAATATTTAAAGGGAATTTGTGAAGGCAGAAGTGAACATTTTAAAACAGTCACATTTAAATCGGATAAAGATTTAACCGGACAGTTGGTGAAAGTGAAAATTTTAAAAGCCCGGGAATGGCTTTTAGAAGGAGAAACAGTTTAATCTTCATCTCTTTTTCCGAGTTTGATCCAAATAAAAATGGCAGCTATGATAACGCCTGCCAGTAATATTGCGGGGCCGGACAGCACAACCCCGATATTATTATAAAAAGCGTAAAAAAAGGGCTTGGTTAAAAAGTCATTTTTTAATTGAGGAAAAGTATATACGGTATTAACCGCTCCAAATATAACAATGAGCGCAAGCAGTATAAAAAAGGGGATTTTTTTCATTTTATAAATTAATAATTTAGCCTATAACCGCTTTGATTCTTCTGATTCCCGAAGAGCTGCTTTGTTCTTTTAAGATCTTAAAACTCTTCAGTTCGCTTGTGTTTTGCACATGCGGTCCTCCGCATATTTCCATGCTAAAATCGCCCACAGTATACACCTTTACCCTATCCCCGTATTTTGATTCAAACAATCCTATTGCGCCTTTTTCTTTTGCTTCGGATACCGTCATTTCCTCACATTTAATTTCCAGCGCGCGTTTTATCTGTTCGTTGACAATATTTTCAACTTTTTTCAGCTGTTCATCGGTCATTTTATCAGGATGAGAAAAATCGAATCTTAACCGGTCAACGGTTATATTTGAACCTTTTTGTGCAACATGGTCTCCGAGTACCATTATTAAAGCTTTATGAAGAAGATGCGTTGCCGTATGCAGTTTTGTTGTTGCTTCGCTGTGATCTGCAAGGCCTCCGGCAAATTTTTGTTCGGCGCCGCAGCGTGAAAGCTCCTGGTGCTTTTTATATGCGTCTATGTAGCCCTGTTTGTCGGTTTTCAATCCGTTTTCTTTGGCGAGTTCTTCGGTCATTTCAATAGGGAACCCGTATGTATCAAAAAGCTTGAATGCAAGCCTTCCGGGAAGTATTTTTTCTTTGTTTTTTAATAAATTCGGAAGCATTTTTTCAAATTCTTTTTCACCGTGGATAAGAGTTTTCATAAATTTTTCTTCTTCATTTTGGAGTTCCGTAATTATTTTTTCATGGAATTCTTCCAGTTCGGGGTAAACATCTTTGTAAAAATCAATATAAATCAATGCAATCCGATCTGTAAAATTATAGGCAATACCGAGTTTTTTGCCGTGTCTTATTGCGCGCCTGATCAGTCTTCTTAAAATATATCCCTGATCGGTGTTCGAGGGAGCCACTCCAAATTTATCTCCCAGAATAAACACGGCGGCTCTCAAATGATCCGCAATAATTCTTACTGAAATGGCGGTTTCATCGGTCCCTTTTATACCCGCAAGTTCATAAATTTTATCTATGGCATCTTTAAAAAGTTCGGTTTCAAATGGCGATTTCACCCCCTGAAGAAGCGCGACAACCCTTTCCAGACCGAGACCCGTATCAACATTCTGCTGTTTTAAGGGGCTGAAACTTCCGTCATCATTTTTATTATATTGCATAAAGACATCATTCCAGATTTCAATATATTTTCTGCATTCGCATGAAGGTCCTTTTGTATCACAAAGCGGACATTTTGGCTTGCCGGTGTCATAAAACATTTCAGTATCGGGTCCGCATGGTCCGGTTTGTCCGGCCGGACCCCACCAGTTGTCTTTTTTTGCATAAAACCATATCTGCCCGCCATTCAGCGGTTTTCCTTTTGTGTGTCTTTTAAACCCGAGAGACTCCCATACAGCCGCGGCCTCATCGTCCTTGGGAGCGTCTTTATCGCCCTCAAAGCATGATACACAAAGATTTGCCGAGTCTAAACCAAGTCCACCTTTATCAGCTGGACAGGTTAAAAAGTCAAAACTCATTTCTATTGCTTCTTTTTTAAAATAATCCCCCAGGGACCAGTTGCCCAGCATTTCAAAAAAAGTTAGATGGCAAATGTCTCCGACTTCATCTATATCATCGGTTCGTACACATTTTTGATGATTTACAAGTCTTTTTCCTGCAGGATGTTTTTCTCCGAGAAGATAAGGAACAAGCGGATGCATTCCGGCTGTTGTAAACAGCACGGTCGGGTCATTCTCGGGTATTAAAGAGGCTCCGGCAATTTGTTTGTGTCCGTGTTTATTCACAAAAAAATCTATATATCGCTGGCGTACTTCTTTGGCTAACATTCACTTATTGATTAAAAAAATATTCTGCCGCTATTTGATTCTAGAAAAAATTCTTGTTAAAAACAAGAAAATTTGCCATAGTATAACGGCATATTGATCTTACACACTATATATGTTCAAGAAAAAAAAGAAAGAGGAGGAAAAACCTCATAAAGCAGGCGGTTATAAACAAAAAGTAATCGGCTTGGTTATCGGACTGATTGCAGTTTTTTTGTTGGTATTTATTATCTATTATACGGTTTCACGTATTTTCAGACCCGAAGATCTGGCAAATTTTTTGCCACAAGATACCACATTTGCAGTTGTGCAGGTGAGTACCAATACGGGTTTCGATCAGGTTGAAAATTTTTACAAGGCTTTAAATAAATACGAAATTTACCAGCCTCAAAATATTGTCGGTCTGGTAAACGATATTTTTGACATTGATTATGAAAACGAAGTTGAGGACTGGCTCGGAAGGCAGGTTGGCATGGCTTTTTTGGAAAATCCGGAATCAGCCGGAGAAATACAGACAATATTTTTTATTGAAGTTAAAGATGCGGCCGGCGCTGTTGAATTTATGAAATCGCGCGGATTAAAAGAGCAGGAAGATTATCTGCTGAATGATGAATATAACGGTATAAAGATTTACAGATATGCGCTCAGCCAGGCGTTTAATTTTGCATTCATTAAAAGTTATATTGTTATTGCTTCAAACCAGAATGTTTTAAAAAGCGTGATTGATGCAACTCGGGGCGGTAAGCCGAATTTAAAATTAGGTCCGCTTTATCAGAAAATTTCGCAGAACATCCCCATTAAAACTTTAAGTTTTGTATATCTGGATCTGGAAAAATTGATTAAACTTTTAAAATCCAACTCGGAGTTTATGGGTGAAAAAGGAAGAGAGCTCCTTGCTTTTGAGCCTTTGCTGAAGATTTATAAGGGGCTCGGTGCAGGTTTGATTATTGAAAAGAAAAATATAGTGATTCAGACATACACTTGTCTGGATGAGAATTATTTGAATGGGAAAGAATTTATTGGTTATGACCGCAAATTCAGAGGAGGCCTTTTGAAAATGCTGCCAAAAGACATTATATTTTATTCGGGCGGCAAGAATTTGCGACAGCAGCTGCAAAGATACTCCGAAATTTTTAGCGCGGGCGGGGAAGTATCGTATCTGATTTTTGAGGGTCTTTTAAACGCACAGAAAAATATTTATTTCGGCAATGAAATAAGTCTTGAAGAAGATATTTATCCTTTGCTTGAAAATGAATATGCTTTGGCATTAACCGCACTTGACCAGGAGCAGGCTTTAACAGTTGTTCTTGAGCTTTCAGATCCGATTCGCGACAAGGATAAAATAGCGGCCCTTGCCGACAGCTTTGTAAGAAAAAGCGCTCTTCTTGCTCCAAAAGTTGTTGAAGTTACGCTTGAGGACGGGACAGTAACAAAAGAGGTTCAGACAACCCCCGAAGAAATAACAAAAAGTTCTGAAAACTATAAAGGCTATGAAATAAACGCATTAAATATAAGCAATCAGACATGGGGAGTTTATTATATTATTTTGGACAAGAATTTTATTATGACAACAAAGCTCGGCCACATGCAAAAAATTATTGATTTATATATTGAAGATGCTGAAGATTTTACCACAAGCGATATTTATACAAATAATTTATTACCGGTTTTAAATGTATCGGACGAGGTTATTTATTACGGCTCTGATTTTCTTGAGAATAATTTTAAAAGTTTACTGCCGGAATATTTAAATCCTTATCTGTCACCCGTTCAATCCGTCAGCAGCGGGAATAATTACTTTAAGGACGGCATTTCTTCAATCAATTATTTAAAAGTTGATTAATGCCAATTGTAAGGGATCTAAAGAAGCGCGATTCAAAAAAAATTCTTATCTTAAATAAGGGCGGTGACGAAATGCCGAAAAAAGCTGTTATAAAGCCTTTATCCGCTCATAAACGAGAAAAAGCGGATTATGTGATTTTTAGAACTCAAGATATGCGCGCTGAAAAAAAATATTCTTTTAATAAAAGAGTGCTTTATTTTATAGCGGTCGGAACTTTTATTTTGTTTGTTCTGAATTTTTTTACAATAGGCGTAAAAATAACGACCATTGTTTCGCAGGTTGAAGCGGACGCATACAATGCGTTCAATAGTTTTATTTCGGGCGGAAAAAATGCTGCCGATATGAATTTGGGCGGGGCTATTCAGTCGTTTGAAAGCGCAAATAAATCTTTTGAAGATGCCAAAGAAAGAATATGGTTTCTTGGAAATCAGACGATGCTGAACCGCCAGGGGTTTGGCGACAGTGTTTATTCGATACTTGAAAGCGGCAGACTGCTTTCGGATGCAGCCCTGCTTTTTTCGCAGGGTGTAAGCGAAATAAATGAAGTCCCGATACTGTTTGTACATAATTATGCAAAATCAAATGAAGCGCCCGAATATAAGAAGACTTCATTAACGGAAAAATTAAAATCAGCGCTTGAATTATTTAACGGTTCGTTTGAAAAAATTCAGAGCGCTCAGACAAAACTTAACAGCACTGCTTTAATGTTTATGCCGGTAAACCTGCAAAATCAGTTTGTAGTAATAAACAACCGGCTAAATGAATTGATCGGGATTGTAAAAAAAATACAGAATCAAATACCTGCCGCTTTAAAACTGCTCGGAGACCGTTATCCCCACAGATATCTGGTTTTGCTGCAAAATAACAGCGAATCAAGACCAACCGGAGGTTTTATAGGCAGTTATTTAATTGTTGACGTAAATGACGGCTATATCGAAAATACTGCTTTTTATGATATTTATGAAAGCGACGGTCAGCTAAACACACACATTCCGACGCCTCAGGAAATAGCGGCTTTAACTGATAACTGGAGAATGCGTGATTCCAACTATTCCCCTGATTTTGAGCTTTCCGCAAAAAAAGCCGCGTGGTTTTTGGAACAGGAAAAAGGACCTGGCGTTGATACTGTAATTGCGGTTAACCAGAGCATTGTGCAGCATTTATTTGAAATTACCGGACCTGTTGAAGTTGAGGGGTTTGATACAGCTTTTACCGCAAACAACTACAATACGGTTTTAACCTATATTATCGAATCTAAACTTGAAGGAGCGGCAAATCCAAAGGCCGTACTTGAGAGGCTGATCAGTGTTTTAAAAGAAAAATTATACAACCAGGCTTCATTTAAAACCTTATTCACGCTTATTCAAAAGGGTATATCCGAAAAACAAATTCTGGCGTGGTCCAGTGACACCCAGGTACAGGATTTCTTTAAGGAAATCGGCATAGACGGCAAAATAATTCAGACCGCTGATGATGAAGATTTTTTAAACCTTATTTCAATTAATATCGGCGGGAATAAAAGCGATTTATATATTGAATCTGAAATTCTTCATGAAACGGTTATTGATAACAACGGAGAAATCTCAAATAAACTTACTTATTCAAGAAAACATACGTGGAGACCCGATGTTTTACTTGACTGGAAAGAGGCTCTTGAACCGTTTGGATTTTCCGAATATCCGGAAGGGCTACAGGATATACTCGGAAGAGGAACCAACAAATCGGTTATAAAAATATTTTTACCAAAAGGCAGCATTATTGAAGATGTAATTGGTATAGATAAAAACGAATTGCAGTCCGGCATCGATGAGGAGCTTGATAAATCATTTGTATATTTTACTCTTGAGGTTCTTCCGCAGAATGAACGCGTTGTGACATTACTGTATAAGCTGCCGTATAAACTTGACCTTTTTGCGGCCGATGAATACAGGTTAACCGTTCAGAAACAGCCGGGAAGTTTGTTTGATACGAGATTGATAAAACGGATCCTGTTAGACCCGTCGCTTACAGCTTACCGCAGTTATCCGGAGGATGCTGTAAAATCCGAAAGTATTGGGATTGAGTATCGGACAACATTAAAAACCGACCAAAATTTTGCCGCTTTAATCGGGAGAGAATAATTAAATTCTTTTGAATTTTTTTTCAAGCTCTTCAAAAGTCAGCTGAATCATTGAAGGCCTGCCATGGGGGCAGGTATAAGGCCTTTTTAAGCGGTCCAGCTGTATGATCAAGGCTGCCATTTCATCAAGGCTTAGGTCTTTGCCGAATTTAATCGCGCTTCTGCAGGCAATATATTCAATGATTTTTTCAGCGTGAGTTGTAATCGCTCTTGTTTTTTTATCATCCGACAGGTCGGACAGCACGTTTAAAAGAATATTTTCAATATTTTCACCCGCGATTGAAGCGGGCACACTGCTTATAATAAAAGTGTTGCCGCCAAAAAGTTCAATATCAAAACCGAGAGCAGTAAAAACAGGTTCATTGCTTCTGAAAATTTCAGCTTCAAGAGTGGAAAGTTCAATATTCTGAGGGATTAAAAGCTGCTGTTTTTGAGGTGATTTTTTTTCATAATCATCCATCAGCTCCTCATACAATACGCGTTCATGCGCGGCATGCTGGTCTATTAAAACAAGACCCGATGCGTTTTCGGCAAGTATGTAAGATTTGGCTATCTGCGCGAGCGGGTTTAAAGATAAATCCTGCGTTTCATTTTTTGTATATGCGTACTTGTTTAATTTGGCCGGTTTATAAAAACGACTGTCTTCTGCAAGATGTTTTGTGAATTCAAGGGCATCGTTAACTTTGAGCGGATCAAAAAATTTCGGCTTATAAACGTCAGTTTTAATTTCGGGCATCAGAATGTTTTTTTCAAGGCTTTCTCTTGCGGCTTTCTGAAGGCCTTTAAAGATCTGTGCCTGATTCAGGAATTTAATTTCAAGTTTTCTGGGATGGATGTTAACATCAATCAGTTCAGGAGAAATCCGAATATTTAAAGCAAAAAAAGGCTTTTGTTTGCCGAATAAAAGCGAGTGATAAGCTTCATAAAGAGCATAGCTGAAATTATAATTGTTAATCGCCCTGCCGTTTACAAAAAGATGCTGATGCCGCGATCCCTCGCGCGCAATTTCCGGCTTTCCAATAAAACCTTCTACAACAAAATCCGGTTCCGAAAGTGATATTGGAACGCAGTTATCGGCAATATTTTTTCCTAAAACATCTCTCAGCCTCTCAAAAAAATTATTTACACGGGGATAATTAAACGATTCTTTATCATTATGAAACAATACAAAATGTATGCCGGGATTGGCGAGCGCAAGCGACTGGTAACAGCCTAATATCTGCTGATATTCGGTTGTGATTGTTTTTAGATATTTTTTTCTTGCGGGTGTGTTGAAAAACAGGTTTTTCACTTCAATCCGCGTTCCTTCGGGGCAGCTGATTTCTTCAATTTTATCTTTGACGCCTCCCTGCATTGTAATTTTAGTGCCTGTAGTTGAGCCTTTGTGCCTTGTAATCAGCGTAAGGTATGAAACAGAAGCGATACTTGCAAGCGCCTCGCCCCTGAACCCCATCGTTTTAATATTAAACAAATCATACGCGCCCGAAATTTTGCTTGTTGCATGCCTTGCAAGGGCGAGGCGCGCATCATCTTTATCCATGCCCGTGCCGTTATCGGTTACACGGATAAGCTCATCACCCCCGCCGACAACCTCCAGAGTTATTTTATCGGCGCCGGCGTCAACTGAATTTTCAATAAGCTCTTTAACAACCGATGCCGGTCTTTCAACAACCTCGCCGGCGGCAATTTGATTAATCAGATTTTCAGGTAAAATTTTAATAAGCGACATTTTGTGACTGTTATTGGCTGTTGGATTTTCGTTTTAATTCATCAAGTGTTTTGATCGCCTCAAGCGGCGTTATATTATTAACATCGATTTTTTCCAGTTCATCTTTCATCAGCTTTAAATTTTGCGTTTTTCTTTCATAATCATTAAACAAATCCATCTGTTCATCGCTTATTTTTTTTGCGGGATTCTGGATTATTTTGGCTTCAAGTTCTTTCAAAATGGTTTTGGAATTTTCAATAACTTCAGCCGGAAGCCCGGCAAGACGCGCCACTTCTATTCCATAGCTTTTATCTATTCCGCCGGTTTCAAGTTTATATAAAAATATGACTCCATTATTTGTTTCCTTTACCGATACGCAAAAGTTTTTTGCGTGCGCAAGATTTTCAACAACACCGATAAGCTCATGGTAATGACTTGCAAATAATGTTTTTGCTTTAATTTTGTTGTGAATATATTCAAGTAAGGACCATGCAATGCTGACACCGTCATAGGTTGAAGTGCCGCGTCCGATTTCATCCAGAATAATAAGGCTTTTGTTGGTTGCATTATTTAAAATATTCGCGGCTTCCTGCATTTCCACCATGAATGTGCTCTGTCCGCGTATAAGATTGTCCGATGCCCCAACACGTGTAAAAATACGGTCAACTATTCCTGTTTCGCATTTTTTTGCCGGGACAAACGAACCGATATGCGCAAGCAGAACAATCAGTGCGGTCTGTCTGAGTATTGTCGACTTTCCCCCCATATTCGGCCCTGTAATAAGCAGAAGACGATTGTCTACATTGTCGAGCAGGACATCATTTGGAATAAAAGTGTCTGCTGCAGACATCTTTTCAATAACAGGATGGCGGCCCATTATTATTTCAATTCTATCCCCGCTGTTTAACACAGGTTTAGTATAATTGTTTAATTTTGCGCAGTACGCGAACCCGCTTAACACATCAAAAGCCGCAATCAACCATGCATTTTTTTGTATATCTTGAATATGTTTTAATGCCTCATTGCGAATTTTTACAAAAAGATCATATTCAAGCGCGATTATTTTTTCCTGCGCGGTCAATATCTTTTCTTCATATTCCTTAAGCTCGGGTGTGATAAATCTTTCGGCATTAACAAGGGTTTGTTTACGGATGTAATCTTCAGGCACGTATTTTAAATTTACTTTGCTGATTTCAATATAATAACTAAAAACTTTGTTATATCGCACTTTTAGTGAATTTATACCTGTTCTTTTTATCTCCTTTTCCTGTAAATCTTTAATAAAGTTTTTACCCTCGCGTGATATTCTTTTAAGCTCATCCAGTTCGTTATTGTAACCATCTTTAATAATTTCACCTTCATGCACAGACATCGGGGCATCTTCGGATATTCCGGTATCAATAAGTTCATATAGTTCTGAAAGATCCTTAAGTTCTTTACATGAATTTATGATTATTTCAGACGAACACCTGTCTATTATCTTTTTGATTGAAGGTATCTTGCCGAGGGTAAGTTTTAAACCTGTAAGGTCGCGTGCGCCGCCTGTACCAATTGAAAGTTTTGCCATTATTCTTTCAATATCCATCACCTCTTTAAGTTCTGTGCGAATATTCCCGAGAAGAACCGTATCATTAAAAAATTCATTTACAGCCTCAAGACGCCTGTTGATTTCATTTCCATTGATTAAAGGATGTGTAAGCCAAAATTTAAGCATTCTGCCGCCTGCGGATGTGACTGTGTGGTCTATTATCGAAATTAACGCACCTTCCCTTTTTTGATCTTTCAATGTGAATAAAAGTTCAAGATTTCTTTGGGTGGATTCGTCTATTGGCATATATTCATCTCCGGAAAAATATTGCAGTTTTTGGATATGCTTAAGATCATTTTTTTGAGTTTCTTTTAAGTAATTAAACAGCATACTCGCACTTTGCACCGCTGATGTCTTATTTTCAAAGCCGAATCCATCAAGGGACTGCAGGTTAAAATGTTCAAGCAGGGATTTTTCATTTTTATAATAATTTTCGTAAGTAAAAAAGTTGATATTTGAATAGGTATTTTTTAATTGCTGCGCGCAAGGTGCTTCACTAAATTCTTTGTTAAATATGCACTCAACCGGCGCAATTTTTGTTATTTCCGTAATAAGGTTATTTATGCCTTTAACCTCTCCGGCTTTAAAGTCGCCGGTTGTAATATCAGCATATGCAAGACCAAAAACGTCATTATCCTGCACAATGGCGATGATATAATTATTTGTTTTTGTGTCGAGCAGATTGTCGTTAAAAGTTGTTCCGGGAGTAATAACTTTTACCACATCTCGTTCAACTATCCCGGGGAGGTTTGGATCGCTCATCTGTTCGCAGATAGCGCATTTTTCGCCATTTTTGATAAGTTTGGCAAGGTATCCTTCAATAGCATGATAAGGCACCCCGCACATGGGAATTTTATGGTCTCCCTTATTTCGTGCCGTTAAAGTAATATTTAAAATTTTGGAAGCCCGTATTGCATCTTCACCGAACATTTCATAAAAATCTCCCAGCCTGTAAAGCAAAATACAGTCAGCATACTGTTTTTTAATTTCTTCATATTGCTTCATCATTGGTGTCGCCATTGTGCTGTAAATTAAAGCCCCGGCAGGTTTAAAATATAACCAGGACTATATTAAATAGTCAAGAAATGAAAAAGTCCCGTTATAAAGGAAAATAAATATTTTAAGATTGCGGCCGTAGGGGTCGCATGTACCCCGCCAAGGCGGGGTATTGGAGCCGATGGTGGGATTTGAACCCACGACCCATGCTTTACGAAAGCATTGCTCTACCACTGAGCTACATCGGCATGCATGAAATAAATTTACACACTAAAAAATTCTTTTTCAACTGTTTAAAACATTGCTATCTGTCCGTTTAATCTGTAGCAGGGTTTTTTATAATGCCTTAGCCATGTTTTTAATCTTTGCATGAATGTTCTTTTCTTCTTGTTTGTAGGGTATTTTTTCACAAACCATAACCTCGGTCTGTTCGGAATTTTAATTGTCATATATTAATAGTAACGTAATAATGCTGTGACTACTCCCTGTATCTGCAGATCTTCTTCGGGATATATATCTGAATAAGAAGCATTTTCCGCATGGAGATAAGCTTTGCCATGTTCGTTTATGTATCTTTTAATTGTATTCATGTTATCCACCAGCGCTACAACGATATCTCTGCTGCGCGGTTCTTTTTTGGAATCAACAACAACAATATCGCCCGAATAAATACCCGCATCAATCATACTATCCCCGGTCACTTTAAGCAGAAAGAAACCATCTTTCTTTTTTGCGATATCCGGACCGACATCATACCAGGAATCAATATATTCTTCAGTTAAAACCGGCCCTCCCGCCGGCACATAACCAAGTAGAGGCAGTTTGATATTTTCGGAAGTTAGTCTTTCTTTTACGCTGTCCAGGATTTTAATGCCCCTCGGGGTATCGTCCTTTTTAATATACTTTTTTTCTTCAAGGGCTTTTACATGTTTTAAAATACTGTTGTCGGAGCTTACTTTAAAATGTTCGCGCATTTCACGTATTGTGGGGGAGGCCCCGTTCTTAAGCTGGTAGGATTCGATAAATTTTAAAACCGACTCCTGTTTTGGCGTTAAAAATTGCATAGAAAAAAATTAAATAGTGAGTGTACGCTCACATTATAGGTGAGGGGGCGCTCACCGTCAAGGTTAATTTAAATATAAGAAAAGAAGGGCATCGCCAAACGGCGGCGCCTATTATTCAAAGTCAAATATAAGTTTTCTTTTGTATCTCATGACCACTGCGGGAAGTATATTATAAGGTCTGCTTAACAGTGAATTATGATGTCTTACGTGTTTATTGTAGTCATCGCTTAAATCATGCAGTTGTTTGTTTAAATCGCTAAATTCTTTTTTTAATTCAAGAAAATTTGTGCTTATTGCAAGATTTTCATGTTTTTGCCCGATTTCAAAAAGTTGATTAATATATTCACTTAAATCATGCTCCTGCACAATTTTATTGTGTCCCGTATGGGTATTTTTTGCCGCAGCAACGCGTAAATCTATGGTTTTTTGAATCAGTTCGGCATATTGGGGGAAATTTTCAGCAGGAACAAATAGTTTTATTGTTTCAATCAGGTTTGGAATCATATCCTGCCTGTACTGCAGCTTGTCGGCAAGGTTATACCATCTGCCCGAAAGGTCATCGCGCAGAGCCCTTATGTGAATAATAGAAACCGAAAAGCCGAAAATCACAAGAAGGATAATACCGCTTATCAGAAAGATTGTATTGTACATAAAACAAAAATTATCTTAATTCGTAATATAAGTTTAGTTTGTTTTTGTGATTATGACAATCCTGAATATGTTTCCTCCGACAGCCTGCTTTTATTCATGAAAGGTGCATTTAAATTCTGCCTTTCGGTTCTTTCTGTTTTGTATTTTTCTTTAATATAAGCTCTTTTAAGTTTGTTTATTTTTCTAAAATGGAAATCTGCGTTAGGCACAAAATATATCTTTTTAACCGCTGACGAAGCGGCCAGTATAATCATTATATTTCCATATTTAAGCATATTTTGAAGAATTCCGACCTGTTCCTTTTCGATATTCTGAATCTGGTTCAAATCCAGTGCTTCTTTTGTGTTGTGCAAAAAGAGCGATTTATCCAGAATTACAATCCGGTAATTGGTAAGAATCACAATATCAAGAAAGTATCTGATGAACCGCAGAAAAAATTTATGAATATAAACCGTAAAAACACCTATAATGATAAATGCCAGAACTGTAATAACCAACGAATCCTGCGAGAAAAAGTTATATATTGAGGAAAAATGAAAGGCTGTAAAAGCCAAAACTCCCAGGAACATAATAAAACCTAGAAGGTCTTTTGTTAAAACAATCCAGTGTTTTCTAAAAAAACATTCAACTCTTTCGGTTTCCAGCTGACCTTTAAAATGTCTGTCCGTGTTGCCTGATTTTTGTTTCACCAATTTGCTCATAATGTAATTAAAACAATAAAAATGCACGAAATAATCGCAAAACCGAAAGTAAAAAGCACATATAGTCCGGCCAGCAGTCTTAGCCTGAAAAAACCGAACAGCAGGGTATATTTTGATTCATCAAAACGATACCTGTTTATATAGCGGTAAAGCAGTTTGACGCTTAGCAGGCAGAATATTATCGAAACAAGGCCGACAAAGCCTGTAATCCAAACGAGCATCATATTTGATTGTAAAAAGCCCTAGCTTGTTTTAAGTATATAACACCATGACTAGAAGTCAAGTTGTTGTAAATTTTAAATAAGCGAAAAATGTTGTCAGGATCGTTCAACAACGTTGTTTTTAATATCGCAGGATTCTCCCAGGAAATTTTCCAGAACTTTTAATATATTGTCAGTGCTGTTTGCGGACTGGCTCGTTTCGCGTGATTTTTTTATAAAATTTTTATAAGGCAAAATTTGTTCAATTGTTTTAATAAGGGATTTATATGACAATAAATCATCTTCAATAACTTTAGTTTCAGGATGCTTTTCTTGATAAAGAAATGCATTCATTATCTGGTCCCCGCGCGAAGCTGCTTTTCCGATAGGTATTATTATGGCGGGAATATTCAACGCCTCAATTTCAGCAAGAGAATTTGCTCCCGCGCGTGTGATAATTAGATCCGCTATCATATAAAAATCAGGGAGTTCCCGGTCAACATACTCAAAAACATTATATCTGTTGCGTAAATTTTCATTAATTGGAACTGCTTTTTCTCTTTTGCCGCGACCGCAGATATGTAAAATCTGGTAATGCTGCGCAAGACCGTTTAAAGCGAGCGCAACTTCATCGTTAATATGCTGAGCCCCGGAGCTGCCGCCCATTATAAGGATTGTCGGATATTCAGGTGAAAACCCCGTTAATTTGTATCCTTTTTCCGCATTGCCTTTGGTGATAAACTCCCTTATCGGATTCCCGGTAACGATTTTACGCAAATGTGAGGAGAAATATTTTTGACTTTCAAAATGAGCCAGGCAGAGAATACCTGCTTTTTTTGCCGCGAGCCTGTTTGCAAGGCCCGGTGATACATCCGATTCGTGCAGCACAATAGGTATTTTTAGAAAGTGAGCGGCATATACAACCGGAATGCTCACAAATCCTCCTTTTGAAAAAACAACATTTGGCCTGAATTTTTTTAGTATTTTATATGCCTGATAAATACCGAACGGAATTTTAAAAAAATCCGTTAAGTTTTTTAGAGAAAAATAACGACGAAATTTACCGGTCATCACATTTTTAAATTCAACACCGATATTTTTAATAAGTTTTTTTTCCGGTCCGTGCTTTGACCCTATATAAAGGATTTCAAGTTCCGGATAGGCTTTGTTAAGCCTCTGAATTATGGCGATGTTCGGTATAATATGACCACCTGTTCCCCCGCCCGTGAACACGATTCGACGCATAAGGAGTAGAGTGTTTAGAAATATTAAGCAGAATTCCGAGTCCGATTAATGTTGAAAGTATAGATGAACCGCCGTAACTTACAAGTGGCAATGTAATGCCGGTAACCGGCAGCAAACCGGTATTAACGCCTATATTTACAAATGCCTGCGCGGTAATCCACGTGGTAATGCCTGTTGCGAGCAGCATTGAAAATTTATCCGGAGCAGAACCCGCAATTTTATAGCCCCTGTATGCTATTACAAGGTAAGCAAGCACCACTAAACTTATACGCAAAAAGCCAAGTTCTTCAGCTGAAGCGGCAAAAATAAAATCATCAGAAGCCTGCGGCAGCCAGTATGATTTTTGAACCCCCTGCGTAAGACCTTTTCCAAAAATCCCTCCCGAACCCACTGCGATATTTGCCTGTTCCGACTGCCAGCAGTAATCCTCCACGCATTCTTTATCAAGAGTAATATAAGCAAGAAATCTTTCACGTACATGGCTTACATTTGCGATTACAAGCATTGAGATCAAAAATGCCGCAAGGCCTCCAAGCAGTAAATGTCTTATTCTTGCACCGGCTATAAAATAAATCGATACTGCTGTAAGAATAATAACAAGTGCGGAACCAAGGTCGGGCTGCAGTATAACCGGCAGAACAATTAAACCCGATATTATGCAGAAAGGAATAAACCCGTACTGAAAGCTTCCCACTTCCCTCGAACGTTCTTCCATCCATCTTGCAAGATAAAAAATCAGTGCCAGTTTTGCATATTCCGCCGGCTGCACAGAGGTGTTTAATACAACAAACCAGCTTTTTGCTATTGTATTGTAAGTTGAACCGGCAATAAGCAGCACCAGCAGCAGAATAATTATTGTGCCAAACAGGTATGGCGCGGCTTTTTTCCAGAACTTATACGGTATTTTTGCGCATATAATAAGAGCTACAAGCCCGATAATAACGCGCATGACATGGTTTTTGAAAAGAAGATAGCAGTCCACCCCCTCCTGATCGCAGTTCGGATAAAGTACATTTGGAGCGGAAAGCTGTATGGATTTTGGAACACCTATACTGGTGATCATCACTATTCCAAACAGCAGAAGCGCAAATGTAATTATTAAAAGTACTTTGTCGGATTTTCCCTTTTGCATGCGGCTATACTACACTACTATTAAACTGTAATCAAATTTTCTGCTATATTAATATCATCATGAAAAAAACTCAAATATTTTCATCGGCGATATTTCTTTTGTTTTTAACTTTTGCTTTTGTTATCGACCGTGTAGTCAAATATTTTGCCCTGGAATATTTAAAAAATGATATTTTGATTGTAGACGGAGTTCTAAAGCTTTCACTGCAGAAAAATACGGGCATAGCGTTTAGCATAGGGCTACCGATTGAAATACAATATATTCTTTTTCCGGTTTTAGCATGTGTTGGACTTTACTGCATTATTAAATATTTTGACTTAGGAAAGCTGTTTGTACTTATTGCTTCCGGTTCTATTGCCGGTGCGGCCCTGGGGAATTTTTTTGACCGTGTATTTTACGGGCATGTAATTGATTATATTTCGGTAAGTTATTTTCCTGTTTTTAACTTTGCGGATATTATTATTGTTTGCGGGATCTTTCTTATTATTGTATTTTATGATAAAATAAAAAGAGTACAAATTTAGGATCAAACATGGACAATATAGAAAATACAAATGAAAATATTCAGGAAACAGTCGGCGAGGTAAGCGTTGAAGCGCCTAGAATGACGTTTCTGGCCCTTATTACAAGAACAATTTCATCACTCGCCGGAGGAATCGCGGGGACCCTCGTGCTGTTAATAATTTACATTCTTTCAGCTTCAATAGTTTCACCCGTTTTAATGCCGCAGGGAGAGCAGACAGAGGTTAGTCCGCTATTTATATTTGTTTTAATGGCCATGATTTTTGCTGCAACTTTGATTGCCAATTTGATTTCGCCGCTTTTAATATCGTTTACACAGAGAGATAAATATAAAAGAATAACCACGACATTGTTTCAGGTGTTTATAATAAATGTTGTTATTTTCCTTATTCTTGTGCCGATTTATTTCTTTTCATCACAGATAAGTTATGAATTCACATCGTATGCAGCCGGTCTGCAGATTGCTTTTGGCGTACTGGCAAGCGCGCTTATTCTTGAAATAATTTCAAATTATAAATACGCATTGCTCGGCGTTTACAGCGTTATTTTTGCCATTGTGGCAGGACTTGCGCTTAACATCCTTGTTTATCAGTTCACCGGCAACGCAACAATACTGCTTTTTATTGCTCTGCCCGTTTTATGGGGCGGAGTTGGCTTTACGTATGGGATATTCATAATGTTTTACCATTGGGTAGTTGAAACATGGGGCACTGATTTTCTGGCAACGTCACAGGAATATTCAAAAGATTACGGCATAGAGGAACAGGAAATAGAAACAATGGTTGATATTGAGCCGCCCGAAGACAAAGAAGGTGTGGATTTTTTAAGAAAGCAATAGAGTTATTTTAAATTTTGATACACCGCGCGTTCCATAACCTTCGCAGGATGTCTTTTCTTTGTCCAGTATATAAAAGCTGCGAATCCCTGATTAAGAAGCATTTTTTCGCCGGTGATTGTTTTTGCTCCCGCTGCCTTTGCGTCTTTAATGATTTTTGTAATAAGAGGAGAGTAAATCATTTCCATTACAACCATTCTTTTTGTTAAATATTTTTTTGGTATAAGTTCAACGCCTTTTAAATTGTTCATTCCGGCTGAGGTTGCCTGTATAACAATGTCGGGATTTATATCTTTAAAATCGTCAAATCCTCCGTATTTGCAGTTATATTTTTTGGCAAGCTTTCGTGCATGTAAAACAGTTCTGTTTAATATATGAATTTTTTTTGCCCGATTCTTTTTTGCGGCAAAAACAGCAGCGCTCGCGGCTCCGCCCGCGCCAAGCACTACAACAATTTTTCCTTTTATTGCAGTTTTTTCGAGTAATGAATTTTGTACTCCGATCCAGTCAAAATTTGTTCCCATAAGTTTGCCCCGGTCGTTTTTTACAGCATTTACCGCATTGATTTTTTTTGCTGTTTTATTAATTTTATCAAGATATTTAATGATACTTTCTTTATGGGGTGAAGAAACACTCAGTCCTTTTATTTTTTCTTTTCTAACTTTTAAAATAAATTTTTTTAAATCTTCCGGCTTTATATCAAAATATTTAAAGTCGGCATTAATTTTTAATGCTTTAAAAGCGGCATTGTGCATTGCCGGTGAAAGAGAATGTTTTGCAGGATGTGCCAGAATCCCGTATGTTTCCGTCATTCGGGAATATTGATAGTTATTGAAGCAAGTATTTTGTCGGCGGTATTTAAAAAGCCCTGATCAGCCGGATCCGAGACCATCGTTGACATTATAAGACAGTTTGCTTCATCAATGGGCAGATAATAATTCGTAAACTCACCAAGGCTTACTATGTCTATTTTAAGGGCCTGAACACCGCCGAGATAAACCGGCTCCGCATCCGTAACCGACTCTGCAATTTTTCTTTCTTCTGCTATCTGCGCCGCAACAAAATCTTCAAGAGAGACTTCCTCAAGCGCTTCTTTATAAAAATGGATGCTTATCCCGTCATAAAATTCGGTTTCGGGCATTTGCGTGGGTCCCCAGACTTGGAGCGACACAGTTCCCCCCTCATTTTCGTTTATTGTCATATTTGAGGGATATTCAAGTGAAAACATAAGGTCATCATTGTTGTACGTAAGCCATTCAATGGGTTTTTCACCAAATTCACATGTAAAAGCGCACATCATAATGCAAATTTCCGCATCGGGTGCGCAGGGCGATCCGCACTCGTTAAATTCACCGCCGCGTTTTTTACAGTCTTCTTGAAGCATTTTTATATCCGCGTTCATATTATAGACAATTTTATTTTCAAATTCATTGCTTATAAGCGTTATTTCCTCAGGTTCAGTACACACATACGAATCAACAATTATTTGTTTTTCAGTATAAACTTCATCCGATCCGGGCTTTTTTGACGTTCCCTCTATTTCAATCATTGAGCCTTTTAAAGTGAATTCGCCGCTGCAGGCGATTTTTTCTTTGGAATAAATAACATATTGTAATTTGTCAGTATCAAAATAATCGGAATACAGGTAGCCTTCAGGAAAGTTTATCATGTGCTGCTCCGGAATATCGGATATTTTACCTGTCAGTGTAACTTTTTCAATTTTTTGTTCGGGCTCCTGCGCTTGCGGCTGGCCGCAGCCTGAGAAAAGGAATATTACCGTGATTAGTAATGCAATTGGAACAATTTTTTTCATATGAACGTTGTTATATCGTGATTATTTTAATATATTTGTGAGTTGGTCGCAATCAGGTTGCCGATAAATCCCGCATCATCGAGTAACAACATTGAAATATCCCCCATTTTTTGCTATAATTTAAAGATTAAAAGAAACAAAAATGACAAAATTAGTGGAGTTTTTACTCGGCATACATACTGTTTATGCGCAGGTTGGAACATCTGCGACACAGGTAAAAGACGAAACGCAAGCCCAGCTTGCCGGTATTTTGGATTTCGTTATTGTTAAAATACCTTCCTTTATTGCGGCTTTTATAGTTTTTGTTCTTTTCTTTCTTATTTCAAAAGCAATTAAAGGAATTGTTGAAAGCCGCATGTCAGCGGCTTTTGAAGAGCATAAAGAAGTACAGATCCTTGCGGGAAGAACAGCCGCTGCGGTTACATTAATAATAGGCGCAACAGTTGCGTTGAATATTGCCGGTATTGATTTAACTGTAATCATAGCCGCTGCCGGCTTTGGTATAGGTTTTGCATTAAGGGATATTATTACAAATTTTTTGGCGGGCGTTATGATTCTGGCTCAGAAACATTTTACAATCGGCGATATGATCAAAGTGGACGGCACGCTTGGTAAAATTATTGATATTCAGGCAAGAGCGACCATTTTAAAAGCAATAGACGGAACAAAAGTTATAGTCCCAAATTCCCAGCTTTTTACAAAGCAGGTAAAAAGTTTTACATCAAATCCTTTCAGAAGAATTGAGGTCGGGGTTTGCGCATCTTACGGAGAAGATATTGAGCTTGCCATAAAAACATGTTATGCGGTTGCCCAGCATACAAAAGGAGTTTTAATGGAGCCTAAACCGGTTGTTCTTGTTACAGAGTGGGGCGATAACAATGTTGATATGGTGGTTAGAGCGTGGGTTGATTCAAAAAGCGCATGGCTAAAAATAAAGAGTGATTTAACATTAAAACTGCTGCAGGCGTTTGATAATATGAATATCAGATACGACTTCCACAGGGTTACTTTGGATTACGATAAAGATATTGTAGCTGAGCACGAAGCTACTGTTGTTGACGCTGCAAAGCTACCGGAGTGGCTGGCTCAGGTGAAGGAATCCAAAACTATACCTAATCAGCCATCGCCTTCTTTCAAACCATATGTTTCCAAAGGGCCGGCAGTAGACAGGCCCGGAGCCACGTTTTTAACAGTTCAGCAGGAGATACAGCAAATCCGGGATCAGGAGCATGATGAAACAACCCCCGCACCTGAAACAAAACCTGAACCGCAGACTCAGACGCCGCCTTCTTCATAAAGAAAAACCCCCTTATAAAAAGGGGGGATAAAAATTCCGATTCTATCGGCCGCATGTATATTTGTACGCGACTCGAGAAACATAAGGAATTTGTTTTTGTATTACGGTGACCAAACCATAAAGTTTTGATTCTGCTATACTTTGGCTGATATTTTTAGTCCTGCCACAGACCGCCTGTTTAATGTGACGACTCAAGGACAGCAAGCTGTACCAAGGACACCACCAGGCAAAGGTGTGGTCGGCCCGGCTGGTCGAGAAGGGCCAATCGCAGAGCAGAACACGCAAACCTTTGAAAACTTTTCAATTGCTCGCGCTTTCTGCTATGCTTTAGTCACCGGTTATTTTAAGGATCAGGTTCGACAAGGGCATCATATAATTACTATCTATCGTTTCAGCGTATCATATAATCTTATACAATCTGTTTAATTTAGTCAAAATATACAGATAGACATATATATAATTAATTTTCTAAGTTGCAGATAAAAGGGTTAAAAAGCGATATAATTAAGCCAAAAGATGACATTCTTAATGCTTTTATAAAAGTACTAAAAAAGAATAAAATTCAATTAAGAAACAAGGATATTATTGTTATATCTTCTAAGGTTTTGGCTGTATCTGAAGGCAGAATAGCAAAAGTGAAAAGTGAAAATTTTAAAACGGGCGATTTGAAGGCTTTAATTCTAAAGGAAGGAAGGAAGCTGTTTCCATCGGATTGCTGCTGGTTGACATTAAATTACGGGCATTTAACGGCAAATGCCGGAATAGATCGGTCTAATATAATGAAGGAACATGTTGTGCTTTGGCCTAAAAATCCCAAAAAGTCGGCTGAATTAATTCAAAAAGCATTAAAAAAGAAATATAAATTGAATGATTTAGGAGTAATCATCGCTGATTCAGCCTGTGAACCCTTACGTTTAGGTGTCCATGGCATTTCTATAGGGCACTATGGTTTCGAAGGTATAGAAGATTGCCGCAATAAAAAGGACATATATGGTAACGAATTTCAGTTTACACAAAGGGCTATTGCAGACTCTATTGCGACCGCCGCGCTTCTTGAAATGGGTGAAACAAACGAGAAGAAGCCGTTTGCGCATATAAGGGGGGCAAATGTTAAATTTATTCATAAAGCGGAAATAATTAAGAATATTCCCTTGAGGGAAGACCTTTTCTACGGTATTTATAATAACGATTTTAAACGCTTTGTTAGCAAAAAATAATATGTTCAAAATAATAGTTTTGGCATCAACAAGAGGAACAGACCTTCAGGCAATAATAGACGAAATGAAGGTCGGAAAAATGCCCGGAATCGAACTTTCCGCTGTTATAAGCAATAAAAAGAATTGCTATGCGCTCAAGAGAGCAAAAGAGCAGGGCTTTGAAACTCATTTTATAAGCCAAAAAGGTAAAACAAGGGAAGAATTTGATAAACAAATGGCTCAAATTATCAAGGACAAACAAGCGGATTTAATTGTCCTTGTAGGTTATATGCGCATTTTGAGCCCTTGGTTCGTTAGGGAATTCAAAAATAAAATAATCAATATTCACCCCGCAACAGATATAAAAAAATATGGAGGTGCGGGATTTTTTGGCGGAAACGT
Organism: Candidatus Peregrinibacteria bacterium; assembly: GCA_016928915.1. Classification (GTDB taxonomy): domain Bacteria; phylum Patescibacteriota; class Gracilibacteria; order UBA1369; family PNNO01; genus JAFGJT01. The sequence goes on from JAFGJT010000017.1 coordinate 149,892, forward strand.
CCACGAAGCTGTTCTCGCAGCCAATGAAAAAGAGACAGGATGCACAATTCATTATGTTACAGAAGATGTAGACACGGGTCCGATAATCGCTCAGGCTAAAGTTAAAATCGAACCGGGGGAGACAGTGGACACGTTAAAAGACAAAGTCCAGGCTGAGGAGAAGAAATTATACCCTGAAGTTATCAGAAAACTGGCAAATAAAAGTTTATAATTGTCAAATCTCCAAGATTTGTACCTGTCGGTCCTGTAATTATTAAATCACCGGTTTTTTTTAAGAAGTGATAGGAGTCGTTATTATTTAGATATTCCTGAATATTTAGTTTGAGTTTTTTGGCTTTAATTAGGGTCTTTTTTGTTGCTATTGCACCCGCTGTTTTTACGGGACACATTCCGTCTACGCCATCTGTGCCAATCGAAAGTATTACAAAATCATAGTATTTTGAAGGATTTTTTGAGATTTCATTAATTGCGGCAAGTACGAATTCCTGATTTCTGCCGCCTTTCCCGGTTCCTTTAATTTTTACTGTTGTTTCACCGGATAGTATAAATAAATTATTTTTTCCTTTTAATTTTTTTATTAATTCAACCGCTTTTTTTCTGCACTCGCCTTCAAATTGAGTATCAAGGATTTTCGGATTCATTTTTTTAGCTTTTGCTATTTTATAGGCTTCTTTAGCGGCTGTTTCATGGTTTGCCAGAATAATATGTTTTACTTTTTTAAAGCAAACATTCCCTTTTTTTGGTGTTTCGATTTTTGATTCCGATAAATATTTTTTTACTGAAACGGGGACTTTATTTAATATTTTATATTTTCTTAAAATGGCTAAAGCATGCTTAAAAGTTGAGTTATCAGGAGCAAAAGGCCCCGAAGCGATTACGCTTAAATAATCGCCCAGAACATCGGAAATAACTAGAACCAATACATCGGCCGGATACGCGGCTTTGGCCAAAAACCCGCCTTTAACCTGCGAAAGATGCTTTCTGATTGTGTTGATTTCATGAATATTTGCCCCGCATTTTAAAAGCTCGTGGGTTGTTTTAACTTTTTCTTTAAGAGTTATATGATCTACGGGAAGCGGCATTAATGCTGATCCTCCTCCCGATATAAGGCCTATAACCAGGTCGCCTTTTTTAGCATTGTTTGCAATTTGTAATATTTTTTTTGCTCCTTTAACCCCGTTATTATTCGGAAGGGGATGCGAAGAATGTGAAAATTTAATATGTTTTATTGCGGGAGTTTTTTCTTCTTCGGGAATATTAATATGTCCTGCTTTAATTCGGTCTGTTAATAGTTTTTCGGTTGCTTCAGCCATTTTTGAAGCCCCCTTGCCCGCACCCACAACAAAAATATTGTTGTATTTCTTAAAATTTACCTTCATTAATTCTTTCTTGATTAATCTGTCAGGAAGAATGTTTTGAAGGGTATTAAGAGCAATATCGAGAATCTGCGCCCTTAAATCTTTATTCATTTATTATTTATTTAAAACTTCCGGATTAACAACAAATTCGGGTGTTCTTCCCTCAAGAGCGTCAATAATATTTTGCGCGGCAATTACAGCCATTTTTTCCCTTGTTTCTATGGTTGCGGATCCTACGTGAGGAGCCAGAATAACATTATCAAGCTCGGTAAGACCTTGTTCCATTGCGGGTTCGTTTTCAAACACATCCAGTCCGGCCTGAAAAGTCGGCACAGCTTTTAAATGTTTAACTAAAGCTTTTTCATCAATAATTTGGCCTCTTGCGGTGTTAACCAAAATTGCGTCTTTTTTCATAAGACCCAAAAGATTTTCATTAATCAAATGATGTGTTTCGGGAGTGTAGTTCAAATTGATTGAGATATAATCGCTTTCTCCGCAAAGAGTTTCAATATCAACTTTTTTTGCACTTATTTCGTTTTCCAGTTCGGGTTTTCCGCTTCTGTCTATGTACAGCACTTTCATCCCGAAACCTTTTGCCATTTTAACGGCAATATTTCCTCCGATTCTTCCTGCTCCCATAATTCCGAGTGTCTTGCCTGTAATCTCTTTGCCGAGCATAAGCATCGGACCCCACCCCTTGTATTTTCCTTCACGCATAAATTTATCCCCCTCAACAGTTCTTCTTGCGCAGGCAAACATCAGTGCGATTGCAAAATCCGCTGTAGTATCAGTTAAAACACCGGGAGTATTGGTCATCATAATGCCGTGTTTTGTTCCTGCGGCAAGATCAAAATTATTAAAACCTACGGCATAATTGGAAAAAATTTTACACTGCGGTCCTGCTGCTGCTAAAACTTCGTCATCAACTGTATCCGTTAAAAGCGACAAAACAGCATCGCGGCCCTTAACTTTTTCTAATAATTCTTCGCGCGTGAGAACACGATCCTCTTCGTTCATTTCAAACTTTCCGAACTTCTCTTTAAGCATTTTTAAACCTTTTTCGGGAATTCGTCGCGTTACATAGATGTTAGCCATTTCAGTGGATTGTTATTTATAGATGCTTTCAATGTATTTTTTTATACGTGCCGCTCCTTCAATAATATTTTTTTCAGTTGAAACATAGGAAAAACGTACGAAATCATCGCCAAACAAACCGAAACAAGTGCCGGGAAGAATAAGGACATGAGCTTCTTCCATGAGCATATCACAGAGTTTTGCCGCCGAAATATTTAGTTTATTTAAAATTTCCTTTACATTGACCATTAAATAAAAGGCTCCTTTTGGCAGTTTGCAGTGCATACCGGGGATGTCGTTTATAAGCCCGTGTAAAAGATCCCGTCTTTTTTTGTATTCTTTTACCATTTCTTCAACAGGCTCCTGTGGACCGGTAACAGCCTCAAGAGCTGCATACTGAGCCATTGTGTTGGTGCATGAGGTATCATTGCACGCAAGCTGTTCAATTGCTTTTGCCATATCTTTATTTTTTGTAACAGCCCAGCCTATACGGTAGCCGGTCATTGCATATGTTTTTGAACAACCGTTTAGTACAACGGTTCTTTCAGGCATTCCTTCAACATTTGTGATTGAAAAATGTTCGCCTTCATGAACAATGCGGTCGTAAATTTCGTCAGAAAGAACCCATAAATCATGTTTCTTCGCCAGTTCGGCAAGTTCTTCAATCAATTTTTTTGTAAGCACGCCCCCTGTGGGATTATGAGGAGTGTTTATAATTATGAGTTTGGTTTTATCCGTAATAAGTTGTTTGAGATCTTCGGCTGTAAAATTAAAATCGTTTTCCTCTTTTAGCTGTATGGGAACCACTTTGCCACCAAGATATTCCGTTACAGAGCCGTAAATCGGATATGCGGGATTCGGAATTATAACTTCGTCGCCCGGATCAATGAGCGCATTTAGCATATAAAACATAACCGGCTTACCGCCCGGAACTATTACAACATCTTCAGCATCATAATTTTCACATGCATTCCTTGAGGTATATTTTGCCACAGCTTCACGCAGCTCGGGAATTCCCGGAGTGGCGGTATAATGAGTCATATTTTTTTTGATCGCTTCTATTGCCGCATCGTTAATGTTTTTTGGCGTATCAAAGCCGGGTTCTCCAATCTGAAGATAGACAAGGTGCTCTCCTTTAGGAGCTAAAACTTCTTTTTCAAATTTTTTTGCCTTGTTAATTACTGAAAAAGCGTTTTCAGTACCCAGTCGCGGCATTCTTTGTGAAAATGGTTTCATTTTAATAATGGATTAATGTATAAATTATTTTTTTCTGATAATGACTTTTTTGCTTTTCTCGCAAATCTCCTTAGAGGTTAATCCGTATTTTACCATTAATTCTCTCGGTTGGCCCGATTCGCCGAAGGTATCGTTAACACCGACCATTTCTCCGGGAACAGCATAGTTTTGTGCAAGAAGTTCAAACACCGCGCTTCCCATTCCCCCGGCCATTTGGTGCTCTTCTGCTGTTACAACGCAGCCGGTTTTTTTAACTGAATCAATTAAACAGTTTTTATCAATAGGTTTAATTGTATGCAGATTTATTATTTCGGCGCTTATTCCCTCTTTTTCTAAAATTTCCGCTGCATCAAGCGCTTCAGCAACCATTGCGCCGCATGCAACAATCGTTACATCTTTGCCTTCTTTCATAATATTTGCTTTTCCGACTTCAAACAATGAATCGGCTTTTGTAACTACAGGCACTTTTTCTCTGCCGAATCTTATATAAACCGGTCCGTTTATTTTTGCCGCGGCAAGAACGGCTTTTTTGGTTTCATAATAATCGCTGGGAACAATAACAGTCATTTTTGGCAGCACTCTCATAATTGTAATTTCCTCAAGCGCCTGATGAGTCGCACCGTCAGGACCCACTGAAACTCCTCCGTGCGCGCCTCCGAATTTAACATTTAATTCACCGTAGCAGATGCTTGTTCTTATCTGCTCCCATGCTCTTCCTGATACAAAAACCCCGTATGTTGATACAAAAGGTATTAAACCGGTTAACGATAATCCTCCGGCAGTATTAATCATATTTTGTTCCGCGATTCCAATATCAAAAAATCTTTTCGGGAATTTTTCTTTAAATAAACTTGTTAAAGTTGATTTCGCAAGATCCGCATCAAGCACAACAACTTTCGGGTCTTTTTCACCCAGTTCGATTAAAGCGTCCGCCCATCCCTGTCTTGTTAGTAACATTTCTCTTCCAGCCATTATTGCATGGTTAAAATTTCCTGTTCTTTTTTATTGAGCTCGTCCAGAGCAATTTTTAACTCTTCATCACTGGGAGCCTTTCCGTGCCATCCCGCATTATTTTCCATAAACGAAATTCCTTTGCCTTTTACTGTATTTAAAATTATGACTTTCGGCCTGCCTGTTAATGTTTCCGCCTGTTTAACCGCCGCAATGATTTCGTCAAAATCATGTCCGTCATTAACAACAATTGTGTGCCAGTTGAAAGCTTTAAATTTTTCATCAAGAGGAGCAACACCCATAACATCCTCAACATTGCCGTCTATCTGTAATTTGTTGTAATCAACAAAAAGAGTGAGATTATCAAGCCTATAGTGAGCCGCGGACATTAACGCCTCCCAAGAACATCCTTCCTGGAGATCCCCCTCGCTTGATAAACCATATACTCTGTTTGCTTTGCCCTGAGCCTTAAGTCCAAGCGCAACACCCTGAGTAATAGATATGTTTTGTCCGAGTGAACCCCCGCTCATCTCAATTCCTTTCGGATAAAATCTTGAAGGGTGCCCCTGAAGTTCCGACCCCATTTTTCTGAAAGTGTTTAATGTGGCCGGATCAAAAAAACCTACGCGTGAAAGTATGGAATATATAGCCGGAGTTATATGACACTTACAGAAAATAAAATAATCCCTGTCCTCCCATTTTGGATTATCGGTATCGATTTTTAACACTTCATAAAACATATGAACAAGAACTTCAACAGATGAAAGAGATCCGCCGGGATGACCTGAGTTTGCGGCATGAACCATTTCAACAATATCTTTTCGCATCTGAACCGCCTTTAGCAGTCTTTCCTTTGGTGTGAGTTGAATTGGGTATTTCATATCGCCCGCAGGGTATTACTTTAAAATTTTCTTGGCAACATCTGGAACCAATTTTATATTGTTTAAATAAGCAAAAAGTTGCTTAGTTAATAACCCGCAGACATAGAAAACAAGTATAAAAATATATCAGTTGTTTTTACTTTAGTTTCTTCATCATCTCTTCTCTTGATCCGTTTGAAACCTTGGCTTTGTTCGGTTTTATCTCAAGATCAACTTTACCTATAACAAAGCTGTTTTCCGGTATATCATAAGGAATAATTATTCCCGCGCCAATCATGGAATTTGAACCGATTTTTACTCCGGGCATAAATGAAGTGTTTATTCCCGCGCGGATATTTTCGCCTGTGATCAGGCCGAATTTATTCATGCCGGAATTGACTTTCTGCCCCCGAATATTTACGGAAATATCACCTTCATCCAACCTTAAATTTCCCGTTACTGTTCCCGAACCAAACGAACAGTTGTCCGAAATTATACTGTCCCCAATATAATTTGTGTGGGTCCATACATTGTTTCCTAAATATGATCTTGCGATTTCAGTTGCGAAACCGATTACACAGTTTTCATTTATCATTGAGTCTCTCACAAGAGCACTGGTTGCAATAATTGTGTTTTGACCGATGTAGGAAGGTCCGTTTATTACAGCATTGTCATAAATTTTAACGCCATTTTCAATAATTACATTTCCGTTTATAACCGCACGTTTTGAGATTTCAGCTTTTATCGAAATTTTCTTTTTTATATTTTTGAGGAAAAATTGCATTACTTTAAATACATGCCATGGATATTTTACCGGCTGCCAGAAGCCGTCGAATTCAACAGCCTTAAGTTTGTGGCCGGCTTTAATCAGTTTATCGAGCGCAACTTCGTACCTGTCGTCCTTGGTTGTTTTGGTTTTTTCAAGAACCTCAATAAGTTTTTTAGGATTTTTGTGGCAGTGGATAACAATGTTTACAAGATCACTCGGCTCTTTTCCTTCAGCGGGTTTTTCAATTATCTTCTGAATAAAACCCTGTTTGTTTGTTTTTAAATAACCTCCCGGAAAATATTTTATTACTCTTTTTGCCAGAATGCATGAGCCGTTTTTTTTATCAGAACAAGCCTTTTTCATCAGATCAAAGGCCTTCCCGTCAACAACGTCATTTGAACTTACAAAAATAACAGGTTCATGGTCAATAATTTTATTTTTAAGACTTATTATCGCTCCGGCCATCCCGTCATCAAGGTTTTTCTGTTCGGCGAAGCTTAATTTGGCTTTTTTAAAATTAAAAGATTTAGTTAAAGCTTTTAACGAATTTAAATTATGAGCGCCGCCCACAATGATAATATCCCTGAAACCTGCATTAATCAGCTGTTCAATCTGGTGTACAACAAGCGGTTTTCCCAGAAACATTAAAAAATTTTTATCAGGCACGGGCTGCATTCTTTGGCTTCTGCCCGCGGCAAGAAGAACTGCTTTCATCTGTATTATGTTAAAATTTCGTTTAAGCGGTTTAAAGATACTGCTTGTTTTATTTCCATCGCAATCCTTTCCCCGTAGCTTATGCTGTCCCCGTATAAATACCTTGAATAAGGCGTAAACACAGTTCCCGGCGAACCCGGAATTCTCATGCTTACATCAAAAATTATTATTTCTTCTCTGCCTTCTTCGGATGAAACAGCGCCCTGCAAAGCGAACGGTCCGATTATTCCCGGAGGAACTTCTTTCTTTAAAGTTTTTACAAATTTATCACCTGCGGCAAATGCTTTTTCCAGAATTGATTCTTTTACAGTGCATGCAATGTGTCCGGTTTCAATCATTGTGGGGGTGTACCCGCTTTCAAGCAGTTTTATCTGAACAACTGAATTAAGCCTTAAAAAGCCGTCTAAACTCGTTTGTCTACGTGTATCGGTTCCGAGTAACTCAAGTTCATCCGTTAAAGGCGAATAGAAAAAATTAAAGTTCACCTGCGCGCCAATCACGAATTCCTCAATCACAGCGTTATCCAGATCTTTCTTTGTAATCTTCCCTTCTTTAATCATTTTTTCGCTTGTCTCAAAAAACTCATTTGTTTTTGTAACAATGAAGAAAGCCCTTTCATATCCCCGGATCGCCTCGTTAACTTTAACAAGAAGCGGTCTTCCGCTTCCTTCAAAATAATTTTCAAGAATTTTTTTCAATTTTTCATCTTTCATTCCAGAGTCACCTCTTCTAATAATCTTAGGTGTTCGTATTCCGGCTTTCTCAAGCAGTACATACTGATTATTCGGCTGGTCTCTTTCCTCTAGTTTAACCAGTGAACGGCTTCCGTAAATCGGCACTTTAAAGTCGTTTTCAATTTTTGAAAAATCTTTAAAATAAACCCAAAAATATCTGTTATGGATAAAGATTGTATTTCTATCGAGCAGCTGTTTCTGAATTTCCGGTTTCAATATATCATCGAATTTATCCACCATTATAACTTCATCTATGCAGCCTTTTCCGTCGCGCGTTTTATAATATTTTGAATAAGTTAAATCGCGTCCTTTTTGGCATACTGCAAGGGTTTTAAAGCCATATTTTTTTGCCCCGTGGCAAACATCCAAAGCACTGTGACCTCCAAGAACCCCGATAGTTAAATTTTTAATGTCGGTGACGTTATACATATTGATATAATTATCCAAATATTTTATCCAAGTACTTTTTCCAGACAATCCTGTTCAATCGCCATTTTAATATCCAAGGCAATTCTTCTTCCCGTACTCATGGGCACATCGTATCTGAGCCATGTGTAAGGCGAGCCGTCAACATAAGGATTTGTTCCGGCAACTATTCTCGCAGAAATTTCAAAAACATAAAAGTTTAAATTCGGATCAACAATCGCTTCTAAACAAAATGGACCAAAAAGCCCGTCTCCAACAAGTTCTTTTGAAACCTTAATAATATTTTCACCCATTTCAAACACTTCGGGAAGGATTGATTCCCTTATTACCATTGGCATATTTCCCGTTATGGTGTAACTGGTTTTAATATTCGCATCCAGCTGATCGCGAGCGGCAATTCGTCCGATTGAATCGGCGTTTGATTCATAGCGTTTATCAAAGCTCATTACCTCAAGCTCCTCTGTAACGCGGGAGTAAAAATAATGGGTGTACATTGGAACGCCGACGATATATTCCTGAATGACATACTTTTCATCTTCTGGAAAATCCTTAATGCTGTCATAGAAATCTTCGGGGGAATTGGCGATAAAATAACCTTTTCCTCCTTTGGCTCCATGGAATTTAATAATTACCGGTCTATCAATTTCTTCTGGTTTTTTAAATATTTTTGGAGTCTTGCATTTGGCTTTTTCAAGCCATTTTCTTGCCTTTTCCCTGTCGGATTCATGTTCAAGAATTCCTCTTGTTCCGTAATGCATAACTTTTATATCTTTTACCTTTTCAGGTCCTATATAAGCCACAAATGATCCGTGAGGAATAAGTATGGCATTCTTTTTTATTAACTGATCTTCAATCTCAAAAAAGTCATGAAAATGTTCGATCTCAATAATTTCATCCGCTACCTTAAAACTTTCATAAGGCTTCCTATACCCTTTTCGGCAAATACAAATAGTCTCAAACCCCTCGTCATGCGCGCCCTTTAGAATTTGAAGTGCGCTGTGTGATCCGAGAGTTGCTATTTTATAGTCTTTGATGGAAGCCATAAATTGTTAGGTAGAAGCGGTTATTCGCGGTTCCTAATAGTGCGATTTTTATAACTTTATCAGGGTTTCATTGCCTCCCCGGGGAGGAATTTGAACCGCTAGTTAACCGCGAATATTGTTTTGCCAATTATATGAAATTGCCTTAAGAATGTCAATAAAATCGGAGAAATTGGAATCGGGCGGAAAGAGTAATAAATTTGGATCTCGACAGGTTGACGGGGGGGCTTTTAAATTTTCCCTAACTTTTTCGCATGTTGTTTAATAATATTACTAGACGAAATTGCAGAGCTGAGATACTTATTTCAAAATATCATATTTTGCTTACTCTAAGCCATTTATCGTTTGAAATCAAGTGTAGATTTGTGGTACGATTTTGATGTTAAAATCCTTTATTGTTTAACTCAAAAATTATGGAAAACTCTACATCAAATTTTATAAAATTCCATCCGTCTGGTCCGGTTAAAACTTTACAAAATTTTATACAAAATTTTTCAATTCCCGAAAAAATTTTAAATTTCAACCCGACCAATTTTGAACATTTTTCCGATAAAGACCTGTATAAATACTGTAAAATAGTCGGATTTAACGCGCGAATCTGGTCGCGCAAATTTATTGCGGCAATTCCGGAAGTGGCGAAAAGGCGTTTGTATAAAAAATGCGGCTATTGTTCCATCCGTGAATTTGCGGCAAAACTGGCCGGGGTAAGCCACGACAGCGTTGACGAGGTTTTAAGAGTGAATGAAAAATTTAAAGAATTACCAAAGATGAAAGCTTTGATTGGCGAGGTTGGATTAAGTAAATTAAGGGTGGTCGCCTGTGTTGCAAATAAGAAAAACGAAAAGGATCTTTCAGAAAAGGTTAAAAACATGACAAAGTCATCTTTGGAGATTTATGTAAGAGAGATGATCCGAAAAACTGATGGTAGAACCACCCTCCCCGGGGAGGAAACGGGAAACAGCGGCGATAGAAAAATTCCGCAGACAGAAGAGCAAATAGGTTTATTTGGAGAAGATGAGAAAGTTGAACTGGGGTTTGCATATCCTCAAATTCATGATAAAAAAACATTCACAATCCAGATAGACGAAGAGACGGAATTTGAACTTAGGAAATTTAAACTTCAACTTGAAAAAGAGAGAAAAGAACGGGTTGATTGGAATTTTGCATTAAAAGAAATGGTTAAACGCGCGACAAACGAACAAAAGGCATCGGCATCAGGTCCCCGAACTCAACTAAAAAAAGTTATCCCAGAATTAAAGGATGCGGGTGGGAATAAGCAGATAGTTACGCGTTACATCCCTGCAAAAACCAAACGCGACCTTCAAGAAAAACACAACAGTCATTGCGCGTACAAAGGCTGCAATAAGCCAGCCGAACAATTTCATCATCAGGAGAGATTTGCTATTAAACGTAATCACGAGAATCTCATGCCGCTGTGTAAATCCCATCATGATTTTGTTCATCAGAATTCGATAGAGCAACAAAATGCAGGTGTGGATACAATCTTCAACATTTACAAAATGAAATATTGTTTGTGAATATTAGCGGCGTTTTTTTTAAAATGATTATAGGGATTCTGATCTGAAGAAAGCCCTTTTGTGCGGGTGTAAAAATAATTTTTTTAAAGAATTGAGCCCTCTTAAATCATTAATCAAAAAATAACCGTTCCATTTGTCAAACATTTCGGCTTCTTGACGAGGTTTTGTTTATCTGGTGAGGCAAACTTTAAACCCTGCTAAAAATTAACCCTTTCTTGAGCCATTTTTTAACAGTACGTGTTTATTTTAAGCCAAAAATCACAAACCCTATCATTAAACATTCACCCTCTTTTGTCAACCCGTAGTCCTTTTGATGGTTTATGGCATGTGTTAGTATTATTTGAGGTGATTTCGATAAAAAAGTTTTAAACAACTTGACAACTAATTGATTAAGAATATAAACTCTGGTACCGTTAACAATTGGTTGGAAACAAAAAAAGGCAATGTCTGCCACGTTGGAATAAGACATGAAAAGGATCCGGCGTTAACTTAAAGGAAAACACCTTATAAACACAACCTATCAGTCACAACTCTCGGTTAATAAAGTCGCTGCAAAAATGCGACATAAAAGAATATTTTCAAAAGCTCAGAGCATAGCATTAGCTCTTAATAAGGTGACCGGCCTTTTTGGGAATCTTCCCCTTGCAAGAAGGACTCCGGTTGTAAGAAAATCAATCACATCAATCAAATCAGTATCCGATACGCAAGTTATAAAACGGGCGCTGGCTTTTACTTTATTCTTTATAATAATTACTTCATATACACCAAATATCGCTTTTTCAGAAACAGACAGTTTTTACGCGTATGAGGGGACTGCAATGCCCAGCGGCATCATTGCGGATGACAGTGGTTTTTTAATGCCGGTTAATCCGCAGACAAATGAATCCGACAGATCACAGATGACAGATAAAGCCGTTCATACGGTTCAGTCAGGCGAAACTTTGTCAACAATTGCAGAATCATACGGTTTAAAAACCACAACTTTAAAATGGGAAAACGGACTTTCCGATACAAGTGTATTAAAAGTCGGAATGCAGCTTGTAATACCTCCTGTGGACGGAGTGTCGCACGTTGTTAAAAGTGGTCAGTCTCTTGATAAAATCGCATCTTTATATAGTGTTGATAAGGCGTTGATTATGACGCAGAACGGATTTTCAGAAGATACTATATCAGCCGGACAGAATGTGTTTATTCCGGGAGGAAAACTTATTGTAACCGCTCCGGTTATTGATTCAGCCTCATATAGATCCACAACTGTTGCAAGAGGAGAATCCGGAACGCGCGTTGCGCTTGAAGGAACAAGCACAGCACCGGCATTGGGGAAATTCCTTATATATCCGACCCGCGGAAAAATTTCACAGGGATACAGAAGCGGCCATTTGGCTGTTGATATTGCCGACAGAAGCAAACCTCCCATCTGGGCCGGTGCAGCGGGAACAGTTATTAAAGCATCATCAGGCACATGGGGCGGCGGATACGGCAACCATATAATTATTGATCACGGAAACGGAATTCAGACATTATATGCTCATATGGATTATTTAACGGTTTCCGAAGGGCAATATGTTAATCAGGGAGAAGTCATAGGAAGAATGGGTAATACAGGAAGAGTTTACGGAGCAACAGGAATTCATCTTCATTTTGAAGTACGCGTTAACGGTGTAAAAGCCAATCCCGCAAACTACTATTAAAATTCTTTACAAAAGAACCTTCATCGAATAAGATTGCTTAGGCTTTAATTTTTAATGTGACATTATAAGGAAAGTATTTACCGCAATTATCAGATTTCCGAGGTTCATTGTGTCGTCGATGATTGTTTTATATCAAAAAACTTTATCTTTTGACCACGGACCTCTTAAGAAGTATTTTCCTTACGGTTATTGTAAATATAAGCCCACCTGTTCACAGTACTGCAAAGAGGCTGTAGAGCAGAAAGGAGTTATAATCGGCATGGGGAAATGTATTTACCGGGTTCTGCGCTGCAATCCGTGCAGCAAGGGAGGCTACGATCCGGTTAACAAATGTTAACAAATTAATATATGCAGACACCGCACTTTAATCCGATAAGAAGAGCTTTAATAAGCGTTTCAGACAAGAAAGGCATAGTTGAATTCGCAAAAAAACTGCAGGCTCTTGAAATTGAAATAATTTCAACCGGCGGCACTGCAAAAGAACTTACGGATAACGGAATAAAAGTTATTGATATAACCGAATTTACCGGATTTCCTGAAATGATGGACGGCAGAGTTAAAACACTTCATCCGCTTGTTTATGGCGGAATTCTTGCCATACGCGACAATGAAATGCATATGGAGGAGGTTGTCGCCAACAATATCAAGCTTATAGATATGGTTGTTGTTAATCTTTATCCTTTTGAAAAGGTTCCGACAATTGAAAATATTGATATAGGCGGGCCTTCGCTGGTTCGTTCGGCTGCAAAAAATTATCAGTATGTAACTGTTGTCCCCGATCCATCCGATTATAAAAAAATAATCCGTTACCTTGAAAAGCAGGGGGAGGTTCCGCTTGAAACAAGGGCGAAATTGGCTTCAAAAGCTTTTTACATGACCGCCAAGTACGATCAGGCGATTAATAATTATTTCAGAACAATCACCGGCGAGCCCGAACTGATGGATCTGCATTATGAAAAACTTTTCAGCTTAAGATACGGAGAAAATCCTCATCAGAAAGCGGTTTTCTTTAAAAACCCTTACAACAGCCAGCCAAATGTAACCAATGCAAAAATTCTTCAGGGTAAACAGCTTTCGTTTAATAATATTTTGGATACCGATGCCGCGCTTGAACACGTAAAAGATTTTGAAAAACCGGCGGTCGTGGTGCTTAAACATACAAATCCGTGCGGTGTTGCGGTTTGCGATAAAATTGAGGATGCCTTTAAAAAAGCTTACGAAGCGGATCCCCTTTCTGCGTTCGGTTGTGTTGTCGCAATGAACCGTCCGTGTACCGAAAATATTGTTGATTATATTAATAAAAAGAAAATATTTGTTGAGATAATAGTGGCTCCGTCCTTTACAAACGGAGCGCTTAAAAAACTGTCCAAAAGAGTTAATTTAAGGCTTCTGGAAACAGGCAAGCTCTACCCCGATTCCGAAAAAATCGATATTAAAAAAGTTGCCGGAGGTGTTCTTATTCAGCATGCGGATACGCGCATTGTTACCGAAAAAGATCTTAAAATCGTAAGCAAAAAAAAGCCCACCAAAGAGCAGATCCGCGACATGCTGTTTGCGCGAACGGTTGTTAAGCATGTTAAATCAAACGCGGTTGTGTTTGCGAAAAACATGGTTACAACAGGTGTGGGAGCCGGCCAGATGTCGCGCGTTGATTCGGTAAATATAGCTACTTCAAAAGGAGGCAAAAAGGTGCCCGGATCCGTTATGGCGTCCGATGCGTTTTTTCCTTTTCCGGACGGAGTTGAGCAAGCTTATAAAGCCGGTATAAAAGCCATTATTCAGCCCGGCGGCTCAATAAGGGATCAAGAGGTGATTAAGCGTGTTGATGAGCTGGGTATGTCTATGGTGTTCACGGGAATAAGATCATTCAGACATTAAACATATAATAAAATGGGAATTTTTGAGGCGTTGTTTTTAGGTTTGCTGCAGGGGGTAACGGAATTTTTGCCTGTTTCTTCGTCAGGGCATCTTGTGATAACGGAAAATTACCTGAATTTGGATGTTGAAAACCTCAAAATTTTTGACGTTATGCTGCATCTTGGCAGTTTAAGCGCGATAATAATTTATTTCTGGAAGGATTTTATCGGTCTGATTAAAGGATTTCTTGCTTTTTTACGTTTGTATAAAACAAATCCGCAGATTAAGGAATACCAACAACTTATCGGATATTTAATAATTGCCACAATACCGGCTGTTGCAGTGGCGCTTTTGTTTGGAGACGGAATTGATTATCTTTTTAGAAACGTATGGTACGTGGGAATTTTTATGATAATCGTTGGCGAGATTTTTATTCTTGCGGAAAAAGCTTTAAAAAAATATAAAACGAAAAAAGAAATCGGGTTTAAGGATTCAATAATTATAGGATGTGCTCAGGCTGCCGCTCTTATTCCCGGAGTTTCAAGGTCGGGTTCGACAATTTCAGCCGGGCTCTTTTTGGGGATCCCGCGTGAAAAAGCCGCACGGTTTTCCTTTTTAATGGCCATACCGGCCATACTTGGAGCCGGCATATTTATGGGAATAAAAAATTTAACCGCAAGTGATTTTGCTTTGGGTGCGGCGCCGATGATAACAGGATTTGCGGCATCGCTTGTTGCATCGTTTGGTGCCGTATATTTTTTGATGAGATTTTTGAAAAAGCACACGCTAAGGCCTTTTGCATATTATTTGTTTGCTTTGGGAGGGCTGATAATAGCCGTAAACCTGTTGTAGTCGGGGTATCGTATACCCCGGAGGGCATATCGCATATCCTTATTTTTTTTCTTGCAAATCACAGATTTTTCTGTTAACTTTCCACTGCATTTTTTTAAAAGAACTTTTGCTCCGGCTGAAAAATGACCTGAGCTTATATAATTAACCCAAAGAAGATGGTTCCAAAAACCGTTGAAAATTCAACGCCGCAAACACCCGATGAGATAAGCAGGTACGAGCTTATGGTTATTCTTTTTCCTGATATGTCCGACACGGACACCGAAAAGGAGCTGAATGAAATCCGAAAGCACATTAAAGATGCCGGTGGAGAAATTTACCACGAGGATATTTGGAATATCCGCGATCTTGCTTATACAATCAAAAAGCAGGACAAAGGCTATTATGTGATTTTTTACTTTACTTATGATCCAATAAAAATCAAAGATCTTGAAAAAGGTTTATTTTTAAATCAGAAAGTTTTAAGGCATCTGGTTGTTAAGAGTCCCAAAGATTACGTGATTAAGCCGCTTTCAGAGCTTGAAATCACCGAAGAGGACAGAAAAAAAACACGAATGGAAAGAGAGGAAGAAGCTAAAAAGAAAAAATATGGGGCTCCAAGAAAAACAGTTAAAAAACCTGAAAAAGAGGTAAAAGAAACAGAGGAAAAAGAGTCTAAAAAAGAGTTGAAAAAAGAGGTTAAAAAAGAAGTTAAAAAAGAAATCAAGAAAGAAGAAAAGCCCGCAATGGATATTTCGGATCTGGATTCAAAATTAAATAGTATTCTTGAAGATTCGGATTTAAAATTATAATGTAACCGCATAAATTATATGTCTAAAAACAAGTACAACAAACCATGTGCATTCTGTCTTGAGAAATCAGAATATGTTGATTATAAAAATATTAAACTGCTTACACCGTATATAACAAAATATTCAAAAATAGTGCCGCGATATTATTCCGGCAGCTGTTTAAGGCACCAAAAAATGATTGCCAGAGCCGTAAAAAGAGCAAGATTTATGGCGCTTGTTCCTTTTGTTAAGTAATAAAAAATATGCCCGTTTCTCTCCCTTTTTCAACTCTTACAGATGAGGAAATCGAAAAGATTCTCAAGGAGAATAAAATTGGGCTTACAGTAAGCGAAGCTCGAAAAACAGAGGAAATTCTGGGCAGGCCTCCCACTTTAACCGAGGCGGTTATCTTTGGCATCCAGTGTTCGGAGCACTGTTCATACAGAAGTTCAAAAAAATATTTAAAATCGCTTCCCGTAAAAGCGCCCAATGTTATGCTGGGAGTGGGGGAAGATGCCGGTATTGTCGAGATAGCTGAGGAGAACGGCGAGAAATACGGATTGATAATGGCTCATGAAAGTCACAACCATCCATCGCAGATTGTGCCTTTTGAGGGGGCCGCAACAGGTGTCGGCGGCATTGTGCGGGATGTTGTTTGTATGGGAGGCAAAGTAATCGCCACAATGGACCCGCTTCGTTTTGGGGATATCAAAAACAATACATCGCGAAGAATTGCCGGCGGGGTTGTAGCGGGCATAGCGGGTTACGGCAATCCTATTGGTGTGCCGAATCTCGGAGGAGATATGTATTTTGACGAATCTTTTAATGATAACTGCCTGGTCAATGTTGTTGCTTTCGGGCTTGTAAAAAGCTCGGAGCTTATTCATTCTTTTGTGCCCGATGAAGCCGCCGACTTAGGTTACGATATAATAATTGTTGGAAAGCCCACTGATAACAGCGGCATGGGAGGGGCATCTTTTGCGTCCATTGAGCTTGATGAAAAAGACAAAGAAGCAAATAAAGGAGCTGTGCAGCAGCCGAATCCGTTTTTAAAGAGGCATCTTTTGGTGAGTACGTATGATTTGTTCAGAATAATCAAAGAAAAAGGCTACATGAATAAAGTTTCATTTAAAGATATGGGAGCGGGGGGAAATGTTTGTTCAACAATTGAACAGGTCGCAAAAGCCGGATATGGAGCCGATGTGTATCTCGATAAAATACATGTGGGCATGGAAAATCTGCATCCGTCCGTTATTGCGTGTTCAGAAACGCAGGAAAGATTTGCGTGGATATGCCACCCCGATCTTACGCAGATGATTCTTGATCATTACAATACAACGTGGGACCTGCCAATGGTTGCCGAAAATGCCGGAGCAAGGCATGTGGGCAAAGTAAAAAAAGGAAATTACACAATTTGGTTTAATAATGAAAAAGAAGCTGATGCCCCGGCTAAAGATTTAACCGAGGGGCTGCAGTACGACAGATTGGTAGAAGCTCCAAAAAGGACATTCAGTGAACCTGTGATTAAAGAAAAGTCCGACTATTCCGATGATCTGATTGCACTTTTGGAGTCGGAAAATATTGCGTCACGAAAGCCTGTTTTTGAGAAATACGACAAGCAGGTAAGAGGTGATACGGTTGTTGAATCAGGTGAAGCTGATGCCACAATTCTTGCGCCTTTGCTTGGCGAGGATGTTAGTGAAAAACTTAAAAAAACCGGCATCGCTTTAAGTACTGACGGAAATCCCCGATACGGCAAAATAAGTCCGTACCTGCAGGGAATGAATGCGGTTATTGAATCCATGAGAAATGTTGCGGCTGTTGGCGCTTATCCGATTGCGTTAACCGATTGCTTGAATTATGGAAATCCCGAAAAGCCGCAGCAGATGTGGGAATTTGTTGAGGGGGTAAGGGGTGTAAAAGAAGCATGCGAAGGTGTGCCGTTAAAAATCGCGCCGGATTATGCTACTCCGATTATTTCAGGAAATGTGAGCTTGTATAATGAAAGCAAGGGCAAACCAATAGCGCCTTCAGCTATTATTGCATGCGCGGGTAAAATTGAAGATTACGAAAAAGCTCCCACAATGCAGCTTAAAAACGCAGGAAATCTTTTATATTTACTTGGAGCCCGAAAAGATGAACTTGGCGGTTCGGAGTATTACAGGTTATCGGGTGAACTTGGGGCAAATGTGCCCAAACCGGATTTGGCTCAGGTTAAAACCCAGATTTATTCAATGGTTGATGCCGTGGAGGCGGGAGTTGTTGAGTCCGCACACGATATTTCAGAAGGAGGAATTGCCGTTGCGCTTGCCGAAATGTGTTTTGGTGGAAGGGCGGATGGTGAATTGGGAGCTGAAGTTGATTTAGACGGGACGGAAAGCTGTATCGACATTATCAGCAGTACCGGTATGGCCGGTATGGCCGCTACGACCGGTATGGCCGTAGAAACCGCAAAAGAAAATTTAAAAAATTACCAAAAACTTTTTACAGAAACAGGTGGTTTTTTACTTGAAATAAAACCTGAAAATTGCATAAAATTCGAGGAAATCTGCGGCAAAAACGGGGTTAAAGAAATATTTAAAGTCGGCGAAGTAAAAGAGAATAGCACAATTTTAATTAAAAACGGGCCGGATATAATTGTGAATTTGTCTTTAGAAAAGGCAAAAAACGCCTGGTGGAACGGCTTGAGGTCCAAAATGTAGAAAGAGTAAAGAGGCGGTGATTGTCGATTTGCCGCTTTCAAGAGCGCGGGACGCCTGGTGGAACCGGTGGAACGGTTTGAGGACAAAAATGTAGAAAAAGGTAAAAACGCTTAGTGGAATCGGTGGAACAATTTAAGGTCAAAAAGTAATAAATTCCCGATTATACGAAAATCACTTTAAATAAATTTTTTTCATGGTGGGCTTACCATCGAGCCATTTTTAAGAGTGTTACGCTGTGCGGACAATTTCACAGTAAAGAATTTTTCGCGTGCGCAAACTTTTTCAGCCTCCTTGCAATATGTGTACCAAATTACCCCGCGTGTGCAAGCTCATGGTGGGCTTAAAGATTTTACACTCGTTGGTGAGTTGACAAACGAAGCATTAAGTTGCGTGCGCGAGCTCGTGGTGGCCTCGGCAAAGGGGCTTCAAATAGCGCGGATCATGGCATTGGTCTATAGCAAATCCTTTTTTGTGATGCAGATTTTCAGCGGGCCTGTTGCAACCGGGCGCGCTGCAAATATTTCCATGCTCTAAAGTCACCACTCTGCGCACTTCAATCGGAATATATCTGTTCGCCGGCATGCCGATTATGGCTCTGTCATCGCGCTTTTGAATTTGCTTTTCTACTATTCGCGATTTTTCTTGTTCGAGTTTTTCTTTTCTCTCATTTAGAAATGCGCGCAAAATCTGATTAACATCGATCCCTTTCTTTTTCATTTCGATCAGTTCTTTTTTCACATCGTCCTCGAGTTCAAGAAAAGTTTCCAAGGTCTGAACCTGCGACAAGTTTCGTTCGTTTTTGCCCGTTTCAAAATGCACGTGCAGACTCGCGCTGCCTGTTTTTGGCTCGCCGAAGCTATTTTGATTTTTAAAATCTTTAACAAAAACTTCCAGAGCGCGGTTTGACAACACCTCAACTTTCCCCAATAAATCATGCTGATTTTCAGATGTCGCAATCGAAACCACGCGCGCAAGTTTATTCGCGCTAACCTCTCCGCTCACCAACGCACTATGCAAAATCGGTTTATCCTCAAATCTTTTTTCCAGCCGAATCACCAAATCAACTTGTTCTCTATTCATTCCTGCGAGTTTTGCGGCAAAATCATATACGCTAAAAAATCCTCTCTTTTTCAGCCACGACTTTCCTTTC
>JAFGJT010000018.1 GCA_016928915.1 Candidatus Peregrinibacteria bacterium
ATGGGTTCGGTTATTCATAATATCGAAGTTAGAGTGTCGGTATTATTCTACCGAACCCTCCTCGATGTGTCTGAACTTATTCATATTTAATCCGTAAAGAACAGGTATAATAAAATCGTGTCTAACAGCCGTATTTATGGATTTAAAATTTGATGACCCAAGAACGATTCTTCTTGCCACAAATGTTGGCCTTGTTACATCGGATGGATTGGCCGGTCCCAATATAATGTCGGTCGCGTGGTCGTATTATGTTTCTTGCGCTCCCGGTATGATGGCGGTTTGCATAAATCCAAAACACGCAACATATAAAAATATATTAAAAACCAAGGAATTCGGATTAAACATCTGCGCGGCCGACCAAGCGGTTTTGGCTTCTGTAAGCGGAATGGCATCTGGCGCAAAAGTTGACAAAATAAAGGTTTTACAAGAACTCGGCTTTGAATTTTACACGGGTTCGCAAATAAAACCATTGATGATAAAAGGGGCTTCAATGAATGCTGAATGTAAAGTTGTTAAAGAAATAGAAATCGGCGATCACACAATGTTTGTCGGAGAAGTTGTTGATTTAAAAGCTGATACATCAAAAAATTCTTTAGTCTATGCAAACGGAAAATACTGGGAATTGGGAAAGCAGATTGAAAAACCTTCCGAAGAAAAAATGAACGAGATCAAAGCTTTATTAGAAAAATTTTCTAAAAAATAATTAATAAGCAAATTATTAATGGATAACAAAATAGTATATAGATGTGCAGGCACCTGCGGCGGTGTTTCGTTTGAACCGGGCGAGTGCCGGGCGGAGGAATGCAATTTACATGCACATCCACTTACAAAAGTAATACAGTGTGATGCATGCGCCATGCTTACGGCGGCTGACGGGAAACCCCATGCATGCGAAATGTGCAGGAAGGTTTAATCCTTTTTGTAAAGTAAAAAGTCAATGTCCAGATCGGCTTCTTTTTCTGTTCCGAGTTTTTTAATTTTTTTGAATTTGTCGGGAATTTGCGGATAAAAAGAGTCACAGTCAAAAACTTTATGAACTCTGGTAATATAGAGCCCTGTTACGCGCGGGTGATTGATTGTTGTTGTGTAAACCGATGCGCCGCCGATAATAAAAATTGATTCGATTTGATTATTTTTATCTGCAGATTCAAAGACTTTATCTAAATCATTAAATACTTTTGCGCCGTTAGCTTTATAATCAAGTTCGCGGCTTAAAACAATGTTAATCCGGCCTTTTAAAGGACGATGTTTTTTGGGGATTGATTCCCATGTGGGGCGGCCCATTATAACCATATTTTTTTTATCGGGGTCGCGCGTTTTTAAAGTTGTTTTCTGAAAATGCGCCATGTCTTTTTTAAGATCCCACGGGAGAGTATTCTTTATTCCTATGCCGTTTTTCTCGTCAATTGCCGCAATCTGGTAAATGGGTTTTTTGTGCATTTTAATAAATTAAACAGCTATTGCAAATTTAATTGGCGCATCGCTTTCGTATCCTAAAAGTTCAAAATCTTCAAACTTAAGATCCCATATGCTTTTTTTTGCGATTTTAAGCTGCGGAAGTTTGTGCGGAGTTCTGGTTAGCTGAAGTTTAAGCCCTTCAAGGTGGTTAAGGTAAACGTGCGCGTCCCCGAAAGTGTGAATAAAAAAGCGTGGCGTAAGATCACATTCCTGAGCGATCATCATTAAAAGCATTGAATAGCTTGCGATGTTAAACGGAACACCCAGAGCAATATCGGCGCTTCTTTGATAGAGCTGCATATCAATGTTTCCATTTGATACATAAAACTGAAAAAGCGTATGGCATAAAGGCGGCGCGGATTTTTTGCCGGTAATAAGCTCCTGTATATCCGCAACATTCCATCCGCTCACCATAAGTCTTCTTGAATTAGGATTCTTTTTAATATCATTTAAAACATTCTGAATCTGATTTATCGGTTTGCCGTCTTTTCCCTCCCACTTTATCCATTGTTTGCCGTAAACCGGCCCGAGCTCTCCCCATTTTTTAGCAAATTCATCGTCGTCTTTTATTTTTCCGACAAATTCATCCAGAGTTTCGCGCTTAAATTCGCTGCTTGCTTTATATGTTTCATAAGGCCATTCGTTCCAGATTTTCACATCCCTATCCACAAGATATTTAATATTTGTATCACCCTTTAAAAACCATAAAAGTTCATGCAGAATCCCGCGAAAATATACTTTTTTAGTTGTTACAAGAGGAAATCCCTCGCGCAAATCGTAGCGGTTCTGGTAGCCGAAAAACGAGATAGTTCCTGTGCCGGTTCTGTCCTCTTTTTTTTCGCCATTTTCAAGTACAAATTTTACGAGATCCAGGTATTGCTTCATAAAATTTTATTATTGGCTTTTAATAATACAAAAAGCCTAAATACATTTTGAGTTGATTACCATCGTTGTGTTTAAATTCTATAAAAGTTTAGGGGGGAAGTAAAGAAGGCGGCAAAAATTTTAACTAGAATGGCTTATTTAAGCCAGCGAACCCGTATCGTTTTCGGGCCGGCCCGAAAGTTAGTATAGTACTTGCTCCCATGTGACCAAGTTCGTATAGCACCCAAAATTGGTATAATAAACGCACTTCCTTCACGTGAGGAAAATATTTTTTAGAATGGTTGTAATTTAAGGTTGAATTATTATACAGGTCAAATGAAAGAAAAATTAAAGAAAGAACGTATCAATAATTCAGTTGGATGAATTTTGTTTTAACTGAAATTTGATGATGCCATATGCAGTCAAGAATCAGCAGCTTATAAGGAAATTCAACAGGTTTGAGCTCAAATATATTCTTGATTTAAAAACAGCGACTCATTTAAAAACGGATATTTTGCAGTATGCCTTGCATGATCCGCACTCAAATCCGGACGGTAAATATACAATTTCAAGCCTTTATTACGACAGTCCGGATTTTAGATTCTACCGCGAAAAACTGGATGGAATAAGGGTTCGCCGAAAACTCCGAATTAGATGGTACGCAACACCGGAAGGATTAAAAGACGATACTGTTGTTTTTCTTGAAATCAAACAGCGCGTTGACCGCGTGACTCAAAAAAGAAGAATGCCGATTAAATATAAAGACGCTCTTCTTTTTTGCAACGAAGGGATAATTCCGGAATACGATCCGCAGGATGCAGAGCTTGTTGAAGAAGTTGATTCAATGCTTAAATCCTACATGTTAAAACCCACGGTTATTACGACTTATGATCGTCGTGCTTATGTCGGAACGCACTATGATATGGGTTTCAGGCTTACTTTCGATAATAATATCTACTATAATGCCAGCAGAAACGGAGGGCTTTATACGGACGTAAAAGACGGATTTATAATTCCGCCGAATTTTGTGATTATGGAGATTAAAACAAATGAACGGGTGCCATACTGGGTAACGGAAATTGTTGCGGGCCATAATCTGCAGCTTGTGCGTGTGAGCAAATATTGTCTTGGTGTTCAGAAATCTTTTATTTAATAATTTTAAAATATGGAAGCTTTACAGGTATTTTTTAAAGTTCAGGATCTTACGGGCACCTTTTCAGTGGCTGATGTTGCCGTTGGTCTTACTTTGAGTTTTTTACTCAGCGCGTTTATCGGTTTATTGTACATGAAAACGCATCGCGGAACATCCTACACGCAGAGCTATGTTCATACGCTTATTATTACATGTATGGTTGTTACAATTATTATGTTGATAGTGGGATCAAACATCGCGCGTGCGTTTACGCTTGTTGGCGCGCTTTCAATTATCCGCTTCAGAAACGCAATTAAAGAAACAAGAGATGTGGGATTTATATTTTTTGCGATGGCGATCGGAATGGCAACAGGAACAAAATTTTATATGCTTGCGGTAATAGCAACTGTTGTTATTGGTCTTATTATTTTGATTATGACGCGTTTTAACTGGTACGCTCGCGAAGTAACAAGCCAGATTTTAAAAATTCAATTAAAAAATGATAAGGATTTTGAAAAACTTTTTGATACGGTTTTTATAAAATACACCGACGAATCGGACCTGATAAGCGTTGATTCCGCGCATATGGGAACGCTAACCGAGCTTGTTTATAACGTTCAGCTAAAGAAAAAAGCAAGCAAAACGGAATTTATTGCCGCGATAAAAAAGTTAAACGATAGTCAAACCGTAAATTTGTTAACCGGTTATAACACTGTTGATTTATAAAATGATTCACGAAATATGAACCTTACTTTTAGAAGACATTACGGGTTGATAATGGTTTTGATACTGCTCGGCGCCGTATTGATTTCGGCAGGTTCAATGAGGATAATTTCGTATAATTTTGGCGACCATTATAATGCTGAAATAACCAATGCGGTTGATTTTACAAATGAAATCGATCTATTCGACGATTCTATGGTGCATGAAATAAATTTTACAATGGCTGACGGAGATTACGAGAAAATGCTTGCGACCTATGAGTCATCAAATGAGAAAGACTGGTACAAAACGGATATTATAATTGACGGGGTTGAAGTTGAAAATGTGGGGATACGGCTTAAAGGTAATTTAACATTGCGGCAGTCAACCGGAACAAATATGGGGGGCGGAGTGGGCAGAGAAAGACCGAATGGAAACATGCAGTTGCCGGAAGGATTTGCGCCGCCGGAAGGGATGGTGATTCCGGAAAATGTTCAAACGGATACATCCATAACCGAATTAACAGCTGAAGAAATTGCAGCGGCCCAACAGGAAATGCGTAATCCTTTTAGCGGAAGAGCTGAACAAGTTGAACGAACCCCGCCTTTTTTGGTTAAGTTTGACAAATTCGTGGAAGGTCAGACATATCAGGGATATGGGGAAATCGCAATTAGAATCGGCGGCGATAATGCCCTTTTAAACGAGCAGATCGCGTTTTATGTGCATGAAACTCTCGGGCAGATTGTGCCGCAGACAGCATATGCATACGTAACTTCAAAAGATCAGGAGCCGAGTTTATATGTGATTGCGGAAAATATCGATGAAAAATATATTGCCATGCATTTTCCCGAAACAAGCGGGATTTTATATAAAGCCGGCAATTTTACAGGTTTTGAATATGTCGGTGAGGACCCCACTTTATACAATGAAAAATTTGAGCAGAAATCCGGAATTAATGATGATGATTTATCGCAGCTAATACGACTTTTAAAGTTTGTGACAGAATCAACCGATGAAGAATTTGAAGCCCAGCTCGCCAACTGGATAGATCTTGAATCTTTAACAAGGATGATGGCGCTTGATAATTTATTGAGCAATAACGATTCTTTTGTAGGAATGGGAAGCAATTATTTTTTGTATTACAACAAAGATACAGAGCAGTTTACAATTCTTTCATGGGATATGAATTTAGCCATGGGCGGCATGGGTGGCGGGGGTATGGGAGGCGGAATGAGACAGGGAAATATGCCGGAAGGCTTTGTTTTTCCGAAGGGCGTCGAGCTGCCGGAAGGCTTTGTCCCGCCTGCGGAGATGCAGGCAAATATGATTGCGCAGACCGATACAGATACAGCCATTCAAACAACGCGGCAGCGTCCCGTGATGCCCGAAGGAATGCAGGGTCCCGGAGGTCAGGGCGGTAATGGGGGCGGAATGAACAGAAACAATACGAATGTTTTAAAAGAAAGATTTTTTGCCAATGAAACTTTTTCAAAAATGTACGAAGAGGAATATGCAAGGCTCAAAAACATTGTTTACGGGGAGGATTTAGCACTAAAAAAAGTTGAACAGTTGGCTGAAGTATTCACAACTTTTAATGCGGATCATAATGTTGTCGAACAGAGTACATATGATGCCGCTGTCGCCACTCTCAAACAATATATTGAACGGCAAAAAACCTCGGAAACAAGCACTGTCACTTTATTATAGAGAAGCCCTTTTATGCCCGGCTTTAAGCCCTTTTAAAAAGATTTTGTCGAATTTATACTTCTTGAAAACTTTTATCGCTGCTTCGGTTGTGCCTTTTTTGGATGTTACATTTTTCCGCAATTGTTCAGCTGAAATATCGGATTTATCAAACAGCATCGCGCTTCCTAAGAACGTCTGTTTGATGATTTTTTCAGCGTCCTGCGGTTTTAAACCGTTTTGCTGAGCGAATTTTTCAAACAGTTCAGCCAGATAAAAATAAAAAGCCGGTCCGCTCCCCGCAAGCATTGTAATTAAACCAAACTGTTTTTCATCCTTAATCTCAATTTCTTTTCCGATTGAATTTAAAATAAATTTAACGACTTTAACCCGCGCGCCCGTAACTTCGCGCGATTTTGCCCAGCACGACATAGATTGCCTTAAAGCAGCACAGATATTGGGCATAACACGCACAACCGGAATATGTTTTTTGCTGTTGCGACTGTTGCTGCTACCGCTACGGTTATTTTCGCCCAGAATTTTTTTAATATTATTGATTTTCACTCTCGCTGCAACTGAAATAATAAGATGGTCGGTAGTGAGATGATCTTTAATCACATTTATTACAACAGGAATAACATCGGGTTTGACCGCAAGAATAACCGTTTTGGCGGATTTAACCGCCTTAATATTTGAAGCGTCGTCAGTGCCGAAAACAATATCGGTCTTGGTAAAATTACCGCTTAAAAGCAGACCGTCAGCAATAGCTTTGCCCATATTTCCATAACCGATGATAGCGAGTTTTGGCATATTTTTTAATTTTTATATACATCATGATCTCCTATACAAAGTAGCACGGCTTCCTCTTTTGATAAATATTGAAATACTATTCTATAGGTGTGATTAACCGAAAAACTATATCTATCATTTAATAGTTCCTTTAATTTATGAGTTTTCATGTTTAACCTTTATAGTCTGTTTTTGCCTTTTTAAAAGCACGGATTAATTCTTCTATATTCGGATTTCGTTCTTCTTTTTCGGCCGTTTTCATCGCTTGGCATATCGGGCAGTCATCAAAGTAAAACGATTCACGGGGTTGCCTTTTTTTGGATAATTGAGACATAAAAATTTTGGGTTAAAATTGTATTTTGTATTTCGAAATTTATAATTTCTCCAATTTGCTTATTTTTGGGTTGTTAATTAAAGATCGCATCTGAATGATTGCGATTTCATTTAACTTCACCAATCTTTCGTTTTGTTTGAGTCCTATTCTTATAAACTCGGCATTAAAGGATTCAAGGTTAGAAAGACATATAAGTTGTACAATATCTGCATAATCTCTTATGTTTCCATCTTTTTTGGGATTCGCGTTGCGCCACTCTTTTGCTGTCAGGTTAAATAAAGCTTTGTTTAACACATCAGCTTCGCTTGAATAAATAAAATTAATCTGTTCGATGGTTAATTTGTTTGGAATTAAATGCGCTTTTATGGCATCCGTGTGCACTTTGTAATTGATTTTGGCCAGGTTCCTTTTTATATCCCAGCCAAGCATTAATCGTCCGTTTTCTTCTTCTTTAAGGCGCTGGAATTCTTTTATCAGATACAGTTTGAATTCCGGACTTATCCATGAAGCAAACTCAAAAGCTATATCTTTGTGAGCGAAAGTACCACTATAATATCTGCCTGTTTTGGAAATTATCCCTATGGATTTTGTTGTATTAACCCATCTTTTTGGAGTTAGAGAAAAGCTGTTTAGACCTGCCTCTGATTTAATTCCATCGAATTCGATGGAATTAAAATTCGGATTATTTATCTTTTCCCACAAACCTAAAAATTCAATTGTACCTCTGTTTCGCATCCAGTTCTGAAGAATATAGTCGCTTCTTTCCGGATCCTTGTATCTCGCAATGTCCGTCAGCGAAATATAATCATCATCCCTTTGCCGAAAAATAATGATTTCAGTGCCTTTAACATTGATTTTGTAGTCAGTCATAAAGATTTTATTAAATATTAAGTAAAGATCACACTAGCAAACTCTCATGAAATTTCTCTAAAAAAATTATGAAAAAATTTTAAATTCACGGTTCGATCCTTACGCCTAACATATCGCGTTAGTCTGCCTAATTTTGCGTTCGTTAAAAAAATCTTTTGCCTTTTAAATTTAATTTGATATAGTGGGTAAGGTGAGTGCGCACTCACCATCCAAAAACTATAAAATATGCACAGAGGAATTGCTACATTTACGCTTGACTGCGGCAAATGTCCCAAATGGCTGTTCGAAAGAATGGTTAAGCTGGGCCGCGAGATTATGCAGGTTTTAATTGCCGAATACGGCCCTGATGAGTTCATTAAAAGGATTGCGGATCCGGTGTGGTTTCAGTCTCTCGGCACGGTTCTTGCGTTTGACTGGAACGCGAGCGGGCTAACAACAATTCTCACTGCTGCATTGAAAGAGGCTATAAGAGGAAGTGAGCGTCAGTTCGGCGTTTTTATCTGCGGAGGGAAGGGCAAAACTTCGCTTAAAACTCCGGATCAGATTACGGACTGGGGGGAACGACTTTCGCTTCCCGACGGATACGCGAACAGCCTAGCGTACAATTCAAAGATGAGCGCAAAGGTTGACAGCGCGCTTATACATGACGGATTTGAGCTTTATCATCATGCGTTTTTCTTTTCTCGCAACGGGGCGTGGGCTGTTGTTCAGCAGGGGATGAATAAGGTGAAGCAGTCCGCCAGGAGGTATCACTGGTTTTCTGAAAATGCCAAAGACCTTATTGTTGAGCCGCATTCGGGCATTGTTTCCGATCCTCTGCGGAAGGTTGTTCCCACTTTGAACATGACTTCAAAACTTAGCGGTGGTAATCGCGCGACAACAATCGAAATTGTGGGAAGCGGAAAATATTACAATCTGATGAAGGATATTCAGGTTTTAAGAAATCATTCGTCGCATCTTTCGAAGATGATAAGCTTAAGGATAGGGAAAGATGGTGCGGATGGTGGCAGCGCGAATGATGCGGGCAACGGCCGCGGCGCGTCAGGACGCGGCGAAACCAACCCCGACCAGTTAATTTTAATTGAACTCGCTCCTCGTGAATTTCGGGTTCACCCTGTTATTACGGAAGATTTTTCGAGAAGCAAATATCTTGAAAAAATTCTCTGGAAAGTTTGCGATACCCAACCGGGAAGCTATGAGAAGTTATTGGCAATGGAAGGCGTGGGTCCCAAAACAATCCGAGCTTTATCGCTTGTCTCCGAGGTAATTTACGGTTCAAACGCTTCGTACACCGATCCCGCGCGTTTTAGTTTTGCGCACGGCGGAAAGGACGCGACGCCATATCCGGTGGACCGCCGCACATACGACCAGTCAATTTCAATACTTAAAAAGGCGGTTGAAAAATCACATATGAATTATACGGATAAGAGGGGAGCGCTTAACAGATTGGGCGGAGCGGGAGTGGTTGCGGCGTAAATAGATTGGGCGGAGCAATAGCGGCAAAGTACAGAAAAGGTTTTTACACCTTAAAATTATGATATTTAAAGCGCCGCCATATCCAAAAAACAACTTGACATATAATCAACATTTGAAAATTTTTTAGGACAGTGAAAATACTAAATAATCGCAATAATATGCCGAAAATCCTTGATCAAAATTTTTACAAAATCCGGCCTAGGCCGGAAGTTCGTATAAGTTAACCAAAAAGAGCATATGCACGAAATTGCACGAACAAAGATGTGCCTCCCCGGGGAGGAAGTTCGCCAAACATACCAAAAAGATAAACTAGACGAAATTAAAACTAAAAATGTTCGGCTCCCGTGGGAGCAAGTGCGTATAGCAACCTTCCGCGAAAAAATTCACAAAATTGTGCGAAAGATTCCCGCAGGTCAGGCTCTAACATATAAGCAGGTTGCGGCGTTTGCGGGCAAACCCAGAGCATTCCGTGCTGTCGGAAATATCTTAAATCAAAACTATGACCCTGATATCCCGTGCCACAGAGTTGTTAAAAGCGACGGTACTCTTGGCGGATATAATCGCGGCGAGGCGCAGAAGATAAAGAAATTGCGCCAGGAAGCAATGGTTTTGCCGTCACAGGAAGATGGTTTGCAGAATCGTAAAAAGTTTGCAAAATGCCCGGTTTTTCAGTCAACAGTTTCCGCCGGATTTCCTTCTCCTGCCGAGGATTTTATTGAAGAAACACTAGACCTTAACGAAAAGTGCATAAAGCATCCGGCAGCCACTTTTTTTGTGAGGGTTTCGGGAAGCTCCATGATAAATGCCGGAATAAAAAACAACGATTTGCTGATTGTCGATCGTTCGATTGAGCCATCAAACAACAAAGTCGTTATTGCCGTTATTAACGGCGATTTCACTGTGAAGCGTGTAGAAAAAATTAATGAAAAAGTTTTTTTGATGCCTGAAAATAAGAATTTTAAACCCATCGAAATTACCGAGGATATGGACTGCAAAATCTGGGGCGTTGTGACACACGTGATTCATTCGGTGTAAAAACGACGCAAGCAGCAGGGCGATATTGCTCAGCGGCAAACCGCAAAGCAGCCAGCGCTAAAACAATATTATGAACGATATCTTTGCACTCATCGACTGCAATAATTTTTATGTCTCCTGCGAAAGGGTGTTTAATCCCAAGCTCGAAAACGTGCCTGTTGCTGTGCTTTCCAACAACGACGGAGTAATAATTGCGCGCTCGAATGAGGTGAAAAAACTCGGAATCAAAATGGGAACGCCCGCTTTTAAATGCCGCGATATTATCGAAAAAAACAATATTAAAATTTTCTCTTCGAATTATGTTTTGTACGGGGATATGTCGTCCCGCGTGATGATGACGCTTGCTCAGTTTACGGATGATATTGAAGTTTATTCCATTGATGAGGCGTTTTTATCGCTTAAGGAGAGGGAAGACGAGATAGCGCAAAGATTCGTTTTTGATGAAAAAAATGATGAAAAAAAATTTAAAGATCGGGCGGGACGCATAGGCATGGAAACATCGTTTGCTCTTTTTGGCCGTGAAATCCGAAAAACAATAAAAAAATGGACCGGAATTCCCGTTTCGGTTGGAATAGCGCGCACCAAAACTCTCTCAAAAATCGCAAATGAACTCGTAAAAAAGGACACCGAATATAACGGAGTTTTAGATATTTCAAATCTTACAGATAAACAAATTGACGAATATTTAGAAAAAATTTCCATTGAAGATGTTTGGGGAATCGGGTTTCGCACAGCGCCAATGTTAAGAGCCCACGGCTTTTACACGGCAAAAGATTTAAAGTACGTGGACGACAGGTGGGTTCGGAAACTCCTTCACATAACCGGACTTAGAACAGTCCATGAACTCCGGGGAATTTCTTGTATTGCTTTTGAAAATGAAAGAAAACCGCAGCAAACCCTCGCATCAACCCGTTCGTTCGGCCGGCCCATTTTATCCCTTAAAGAGCTTAAAGAGGCGGTTTCAACTTATGCAATACAGGCGGCCGAGCGCCTGCGTGAACAAAAACTCATAGCGCCGTTTATGAATGTTTTTATCCATACAAACTATTTCAACGAAAATCAGGCCCGGTATAATAACTCTCTCGGAGTGCAGTTCAGCCAGCCCACAAACGACACCCGCGTACTAATAAAAGAAGCCTGCCGCATAATAGATAAAATTTACAAACCCGGCTATCTGTACAAAAAAGCGGGCATAATTTTATTTAATTTAATGCCCGAAACCCAAATACAGTTAAACCTTTTCCATGCTTATGAACAAGACAAAAAAGCCGCGCGCCTCATGAAAGCGGTTGATAAAATCAACGACCAAAACGGCCGAAATACAATTCTTTTTGCCGCCGCAGGCATAAAAAAGCCGTGGAAAATGAACAGCAGAATAGTCTCAAAAAGATATACAACCCGCTGGAACGAGATAATAGAGGCAAAAATCTGAATTTGTAATAGTATTTGATAAGAATGATTATAATAAACAATTATATTATTAACGTAATAAAACATGGAAGAATTTAAACAGCCGGAGTTGGAGCCGGAACAACCGGAACAAATTGAAACACATCAGGAAAGAAAAACCGAAGATCCCAGAGTAAGAACTTTTAATACGCCGCAGGGATATATAAGAGGAAAAATCGTTAATGGCCGGGAAGGCGGCCCGTATATTATTGAAACTCCCGACGGGCACCGGATGAAGGTGGAAAATATTAGTCAATATAGCAGATATTAAGAAGACTGAAGCCCCTTTGTAATTTGAGGGGCTTTTTTGTTATTTCCCCTAAAATGAAATAAAATCTCCTATGATTGCGTATAAGTATAAAGCCCACCCACTAAAGTTTCATGGATATAAAAGACCCGGCTGAAAAAACGGACGAGGAGCTTGCGAATACGGCCCTTGATAATCAGGAATATTTTTATTACCTGATGAAGCGATACGAAAAGAGACTTCTCTCTTACATTCTGCATATTTCAAATTTTTCATCGGGGGATGCTGAGGATGTTCTTCAGGAAGTTTTTATTAAAACTTATAAAAACCTGCGCGCATTCGATAAAAGTTTAAAATTTTCAAGCTGGATTTACCGCATCGCACACAACGAAACAATAAGCGAGTATCGCAGGAAAAAGGCTTCAGTTTCTACAATTTCACTCGACGATAAAGATACTGAAATCATTATGAAGTCATTAAAAAGTTCGCATGATATTAAAGAAGATCTGCATAAAAAAGATATTAAGGAAAAAGTAAGGGAAGTGATTTACGCGCTTCCGGCCAAATACAGAGAAGTCTTAATCTTAAGGTATATTGAAGATAAAGATTATCAGGAAATCTCCGACATCTTAAAGAAATCCATGGGTACGGTTTCAACACTTGTTTCACGGGCGCACAAACATTTTAAAAAGGAAGCCCGGAAGCGCAAGCTTGATATGCTAATATAAATTCATTTAATTATATGAACAAAACCGATGTAAGCCAAAACATTCTGGATAAAATCAAAAAGGAACATATCAAGCCGGTTCCCAAATGGCATTTTATGCTTAAAAAATCGGTGATATGGGGCTTATTCGCGGTTTCTCTAATCTTGGGAAGCTTCGCGTTCAGCCTTATTCTTTTACATATCAATGAAGTTGAATGGGATATTTACGAGCAGGCCGCTGGAAGCATGTGGGGATTTGTTCTAATGGTTATCCCTTATTTCTGGATTGTTTTTATAATGGGATTTATTTTTCTTGCATATTACAATTTTAGACACACGGAAACAGGTTATAGATATAATACTTTTTATATAGTTCTTATAAGCATCGGAGCGTCCATTCTGATTGGTACGGGTCTTTTTGCTTTCGGGGTTTCCGAAGGTTTGGAAGATGCTTTTTCTGAAAATGTTCCTTATTATAAAGATTTAAATTTCGGCCGTCATAAAATATGGGTAATGGAAGAAAGGGGGCTTATAGGCGGTAAGATTATTAAAGTAAGGGCGGTTGATGATTTTGATCTTAAAGATTTTCAGGGAAAAATGTGGATAATAAGGGTGGAAGAAAAGCCCGATCCAACATTCCCGAGATTAAACAAACTTAAATCTGTAATTATTCCTAAACCTGGATTAACTGTTAAAGTTATAGGAGTTAAAGAAAATGATAATGTATTTAAAGCATTTGAGATACGTCCATGGAAAAGAGTGGAGCGATTTATCCGCATCAAGTTTTAGTTTTTTCGGATAATGAAAGAAAATTTATATTCCTTTCGTATTATCCAGTGCGAAGGCCTTTAGTCATAAATTATTCTTAACAAGTAATTCGTATGAAAACAAAAAACATGTTAACAGCGGGTCTTATAGCGGTAATGGTAATGCTTGAATCATCCGCGGCGGTTTTTGCCGCAGAAAACACAAGTTCGGCTCCGGATTTGGTCGCAGCAAAACATGAACAGGTCCGTCAGGCGATTTTAAACGGCGATTTTTCAACTTGGTACGGTTTGTTAACCGAGAACGGGAAAATACCGAAAATTCTCGAAATAATAACACAGGATAAATTTGCAAAATTTTCAGAAGCTATTAAGACCCTTGATGAACTTGGCTTAAAAGGTCCGGGTATCGGAATGGGTATTAGCAGAGGAATGGGTCCTGAAAAAGTAGCTGGTACAAATGGAATGAGGCAGGGAATTGGCCAGATAAATCCAGAAAACGGCGGGGCAATAGAAGAGGCTATTCTTAACGGCGATTACGACGCATGGTACAACCTTATGACTGCAGACGGGAATACACCGAAAATCCTTGATGTAATAACAAAAGACAACTTTGCAAAATTTTCCGAAGCAACAAAATTATTTAAAGACGGCAATAAAGAAGAAGCCGCAAAAATTTTTCAGGAACTCGGGCTTGATAAAAAATTTATGGTAAAAAAATGGATGAAAAAAGGAACAATGAGAAGTATGAAAAAAGGCCAGGGTCAAGCTGAACAGCCTGCGGAGTAATTTTACTATGGGGTTTAGAGATTGGGTTTAAAAAAACTGCCCGCACTTACGAACTGTAAGGGGGCGGTTTTTTATAAATGGCTGTGAAGCTTTATTTTCTAGCCGCATCCGCCTTTTCCTCCAAACATATTTAAATTGGTTAAAGGTTAACAGAGGATCTAAAAAACAACTATGAAAGTTCCGGTATAAATAAGATAAATAAAAGTAAATATTATTATTTTATGCAGGACTTTTTCCCGGGTTTTATGAATTAGCGCAATTTTAAGCAAGTAGCCGGCATAAATAACACAAAGCAAAATAATCCAGAAATACATATTGTTGTAATGCTCCGCACCAAACCACCCTTCAGTTTTAACAAGCCTGAATGAATCCAGAAAATATCCTCCGATTACCAAACTTAAATAATGGATGCCCTGATCGGCAATAAAAGGAATATCGGAAGGATCGTTTTTTAGTTCGATGTTGATTTTTGCCTGGTCTGTAAAAAAATGCACAATACCTATAAGAAAAATGACAATCCAGATTTCATAATTGTAAATAAAAGGAAATAACACAGCTAAGGAAACAAGAATGAAAATAAAAACATGAAAAAGCGTTCCTCTGTAACTTGTCATTTTCCAACGAACAAGACTTGCGGGTTGCAGAATAAAATCACTGATAAGGTGCGATACAAGCAGATAAGCGGTGATCATGACATTTTAGGGTTTTGGTCGTTTGACTTTACTCTTGTAATAAATTCCGTGCTGATTTGTTCGGCAATTGAAGGATTGTTTGTGATTAAACTGTTAAAATCATCTTTTTTTAGCATGAAAATTTCGGAGTCAATCATGCAGACGGCATTCGCGTTTCGTGGTTTTTCGGATACCAGAGCCATTTCACCAAAAAATGCATTGTCAGCAAGTTCTGCAAGGATAGTCTGTTCATCCGGATCATCCGAATCATTAAGGTAGATTTTAACAAGACCTTTTTTTATTATATACATTGCGTCTCCGGCATCGCCCTTGTTAAACACTTTGTGCCCTTTTGGAAAATATTGGAGTGTAATTGAATTAAGTATTAAATTTTTTGAGTCATCCGACAAATCTTTAAATAAAGGGATTTTTGCCAGAATATTCAGCATCGGATTTATGTCTTCCATATTTTGTTGTTTATAAATAAATCAAATCATAGAAATCATCTTTATTAAACACATAAAGCTCCGTATTTTCAAGACACCTTATAGAAGCGTTGCGGGGAGCCTGATTTAAAAGCGCCGCTTCACCAAAAAAATTATCAGGGTATAAAACAGCAACCTGTTTGACGATATTATCGGATTTTTTTAGGACTTCAACTTTGCCCGATTTAATAACATAAAATGTTTCACCGCTATCCCCTTCACGAAACACAAATTCATTGTTTTCAAATTTTTTTAATTTTATTTTTTTTGTTATATCCAAAAGATCATCGGGGTCAACTTCAACAAGCGCAGGTATTTGTTTTAATATCTCTATTAATATTAATGAGTTTTCCATCTAATTTTATTTATATATTTAGCTATTATGATTATACCATAAATTACAAAAAAGGCAATATCGATATTTGCTAAAATTCAGGTTAAAATCAACTAAAACCCAACAAAATATGCCAAGCAGTTTTGACAAAAATATCCCGTTATTGTTACCGGTTTGTACAAAGGAAATACGCATGCAGATAACGAATGGGTGAGTGTAAAAGATATGTATCTGTTTTATGAAATTTTAAGGCGGTTTATAGAAAAAAACGTCTACTGATCAACCCTGTTCCCGTGCTGAAGGCGCCGTGTTTTTTGTAAAATCAAGAAAAGTGAATGTCCATACTGTGGCAGCAAAAATATTAACAACCGCGGCCAGATATGACGCAAAAATAATAAATATAAAAGTTGAACCGCCGAGTATATATATTGCGTAATAAGGCAGGGTTGTTGAAGCAAAAAATGCAAAGCCCGAAATCACAATTGCCGGAATTAAGATAACAAGAACAAGCTGTATGAAAATTCTTATTCCGATTATGAGCATTAATATAACCAGCATGATTGTTCTTTGCAGATTCGAAATTACAAGAGTGCAGCTTTTAAAAATGCTTGTCATCACGCCTTCTTCATCAATTACAATATAATATTCTGTAAAAGTGAATAAAATATGCAGTATTAAGGCCACAACCATGGCCACAATCAAGACCGGTAAAAATGTATTAAATGCTTCCATGCCAAGATTTCGCATAATAAAAGCGGCTTCAGCTGAAATTGAAACATAACTGAAAGTTCTCATGAACGTGGAATATTCCAGCATCTGAAGGAACCGCAATAGTCCGTACTGCAGGCCCTCAACCAGATTTACATGTTGTCCGTTTTTTCTGCGCGCGATTACCTGAATTGTCGCGCATTCAAGGATTACGGGAACCAAAAGATAAACAATCACCAAAATAACGGCGGTTACAATAAGAGGAACAGTTAATGAAAAATTTGCCTTAATAAAATCAATGATGGTTGTTACAAGAGTATATCCGAAACTTTTCTCCGCGTTATCAAAAAGAGGGGAAGCTTTAAAAGCCATGATCTGGTACCCCACATAACATATGCCGAATACGGTGGTAATAAAAGCAGGCAGAAATCCGTACCAGATTATCATTTTCTTGTTGCTCTGGGTGAACTGCCATGCTTCAAGTATTCTTTCTTTATAATTCATACGGATGATTACCTGGATATTGTAAATTGTATAGGTATTAAGTCAAGAATTCTAAAATTTCCTTTTGACATTATAACAAACAAACAATTATATTTTTGTTGCTATAAACATTGTTATGAACATTGTTATGAACGACCAGATACAAAAAATTGAGGAATCGGGCATTGCCTGGGAAAACATTGTGGCTCCCACGGAAAAGAGCATGGAATATCTTGCAAAAAAGCATAAATTCCATCATCTGGACCTGGAGGATTGTCTTTCAAGGCGGCAGCGCCCCAAAATAGATGAATATGATAAATATTTGTTTATTGTTTTGCAGTTTCCCTATTTTGACAAAAAGAGCGGGGATTTGAAAATCGATGATATCAAAATATTTATTGGACAATCATTTGTTATTACCGTTCATCCCGGCAACAAGACACTGAATACGATTTTTACTGATATCAAGCGAAAAACCAAACTGCGGAAAAAATACATGGGTCAGACAACGGGTTATCTTTTATATAATATTCTTGATGACATGTTTTCGGAGTGTTTTAAGCTTTATGAAAAATTAAACGAAGAAATTGTCGATATAGAGGAGCAGGTTTTTAACGTTAAAGATACCCGCGATATGCTTAACAGCATTCTTTCAATCAAAAAAGATATTATTACCTACCGTCGAATTATTATTCCGCAGAGAACACTTGTCGCACAGCTTGAGCATAAAAATAAAAAATTTCTTCCCGACACTCTTGAGGTTTATTTTGATGATATAGTGGATAAAGTTGAAAAACTCCATCTTTTGCTTGCAACTTCCTGGGATGTTATAGGTTCTATTCACGAAACAAACGAATCAATAGTATCGCACAATACAAATAATATTATTAAGGTGCTTACAATTATTTCTGTCGTTATGATGCCGCTTACTTTTATTACAGGTCTTTACGGTATGAATGTGGACCTGCCGGTTGCGGAGCACCCCTGGGCATTTTTATTAATACTTGGGATTCTTGCGGGAATAGTTATAACAATGGTTGTTTTTTTCAGGCACAAAAAATGGATGTAATCAGGGGTTGCGTTTCTTTTTGTTTTTTTTGTGTTCTTTATCGCAGATATCAAGCCGTTTTTTTTGCAAATTCAATATTGTTTTCTGCATGTCGGTTATTAAGTCAGCAATTTCTCTTAGATTGTAGCGTCCGCCTCGCTTGATATATTCAACAAGCCTCATGCTTACGCTCTGGTACAGTTTATAAGAAATTGTCACGGGTTTTTGTGCATGTTTTTTATAAATCGCATGCTTTTCAAATCTCGGGGAGATATGAGTTTTTTTAAATATTATTTTTGCGGGAGCTTCCTGGGGGATTGGTTTCCATGACATATATTATTGATTATTTATATTAAAAGTAAGTTTCATGTTGTTGCCGTCAAGCCATGTGATTTTTTCAATCACAGGCGCAAAATATTCTTGATAAATCCCTTCGGCCATCGGCGCTTTTAAGCTAAAAACAAAGTGACCGTTCTGCCCGGGTTTAACGATGTTCTCTTTTAAATAGCCGAGCCTGTTTGATTTTGAAAATATACTCTGCCTGTCACGAGGGTTTTCAGTGCCGATTGTTATTCTTTGGTCACCGTAGTTTTTCCAGCTTACGTTGCCGGTGTTTTTAAGTGTTAAAATTGATGTTATTCTTTCACCTGCTTTGAATGTTTTTTTTGGCGCGGCCAGCTGGATAAATTCATACGCAAAAACGGGTTTTTCAACAATTACGGGAATATCAACCGTAATATCGGCGGTCTTTTCTCCGTTAATTACCGGCTTATAGGACAAATAAAAAAATCCGGGAGAAACTTTTGTATAAATCGAAGCATTAAAAGTTGCGGTTGCTCCGGGCGGAATTTTTTCCTCGGACAGCTTTGGTGTGTATATTGTAAATGCTTGTTCGGTCAGTGCATTTGATTGTACGGAGAGTCTTGTGTTTTTGTTCCATTCCTCGTTGCCTGTATTTGTAAGCTTAATCTGGAATTCGTATTTTTTATCCGGAGTAAGCCTTAAAGGCTCGCTTCCTCCGGCAAATTCAAATAAATTATTTGTAATGATCTGCGACTTTTTAATTTTTTCATAATCAATATTTCTGTTAAGCCTTGCGGCGTTTTGTCGTATTTGAGGCAGCAGTTTGATTATGTTTTTACCCGGACACGAGGTCGCCATAATTCCATTATGCCCAAAAATATTAGGGAGTTTTATGCCCCTAAAATACGATTCTCCAAGAGGATCTATTCCGTATAATCTGCTTTTTTCCGCAATCAGATTTGTAAGCGCTTTTTCGGCTTCGGCTGATAACTCTGATTCATTATAATTTCCCAAAACGGCAATGCCTATTGAGCCGCGGTTTCCGGGGCCCGCATGAGCGCCCACAACACCGTCCCCTCCGTATCTGCCTTCGTAAATATTCCCGTTTGCATCAATAATGTAATTATAACCTATATCTCCCCATCCTCGCTTAATCGCATGATAATAATACAGATCACGAATGGTTTTTATCGGATCGTCGATGTGTTTTGATGTTCCCGTATGATGGATAATAATTTTTGAAATTTTTTCGGGATACTGAAGAGGCCATGTTAATTTTTCATTCTTTAATGTTTGCTCAATGATGGTTTTAAGTTTTGTTTCAGCCGCAAATCTTAAATAAAAATCCGCAGGAAGCGTTACAAGTTCCGGTTCGGGGTTTGTTTGGCTGAACAGTCTTAAATCTTCATTTGCCTGCCAGGCAGCGCGTTTTATAACATTAACACCCGCAGCATCCGCAAAAGATGCGTTAATTAGAGTTGCGCAGATAATCATTAATGCGGCGGTTTTTTTCATGTTTGTCTTTGTTTTTTCTTATTATTATACCAAATTTTGGCTTTTCCCTCAATTCAGCGGCGCAAATTAAAGTTGACATTTTGTAATTTGGTGAGTTAAACTTGCCTCTGCTTTCATATTTAACATATACCTTTAGGCCTTCAGGCTCTTCGCCTTTATGATTTATAATTTGAAATATAAAAAGTTTAATCCGTCCGGAAAGCTTATTTTGGAAAAGGAAGGTGAAATTGTTATTAATAAGGACAATTTTCAGCTTAAAGGAAAAGGCGCCGGCGACATTGGCGAAACAATTGTTTTCGGTGACATGAAAGAATGGCAGACAAAAGATGAATATGTCTCTTTTGCGTCTTTAAACAAAGAAAAATATGTTTTAAGCCACCTTGGAAATTTATATAATGATTTTCTGCTTGATTTTTCACGCGCGCGCAATGAATTTCTGCTTAAGTCTCTTTTTATGAGTGACGGAGAATTTGTTGAGGAGTACGAAGGTGATTTTGAAATTTTCAGCAAGTACGATAAAAGCATCAGCCACGGCCACGCAAAATTCAGAATTTTTGAAAACTCACTTGTAATAGTGCCCGATACCCGGGATGCATTCGCGATTTCTTTTAATTTTTTAAAGAGGGTTGATATAGATGAGGAATTTTATGAGGTGCATATGTTTCTGGATCAGGGTTTTATAATCCATTTTAAGCGCCTTGGTACGGGGTTTTCGGAATTTCATGAAAAGCTTGGGGAAGTTCAGCAGAAAACGTATCAGAAAATAGTTGATGATTTAAAAGAAATACTTCTTGAATTTGATTCTGCAACTTTGATTAAACTGGCTTACGAAATGAAAAAGGGGAAAGCCGTAAGTCTTAAAAAAATAAAAAAAATCAACGATAAGCTGCCGGACGCAATGAAAGAAATTGTTCTGCACGATGAGCTCTCAAAAAATCACTTTGAAACATTTTCAAAAATGACCAATGAAGAAAATATTTATCTCGGAATAAGCACCGACCCGCCAAAACATCAGCCCGCAGGAATTAATCTTTCATACTCAACCTGGTATTTTATAGGCATACCGGAGAAAAATCTGGTTGTTGGCGAAATTACAAACGGAGGATACAGGGGTGCGTATTTCTTTAAAATAATTATGGAAAAAGGCGATCCCGCCGAAAAAGTCGAGGAGAAACTGCTGGAAATAAATCAGGCTCTATTAAAATTAAAATTTGTAACAACGGCTTTTTATAAAGATAAAAGGGAACTGCGGCGGTCGATTTACAGATTTGCATTAAGGAAACTGCCGTACCTAAGGTTGCTGCGCCGTTCGTATGTGGGAAGGTTAACACCCTTTAACGAGGTGGACTGGGATAAAAGGTTCGCGGATATTTTAAAAAAGGCGGAACTTGCGCCAACAATATCAGCTTCAATTGATAAAATTTGATTTTGGTTTGTTCAGTCTATATACTACCAACGAAATTCTTAACCTAACCTATATGTCGGAAATGGTTTTAAACGATGCCAATTTTGCATCAGAAGTGCTTAATGCCAAAGGTGTTTATGTGGTTGATTTTTTCGCTACATGGTGCGGTCCCTGTAAAATGATAGGGCCGATTATTGAAGAAATCGCCAAAGAATACGAGGGTAAAGCAAAGGTGGGAAAAGTTGATGTTGACGGAAGTCCGAATACAGCAGGTCAGTTCGGTGTTCAGAGTATTCCCACAATCATTCTTTTTAAGGATGGGAAAGAAATTGACAGAGTTATTGGCTTTCAGGGAAAAGATGCTCTTAAAGCTAAAATTGACGCTAATCTTTAACAATTAAAATATGGCTACGGTTGTAGAATTAACAGATAAACTGCTTGGCATAAAATGGAAAATTGGTCTTGTTATTGCAGGAGTTTTTATTTTAATAATGATCATTTTGGACGGCTTTGTGTCAGTTCCCGCAGGACATGTTGGAGTGCTTTTTGATCAGGGCCGCGGGGTTCTTGAGGATGAGCTTAATGAAGGCCTTCATTTAAAAATTCCTTTTTGGCAGAGCGTGACGATTATGGACGCAAGAACACAGGAATACACAATGAGCATCGCTACCGAAGAGGGAAAGATTAAAGGAGATGACAGTATTGAATCGAGAACAAAAGACGGGCAGGTTGTGTGGATTGACGCCACGGTTCTTTTTCATATTGATAAAACG
This sequence comes from Candidatus Peregrinibacteria bacterium, assembly GCA_016928915.1. Taxonomy (GTDB): domain Bacteria; phylum Patescibacteriota; class Gracilibacteria; order UBA1369; family PNNO01; genus JAFGJT01. The sequence goes on from JAFGJT010000018.1 coordinate 22,024, forward strand.
GAAGCCGATAACATTAAAAAAGAGCTGGGGGCAGAGGAAGAATACATGACAAAAATAGTGAGGCCCCGTGCAAGAGAAGTTATAAGAACATCAGCCGCAAAATATAACGCGCTTGACCTTGTTTCCGAAACAAGAATGAACGTTGTAAAGGATATGGAGGATATGCTCACGGATGCATACGGAAAACATAACATTATTCTTGAAGAAGTTGTTTTGAGAAATGTTACTTATTCAGCCGAATTTGCGAGCGCGGTTGAACAAAAAGAAGTTGCGCGCCAGCTTATTAAAACCGCTGAATATCAAAAAGAGCAGGCAATGGAGCTTAAAGAGAAACGCATTATCGAGGCGGAAGCTGAAGCACAGGCGATTACATTAAAAGGCGATGCGCTGCGAAACAATCCTGAAGTTATTCAGCTGCAGTTTGTTGAAAAGCTTGCGCCCAATATTTCATGGGGAATTATGCCCGACACAATTGCTCCGCTTATTAATCTGCAGAAGCCCTAGGTGGTGGCGGCGCGCGGTTTTGGAAGAAGGAAAATATATAAAATTGTGGAGATAACTGTTAATACCGCACTGTATCCAAAAGCGGTTGTGGCGTTAAAGCTGTCCCATAAATAGCCTACCGCCACGCTTGCGGGAAGTGCTGTAATACCGATAATGAAATTATAGATGCCGTTTGCGGTCGCATTGTATTCAATTGGCACAATGCGGCTTATATATGCCTTTGCGATTCCTATGTTAAATGCAAAAAACAGCCCGTATAAAACAAACACAATTACAGTAAATTCAACGGGAATGCGGAACATAAACATAAAACAGGCGGCAAGAAAAAACAGATTTCCCAGCATCAAAGTAAAAATTTTACCGATTTTATCAGATAAAGCGCCTGCGGGGATTGAAAGTGCCGCGTAAATAATTGTATAAATCAGATAAATCATTGGCAAATATTCAATAGGCAGACCTATATCCTGCGCCCTTAAAATAAAGAATGCGTAACTCATATTTCCAAGGGCAAAAATAAATGTTGGTAAAAGAAAAAATTTAAATCTGCCCGGCAGTTTAAGTACGGCTTTAAAGTTAATTGTTTTTTTGCTTTCCTGAATTTTTTTATCTTCCTTAACCTTGAAAATCGCAATAAGTACGGCAATTAAACCCGGTATAAAAGCTATAAGAAAAAGAGGCAGATAATTGCCCGGCAGATAATGCAGCAGTATTGTTAAAATTATCACTCCCGTAACAGCTCCCATTGTATCCATCATACGCTGAAATCCGTAAGCGCTGCCGATTTTTCTTGCAGTTGTGGATCCCGCAATCAGTGCGTCGCGCGGAGGATCCCTGAAGCCTTTTCCGCTTCGTTCAAAAAATCTTAATAAAAATATATGCCACCAGAATGAAGCAAATATATATAAAGGTTTTATAATTGCAGGCAGGCTGTATCCCAAAATTATAAAAAATTTCCTTTTTTTTAGTTTATCCGAAATGTATCCCGAAATTACTTTAAGCACACTTGAAAAGCCTTCCGCAATACCCTCAATCAGACCCAACAACCCTTTGCTTAAGCCAAGGGTTTCAGTAAAGAAGATCGGTAGTATCGGCATGAGCATTTCACTGGAAACATCAGTGAAATAACTTACCCAGCTCAACATTAAAAGATTTTTATTTTTTTTATTTTTTTCTTTCATAATGATATTTTAACATATTTTTTAAAATTAATGAACGTATGTCCAATTTCTCTTGCCAAAACCTAAAATGTCTGTTAAATTTTTATCTGCTTTATAAATTTTTTATAAAATTTAATGCCTGTCTATTACTCACGCTGAAATACGCTGTCTGATGGATGGGACTCTACTTCTCTAACGCCTTAAAATATGAAACGCGCTCAAAAAAAGACAATAATCCAGAAAAACGCTTTGCACCCAAAAGACACTGGATCTCCCAAGGTTCAGGTTGCAATTTTAACGGAGCGCATAAACCAGGTACAGCAACATCTTGAAGACCATCCAAAAGATAATCATTCAAGAAGGGGTCTTTTAACAATGGTCGGAAAAAGAAGAAAACTGCTGAACTTTTTGCGGTTGAATGATAAAGACCAGTACGAGGAATTAATTAATAAATTAAGTTTAAGAAAATAACCAGCTTTTTTGGTTCACAAGCTAAAGCTTAAGTTACAGGTTTAAGCGAAATAACCGCAAAAAATTATTTCGTTTGTACTTGTTACTTGAGCGCTTGAGGTTCCATTAAAGATTAAATATAACGTAACAAGAAAATTTATGGAATCTCAGGGTTTTTCTTACGATTTTGCCGGCAGAAATCTTACATTTTCAACCGGCGAATTTGCGCTGCAGGCAACCGGCTCTGTAGTGGTCGGGCTTGGCGACACGCGAATACTCGCAACCGCTGTAATGAGCGAAACCGCTCGCGACGGGGCTGATTTTTTCCCCATGTCCGTTGATTACGAGGAAAGATTTTATGCGGCGGGCAAAATCAAAGGTTCAAGGTTTGTAAAAAGGGAAGGAAAGCCTTCCGACACGGCGATTTTAAACAGCCGTTTAATTGACAGGCCAATAAGGCCGCTTTTCCCAAAGGGAATGACAAATGAAGTGCAGATTATGTGTACGGTTTTATCCGCGGATCTTGAAACAGACCCAGCTCCCACCGCAATTACGGCAGCATCAGCCGCACTTATGATTTCAGGCATGCCTTTTAAAGGACCTGTTGCCGGTGTTCATATCGGATTGATCAAAAACACGGAAGGTAACGATGAACTTGTAGTAAATCCAACTTATAAACAAATTGAAGAAGGGATGCTGGATTTAACGGTTGCGGGCACAAAAGACGCTATTACAATGGTTGAAGCTGGCGCGCATGAAGTGTCCGAAGAATTAATGCTTGAGGCTCTGGAACTTGCGCATAAGCACATTAAAAGAATATGTATCCTTCAGGAGGAATTTGCCGCGAAATTTAAGAAAAAAGATTTGGAATATATTGTGGTAAAACCGGCTGATGAAGTGATTGAAGCGGTAAAATCGTTTGCCAACGATAAAATGCTTGATGAAATCAACGGCAAAAACAAGGCCGAAGTAAAAGAAAAAAAACATGTTCTTGAGGAAAAAATACTTGAGCACTTTAAAAAAGACATCGAAGAAGAAAAATTTCCCGAGGGCGACCTTAAAGCAGCTCTTATGGGCCTTATTGAAAAGAGAATGAGATATAACATTGTTCATAAAGGCATCCGTCTTGATGGCAGGAAAATTGATGAAATCAGACCGATTCAGTGCAAAATCAATTTATTGCCGCGAACTCACGGATCCGCATTATTTCAGAGAGGCGAAACACAGGCTTTATCTATAACAACACTGGGTGCTCCGGGCGCTGCCATGATAGTTGATACAATGGAAGAAGAAATCACAAAAAGATACATGCACTTCTACCAGTTCCCGCCTTATGCGGTTGGAGAAGTTAAGCCGAACAGAGGTCCTTCAAGAAGAGATATCGGTCACGGTGCACTTGCAGAAAGAGCGCTTGTTCCCGTTTTGCCCAAGAAAGAAGATTTTCCTTATACAATGCTTGTTGTTTCTGAAATTTTATCATGCAACGGCTCAAGCTCAATGGCTTCAGTATGCGGATCAAGTTTGTCGTTAATGGCTGCCGGCGTTCCGATCAAAAAACCGGTTTCAGCAATCGCCATGGGTCTTGTTACGGATGGTGAGGGAAATTACAAAATTTTAAGCGATATCCAGGGTATGGAGGATTTTGCCGGAGATATGGATTTTAAAGTTGCTGGAACGGACACCGGTATCACTGCTCTTCAGATGGATATTAAAATCAGCGGGCTTTCAATTGATCTTATGAAAGAGGCTCTGGGAAGAGCAAAAGAAGCACGGGCGCAGATAATGGCCAAGATGAACGAAGCTATTGCAGAACCCAAAAAAGAACTTTCTCCGTATGCTCCGTTAATAACATCAATCACGATAGATCCCGATAAAATCCGAGAGGTAATAGGCAAAGGCGGCGAAACAATCCAGAAGATAACAGCTGAATGCGGCGTTGAAATAGATATTGAAGATTCCGGTCTGGTAACAATAACAGCTCCTAAACAGGAAAACGGCGAATGCGCATTAAAACGAATCAATCAGATAACTTATGTGCCTCAGGTGGGTGATGTGTTTGAAGGAAAAGTTACACGAATAATGGATTTTGGATGTTTTGTAGAGTTTGTGCCGGGCAAAGAGGGGCTGGTTCACATTTCGCAGCTTGCGCATGAAAGAGTGAATATGGTTGAGGATGTTGTAGAAATAGGCGATACCGTAAAAGTAAAACTTGTTGAAGTTGACGATATGGGCAGATACAATTTCTCAATGAAAGCTCTTTTGCCGAGGCCCGAAGGCATGTCGGAAGGTTCGGATGAAGGCGAAAGCTTTAGCGGCCGCAGACCATCCGGCGGAGGCCGCTCGGGAGGCGGACGCGGAGGCTTCGGCGGCGGAGGAAGACGGCCGTTTCGAAGATAAAAAATCTATTAAATCACCGGGTGAATCAAAATCATCCGGTGATTTTTTTTACCCGGTAAATTTTCTTTACAATCAGCACGAATTTTTATATATTTATTTAGCTTTACCTTAAGCGGGTATCGTATAAAGGCTATTATGCAACCTTGCCATGGTTGAGATACGGGTTCAATTCCCGTTACCCGCTCCAAGAGAATCTCAAACATTATCAATCTTAAACCCGATAGGATTATTTGATTTATTTTCAGGCGGATTGGTCAAATTCTCGATGGCTTTCCACATTTTTTTAAATTCACGATCTGTTTTGTTGGTTTGTTTTAATATAAAACTGCGAATTTCCGTGAGTTGTTTCTCGATATTTTTTTGTGATGAAAGGATACCGCGAAGCCGGACAAATGCTTTAACAACCTTAATGCTCATTTGAATAGCGCGTTTGCTTTTAAGCACGCTTGCTAACATAA
>JAFGJT010000019.1 GCA_016928915.1 Candidatus Peregrinibacteria bacterium
ATGGGTTCGGTTATTCATAATATCGAAGTTAGAGTGTCGGTATTATTCTACCGAACCCTCCTCGATGTGTCTGAACTTATTCATATTCTGAAGAAGGGCAAAAATAAATAGTCTTAGCAGCTGCGAGTTAAAATCAGGCGAAAAGCAGCAGATTAAATGCCATAACCAGCATCCCTACTATCAATCCCCCGATTGCAATATGGTGTTCACCGTATTCTTCAGCGGTCGGCAAAAGTTCATCAAGTTAAATATTAACCATAATTCCTGCTACGGATGCAAAAACAATGCCAAAAGTTATACCGTTAAAAAGGTTGGTTAATATAAAATACCCTATAACTGCGCCGACCGATTCGGCAAGACCTGACAGAAAGGAGAGCCAAAAAACCTTTTTTTTATTTTTTGTTGGATAATAGATCGGCGCCGATACCGCTATTCCTTCGGGAATATTATGTATTGCTATTGCAATAGCCGAAAACATGCCCATACGAAACAGCTTTTTGCTTTTACCAACAGTAACTGGAAAACCCTGTTTAATTATACTAATCTCGTGTGGGTTTTCAAATTCGGGTATAAGCTTATCAATCATTGCAACAATAAGAATTCCACCAAAAAAAGCAATTACTGTGATCCAGTAGCCCGGTTTGTCCCCGAGCGATAACAATAAACTATGTTTGGCTTTATCAAAAATTTCAACTAAAGAAACATAAATCATTACTCAGGCTGAAAAGCCTAAAGATCCGGCAAGAAACTTTGGATTAAAATTTTTGGAAATAAAAACTATAGTACTCCAGATTCCGGTTGAAAGACCGGCAAAAAGTGTTAAACCGAACGCAATTAATATAATGTTTTTATCATTTTGTTGCCCTTATAATAACAAATGATCCCTCGCCATAACCTTCTTTTATTGGTTCAATATTTTTTATCTCTTTTAAATCGTGAAAAATTGTTTGAGTGAAATTAAAATTTTTGAAACCTACTTTTTTTAGCTTTGAAATAACTTCATCTACCGAATAAAAAGTGGCTTTTTGATAAAATGCACTTCTTTCTTTATGTATCTGATATATTTCCCCTAAAGGACTTTTTTTATCTATAAACCCAATTATTAAAACCCCTTTAGAAATTAATATCCGATAAGCTTCTTTAAAGGAGACTTCCAAATTATCTACAAAACAAATCGTAGTTGTCATTAATACAAAATCAAACTGCGAATCGCCAAATGGAAGATTTTCGGCTACGCCGTTAATTGCCTTGATGCCTCTTTTTTGGGCGAGCTCTCTCATCTTCTCTGATGGGTCAATGCCTGTTTCGATACCTAATGGTGCGGCAAATTGGCCGCTTCCCACCCCGATTTCAATACCATTGCCGCTTTTCGGAAGTTGTTCTTTTATAGCCCGCAGCTCCGATTCAAAGACAAATTTGTTTCTTCCAAACCAGTCTTCATACTGATTTGTATATTCATCAAATGGATTGATTTCTTTTTTGGAAGGCTCATTATCCATAATTTAAATAATTATTTTTGATTAATCAGCCTCCCTGTAAAAAATCCAAACAAAACCAAACATATTACCACAGTGATAATTATGCTTGGATACTGGGCGTTAAAACCGCTGTCAGAAATGTGTTTAAAAAGTATTCCAAAATAAGCCCAAATTAAAACCGACCCATAGGCTATATTTTTATCTTTGACCATCCTCAAGATTCCGATCAACGCTCCCACAAGCAAAACAATGCTTGTCCATATAAAGTCAGCAATGCCAAATCCGTTCCAGTTAAGGCTCGCCAAAAACACGGTAACATTTGCAATCGAAGCCACGGTTATCCATCCAAAATAAACGCTAAAAGGAGTTAAAATTAAAAGTATTTCCAATGATGTATATTTTCCGGTTCTAAGAATATCCGCAATCATTATAAGCAGTACAAGCAGCACAGCCATAATAATTAAAGAAAGCCAGATATAATTGTAATGCCATGCAAAAATCCACGATATATTTGCAAACGAAGTGGCTATAAACAGAGGGTTAATTCTTTTAATTAACTCTTCCGTTTTTTTATTCTTTTTTACAAAAAGATAAACTGTGTACCCGGCAAGCAGCAGGTATATTAACCCCCAGATTGAAAACGTATATCCGGCCGGTGTAAATAAATTGCCGTAAGAATCAGACGCCTGGCCGGTTGTTACACCGCCGATAGGCAAAGCATTGGCGAGATAATTCACAGTTATCAGGGCTATGTATGCCGCCAGTGTGAGTATTTTCATAAAAATGTTTTTCATAAAAAAATTATTTTAAATAACTATCAAAATAAATTGAATGGCAGGTATATCCTTCAAGATTTTTTTGTAAATAATCCTGATGGTAGTCTTCAGCCGGATAAAACTTTTGAAGTTTTTCCACCGTTGTCACCACCGGATCTTTCCATCTTTTTGAGGCGTTTACAATTTCAATAAAATTCTCTGCTTCTTTCTTTTCTTCTTCATTTGAGTAAAAAACAGCCGACCTGTAAGAAGTGCCGATGTCGTTTCCTTGTTGATTCAGCGTTGTTGGATTATGAATTCTAAAGAAAAAATCCAGCAGTTCTTTATATGATGTTTTTTTAGGATCATATTCTATTTCAACCGCTTCGGCATGGCCTTCGTGATTTTCATATGTAGGATTTTCCGCTGTGCCGCCGGTATAGCCTACCGTTGTGTTTACCACTCCCGGTTGATTTCTAATCAGTTCTTCCATCCCCCAAAAACAACCGCCGGCCAATACTATTTTTTTTGTCATAATTTCTTTTAACTCAATCAACACTTCATTTCGTATCATCCATGGCGGGGTAAACGGCGCATTGTATCCCGCATACAGTGAACTGCCCTGTGTTTCAATTCCGTCGCGGGCAAGCGCTGAAAGCAATTTTTCTTGCGTACTTTTAATTAGCGCATCCGAACTATACCAGGAGAATCTCATCACTGCATATTTTTTGGCGGGAACAGTAACAATTTTTACTCTGGGATCATTTGGTGTTGGCAATGTTTCAAGCGTATAAGAGCGAGGCATTCCAAAAGATATTATCTGCGAGTCACCTTCGGTTTTGGCTATTACAGGTGCCGTCATCGCTATGCTTTCCGATGCTTTGGCGCCGTCCGGCTTTTGAGCGACAACGGGTGCGGTCATTGCAATATTTACTTTCTTTGTATTGCCGCCGAAAATATAACCGGCCAAAATGCTAAAGCCGCTGTTCATGGATTCATCAAAAGAACCCTGCACAGTTGTTTGTGCCGCTATATGCGCCGGGTACTCTCTTGTTTCGTATCCGTCCATTTTCTTAACAACTGTATATTCCGCCTGCTCAACATTTGAGCCAAAAAATCCCCAAACCGACCAAAGTGCGATAATGGCTACTATAACTAATAAAACGATGGGTATATTTATCATATTTTTAAACATTGATATACAATATTGTTAATATTATTAAACAAAGCTCATCCAAAGTAAAAATATTCCTAAAAGTATAAGTATAAAAGCGCTGAGCCATTGTTTCTTTTTGAACATTTGCGCTTGTTTATGAATATATTCCGGAAAACCGATTTTCTGTATTCCTTTTATTGCAGTGGACCAGCCCAAAACAGTTATAACAACTCTCCAATCGGCAGCCCAGATATTATGCAAAATCACTGTAACCAGCCCCATAATTAAAGTAATGTAACCGGTGGAAATAACAAAGGCTTTGTCATCGGTCATCTCTATGGTTTTTCCTAATTGTCTTGTTATAATAAACAGCAATCCAAAAATTATAAAGTAACTGCCCCAAAGCCTTGCGAAAAAGATTGTGATATCCATATAGTTTTATTTAATGATTAAAGTAGTATGTGCCGAAGGCAAAAAAAATTGAAAAACTGCGACAAAATTATATCCAACGTCTAACTCTTTTCTTGTAATTAAGATATTCATCGCCAAATTTTTTTTCAAGATTTTTTTCTTCCATAAAAATAAACATACTCTCAATAATTATTACGAACAATATCGGAAAGATTAAAGAAGATATTGAACCGAGGAAAACCGATGTACCAAAAAGTATAAAAAACATTCCGAGATACATCGGATGTCTGGTTATTTTAAATGGTCCGTAATCAATAAACAAATTTGGCACTTCGTGGGGTTTGACAGTCGTTTGTTTTTTCTTAAACAAGGAATCCGTCCAGAGATTCAGTACAATTCCAAAAACAATGAATAAAATTCCTATATAATTATATGGTGAAAAAATAAACTTTAAAATTGGCATAACAAAATCAATCACTATCGAAAATATTAATAGAATCATAAAAAAAGTAGGCGGCATTATTTTCTTTGCTATATTCTGATTATATTTATTCATATATTAATAACTTTTTGATAGTATTTCTCGACTTTATCAATCATCTTCTGTTTTATTTCTTCTTTAAGGAAACTTGCTGCAAATGAGTTTTTTGCCAGTTGAGTGATTTCTTCTTTTGACAGATCTAGTGCGCTTGAAATTGCCAAGTAATTTTCGTTTACATAACCGCCAAAATAAGCTGGATCGTCTGAATTGATTGTTGCAAGTAGTCCCTTTTCCAACATCTTGCGAAGTGGATGCTGCTTTAGATCGTTAACTACTTTTAATTTGAGATTAGACAGGGGGCAAACGGTTAAAGGCATTTTGCGATTTACTAACTCCTGTACCAATTTGTCATCATCAAATGAATGATTTCCGTGATCTATTCTTGATACTTTCAATAAATTTAGTGCTTCCCAGACATACTCGGCAGGACCTTCTTCTCCTGCATGTGCAACTGTTAAAAATCCCTCTTGTCTGGCTTTTTCAAATACATGTTGGAATTTAGATGGTGGATGTCCAACCTCAGATGAGTCTAGGCCAACTGCTGTAATTAAGTCTTTATAGCCAAGAGCCTGTTCAAAAGTATGTATTGCTGCATCTTCGTCAAGGTGTCTAAGAAAGCACATTATTAACTTTGTACTCACTCCCAGCTTATTTTGGCTATCTTGTAATGCTCTGCTGATTCCTTTAACCACTGTTTGAAATGAAATGCCTCTATCAGTATGAGTTTGCGGATCAAAAAAAATTTCGGCGTGCAATACATTCTCTGAGTGAATTTTTTTTAAGTAGGCCCATGTTAGATCGTAAAAATCCTGTTCTTGCATTAAGACACCTGCTCCTTCGTAATAAATGTCCAGAAAATCTTGAAGATTGCTAAAATTGTAAGCTTTTTTAATTTCTTCTACCGACTTATATTTAATCTCAATGTTGTTTCTTTTGGCAATTTTAAACATTAATTCAGGTTCAAAAGTACCTTCAATATGTAGATGCAACTCTGCTTTAGGTATGCCTTTTATGAAATCTTCAATTGTTGTCATAGTATGAGTAAGTTAAGTAATAATTTCAGCTAACGTCGACATATATATGAAGAAATGCAAACGAGACAAGGTTGCATAATATCAAGTCTAAGACGTGCTAATCACTTAAGACGAGTGTAGCATTTTTTGCGTGAACGAGCGAATGCGACCGAGCCTCATAAGTGCCTGAACAAAAGTTGCAAAGACGGATTGGCGGTAAAATTTTTACGGAGCAAACCGCCTAAGCAAACGGGCAATTTTGGTGAGGGGCGAGCCGAGCCCCGAACCTGTTATGCTGTGTTATGTGCCCCGAGCGCAATGCAGTGTTGCAAGAGCACAGCATGGCCGAGTGACGATAGGGGCGAAGGAGTGTCCTTCGTCCTTATCATAACAAACCTCTACCGGAATTGATAACAATGATTTTATCTTCCTTTTTAATTTTCAAATCAGACAACACGCCAAATACAATAGCGCTGGAAGGCTCACACTTAATGTGATTTTTAGCAAGTGAGTAGGCTTGTTTTATTGTTTCTTCAGACAATCTGATTACTTTGTGTTTGCACCAAAAGATTGATTCCATTTTTGAGGTGTAAGGTGTCCAAGAAGTATGAAGTTTGTCTGCAAATGATGGACTGCTTTTTGGCGCAACACCAATGAGCGTGGTATCCAGTTTGTACTTTTTTATTCCGTTAAACAAGCCTACGAATGCCTCGCCACTGCCAACTGGTGTGATTAAAAAATTTGGTCTGCCGTCTTTGATTTCTTTGATGATATTTTCGTATGCTTCATGCCAGCCGTTGGTTATGTCCCAGATAACCTCCTCGTCAGTTTCTCTCGCCAAAGAAATAATCTCTTTGGGTTTCAAAATATGAGATGACAAATCAACCCGAATGACCTTGTAGCAAACGGTAACAAGTTTCTTGTAAATTGTTGTAGAGAGCTTTTCATCAATAATACAGACGACTTTTAGGTTGGAGCCGTTTGCAAATTTTGCGAGAGAAACGCCAGCATTACCGGATGTGATGAGTGCTAATTTATCTATCTTTTCATCAATCGCTTTTTTGACGATATCTTCCGAGCGTCTATCTTTGTATGTGCCAAACGGATTATTGGATTCGTCCTTGATAAAAAGATTAGGCAGGCCAAATTTTTTACAAAAATATTCTTCTTTAATTAAGGGGGTGTTGCCTGATTGATATTTCATAATGATAAAATCATTGTGTCATTGTATATAAACGTTATGACAATACCAGAAATAAGGACGAAGGGCATTGCACATAACGTCGGCGACTAAAAGAAGTTTAGCCGATGAGCGAGTGTGATACAATCTTTAAAGTCACACGAGCGAGGAAGGCTAAATTTGCGTGAGCGACTGAGCAAAGCGAAGAAGCGAACCTTTTAGGCGCTGTTAAATGACGTATGACGCAGTATAGCGGCGTTTATAATAATGGCTTTATCTTCTCGAGTAGCAAATCAAAAGAGGTATATCCGGCTGTTGAATTAAAATGACCGGCACCTTTAACGACATTTACCTCAACATCTAAATTTTTAGCTAATTCCTGAGCTTTTTCCAATTTAATATAAGGATCGTTATCTGAGTGAAAAATAATGAAATTTTTACAGTTACTTTTGATTTGCGTCCAATTAAAGATCTTTTGGACAAATGTTTTCATTGAATCATCAAATTGGTTACCCTCTTTCCCTACAAAACCAGAGACTAGAAAAGCAGCTTTAACAGGATATCTTTCAATAACGTTAAGAACGAAAGGAACACCCAAACTATGACCGACGAAAATAGACGTTGATGTTAGAAATTCTTTATACTTTTCAAGTTCATTTAACCAATTTGAAAGTGTCTGATTTTCAGGAGTTGGAAATTGAGGAACGATTACTTTATGACCAAGCCTTTCAAGCTCGTTTTTAAGCCATGGGAACCAATTTTCTTCTGGATAGCCACCAACGCCATGAATGATAAAAATATTTGCCATTCTCTAAAGTTTAAAATTATTTCTAGGCGCTATACGAGTAATATGTCATTTAACGATTGGAGTATATCCGAAGTTTGGGCGTGATACAATTGCGAGCGAAGCGAAGCAATCACGCCCAAATTTGGGAGAGGCTTTTTCAGCGAACAGCTTTGCTGGAAGCGTGAAAAGCCGAACCGGATATACTCCTGTTAGCTGATGTCGTGCTAATTTTTATTCAGATTTTATAATATTTTTTTACCTTTAATCAGTCTCACGAGTACCATGATGACAGCTACCACGAGTAGAATATGGATGAAACCTCCAATTGTGTAGGAAGTAACTACTCCAAGTAACCACAAAACAATGAGAACAACGGCTATAGTCCACAGCATATGGTATGGGATTAGGAATAAAAAATTTTTGGGTAGGTAGTTTTTAAAATTTTGTTTTTTCAGAACTACTTATCTTGATTGTAAACGATAATAAAAATTAGCGCAATTTCAGCTAACGTTCCTGCATAGCCGATGTTCGCTGGCTGTATAATATCGCACGAAGTGCGGTACAGCCAGCGAATATGGGAGAGGGCTTTTGTAAAAAGCCCGAACCGGCTATGCAGTGTTATATGCTGTAGTGAAAAGTAATGGCTGTCCAGAAGGGCAGCCATTATATTTTGGGGAAATATTTTGACACTACTTAAATGGAATTATCAACTCGTTTCTTTACATCTTGTAGGGCATGTATCCATGTTGACAGTGCAAAAATTGCATGCCGATATTCTGGTCCGAATTCTTGAGGAACTTCGTTTCTATGTAACTCATTAGAGGCTTCTATTAACTGAGTTAGTGTTTTTCCTTCCATTGCTCTACCAGTAGTAATTTCTTGATAAATTTCGCCTTCATTTCTATATTCTGTGCTTATACCCAGAATATCGGCGATTTTTTTAACCGACCAGAATATTTCACGGCCTGTTATTTGAGGATGATCCTCACGAAGGTTTCTTTCAGTCATATTGTTTTTAATTAGTCTATTAAATTATGCATCAATTGTTCGTATATGTCAAGAAATATTTCCCCAAAATATCAAAATCCGTCAGGATTTTGGCTTTTCACTATGGCATATAACGTTTCGGCATATCTGATGTTTGCCGTAGCGTAGCGGAGGCAAATATGGGTGGAGGCTTTTGTAAAAAGCCGTAACCAGATATG
>JAFGJT010000020.1 GCA_016928915.1 Candidatus Peregrinibacteria bacterium
CCAACGAGTGTAAAATCTTTAAGCCCACCATGAACTCGCGCACACGGGGTAACGTATTATTGTGAAATTGCCACGCAGGGAAAATATTTAAAACCACCACGAACTTGCGCACGTGGGGTAACGCCGAGGGCATCACTAACTTGCGCATGCAATGTAACGACAAGCCAACCACGAGCTTGTACACGCAATGTAACTCGGGGCAGTATCAGTATTGGCATTGATGGTAGCTTGATAAAAGCATTATCATTATCACATACACTTGATATTAAAGTTCTGGTAAACTTAAAAAGTATCCGGAACTGAAAACTAAATTAACCAAACTTATATGTCATTAAAAGACCAAATCCAAAAAGATATGATTGGGGCAATGAAGGCAAAAGAAGACATTAAACTTAATGCTCTTCGCATGCTTAAGGCCGAAATTATGAAATTTGAAGTTGCGGGATCCGAGAAAAAAGAAGCAAAAGACGAGGATGTTATACAGCTTATCGGCAAACAGGTTAAACAACGCGATGATGCCGCGACCCAGTACAAAGCCGGCAATCGCCCCGAACTTGCGGAAAAAGAAGAAAAAGAAGCTGAAATTTTAAAAAAATATCTGCCCGCGCAGATGAGCGAGGAAGAGGTTAAAAAAATCGTTCAAGAAACAATTAAAGAAGTCGGCGCAACCGGCAAAGCTGATCTAGGCAAGGTTATGGGCGCGATTATGCCAAAAGTTAAAGGTAAAGCCGACGGAAAACTTATTAATAAAATTGTACAGGATTTGCTTATTTAACAATAAGGCACACACATTACCGCCATCCAGATGATAGATATTCAAAAACGGCTCACAAAAGCAATTTTGATTGACGTTGTCTCCAGAGAAATTCCGCGTGAAACAGCTGAAAAAAATTTAAACGAACTCGCACGTCTGGTGCAAACTTACGGCGGTGTTGTTATTGTGCAGATAATACAAAAACGCGGACGGCCTTCTTTAAAAACATATCTTGGCACAGGCAAAGCAATTGAAGCCGCAGAAACAGCTAAAGAAAAAGATGTAGATATTGTGATTGTAAACGGCATGCTTAAACCGCATCAGATTCAGCATTTATACAAACTTTTTGATATCCCCGTGTGGGACCGCGTTGATATAATCCTTAAAATATTTGATAAGCACGCCAAAACCGAAGAAGCGCGCCTTCAGATTGAACTTGCGCGGCTTCATCATGAATTCCCAAAACTTTACGGACAAGGCGTAAAACTATCAAGACTTGGCGGAGGTATAGGCACGCGGGGACCCGGAGAACAACTATTAGAATCCAAAAAACGTCATTTAAGATCCAGAATAAAAGAAATAGAAAAAAAACTCGACACAATAAAAACCGTACGAGCGGGTCAAAGATACATTAGAAAAAGAAAAAATCTTAAAACGGCCGCGCTTGTGGGCTACACAAACAGCGGCAAATCAACGCTCCTTCGCGCTCTTACAAAAAAGAAAAATGTATATATTGCCAATGAACTTTTTGCCACCCTAGACACAAAAATCGGCGATCTGTGGCTCCCCAACAAACGCGAAAAAATTCTTATTGCCGACACTATAGGGTTTATAAAGGATTTGCCGCCTTTTTTAATAAAATCTTTTCTTGCGACACTCGAAGAAGTTCAGGAGGCAGATTTACTGCTGCATGTAATCGATGCAAATGATCCGGAAATTCAACATAAAATCAGCGTTGTGGATAAAATTCTGGCTGACCTCGGATGTTCCACTAAAAAACAGATTTATATATTTAACAAGGCGGACTTGATTGAAGATGCCGATACCCTCAACAAACTACCCCGTTTAAAAAACTCAATCAAAATTTCTGCAATTCAAAAAGCCGGTCTAAACCGGCTTAAAGAATTAATTGAAAAATTATTGGACAGTAACGCTGTTCTCCAACCCCGAAACACTTAAATTAACCGAATAGTTTGGATCAACAAAAGCCTGTAAATATAACATATATGATCTGCCCGAAGTGCCGGCGGCAAGATCACCCATAAGATTTATTCTTTTAGTTTCTCCGGCTTTAAGTTTAAAATTGCAGGACGGGAACTGTATATATTTACCATCGTTCACATCAGAAAATGTTGGATTACCGCAGCTTGTATTTTCAGGATACGTTACAGGGTAAAAAATATATAAATTTGATAAACTTGCCAACGGAAGAGTGGAAGTATAATGATACCTTACACCGATATTCTGAATATAATAATCCTGTGAGCCATTATTGGTAAGATCCCAGGCAAACAGCTGAACATTTTTACCCGGAGCTTGTATGTTTTTAGCCACTCTTTGAGCACTAATATTTACAACCGGTTTAAGCTGCAGTTTTGCTGAATTTTTTTGTGGGATTTGTATATTTACCATTTTCAGTGCTCCCTGCAGCCATCCGCCTTGAATACCAGTAAAAGTAAAGCCCGCAAGCCCAACCAATGTTAGCGACAGAACTAGAACTAATATTTTACCCTTTTTTTTGCGTTTTTCGATATCCATATTTAATATATTATTTTACAAAGCCGCTTCAACCACGAATGCCTCATCTGTTGTTGTGGCATCATATAAAGCAAAATCGGCTCCGGCCAAATTTGTAATGCCGCCATCGGCTTCATATACTTTTACTTCAAACATTGCGCCTTGTGTTTTTACTGTATAAGGACGCTCAAATGTATATGTTGCAATTCCGTCGCTCATAGCATAATCCGATGCAACTTCCTGGTCATTTATTGTAAAAAACACATTGTCCGCATCAAAATCGGCATTATAAAACACCAGATCAATTGAAGTTATTTCCGTATCCGCATCCGGTATAAAAGATACGGATCCCGAAGCGGCTTTGCTTGTTTTAATCGCTCTTGTAACTGTGTCTGCTTTTTCATAAGTCACAGCTTTTAGTTCTTTTGTAACAGCATCCATAACCCTTGTATTAGCCGCTTTTTGCGCGATATCGGCTTTTATCGCAAAATTATTCAAATATTTTTGAGATGCGGCTTTTTCGAGTTTTCCATATTCGGCACTCATTTCACTAATTACTTTCATCGCTTCCGTTTTGTCGCTCGATTTGGTCAAATTAAAATTTTTCAACTTTGCATAATCTTTTTTAATAACATCAACAGGATCCGCTTTTACGTCCTGCGCTTTTATTTGAACTTCTTTTTTAAACCCCAGTGTTCTTGAAATTCTGTCCATTGATCCCTGAAACCAGCCCGGATCCAGTACTGAGGCTGTTACAAACGAACCAATCAGTACCAGCGCAAGTACCGCGGTTACAACTACCCCTTTTTTCCCTTTTTTTGGATTTTTTTTATCCATTTTTTTGTTTGTTAAAAATAAATTTATTTTAATGAATGAATCTGCGGCATTGGTGTTTTTGAACCGTTGACTCCCACTGATTCGATTTTTAATCCACTTTCTTTTCCAACAGCGTTTATGCCGACAAAATGAAAAGCGAACATCTGCCCTTTTTCTCCTCCTTTTATATCTCCGGTTATATCAATCAGCACATCATCTTTTAATTCATAATTTTTTGCAGACATGTCCACAAGCAATGACTTTTCATCAACCCACAAATATTCCGCATTTTCAATGTCTTCCCCGTTGATTTTCAGTTTAATATTTTCCAAAATATCTTTAGAAATATTTCCCTCCATTTCAAAAGTAATCGCCTGAACAGTTACGGGTTCTTTTAAAACCATAAATTTATATTCTCCCAGAGATTCATTTGATGAATCTGTTGAAATTTCATTTTTATCCGGAATTTTTATGTACTCAACAATAATATCCGCCGGAGCCGCTTTGGGCTGCTGTATATTTATAATAGATCCCTTGAAAAAATCCGTGTTTGTGGCAATAACTATAATTAAAATGGCCGCAATAAATACGCCGCCTATAGCTATTCTTGAAATAACTCCGGGTGTAAATTTTGTGATATTTGGAACTATATTTTTTTTGTTATTTGTTTTTGACTATGTATATTATACAATATTTAATTAGAGGTGTAAAGGGGGCTAACCCTTCAACGGGTTATTTATCTTGAATTATGGCTTTTAAAAATATAAAATTGTCGCGTTGCAATAACAAATTACTATGATAGTTCCAATAAGCCGGATTAAAGATCATGTAGGCAAAGAAGCCACTATCCGCGGGTGGATGTATAACAAGCGTTCAAGCGGTAAAATACATTTTTTACAGCTGCGCGACGGCAGTGGTATGATTCAGGCGATTGTATGCGCAAATGATGTGCCTTCGGAAGTCTTTGAAAAAGGCGAAAAACTGACTATAGAATCAGCATGTTCGGTTACCGGAAACATTACAAAACATCCAAAATTTGACGATGTTTTTGAACTTCAGGCAAAAGACATACAAATTCATCATTTAAATACCGAAGAATATCCTATTTCTAAAAAAGACCACGGACCTGATTTTTTGCTTAACAACCGCCATTTATGGCTTCGCTCAAGCAGGCAGTGGGCAATTCAAAGGGTTAGAAACACGATTATTAATGCAACATACGAATATTTATACAATGAAGGCTTTATAAAAATTGATTCTCCTATTTTAACTCCAAACGCTTGCGAGGGCACAACCGAGCTTTTCGAGATAAATTATTTTGACGAAGGGAAGGCTTATCTCAGCCAATCCGGACAGTTGTATATTGAAGCGGCAATTTTCAGTGTTGGCAGATGCTTCGATTTTGGACCGGTTTTCAGGGCTGAAAAGTCAAAAACACGCCGCCATTTAACGGAGTTTTGGATGATGGATGCCGAGGCGGCTTTTGTTGAACATGAAGAAAACCTAAAAATTCAGGAAAATCTGGTCAGTCACATAGTAAAAAAAGTCCTTGAAACCAATTTAAAAGATCTGACTGTTCTTGAACGCGACATTGAGCCGTTAAAAAAGATAGTTCCGCCGTTTATTAGAATGACCCATAAAGAGGCTGTGAAAGAGCTTAGATCAATGGGCTCCGACATTAAGGAAAACCATGATCTTGGCGGGGATGATGAAACAATCCTTACAAAAAAATATGATAAACCGATATTTGTTGAAAAATATCCGGCAGAAGTAAAAGCGTTTTATATGAAGCGCGACCCCGAGAATGAAACCCGTGTTTTATGCGCCGACCTGCTTGCGCCCGAGGGCTACGGCGAAATAATAGGAGGAAGCCAGAGAGAAGATAATTACGATGTTTTATTAAAAAGAATTAAAGACCACAAATTGCCTGTCGCGGCCTTTGAGTGGTACTTAGATTTACGAAAATACGGCTCAGTTCCCCACAGCGGATTTGGATACGGGTTAGAACGTTTAACCGGTTGGATCTGCGGGCTTCAGCATATACGAGAAACCATTCCGTTCCCGAGAATGATAAGCAGATTAACGCCGTAAAACTAAAAGGCATGTTTTAGGCACTCCTTGTTTAATTTGCTATTTATTATCTAAAGTTATTTATTTTAAATAGCGATTTTTGTGTTTCTGTTTGCGACAATTCGTTATTTTTTCAACCTCCCGTTTTAAAACGGAAGTGCGTATTATTTCCAAATTTTTTATACTTAACGAACTTTTTTCGGACAAGCCTGAAAAACATACAATTATTGGCTGATAAAAACCATTTTTTATTCAGACGTTTAAATTTCTTGACCGAATAAATTATATATTGTATAATTTTATCCTTTTTTATATAACTAAAATCATAAAGATGTCTGATGAAAGCCAAAAAGGACAGAATCACTTGGTGTTACTATAGATCGTATTGCAGGAGAGTAGGATAAAGCATTAAGAGAAAGAGCTTCAAATAAAGTTAAGCGTGCACAGGAGATAATTCAGAAATTAAAAGAACATATTTCAACTTTAATCACAGAAATCCGTAAAAGTAGCAACAGGACATAAAGAAAATAAATAACAATACTTGTAGTAGTTTCAGACATTTAAGACACCGTAGTTGAGTTTTTGTTTTTGTAACTGGTATTTCAGGATTCCAAATTGTAGCGGTGAC
>JAFGJT010000002.1 GCA_016928915.1 Candidatus Peregrinibacteria bacterium
ATCAAAATCCACTGGCTTTTTATGATGAAAATTTTGTACAATCACTACCTAACCGACCCTCCTCGATGTATTGGACCTATACAGAATGTTGACATATTTTAAAATTAGTTGTAGCTTTTACATCTTGAGTAAATATATTTAATCCAAAATATTTATGTCGGACGAACTAACATTAGAAATAAATTTGTCTGAAGTTAAAGAAACAAAAGAAAAAGCGGAGGATGCGCGTTTGCAGATAGCTTTAACAGCGCTAGGCACAATAAATTTTCAAAACAGAAAATCGGTTTTAATTGCGCTTAAAAATATTTTGGAATGTATAAATGGGTCAAAAGAAGGGTATGTTTATTGCGATGAGGGGTTGGTCAGGTTTTCAATGTCAAAACTTGAAAGTATATTTTACGGATCAAAAGTGATTTTGAATATATTGTTTAAGGCTGTCGGCATAAAAGAAAATAACGCGGCTTTAAGTCTTGAAAAGCCGACTGACATTGTTTTGGCGAGAATCAATGATATTGATAATTTTTTAGATACTAAAGCCGCAATAGATGAACACAGAAAGACGGTAAAAGAAAACGCAAATATGTATATTAAAATGCCGTTAAAAGTTTATCAAGAAATGGAATACCGAAAAGACGGCGATAAGATAACGGAAGGCATTGTTCAACAATTGCCAAACGGCCGTTTTATATTTGTTACATATGAAGGTATTGAATGGTTCAATAATAGCCTTTTTAAGCAGTTTGCCAACGGCGCAAGAGTAAAAGTATTAAAAAAAGGCACCGGAGTGGAAGTTAAAGAATGTAAATAAGCCTTATTTTTATTTTTCAATCAGTTTAACGAGTTTATTAAAATTTTCCATTGTTTTGCTGCTGTCTTCCGGAAGTGATTCTAAAAATTTTTTTAACCTTTCGGTAATTTCGGTTTTTTCGGCCACAGATTCGGGAAAGTACCTTGCCAGATCAAGCATTTCTAAATCTTTAACAGCTTGTTGAAATTGAGGATGTAAATAATGTCCTCTAAGCACCGCTATCAATCTTAAAACAGGATCGGTTGGAGTGGTTTGTTTTTTTTCAAATTCTTCATCTTTCAAAGATTCAGACATGATGATGCTGGTTAAAAATTTGGTAATGAATTATATTCAATTTGCACTTTTTGTCAATTAATCGTACAGGCTTACGGCATAAAGCAACGTTAGAGTAATAGTATTTATAAATCCGAAAGTGTGATATTTTTCAAACTTTTTATTATTTTATCGGCTTTTTTAAATTGGGTAAGCGGCACGGGGCAGAACGAATCCGGGCAGACTATGCATTTCATTCCGGCGGCTTTTGCAGCGGCAAATCCCGCGAGGGAATCTTCAAAAACCACACAATCATAAGGTTTTGTCTTTAATTTTTGTGCGGCTTTTAGAAAAATATCCGGGAATGGTTTGCCGCGCTTCATTTTTGTGTCCGAAAGTATTACTTTGAATTTTTGCGTAAAGCTGAATTTTTTTAAAATCAGAAGTATTGATTCGATTCGCGATGATGAGGCGATTGCCAGCGGATATTTTTTGTAAAGTTTGTTTATAAGAGCGCGGGCGCCGGGTTTTAATTTAAGCTCTGTTTCTACAAGTTTTTCAAATATTTTGCGTTTTTCTTTGCGGACTTTTAAAAGGTCAATATTTAATTTTTCGCGCGCGATCCATGTTCGTGGGTTCAAAGAATTATGAATCCACATTTTCCATCCTTTTCGGGTCAGATTGTAACCGAATTTTTTAAACGCATTATGATAAGCCCTGTACTGAAGCGGCTGTGAATCAATTAAAAGTCCGTCGAGATCAAAGATTATTGCTTTTGGCATGATGGATGGCTATGAGTCATTAATTTTATTTTTTACTACACCGACAACATCTTCTCTTTCATTTTTACGATTTCTGTCATCGCTCATCATTAAAATAAAGAATCAAATATAAAATATCATTTATTGATCATGCGTCAACAAACAGTGTAAAAACAGATTTATATATTTTGTGAATTATAACCGACAAATATTTTACTATATATTCCCCAATGCCAAATCTCTTAAGTACCCTGATACAGAGTTGTAACCCTTTGTGACTGCTAATTTTTCAATTTGTTTTTTATCCTCGGGCGATATCCTGAATCTGATTAATTCGGATTGTTGTTTTTTGTATTTTTTTTCGGCGATTATTAAATTTGGAAGATTATTTAAGAGTCCGGGAATGTCTTCGTTTAGGAATACCTGTTTTATATTGGCGTCCGCGCATTCCACAAGACTCGAGCCTCTATTTGCGGGTTTTAACATATAAAAATATTTTTTATTGTTGATTGTGATGAAGTATTTGATGTTTTTCATAGGATGTATTCTTTAACGATTTTTGAAGCCTGAATTTTATAGAAGTTTTTACAGTCCTTATTATGTACGGGGATTACCAGATCATGTTTGAGAGAAGGATGTTTAAACTTCTTATGGCTTCCTTTTGCCGGAATCAGATCGAATCCAAGAAATCCAAGAACCTTCTTGATTTCAACATATCGTAATGTTTTAGGTCTGGTTAGGAATTTATGTACAGTCTTTTCAATATTGGGCATATAAGATAAAGAATCGACTGTAGCTACATTTTAACAAAATGTAACTACCAAGTCAATGTTAAGTAAAAGATACGTTAAACTTTAGCAAATACAGATTAAATTTTTCTAAGATAATTATGAAAAAATTTTAAATTTCCGGTCGGTTAAGATTGTCTCCCCAATGCATCAATAGATCTTGGCCAGATATACGACAAGAGCCAATTTAATAAAATGGGTTTTATATATCAATTCCCAATTTTACTATTTCACTGTTTATCCATTTCTCCGCTTCTTGTTCGTCTTTTTCTATCGCTATCTCCACGCCCCGCTTGGCGATTTCAAGCAGGGATTTGGAGAGTTTTTTTGTTTTGTACATTTCAGTAATTTTCCCTTTAATCTCTTTTTGCGTTTCTGAATCAATTTTTGGCAAAACAATTTTAGATAATTCATCTTTACCAACAGCTGTTAAAATTGTTCCTTTGCAACCTTTTTTTAATTGCAGTTGACCGACTTTTGTTTTTAATAAAACAAGCAATGTTTCTGAGTTTAATTTATCCGAATTGACTGCAAAAAATCCAGTAGAGCATAAGGCATTTTTCCAATCCTCTGTTATTAAAGCGATACTATCAAGCGAGCCTTCAATAGATGAAACAATCAAATCGCTTTTTTGCACTTTACGGCGTGCTCTTGACGGCAGTTCATTGCCAAAATTTTCCGTGTAGCCGTTGATTTCACCGTTTGATGAAATGTTTGCAAGTTCAATATACTTGTATTGCTCATTATCTTTTGGCGTAAAATTTTTGTCTTTGATTTTCACCAAATTTCCTAGTTCATCAAACCCGCCTTTATATTTCTTCACTGCTTCAATAATTTCCTCGTATTTTGGCTGAAAATACTCCGCGTCTATCCTCTCGACTTCTTGCATGTCGGAATAGTTTTTGACGAAAGAAAGTGTGTGCTTTGGCTTCCAATCTAAAAGCCCGAGTTCGGAAAGGAGTAGTGTTTCGGCTTGGGAGTAGAGGGATTTCGAGTCATCAATATACTTTTGTGATAGTAAATAAATTTTTTCTATAATGTCAGGAATGACTTTAAATATTGGTAATGGTATTTGATATAAAAAGAAAGGTGCGACTTCAGGCTGTAAACCTCCATACATCCCTTTATCAATCAATTTTCTTCCAAAATTTGTGTTTAGAAAAACTGCTAGAAAAAATGGATTTAATTCACCACCTTTAATAATAAATGTATGTGAAGAAGCAATCGCTTGTTGATTATCTAAAAAAATAGAACATTGACCAAAATTTGCACCTGTCCTCGTAAGTAAAATATCTTTCTTAGTGATTAAATTATTTTTCAACAAAACAGCGTCCTTATTTGAAATGTATACAGGATTATTTTCAATATCTATCTGCAATGGCCTGACATTTTGAGCGCGTAGGAATAAAACACCATCATCTACATATTCTCTTTTAATTTCAGTCGGGTGTTTGATTTTTATCTTATAATCAATCAGTTTCTTGAATGATTTTGATTTTAGTTTGTCTTGAATGCTCAAATAATCAGCACGAAAAAAATCTGCATCAATTCTTAATGAATGAGACTCTTCTTTTACCGTTTTGTAATTTACGATTGAGTATTGCATAGTTATTTTTTGGAATTTTTTGGTAAATCTGGAAATTCGATAATAGCACCAAGCTCATTTTGAATTGCTTCTCTACATTTCTTTTTGAATTGCTCATCATTATTTTCAGCAAGATATTTTGCAACCCTAAAAAGATCAACTGTTTTTATGAGTGCAATTTTTTCTCTTTCAGTACCAGTTTTACATTTTTTTGTAAAATCTAAGGTTCTTTTATTTGGTGGAGTGAGGCGTTGAGGATTGCCAAATAAAATGCCGAATGCTTTTTCCTCCACTTCATCCCTGACAAAATCTGCGTTCATAGATTCGATCAACTGGCGAAGTTTCGAAATATCTATATCTTTTTCATTTTTCCCCTCGCATTCGCCAATATACCTATGATCCTCAGGTGAAATAATCACCTGATCTAGTTCTAAATCTCCGTCATTATAATTTTCTGCACGGTATCCTAAAATTTTAAGTGCCTTAATGACGGCATTTTCCAACGGTTTGCCCTGTTCAAAAAGTAAATCTCTTAAAATTCGCTCCTCTGAAAGTTCAGCATTTAATTTGCCGATTTCTCTTGTAATACTAACAATCTTTTTTTCTTGATTTTTTATAGCTTGGATAATTTCTGTTTCTTTTGCGCCAATAAAGTCTGATCCACTAGCCCATTTTGGGGGCGGAGTTCTTTCTGCTGATTTGTTTAAATCGTCTGCTATTTGGATTATACATTCAACTAAGGTGTACCCAAACTTCAAAGCGGTTTTTGTCCAATATTCTTTTTCCTCACCCTTTTTATTCTTTTTTGTTTTTACAAATTTATCGTAATGGTAGTTTAAATAGGGTAAAACTATCAAATTTCCAGCACCAATTTTATATACTGCTCCTAAAATTTTGGCTTTATCTTTACCCGTAAAGACAACTTGAGCATTGTTTGGATCTTCTATGTAAAGCTGATATTCTAAATATTCCTTAAATTTTTTATAAAGATCGCTAAATATTGAATTTCCAGAAAATTCAACATGCTTTCCAGAAGCAGATGTTAGTGTGCCAATACTAATCGGGAGAAAATTATAATTGCTGTATGTCTCGGTGCTGTAGTTATGTGTCTTTTTCTCTGTAGTTACGCTATAGGCAAGTGGATATTCTATTTTTTTAGATAAAAGTATAAAAACATTTTTTCCAGAGTTTAGGTGATCTTGTATTTCCTTTTTTAATTGAGAAATTCTTTGTTTATATGCTTTTGATGATTCAATGTTATAACAACCTCCATCACTCGTCGTAAAGCTAACCCAATTTCTGCTCGGACTGAATGAATCTGGTGAAATCAATAAAATATCAGCATCCATTAACGATTGTTCAGATGAAAAATCAATATATTCGGCAATATTTCCGGGGACTTCATAACCGATTGAAAAAATTTTCTTGCTCATACCTTATTTCCAAAAAGATAAATGATCTGATTTTGCCCATTCAATAAACTTTTCCGCCACGCCGTTGGGCAATTCGCCGTCGTGATGGTTGTGCAGATCATGATTGATAATCAATTTTTTCATCTTATTATTTTTTAACGGATTTGGAAAGCTTTTTTACTTCGCGGTCAAAGTCGGAAATATATTTTTTATCCTGTTTCTTGCGGTATTTTTCAAATTCCGCTTCGGCTTTTTTGCTCGCTTTTTCCGCGCTGATTTTCCCCGCATTTTTCAGCAGCTTCTTTTCGCTCAACTTTAAAAATTCATCTAATTTTTTAGCCCAATCAATCATTTTCATCGGTCTTTCGTTTGTTGCCTGTAATTCAGCAAAATCCAGGAAGAGCGATGCGATCAGATTTAACTGCTTTAATTCTTTTTCGTTTAAATAATTTTTGGCGATTCTGACATCCTGCGCAGTAATGTAATTGCCCTTAAAATTGGTTAGCCCCATCATAGTCCTTTTACTGTCTGCTCTTGTATGAATTATTTCCGCGGCGGTGTGTCCGTGCACGGCAAAGTGCATTTTGTTTTGCACTGTGGCAAAAAACTGCTTTGTCAGTTCATCATCTTTGCGATAATCAATGCTGGTTGCGTAAATATCCGTTACTTTTTGGTAAAAATTTCTTTCGCTTGAACGGATATCGCGGATTCGTTGCAAAAGCTCTTCAAAATATCTGGCTTTTTGTCCCCCTTGTTTCAGTCTTTCGTCATCCAGAGCAAAACCTTTGATAATATATTCTTTGAGTCTTTGCGTCGCCCAAATGCGAAACTGGGTCGCGCGTTTTGAGTTTACCCGATAACCAAGAGCAATGATTGTGTCGAGATTATAATGTTTAGTATCGTACTCTTTGCCGTCAGAAGCAGTTATTCGGAAATTCCTAATAACTGATTTTTCCTCTAATTCTTGCGTAGAAAATATGTTTTTAAGATGTTCGTTAATTGTTGGTACGCTTACGTCAAAAAGTTCTGCCATAAGTTTTTGTGTTAGCCATACAGTTTCATTTTCAAATTGAACATTGATTTTAGTCTGCCCGTCTTCTGTCTGATAAATAACGATTTGGGATTGATTTTTAGCCATATTTTATTTCCAAAAAGATAAATGCTCTAATTTTGCCCACTCAATAAACTTTTCCGCCACGCCGTCGGGCAATTCGCCGTCGTGGTTGTGCAGGTCGTGATTGATGACTAAATGTCCGTTTTTGTCGAGCTTCGGCTGATTATTTCCGTTTTTAACAAACACATACTCGCCGGAATTGTCTTTGCCTGATTTTTCAGACACAGCAAAGAAAATCGGATAATCCTCTTGCTTCGGGCAAAGTTTGTCGTCCCACTTCTGTACAAAAAGCACGCTGGTTTTCGTTCCGGTGTGCGGTTTAAAAGTGTTTACATGAAGTCCGACAACTGCCAAAATTCTGGCTTTTTCTGAAATATACTCGCGGATATTTTTGTCCGAGGTATTGTTGAAACGGCCTTGCGGTAAAACAATCGCCATTCTTCCGCCCGGCTTCAAAAAGTTTAAGTTTCTTTCAATAAATAAAATATCGCGCCCGACTTTTGATTTTGGCTTGTTCTTGTCGTTATAGCCGAGATCGTATTTGTGGATTATGCGGGATTCTTTGATGTCTCCGGCAAACGGCGGATTTGCCATGAGAATATCAAAATTAAATTCTTTGTATGAGCTTTTATCTTTTTGCAGAGCTTCGAGTCGTTTTAGCCCAGCACCGTACACATCGTACCAGTCGCGATTTTGGATTGTTTCGTTCCAGCGGTCATAATCAAGGTTGTTGAGGTGTAAAACATTGGTGTTTCCGTCTCCGGCGATTAAGTTTAAGGTGCGAGCTACGCGCACGACTTTTTCGTCAAAATCAATGCCAAAAACTTTGAGTACGTTTTCTTTTTCTTCTTCGGAAATGTCGGTATTTTGGAATAAGTGTCCTGTAATCTGAAAAATCGTATGCACGGTAAATCCGCAAGAACCGGCAGCGGTATCTACCATGTATTCGCCAGCTTTCGGATTGAGCATTTTAACGCACATATCAATTACATGACGAGGCGTAAAGTATTGACCTTTTTCACCTTTTGACGACTTGTTGACCAAGTATTCAAAGGCTTCATCTATAATTTGCAAGTTGGAATTGAAAAGTTTTATATCCTGCAAGCTGGAAACGCTGACGGAAAGATGGGAAGGCGAAAGCTGGATTTGGCTGGCTTCGTCAAAAACGCCGGGCCATTTGGTTTTGGCTTCATCAAAAAGTTTTTGTATTTTCTTTTTCAGCTCGCTTTCTGATTGTCCGGTGTTTCTAAATTCCAAAATTCTGAAACCGCTGTCATCAATCTTGGTAATTTTCTCTTTCAAATCATCATATGATGTTTCTTTGCTAATCGTCGCGCCATATTCAGCCACAGGCTCTGCCACCATCATTGGGAAATTTTCTTGGGTTAAAAAGTAGTTGATAATTTCTTTGTCTTTAGCACTTTTACGTTCATCGTACAGCTTGGTGAAAATGAGCTTAAAAACTTCTTCAAAGACATCAACCCCTGCGTTGGCCAAAACTTCATCTTCCATTTCTTGAATTATGGTTTTGAGCGATTTTCCTTCGTTCGGGATTTTGTCTTTGATGATTAAATCCTTAAGAGTAAATCTTTCTTTCAAAA
This sequence comes from Candidatus Peregrinibacteria bacterium, assembly GCA_016928915.1. GTDB lineage: Bacteria > Patescibacteriota > Gracilibacteria > UBA1369 > PNNO01 > JAFGJT01. The sequence goes on from JAFGJT010000002.1 coordinate 8,322, forward strand.
TATCTTCAAGCGTTTGGTCCGCTTTGGGAATGTCGGTAATGTCTTCAAAATAGTTCGGATCTTTGCGGTTGTAATGCGAGATTTGTCCGCCGTTGGTCCAAACGGCAATTGGCGCGCCGGTGGCGTTGGTATACGAGCGAAGCTGATTTTTTCCGTCCTGGAGTTTTGGCTTTTTAATTTCAACGATAATGTATTCAACAGTCGGGCGGTCTTTGTCAAAAATAACAATATCGGCGGATTTCACCTCACGGCCGAAATGGATTGCGTGCTCAAATTTAATCCTCTGTTTAGGGTAGCCGTATTCTTCAAGCAGTTTCATTGCGTAAAGCTGACGAACAACTTCCTCCGGCTTTAATATGATTTCTTTATCCCGTATGGCGCAAACAACATAAAATTTGCCGTCTTTCTCGGTTATTTTATGTTCAAGCTCTGAAACAAGCTTTGTATTAAATAAAGAAAGGCTGTAATTCGAGTCTTTAAGAATTTGCGGTAATTTATTAACGTCTGGCATAGTTTATTTTTAAATTTTTTTAATTTGCAAATCGCAAGTCGTAATTCGTAAAACGAGCCTGCATAGGTTAGTTATTTTACAACTTCCCCTTCGACCGCATCATCTTCGCCCGGCTTTTTTTCAGTGACTTTTACTCCATCATCAGCTGCGCCGGGGCCTGCTTCGGCAGTGCCCGCCTCTGCTCCCGGCGTGCCCCCTTGTGCACCCGGGCCCGCGTCACCGGTAGCTCCCGCACCCGCTCCCGCGGCTTTGTACATTTCTGCGCCCACTTTTTGGATTTCGGCGGATAATGCGTCGTAGCCAGCCTGCAAGTCGCTATTTGAGGCGTCTTTGTTTTCGAGTATCTTTTTTAATGCGTCTATTTTTTCTTGTACGGGTTTTTTGATGTCTTCACTTACTTTGTCGCCCGCATCTTTTAGAGTTTTTTCGCTCTGAAATACGAGTGATTCGCACTTGTTGCGGACCTCAATTGTTTCTTGTTTTTTCTTGTCTTCTTCGGCGAATTTTTCTGCTTCTTTTTTCATTTTTTCAATTTCTGCTTCATTAATATTTGAGCTTCCGGTGATTGTGATGTGCTGGACCTTGCCGGTTGCTTTATCCGTTGCCTTAACATTTAGAATTCCGTTCGCGTCTATATCAAAGCTTACTTCCACTTGCGGCACGCCGCGCGGAGCCGGAGGAATTCCGTCCAAAATAAAGCGGCCTAATGATTTGTTGTCAGCTGCCATCGGTCTTTCACCCTGGGTGACGTGCACTTCAACTGAAGTTTGATTGTCTGCGGCCGTTGAAAACACCTGTGATTTTGATGTAGGAATTGTCGTGTTTCTTTCGATCATTTTTGTTGCAACCCCGCCAAGAGTTTCAATTGCAAGAGTCAGGGGAGTTACATCAAGAAGCAGAATATCTTTTACATCGCCCTGAAGTACGCCTCCCTGAATTGCTGCTCCGGCCGCCACAACTTCATCGGGATTAAGTCCTCTGTGGGGTTCTTTGCCGAAAATTTCTTTAACTTTATCCTGAACTTGAGGCATACGCGTCATCCCGCCGACTAAAATTACCTCGTCAATATCACTTACATATAGTTTTGCGTCATCAATTGCTTTTTTACATGGCTGGACCGTAGCTTCAACAAGATCTGAAACGAGATCTTCGAGTTTTGCGCGTGAAAGTTTGATGTTCATATGAACCGGTCCGCTTGGCCCCTGTGTGATAAACGGAACGTTTATATCCGTTTCATGCTGTGAAGAAAGAGCTATTTTTGCCTTTTCGGCTTCATCTTTTAATCGTTGAAGAGCAATTTTATCTTTTGCTAAATCAATGCCGGATTCTTTTTTGAATTCTGCAATCAGCCAGTCAATGATTTTCTGGTCAAAATCATCGCCGCCAAGCTGGGTGTTTCCGTTTGTGGATAAAACTTCAAACTGCCTTTCTCCCTCAACATTCGCGATTTCAAGAATTGAAATATCAAAAGTTCCGCCTCCAAGGTCGTAAACGGCGATTTTTTTATCTTTGCCTTTTTTATCCATTCCATAGGCAAGAGCCGCGGCCGTGGGTTCGTTGATAATTCTTAATACTTCCAACCCCGCGATTTTGCCCGCGTCTTTTGTGGCCTGCCTCTGCGAATCGTTAAAGTAAGCCGGAACCGTGATAACCGCCTGCGTAACAGGCTGGCCGAGATATTTCTCAGCGTCCATTTTTAATTTTTGCAGAACCATTGCCGAAATTTCAGCCGGCTTTCTCTGCTCTTTATTAAGTATAAATTCAACTTCACCCACTTTTCCTTTAACGCATTTAAAAGGCATTTTTTCAACATCGTTTTTAACCTCGTTATACATTCTTCCAATAAATCTTTTTGAGGAGAAAATTGTATTTTCGCTGTTTGTTACGGCCTGACGTTTTGCCGAAGTTCCAACAAGACGTTCGCCGTCCCAGATACCAACAACCGACGGTGTTGTTCTTCCGCCTTCAGCATTTGGGATGATCAAGGGCTCGCCGCCTTCCATTACAGCCATACATGAGTTTGTTGTGCCAAGATCAATTCCGAGTATTTTAGACATATGTTTGGTAGTTAATTGATTGTTTAAAATAATTAGCACTCGAAATTATAGAGTGCCAACCGGATGAGGTCAAGAGAAATTTGAATAATGCAATTTTCAGGTTATCCCGCCGCTTCCAACCTTTACTCTTGCCGGGCGTAAAGTCTGGCCTTCAATCGTGTAGCCCGATTCGAGCTCTTCAATGATTATGTCTTTTTCGCCCGGACCCTGGGTAACGGCTTCATGAAAATTTGGATCGAATTTTTCGCCCACGGTTTTCATTTTTAGTATTTTTGCGCGTTCCATTGTTTGTTCAAACTGTTTTTTTATATTTACAATTCCTTTTACCCATTCATTTTCCTTAATATCATCGGGAATTTGCGAAACCGCGCGGTCCAGGCTGTCGTAAAGCGGCAGAATTTCAAGAAAAACACCGCCTGTTGTAAACTTAACGAACTGGGATTTTTCTTCTTCAACGCGCTTGCGGTAATTGGCAAGATCGGCCATTGCGCGCTTTGAAATATTTGTTAATTCTTCGATCTGCTTAAGAAGAGCTGACGGGTCAACTGATTGACCTGCCTGCGCTGTTTGTTCCGCGGGTGTTTCTCCATCTTCAACGGGAATTGGTTTTTGTTCGTCATTCATGATTAACGGGTTTAAAAATTCTTTTTTCCTTCAAACATGTGTTTGATTTCTTCGAGTATTGCCTTATTAAAGGGATAATTCATTCTTGTAGGGCCCAGCAGTCCTATGTAGCCTTTAAATCCGTCCCTTTTATATTTTGTAACCATAAGGCTGCAGCTTTGAATCTGCTCAAGAATGTTTTCTTTACCTATGAATATTTTTATTGACTCGTCTGTATCGAGTTTTTTTAATAATCTTCGGAAGTAATCATCGTTTTCAAGTACTTCAACAACCTGCGAAGCGCGTATGTTGTCGTTTGCGAATTCGGGCTGTTTTAACACATTTGAAAGGCCCAAAAAGAAGGTTCTTTCATTATCGGGCACCGTTGCAAAACTTACGTTGCCGGTTGCGCGCGCAAGAAGGTTCACCGCGTCGTAAATTCGTTCGCGCACTTTTTCAACTTTGTACTCGGTTATAATTTTTTTAAGAGCAACGAGCGCTTTTGTTTTTTCAGCTTCGTAATCAACCATTTCATCAACATACATTCTGTAGCCCTCATCGGTTGGCACGCGTCCTGCGGACGTGTAAGGCTGATAAATAAGCCCTTCTTTTTCAAGAGTCGCCATGTCATTTCGGATTGTGGCCGGTGATACGGAAAAATGATAGCTTACCAGTATGGTTTTTGAACCAACCGGTTCTGCTGTCTGTATAAAGTGTTTTACTATCGCGCGTAAGATTTCGGATTTTCGGTCCATAAATCGGGTACAGGTTAGCACTTGGTATTATATAGTGCCAACCTATTTTGGCAAGTATTTACAAAACCATTAAAAGTGATTATGATTTGCTACCCGAATAATTTTTATGAATTATGGAAACTTTACCCGATCATGCTGAATTTGATGATACGAGAGAGGCCTATATTGAGATTTCAAGGGATACTGTTGAAAAAATAGCCCAAAATCTTTTTATTATATTTTCAAAATCCCAAATAAGCATTCCTGACTGGATTAGCTGCCTTACCGATTACCTTTCGGAGCATTTTATGAATAATTTTACTCCTCAGGATGTTTTAAACTACATAATTAATAAAATCATAAAAGGTGATCACGGGATAGATTTGGACAGCTGGACATACGACGCCCAACAGTCAAAGATACGGGAAGTGGCCGAGTGGCTTTGCGCCGAAAAAATTTGCGAAAACATTTTTAAGTACGAAGATGATATAAAAAAAGGCCTGGATGAAGGCAGATATCAGGAAATTCACTCAATTGAGGAGGTTAATGTAATCAGGGATAATGAGATTTTTTACGGAAAACGAAAAAGTAAGTTAACCAAAAATCAGGAAGAGGAAATAAAAAGATATATTCAGGAAAATTATGTTATTAAAATTTCCGAAATGCTGGGATATGGCACTAGGGTTAATGTTTTTGAGCTTAAACCCAAACAAATTCCCATGCCCATACCAAAAAGAGACAAAAGGCTTATGCTTAAAACTCCAAACAGGTTTTTGGTAATCAGGGTTTTACGAGACAATTACAAGGAAAGTCTGGGGAACAAAGTTAATGCATCCGAATTGGATGCTATAAAAACTTTTATTAAAGCAAAAACTTTGCTTACTTTTGAAACCGTTAATGACGAGTATACTTCTGTGCAGGATGAAAAGGAGGATAATTCATTTATTCCGCCTTTAATAATTATAAAAGCAAAATTATCACACGAGAAAGATCCGGAATATATTACAATCCAGAAAAAAATACAGCCGCGAGGTACGATATCACGGCTTGATATGAATTTTAAAGCCGATGTCCATGATTCGGATAATTTTAGAAACAAGTTGCGGCAGTTTGTTTTAGCCTGCAAAAAGTTTTATAAAAAAGAAGAACGCATCCCGGATACTGTCGGCAGGGGGAATGTTTTATATACCCGCGAGAATGATGTTTTTTCAATTTATCTTGTTGATATCAATAACATGGCTCCGGTTCCGGACTGCAGGCTGCTTTCGCTTGTTTTGCTGCTTAAGGAGATAGAAAACGGATTGAAATCGGAATATTTTGAAGATATTAAAGCCGATCTTAAGTCGGAATATTTTAAAACAGCCCGTGAAATCCTTAAAATACTGGGCGCTTCCGAGAAGTACCAGCATTTTGATTTAAGGGCCATTCAGACCATTGTTGAAACTGTTTATTTAAATCCCGACAATTCTTTGGTGCATGATTTTTTAAGCAAAACAAGAATGATTGACGATAAAGACGAACCGATTTTTATGCACAATCTTGATAATCTTTTAAGACTTGAAAATGCGATTTGCGAGACTGAACTGGAGAAAGGATTAATAACCGACGAGGAATATAAAGAGAAAATTTTATTAATAAAAGAAGAAGATATTTATAAAATTTTTATAACATCAAGAGGTGAATGGGTCAACCAGCGCTCAACGGGGCTGCACGATATTTTAAAGAATAAAAATGAAGGTCACGATAACTGGATTTCTTATTTTATGACAAATTTATATTCAATCATTTTACAAAAAAACGGAACCATTTAAAGTTTGTTTAAAATATCTCTGACATTGTTAATAAGGGATTCGTCGCCGATTTTCTGCGCCAGATCAAGCATTTTTTGGTATGTGTATTTATGTTGTTTTGCCTGCTCGATCGTTTTTATATTTGCAACTTTTTTTGCCAGATTGTTATATTCTTCAGCTGCTGCTGATTTTTTTATTTCGTTTTTAAAATCAAAGTTACCGGTTTTGTCCGCGTAAAATTCGGCTTTTGTATAGTTTTTTTGATTTAAAAAATATACGGACGCGTTATGATAGGCTATTTTTAAACTTTCTTTATCATCGGTTTTTGAAAGATAGAAAACCGCTGTTTCATAATTGTTCGTGTTTAAAGCGGCAATTCCAAGATTGTGATAAGCAATGTTGAGGTTTTTGCTTACGATTTCCCTTAGGGAGCTTATGGCATAGGCAAGCTGGGAGCTTTTAACAAACACGTGTTCGGAAATTTTTTGGGTGTCTTCGCGGAAATCGGTTAAATCTAAAAGATTTGTTGAAATAATTTCAGTTACCGGAAGGATATGATCGAACTTTTCATACTTTGTTAACTCCCCTGAAGTGGCTTCAATATCAATTCCATGAAAGTGCAGACACACGTGCTCGGGTAAAAGTTTTATCTGCAGATCCTCCAGCGGAAATTTTGTGGAATAAAGATACGTATAAAGTGTAACAATCTGGTTGCAGTCGCCTTCAAGTTTTTGTTTGTCCGGATCGCGCAGCAGTTTGCCGAAACTTGAAGTCTCAATATATTCATAATATTTGCCCGGTTTTAAAAATTCGCATATCTGAGCCAGAAGTATAACTTTTTCAAGGTTAGCCGGGGGTATATCGATCGAGATTTTTTCAATCGGGTTTTCAGCACGGAATTTATTGAATTTTTCAACAATCTTTAATGTATCGGTATACATTTTTCTGCGTGCTTTTTTTGTAAGATAAATATAACCTTTGTATTTTTTTTCCATCCAAATATTTACAATAATCAAATTTTTCTGCATCAGCTCAAGCAGTTTCCGCTTTATCGTAAAAATACTGTCGGTTGATTTTATGTGTTTGAAAAAAAGATCAACCTTCCACTCAAACAAATTCACATAGGGAGTAAAAAAAAGTATGATCTTTTTTATAACGTCAGACAATGCTATTTTAAGAAGTTTTATATGAATATTTGTGTGAATTTTTTGGCTTCCATTTCCATAATTTGCTCAATAGTCATATTTTGCGGATGCGTTAGGTCAAGATGGCTTTCGCTAAGCCGTTTTATAGGTTTTGTGGTGCTGTCGTGGTCGATTTTGTCTTTAGGAACGCCGTTTGAATCCAATAAAGACGAATCATAAATTATTTCATTTGGTTTGAGCTGCTGTAAAGGTGATGAAATATTTAAAGGCGGCTGCGTGATATCGTCAATATCAAACTCCAGTAATGAATCATAGCCAGCGTCAATTTTAGTTCGGGACATATTTAATCAAGTTATAGATATAACGCAAAAATTATAGTTATACATTTGAAATTTGCAAGTTTTTAACATCCGCCCCAGCCACAGGGTCCGCCGCCCAGATCAAGTTTTATTTTTTCTCTGGTAGCTTCTTGAAGTTTTTTTGAAGCATCCTGAGCTTGGGGGCTAGTATTTTCTGCAGGCTGTTGTACGTGCCGTGATTCCTGAGTCTCAATCCGCAGATTATAACAACAATTGTGTTCGGCGATAGGCATAGTTTTTTGGTTAAAATAAATATTAGGTATATATAAAAAATTCCCCGTCTTATTGAGGGGAATCAGACTGCTTTTTAATTTTTACACAGCAACTAATCGCCCCTCAGAGGAGTAAAGAAAAATTCAAAAAAGAATTGAGTTGAGTTGTTGTGCAAGTTCATATATTGCTTATATGTACATTGATGTATGTGCGTTGTCATTTTATCACAACAAGGGGTTGAGTCAAGAAAAATATTATAGTTTGCAATAATGTGATTTGTAAGAATAAAATATTACTGTTTTATGATGTTTGAAAAATTGATCAACCAAGAACATTAAGTACTGCAATTCATCCGGAATTGTCCGTGGTGGTTTGCGCTTAAAGGTCCTTGAACGTGTTTTGCAGAACAAAAAAAGGAGAAGTATGATGGAAGAATCCAATGACGGTGAAGGTTCGGTGATTATTGGAATAATTTGTACTCTTGTGTTCGCGGGAGCAGCGTTGTTTAGCGCTCCACAAGAGAGGGGACCCCTCTTCATCACTGCCGTTTTTCTTGGACTTATCACTTTGCCCGGTCTTGTGGTTTGGATTGTTGACAGCTGTAAGAGCTGATTGCAGAACACCTCACTCGTAAGGGGGTCATGCATATTTATGTTGAGCCCCTTTTTCTTACATCTGGCTGCCGATCAGTCCCGCCATTTCAACGGTTCGTTCGCTGTAGCCCCATTCGTTGTCGTACCATGCGACAACTTTAACCAGGTTGCCGTCCATAACCATTGTTGAAAGCGAATCTACGATTGATGAATACGGCGAACCTTTGTAATCAACAGAAACAAGCGGTTCATCGGATACTGCAAGAATACCTTTCATGGATTTTGCGGCTGTATCTTTAAAAAGATTGTTTACTTCTTCAACTGTTGTTGATTTTTTAACGGTGCATACGAAATCTACAAGCGAAACTGTCGGAGTCGGAACGCGCACGGAAAAACCGTCGAGTTTTCCTTTTAAAACGGGGATAACTTCTCCGACTGTTTTTGCGGCTCCTGTTGTTGTTGGTATCATAGACAGCGCTGCTGCTCTTGCTCTTCTTAAATCTTTGTGCGCAACATCAAGAATATTCTGGTCGTTTGTGTAAGAATGAATTGTTGTCATGAGGCCTTTTTCAATTCCGAGCGCATCGTTAAGCACTTTAACCAGGGGTGCGATACAATTTGTTGTACATGATGCGTTTGAAATGAGCAGGTCTTTTTCAGCGTGAAGGTCTTTTTCATTTACTCCCATGACCACTGTGCGATCGATATTTTTGCCCGGCGCGCTTATGAGCACTTTTTTTGCTCCCGCCTGCAGATGCTTGGCTGCTCCTTCACGATCTGTGAATGCTCCGGTTGATTCAACCACAATATCAATATTATTATCTCTCCACGGAAGATTTAAAGGGTCGCGGTCATGTGTTAATACTATTGATTTTCCGTTAACTTTCATTTCGTTTTCGCTTATTAGTTCAACATCCGCATCTAGGGCGCCGTAGTTTGAATCATATTTTAAAAGGTGAGCCATTGTTTTGGCCGGATTTGGATCGTTTATGGCAACAACATCCAAAAGATCCTTTTTTATATTTACTCGAAAAACAAGACGGCCTATTCTTCCAAAGCCGTTAATTGCTACTCGTGGTTTCATGGTTTTTTGATTAAATGTTTTCCGCGGATAAAGTAGCGTGTAGAATAAGCAAGGTCAACCTAAAAATATTTATAAAAACATGAAACGTTTTAAAGTTAAAGGGAACATATGGAGCATTGAGGCTGAAACTGAATTTTTAAAAGTAATTCAGGCCGGCGGAATAGTTATGCATCCCACAGAAACCTGCTACGGTCTTGCTGTTGATGTGTTTAATGAAGAAGCTTTGGCCAAACTGCATATGCTAAAGAAAATGGCTTTTAATAAACCTGTGAGCGTTATAGTACATTCAATTGAAGATGCAAAAAGATGGGGAGAAATTAATTCCGAGGCTGAAGGGCTTATGAACCAGTTTTGGCCCGGTCCCTACACCTTTATAGTTAACCGCTCAAAAAACCTTCCGCCTTTTTTTAATAAGGGGATAGAAAGAGTCGGGTTTCGAAATCCGCCGATTGCAAGTTTATTAAATATTGTAAAAAAAATCGGGCATCCCATAACAACCACAAGCGCAAATATTTCTGGCAAGCCTCATGTTTACGAAGTTGATCCTTTTATTTCACAGCTGAGGGAGGAAAGAAGCCAAATTGAGCCCGATTTAATTTTGGACGGGGGTTTGCTTGAACAAAATGAACCCTCCGCTGTTTATGATGTTGTGGACGGAAAAGTTTTAAGAGGAAATATAGATATTTAAATGAACCTTATTGAAAGTATTCCGGCCAGACTGAGTGTTACAAGCAGGTCTGCTATGGCAATCCCCAGAGCGCAGCAGGCAATGGCTTTCCAGAATTTAATTCCGAATAAAAAAGCAAGCAGGCATCCTGTCCACGCGCCTGTTCCCGGAAGAGGTATTGATACGAAAATTATTAAAAAGGGGGTTCCCCATTTTTGAATGGAAGAATGGTGTTTTGTTCGAGTGTTGTTAAAAAGCTTTGTAAAAAATTTGTTAAAAAATCGTGAATGTTTCATTAAGAATATCGAAACAGGATCCAGAAATAATAAAATAAAAAAGCAGGGAAGCAGATTGCCTATAAATGCCCATAAAAAGATTGTTTCGGGCGGAAGCCCCATTGCGAATCCAAGAGGTATTGCACCTCTCAGTTCAATAATGGGAACCATGGCTGTTAAAAAAACAATTAAATAACCCGGCATGATCAAAAGTTTTATCCTTTATTTTTAAATAGTTACTGTTTTTGTTTTATCACAGGGAATGAATTTTGCCAAATCAAAGTTTAGTATAAAAAAATTATGCAATATACGTACAATCATTCAATATTAATTTGTAATATCGTTTTTTGTTTTGTATAAAAGCTAAACCTTTAATTGAAACCTGCTTTTGAACACAAAACATGCTCCAATTTTTGTAAACTTGTTGACTTAACCTCTTAAAAACCTTAATTTGTACACGTGTTCAGATGATCAAAAAAGTTATACACATTTTGTGCACAAGTTTTGAACAGAGAAGCTGATAACGATAATAAGAATGGGGCTAAATGAAGTCAGTTACGGACACAAACCGGTTCTAATTAACACTGTTGAAAAGTACTGCGGATTAAAAAAAGGAGACACGGTAATAGATTGCACGCTAGGACTTGGCGGACACAGTGAAATGTTTTTAAAACATATAGGGGCAAAAGGATGGTTAATTGCTTTTGAACAGGATGAAAACAATCTAAAAATTGCAAACGAGCGGCTTAATAAAAACAAAAATAAAATTTCCATTTATAATGATAATTTTGTTCTTTTAAAAACCAGGATAGATGAACTTAAGCTAAAAGGGGCTGATCTTATATTTTTCGATCTCGGACTCGCCTCAACTCACGTTGACGCGCCTGAGCGTGGATTTTCGTTCCAGAACGATGGTCCGCTTGATATGCGCTTTGATACGCGCAACAGGTTAACTGCTGAAGAAGTTTTAAGAAAATATTCGGAAAAAAGGCTGGAAGAAATATTTAAATCGTACGGAGAAGAAAGATACGCAAAAAAATATGCTCATATTATAAAAAGAGCATTGCCCATAACAAGAACCAAACAACTGGCGGATTTAATTCAGAGATTTGCGCCAAGACAAAAGTTCTACGGCAAAAAAAAACTGATTCACCCGGCAACAAGAATATTTCAGGCTCTGAGAATAGAAGTTAATAAAGAGCTTGAAGTGCTGGAAGATGCTTTGCGCCAGGCGATTCGGATATTGAAAAAACATGGAAGACTGATTGTAATTTCCTATCATTCCCTTGAAGACAGAATAGTTAAAAATGTAATGAGAGACGCTGCAAAAGAGTGCATCTGTCCGCGTGAAGTGCCTAAATGTATATGTAATCACAAACCGGAAATATCTATCCTTACAAAAAAACCGATTCAGCCGGAAGAAGCTGAAATACAACAAAACCCAAGATCCCGCAGCGCAAAAATGCGCGTAGCGGAAAAACTGTAAAAACAAGCTATAAGCACCTTTATTAATAACACAACGAAATGTCACAGGTTATCCTCGCAAGAAACACAATCAATTACAGACGCCGTCACGCCAGTTATAATTTTGGCCAGTTAAAGACGTTTTTAATGATTGTTTCTATGGGCATCACGATAAGCTTTTTGAGCGTGATGATGCTTGTGCATTTTAATCAGGTTTCAACACGGGGATACACTATAAAATACCTTGAAGTTAAAAGGCAGGAACTTATAGAGCAGAATGAAATAATTCAGAACAATCTGCTTGAAAAGAAAGCTCTTACTATGCTTTCTGTGACCGATAAGGCTAATTCAATGCATAAACCGTCAGATGTCCATTATGTCTCGGGTTATTCTGCAATTGCAAAAAAGTAAATTCTTTCGCACTTAGCAGAAATTTAAATATAGGGTTGCTAAGGTTGGGTTAAAGCAAAAATCTCTCTCTCATAGGCTTTCGAAAGGGAGGTTTTTGCTGGGCAACTTTCATCTTACCGCAATCCGGGGCTTTAGGTTGTAATATTTAGTTTCTTTGGGTATCATTTTCGCGGCTTTTCTTTTTGTAAAATATTAACCAAACAAAATGTCTTCTTTAATCCCTTTTTCAAAGGATGTTAATCCCAATGCAAGGGTTCTTAAAAGTGGTTTTACATTGTTGAATCTTAATGATCTTTTACGTGTTGCGGATGAGCATGGTTTTGGTGTCCCGGCGTGCAATGCACGTTCAAAGTGGATTGTTGAGGCAACGCTGGATGCGGCATGGGAAATGAAGTCGCCGATTATTATTGAAATCGCGGAGAGTGAAACGGGGTACTGCAATATGCAGCCGGACAAACTTTCGGATATTGTACATAACGGAATCGAGGAGAGAATTTCCAAAAACGGTTATAGCGTGCCGGTTTGTCTTCATCATGATCATATTCAAAAGGATGTGGACGGATGCGTTGAACGAAGCATAAATGCCGGTTTTTCTTCGTGCGAGGTTGATCTTTCAAAACAGCCTATTGAGGATAATATCAACAAATGTAAAGAGGTTGCGGCAAAAATTCATCCTCTTGGAATGTCTTTGGAAGTTGAAGAAGGGGAGATTGGGGCGGCTGAGGCATTGGCCGATCCTGATGTTGAAAAAAATATTGATAAGTATTACACAAAAGCCGAGGACGCGGTTAAGCTTGTTGAAGGCGTAAAACCCGATGCGCTCGCTTTTTTTGTTGGCAACGGGCACGGGGTTTATTTAAAAACTCCGATTATCGGGTTTTACAGGATTAAAGAAATCTGCGATGAAATAAGGAAATTCGGGGTATATGGCGTTCTTCACGGAGGAACCGGGATTTCTCCTGAAATGTTTAAAAAAGCAATTGAAGCCGGAGCACGCAAGTTTAATTATGCTACCGCTTTATCAAACATATGGTATAAATATTTTCCTGACGATCTTCTTGCGGCCATGGAAAAAACCGCCAAGGAAAAAGAAAAACCTTTGCGTAAAATTCAGAATTTGTTTGAGGACGAAATAGCAAAACTGGATCATGAAGAAGCAAAAGCGGAAATAAAAGAACATCTGAAATACATGTTTGTTAACGGATTTTTGTGCGACGGGAAGGCCGAATTATATGTTTGACAATTGACATTTAACAATTAACAATTGACGAATTATGATGGCAGTTTCACTTGAAAATCATCTTCATACCGTAAAAATCGATCATAATTTAAGGCATTTAATCTGCACAATCGCGCGAACAGCAAAATATGTGCACCATGCCATGCAGACGGGTGATCTTGGTCTTGCGGGAACCAGTAATATGTACGGAGAAGCCCAGCTTGCTTTGGATGTTCTTTCAAACCAGATTTTTGTTAAAGAATTACAGGAAAGCACTTACACAACTGTTCTTGCATCCGAAGAAATGGATGAAATTATTGAAACTCCCGAAGATAAAAAAGGCGATTATGCGGTTGTTTTTGATCCTCTGGACGGGTCTTCTTTGGTTAATGCGAATTTGGCAATAGGCAGTATTTTCGGCATTTATAAAGGTGAAAAATTAATTGGACGCACAGGAAACGAAATGGCCGCTGCGTTATATGTAATTTACGGTCCGCGCGTTACTTTGGTTTACAGTATAGGGAATGGCGTGCATGAATTTATTTTAAACGCAGTTGGTGAATTTGTTTTATCAAAAGAAAATATAAAAGTTGAGGATGAAGCCAAAAATTTTGCTCCCGGAAACCTGCGCGCCGCCAAAGAAAATGAAAAATACGCAAAATTGTTTAAACACTGGGTACAGAGTGATCTTACTCTTCGTTATTCGGGCGGCATGGTGCCGGATATTAATCATATATTTATGAAAGGGCAGGGCATTTTTACTTATCCTAAATATAAAGATGCCCCAAAAGGCAAACTGCGGCTTCTTTTTGAATGTGCGCCAATGGCTTATTTGATGGAAAAAGCCGGAGGCCGTGCGACAGATGGGCAGAAACGCATACTTGATGTTAAAATTGAAACCCTGGATCAGAGAACGCCGATTTTTATAGGTTCCGGAAAAACCGTTAAAAAAGCCGAATCAATAATGAAATAAATTTGTAAGGAACGCGTATAAAGAAAGTTAAATACTTCGTATGGTCGATGAATTAAACAAGATACCGGAGAAGGACATCGAACAGCTTGTTATAAGGAGCCAGAAGGGCGACAGTGAGGCTTTTTCAAAACTTTATGACGAGTATTTTACGCCTATTTACAGGTATATATTTTTTAAGGTGCGTAAGGATGAAGCTGAAGATATTCTGGAAACATTATTTTTAAAAGCATGGGAAAATATTAAGTCATATAAAAAAAGAAAAAACGTAAATTTTAAGTCATGGCTTTTTAGAATAGCGCATAATCTGGTTGTGGATCATTACAGGCTTTCAAGAACGCATCAGGAGCTTGATCCGCGCATGTCGGACCCTAAAAAGGAAGCAAATCCGCTGGAAAGGGTTCAGCGCTCTTTAAATAACGAAAGTTTAAAATCCGCCCTCGGAAAGCTTAAAAAGAAATACAGAGATGTGATTGTTTTAAAATTCATCAACGAACTTTCAAATGAAGAAGTAAGTCGCGTACTTAAAAAGAGTGAAGGCAGCGTGAGGATTTTACAATTCAGGGCTTTAAAAGCTTTAAAGGAACACCTTGCAGAAACCGGCTTCACCGGTCTTGAGTAACAAAATTCGGGTCGGATCGTTATTGTTTATGCTAAGGCATATATTAAAACCATGAAAAAAGAATTTGAAAAGCTATCAGCCGCGCTTTACAGTATGAGCAAGCCTGAAATTGATCACAAGATGAAAGATAAAATCAGGAATGCTGTTATGAATGATATCAAGAGTAATATCGCGGCTTATCCGGGCGCTGTAAAACGCCTTCAGCTTACAATTAGAACACTTGCGGCCGCTGTAAGGCCTTCAGCTGTTTTTGCGGCTGAGGTTAAAGAAAAAGTTTTTGCTTATATAGAAAGGAAATCAGCGGGTCCTTCATTTTTCAGGAGATTTGTTTGGAATATGGAAAAAGTCATGGCAAGCCTTCTTTTGGTAACGATTATTTCCGGCATTTGCGTGGTTTATGTTGCCGATATTCCGGTTACAAAGGCAGCAAAAAGAACATATATAAGTGATGTGTCCGGCAGGGTTGATATTATACGCGGACCGGTTGCTTTAAGCGCTTATATCGGCATGGAACTGGAGGAAGGGGATACTGTCGTTACAGAGGATTCCGGCGCAGCTGAAATAAGATACTGTGATGACAGCATTACAAGAATTTCTCCGCAAACCCGTCTTAAACTGCGAAAATTATTTATAGACAGCGAAAATATAACTAAAACACTGGTTGAGGTTGAGCTTGAAAGCGGACGAGTATGGTCGCAGGTTATTAATATCATAGGGACTGAATCTTCTTTTAATGTAAAAACAGATGAGGTAAAAGCAATTGTCGTTAATAAAGCTTCGTTTGATGTCAAAAGTATTAACAATACGCAAAAAACCGAAGTTTCGGTATTTGCAAACAAAGTGAAAGTGGCTATGCCTAAACAATCCGAAGAAAAAGATAAGATTTTGCTTGAAGGATATTCCATTGAAGTTAATAAAGAATATTCCAAGGAGAAAAAAATAGTGATCACCCCAAAAATATCGCAGAACGAAGAATGGGTGAAAGACAATAAAGTGAAAGACAAAAAATATGTTGAAAAAGTTACCGAAGAATTAAAGACAACGCAGAAAGAACAGGCCGGAGTGCTTCCTGACAATCCTTTATATACCGCAAAAAAAATTAATGAAGGCACTAAACTTTTGGTAACATCCAATCCTGAAGAAAAAATCAAATTACAGATAGATATAGCAAAAAAACGCTTAATAGAAGCCAATGCTTTATTTTCCGAAGGAAAAACGGACCAGGCTGAATCGGTATTGAATGAGTTTAGATTCGCGGTCAAGGATATGGCGCCTTCTATCATCGCGTCAGAGGAATTGAAGAGATACGCTGAAATGCAGTTTGCCGAGGAATCCAAAAAACTAGCGGTAATACTGCCCGATAATCCTTTATATCCTTCAAAAGAAGCTTTAAGGGAGGCTAAAGAGAAGCTTACAACCACACCTGAGGAACAAAAGGTGGTAGCTCTTAATCATGCATCGGAAAAAATAAATGAAGCCAGGGATTTGGTGACTGAAAACAAATCAGATATGGCTGCAGATACGCTGCTGAACGTGAAAGACAATATAAAGACCGGCATAGGAACTTCACAGGATGCCGCTTCAACGCTTGCGGATGCAAAAGTTCTTACGGGAACCATACAGGAGCAGGAAACACAGACAAATTTTAGTACAACACGCAGGCTGAATAAAATCGCACAGGAAACCGAGACCGCATTAAACACAGAACTTATGCAGGCGGTTGTTACTGAAACAAAAACATCTTCTGATACGGCTGCTGCGGATATTGATGAAATAATTTTAACATCCGAAGTAACACAGATTAAACTGATACAGAATTCCGGAGAAGCCGATATTGCGGTGATTATCCCATCAGAGCAAGCAGAGCAAGAATAAGACCTATCATCGCGAACATAAGTCCCACCATCCAGAACCGCATAACTACAAGCGTCTCGGGCCAGCCGCACGCTTCAAAATGATGATGCAGGGGCGCCACCTTAAATACTTTTTTATGGAAGAATTTTTTTGCTATCAGCTGAATTATGATTGAAATTGTTTCAACAACAAAAATAAATCCTATTAAAATAAGCGGTATGAATGAGTCTGTGAGCATTGCTATAACCCCAAGCGTCGCTCCAAGCGCCAGAGAGCCCGTATCACCCATATAAAATTTTGCAGGGGCGATATTGTTCCATAAAAACGCAAGGGTGGCGCCTCCAAGAACCGCGCATAACGCAGCAAGTATTAAAAGTCCTTTAGCAAACGCTATTACACCGAACGAGGCGAATGCAATACAAAGCAAGCCCCCGGCCAGTCCGTCGAGCCCGTCCGTAAAATTAACCGCATTTGCCGAAGAAATGATAACAAGCATAAAAAGCGGTACATAAAGCCAGCCGAGAAATACATCACCCACACCCGGGAAATGGAACTGGTCATATCCCAGTTTATAATGGAACCACAGCCCTCCAAGAAGCGCGAAAAGCAGCAGCCACATCATTTTGGGTTTTATGTTTATTCCTTTCGATTTACCAAGTCCGCGGATATTAAAATAATCATCTACTGCTCCCAGCAGACCGACTGCGGCAAGAGTTGCAAGAGGCAGCCATGTTTCTTTTCTGTTAATCAGGGAATGATCTATCCACCCAAGATATGAAGCAACTCTGCTTAATAGAACGATTATTAATGTTGTGCCCCAAATTAATATCCCGCCCATTGTAAGAGTTCCCTCCTTTCTTTTATGCAAAGCCTGAAAGATTGATGCTATCTGCCCTGTCGAATCTTTTTCCCTGATCTGTTTCTGAATTTTGTATTTTTTTAAAATGCCGATAAACGGCTTTGTGAGGATAATGGTTAAAATGAAAGCGGATGCGAAAGAAATAAATATTAATGATAAATATCGTAAGATTATATTAACATCAAACTGTAAAATCATATTTTTATGCAGTTAATTTTTACCAGACAAACGATTTAAAAGCCCACAGCGCCATTGATTTTGTCTCGAAAAATCTGTCAGGGCTTTTTAATACAACAGAAATTATTTTTCTGCCTTCATTATTCTGAATTATCGAAACAAAGCATAATCCAGCAAGTTCGGTATGTCCAGTTTTAAGCCCTAAAACGTTTAAAAAACCGTCAAGCATTTCGTTAGTTGATTTAAGTTCATGCGATTGTTTATTGTCCGTTGAACTTATGCTCATTGATTTTATTTTAACCGCGGTCCGGATAAACGGCTTGCGGTATGCGTATCTTGCCAGCAGGCTTAAATCATAAGCGGTTGAATAGTTTTCTTTTGCGTCAAAACCTATCGGATTTTCAAAATGAGTTGATAACAGACCCAGGTCTTTTGCTTTTTGGTTCATTTTCTCAACAAAAATTTTAACATCACCGTTGCCGAGATGCTCCGCTATCGCGTATGCGGCATCGTTTCCGGAATGTATAAGAACCGCGTACAGCAGGTTTTTAAAAGTAATTCTTTCGCCCGAAAGCAGCCATATCTTGGATCCTTCCTGTTTGGCGGCGTTTGTTGAAACAGTAACAATTTCATCCATATTGCCTTCTTCAAGGGCAATAATTGCTGTCATTAATTTGGTGATGCTTGCTATCTGCATTTTTTGATTTGAATTTTTTTCATAAAGAATTTTGCCGCTTTCAAAATCTATTATTATTGCAGATTCAGCATCAACCAGCGGACTTACAGCAATTCTGGTTTTAATCGGCTGGACCGAAGAAGTTATCTGGGAGGCATATTGATTCAATACCCTTGATTCCGGATCGTTCTGAAAATACATGATATCGGTTGAACCGATTGAAACCGCCGCATAAAGATTTAAAAAAGTTGTGATCATATTGAGTTTATTTCTTCTTCGGTTAAAGATCTTACCTGACCCGATTTTAAATTTCCAAGCCTGATTTTTCCTATTCTGATTCTCTTTAAATATATTACACTGCAGCCCACATAATCAAACATCCTTTTGATTTGTCTTTTTCTTCCTTCGGCAATGATAATATGCAGACTAAACCCTGATACCGGCTCTTTTTTGATGTCTTTTATAACGCAGGGCGCTGTTTTTTTATTATCAAGAATAATGCCGTTTTGAATTCTTGATTCTTTTTCACGCGTGAGTGGCAGATCAATATGTACAATATATTCTTTGTCATGTTCAAACCGCGGATGTGTGATTTTATTTGCGAATTCACCGTCATTTGTAAAAATCAGCAGGCCTTCGGTGTCTTTGTCGAGCCGGCCGGCCGGATATACATTTTTAATTGATAAAAGAGACATCACCGATTTTTCTCCGGCAAAATGCGCGCGGGTTGTTACGTACCCGGCCGGCTTGTTCATTGCCAGATATATTTTTTTTGTTTCCGGTATTATTTTTTTCCCGTTTATTTCAACAACATCCTTTAACGGGTCTATGAGGGTTCCGGGTTTTGTAATTTTTTCTCCGTTTATAAAAATCCGTCCCATTTCCAGCATTTCTTCGGCTTTTCTTCGGGAGAACGCTGAATTTGAGGCGATAAATTTTTGTACTCTGATCAGATTATTCGGTCGGTCCTTCCGAGATCCCTTCTGTGGGTTCTGCTGCTGTTGGTTGACCTTGTTGGTCTGCTTCATCTTCGGTTGTGGTTGTATTTGTTGGGGCTGTCGGCTGTGCTATTGGATAGTAATAATAAAAAATATCATCCGGTTTATTCTCGGCGTAATCTTCTCCAAGCTCTATAATTATATCCGCTTCGCTTTCATAAGCAGGATCAAAATATTCTTCGGAAATTTCAGAGGAAATTTTACCCGGGATGATCTGCTGAATAAAATAAATAGCTGCCGGAGGATTTTCAGCATCTTTATAGTAAATTGTTGTTTCCTTTATTTCCTGATTTCTTGCATTTCCAAAACGTACAACATCAAAACATAATCTGCGTAGTTGTGCTTTGCCTTCACTGGCCAGACCGGCGGCTTTTGTACCGTTTAAAACCTGTATTTTTACGGGATTTTTATGTATATCGGGATAGTGAAAAATCAGATCAATGTACTGGTGTATAAAATCAAGTCCGCTTCCTATAGGTACAAGAACCGCCGCGTTATTAAAGTACGATCTGTCCGGTGTGTATAAAAAACCTCCGCATGCAAGCGGATTGTCATTGATTACGCGGGTAATAATGCTTTGTTCGTCAAAATCCTGGGAAATTTTTGCAAGCTCGATAATCTGTCTTATCGAAAGATTTGTTTCCATATTTGCGCTTACCGAATTGTAGAGCGCCGTGATTTTGCCGGGATCAAGAAGTATTTCTTTTGTCATTGCTTTGTTTTTTATGGCAAAAAGCAGTTTTTGCTGCCTTTTTGAACGGTCAAAATCACTGGTAGTTTTTCTTGAACGTGCATATTTTAATGCTGTTTCTCCGTCCATATGCTGTTGCCCCGCGGCAAGATAAAACGGTGAGTATAAAATTGTGCCGTCCAGAGGATAATAAGGATCATTAATAGCCTCATCCACGTATATATCAACGCCATCCAGAGCATCAACAATATCTTTAAAACCGCTGAAATCTATTTTTACATAATAATGCACTTTAACGCCCGACACTTTTTCAACTTCGGTAATCAAATACTGGATTCCCTGCTCTGAATTAAGTTTGTGTTTTCCCGCTTCGTAGACCGAATTAATTCTCATTCTTCCGCCCAGATCTTTTATATCAACATAAAAATCGCGGGGGATTGAAAGCATGGGAACAAATTTATTTTTTTTATCAATGCTAGCAAGAATAATCGTGTCCGTTAAATCGGCTCCGTCATGTGTTCCGCCGCCAATGCCGAGCATAAGTATATTGGTTGTTCCGTACTGGTCTTCAGAAAGCGGCTCGCCAAAAATTCCAATAATATTAATAAATCCTATTCTTTGAATAAGCGCCGCGCAGCCGTAAAAAAATAAAATAATTACCGCAAATATAACTCCCGCTACGGCAACTTTATGCTTGTTTTTCATCCACCAGGGATTTTTTTCGCGCCGATACCTGATTCTGCGGGTTTTAAAATCCATTTAATATGTATAAAGTACTGTTAAATATAAAGCGCTCCATTCATCTTTTTGTATTCCGAGGCCTATATTTCTCCATACGGAGTTAAGAACATCGCTTTCATCCTGTAGTTTTGCCGCCAAAGACTCATATGATCCTTCTTTAAGAATAAAGGCGCGGCCTTCCTGTGTAAATCCGCTGTTGCGAACTATATCAATCAGGTTTATACCAGAAGGAGAGGTAAAAGAAAAGAAGTTTTGCATTATCATTTCGCTGCTCCAGTTTCTTGCAATATCCCTTAAGGTTGAGTTTAAAACAATATTCGACGTACGTTTTTGATTTATCGAGTCCAGAATTTGATTTTCAAAATTTTCAAGATCAGCATTCGACCAATCTTTGTGCGAAAATTCTTCTGTAATTAAAAGATAGCCGTTGCTGTCGAGCGTTATGCCTAGCCCCACACTGTCCCATGTTGGGTTTAACACGTTTTTAAGATGTATCGCACTTCGCATAAGAGCTTTGTGTCCGAAATAAACGGTAGGCGCATAAGCAAGATTTTCTCCCACGGAGGTTTTAATGTTTAATTCTTTGCGTCTGTCCTCGGGCGTTTCCCCGTCAGGATTTATATGCGAAAAGAAATCGCGTATTCGCATGTCGTTTGAATGATTCTGGGCAAGCGTATTCAGATCGCTTCTTAAAGAAACCGAATTTAAACCGTTTAAAATTCTGTCATGGTTTATATAGCCCAAAAGTTCGTTGCGGACTTCTTCAAGGTTAATGGATTTTGTTGTTTCAAGAGGGTCCTGCAGATCAAAAAAATCCGGAATAAAAGGGATAATATTACCGATATATACCGGTGTGTTTACAACAGCCGAGCCGGCCTGGCTGTTTATTTCCAGTATATACGTGCCGTCTTTTTGCGGTTTATAAGTAAAATTAAAAGAGGCCCCAGATGGAATTATCGGATATCCGTAAAAATCGAATTTTGAAGCCGATGTGTTTATTGTAAAAGCATCAATTGTCCCGTCAGGTGTAATTACAGCGCCTTCGTCATAAATATTTTCGTATGTTGTGCCTGAAACGTAAATTTCCTGCGATGTCGGGAGTTCCTCCGGTATTGAAGTTGTTAAAATTGCATTATTATCGGAAAGCGAATAATGATGCATCACGGCATTAAATTCACCATCAGGACTCTGTGTCCATGTGTTTGTAAGCGTTAAAGGCATTATTGAATCCGCTTTGGCGCCATAAACCCTCCATTTAATATTTCCCTCTTTAAATTTCCAGAAATCTTTATAAAAGATATCCAGGTTTTTTTTATTTCTTATAAAATAACCTTCCGCTATATTGTCCTGTATAAAATAAACACGGAATACATTGTTTGAGTCAGCCTGCCATAAAACATTTGTTGCGCTGTTTTTAAAGTCAATTTTTAAATTTTTCGGGATGTCAGGATTAGTTGTTGATCCGGTTGGAGGAATACCATTTAAAACCGTAATATCAGCAATTTTGCTTTCACCGTTATTTCCGGGAATGATACCTATGCTGTATGTGCCGGGTTTATTGAAAATCACGGGAATAACAAATTTCGAGCCGTCAATTTTACCCAAAAAATGCCGGTAAATATTCTGGCCGTTAATATTTTCAGAAAGAAATGCAAATATCATATCGTAATTTTTAGCGTCAATTATTTCACCTTCGAACAAATATATTTCATTAAGATAAAAACAATTGGGAATGGGAGAATTTAATTTGATTTTATCAAAGTAATCTGCGTTTATAATTGAAAAGGTTGAGGGGTTTTCAACTGTCGGCACCTCGTTTATTATTTTCTCCGCGGTTTTGGCAGGCTCGTAATTGGAGACATCGTTGATTATGCTTCTGTATACTATTTCTGACATATAGCCCCGCAGAACATTTTCACGCGGATAAAGATATTCGTCCTGATCCGGCAGAAGGTCGTTTTCTTTTGCAAAATAAACATAAGGGGAGTACCAGGCGTATCTTGGGGTGTCAAAATACGGCGCCACCGGAACCCCTCCGTGAGCAGGTCTGTCCCAGTTCTGCACTTCCCCCAGAATTTTTAGAGCCTCTGCTTTATTTATGGGATTTCCGGGTTTAAAAGTTCCGTCCGGATAACCTTCGATCCAGCCTTCGGCAAAAGCTTTTTTTACATACGGAGAATACCACTGGTTGTCCGGTGTATCTGAAAAATTCATACTGATTAAAGAGTCCAGTTCAACACCGGTTCCTTCCATTATGATTTTTAAAAATTCCACCCTGCTTATTGTGTTTTCCGCCTTGAATGTACCGTCCGAATATCCGTCTACAATATTATTTGCCTTAAGGTATAAAATTGCGGTCGAATATTGATAGTCAGCAGGAACATCACTAAACGCAAGGGCGGCGGCTCCTGTTGCCTGAAACAACATAACAGCAGCAGCTAAACCTAAAATGTTTTTTTTTGATTTCATCTTGCACAAAAATTTAGACGCTTTTTTATAATACATTTTTTTTTGACTTTGCCTAGTGTTTTCATTACAATTTGTAAGAATTTCATTTCTTAACCAAAAGAGGTATGAAAGCAATGTCAAAAATTGTCCTCGCGGTTTTAATCGGAGGTCTGGTTGCCTTTGGTGTGGGCTGCGGACAGGAAGGCCTTCCTGCAGGAAAATCTCCTGAAGATGTAATCAAGGAAGCTCTTTTAAACCAGCAGGACATCACAAAGTCTGTATACGAGATTAATATTAATGCAGATATTAAAGGTGATGTTGATGGCGAGAAGAACGAGCTTAAAGGCTGGGCAAAAGTTAGCGGAACTTCAAATGCCGACGAGATGGAAAACCAATTTGTTTTGTCGATTGACGGTAAAATGAACACTGAAGCTGTTAAGGCCGATCTTGAAGCCAGAGGGAATAAAGATGGTTTATTTATAAAAATCGGAAAGTTAGAACTATCCGATAAAGATTCACAGGCTATGATTGATATGTTTATAGGTGATTATAAAGGAAAGTGGACTCTTCTTTCATTTGCAACCGCAAACGATGCTGATGTTACAGGATATGCAACGATCGATTACAGCGAGGGAGATCCAATTTTTTTAAAAGATATCGAATATAAAGGCACAAAAGATGTCCTTGGCTTGAAGAGTTATGTTTTCGCCGGAAAAGTAGATCCTGAAGCTCTTGCTGAAACAATGGACGCTTCACAGGTTGAAGAGATGGAGATGTTTTTTGAAAAAGGAGAAGTTACAGGTGAAATATATACTGCGGTTAATGAAAAAGTATGGACCGGTATGTCTTTGAACCTTAAAATGAGCGATAAGGAAATGAATGGTACTGCAAGTCTTTCATTCCTGCTAAATCCTACAAAATCAAATAAAGTTGAGACTCCAAAACATGAAAAAGAAATTACAGAGGAAGATATGGTGGGCTTATTTGGGGGCGGTATGGCTCCGACTGAGTATGATATGGACTATGATTATGATTACGATGCTGATCTTGAGATGATGGATTACGATTTCGAATCAATGGAAGATTTTGAAAATCTTCCTGTTGAATAAATAAAAGCTGAAAATCATAAAAGGGCTTTGCCGTTAGCGCGAAGCCCTTTTATTTATTCCATATAATATAGAATTTGTTTTTTAGAAACTTAACGATCCCCTGATTGACAATTTCAATCCCAAAATTTTCTTTGCCGGAAATTATATATGCTTTAATATCGGAAATAAATTCTATGGGTTTAAGATCGGGAAGCATATTTAATTCATAATTGTCTTTGATTTTTTTTCTAAGGATTTTTTTATTGTATTTGATAATCAGTTTGATTTTTTTGTTTCTTTTCAAAAAATCCGGGGCGTATCTGTAAAAAAATTCGTGCGGCTTGTTTGACGGGGAGCACCAAAGCATAAGCGTTTTTTCCTGGCTTGCGGAGTGGTATATCTGCGACATTCCCGAACTGCCGCTGTAAGACTTTATATCCGGCATGATCTGGTCTTTGTGCTGAAGGGATTTAAAATTTGGAAGTAGTGATAATATTTCATTTTTGTAATATGCCAGATCATGTCTTTTTTCATCAATATAATTAATTAGATTTTGAGGCGGAACCGATGTGAAAAATTTTATGCCGTCTTTTTCAAATTGTGTCACAAGACCTTTTTTAAGCAGCGACTCAAGAATAAAATAAGTGGTACATCGGTTGATTTCCGCGTTTTTTGCTATCACGCTGGCTGGATTTGTGCCCACTTTAAGGTTTATCAGATATGTTACCGCTTCTTTTTCAGACAGGCCTATGTTTTTTAACAGACTTATCAGTGTACTCATATACAACGTAAAGTAATATTAAGAATGTTATTTAAGAACATTATTGACATTCTGTAAAGCAGATGGTGTTGTTATGTAATGCCGACAGGGTGATTTTGTTTGTTTTTTAGGATTTTTTTAAGTTTTTTTTAAACCTTGTTTGTATACTATAAATATGAAAAGTTTTTATATTAAAGCGGCTGTAATTTGCTTTTTGTCGGGTATGTTAATTATTAAACTTGGAATACCCCACGAAGCCCTGTTATGTTTGTTTGTCTGGGCTGTATTTATTTTTAGAAAGATACCTAAATTTTATATTGTTTCAGCAGTGTGTCTTGTATTTTTGCTAGCCGGAGCATACAGACAGATTTTTTCCGCCCCTCAAACAGGACCGGGTTTGGTGCATTTTTATCAGGATCAGCAGGTGGTTCTTCGTGGAACAATTGATGATAATCCCGACCGCAGAAAGGATAAAGTTAACTATCTTATTGAAATTAATGAAATTTTTTTAGAGAACGGCTGGAGAAATACAAACGGCAAAATTCTTGTTTCTTTCGATCTTTATCCGGAATTTTTTTATGGGGACTTTGTTGAGATTAGCGGCCTTTTAATTAAACCGGCAAACTTTGAAAAATTTTCTTATGAGAATTATTTATCCATAAAAGACGTTTATTCCGTCATGTATTCCCCAAAAATGATTTTAAAAGGTCAAAATTACGGATTTGTATTTTTTAATATCATGTTTAAGATCAAAAATTCGTTTGAATATCAGATTAATGCTGTTTTGCCCGAGCCGCAGTCAAGTTTTGCGGCGGGCCTTTTAACAGGTTCGCGAAAAGGTATACCCGATGACATTATGGAGGATTTTAATACAACCGGACTTACACATATAATCGCAATTTCCGGATATAATATTTCGCTTATTATTTTTTTTGTTTCCTCACTTTTTGGAAGAGCCTCAAAACAAGTTAAAATTCCCGCAATAATCATTTTTATTATTCTTTTTACATTGTTTGTCGGAGCCTCTCCCGCTGTTACAAGGGCTTCAATCATGGGGATAATATCGGTTATGGCAATGTGGTTCGGCAGGCAGTCCGCTGTTTTAAACGCTCTTTTAATTTCCGCATTTCTAATGGTTTTAATTAATCCACCCACATTGTTTTATGATGTTGGGTTTCAGCTTTCGTTTTGCGCAACGCTCGGACTTATAATAATGGGCGACAGAATAAAAAAAGTTTTATTTTTTCTGCCTGAAGTTTTTGGCATCAAAGAGGGGACAGTAATGACATTAAGCGCACAGATTTTTGCTCTTCCGGTAATTTTGCTGAATTTTGAAAGATTTTCAATTATTTCACCGCTGGCAAATATTTTAATTTCTCCTTTTATCCCGCTTTCCATGCTTTTCGGCTTTATATCGGCAATATTAAGCTATCTTGACTTATCGCTGGGTTTTATTTTTTCTTTTCCTGCTTTATTTACTTTAAAATTTATTGTCGAAATAATATCACTGTTAGCCAAAATACCTTATGCATCCCTGCAGATCGAAGGTTTTTCAATTTATCATTTTGCAGGATACTACTTAATTTTTATACTGTTTGCCTATTTCATAAATATAAATTCGCGAAATCGCCTCGCCGGGATCCGAAGCAATGATACTGACAGGCTTCCATCGGCTTATTTGAAACGCATATGAAACAATCTTTGCCCCTTTTTTCATGTCTTTTTCGAATTTTGGAACAAAGTTGTTTAAAGTTTCAGGAAGCATATAACATACGATAAAATCGCATGTTGAAAGGTCAAACATTCTAAAGTCCCCGAATTTAATTTTTGCTTTTGATTTCCATAAAAGTTGTCTTATTTTTGCAAGTGCGTAAACAAGAGGCGAGAGTTCAAAACCGGTCGAATCTGCTTCTTTTTCTTTAGCGGCAAGATATACAAGCCTTCCGTCACCGCATCCTATATCAATCACTTTATCCCCCTTTTTAATTCCCGAAATATTAATCAGTTTTTTTGCGGCTTTCATTGGGGTTGGCACAAAAGGCGCTCCCTGAATAAGCGCAACAACGGTCGGTATGATTAAAAATAAAAACGCAATAATCATAAATAAATCCGGTGTTGTGGGCATTGTTACAGTAACAACAATGAAAATAAGCCCCGAAATTATAAAAAAACTTAATATATCAAGCATATTTAAATTTGATAAATATAAAGAGAGGGTGTCTTTTCCGGAATATTTTTTGGAATAATTTTTTTCGGCCTCATACCCTCAATTTTAAATGTGTTGCTTACTATCACGGTGCCTTTTTTGCATTCTTTTTGAATTTTATTTGAGAGTTTTTTTAGCTGAAACGGCATAAGGTAACAAAAAATCACATCAGCATAATCAAGTTTGTCTTTAAAGAAATTTTTATAATGAATTTTATATTTTGAGCCTGAGACGATTTTTTTACAAAGAGCCATCAGATACACAAGAGGCGCAATTTCGTAGCCCGTGCCGTCCGCTTTGGCGCGTTTTTCGGCTTCCTGCAGCATCCTGCCGTCCCCGCATCCAAGGTCAACAAATTTATTACCTTTTTTTAGCTTAATAGTGCTGAAGATTTTATCAATTACCCTTCTTGAAGTTGGCACATACGGCACTCTGTAAAATATACTTACAAATGCGGTTAATGAAATTAGTAGACAGAATACAACCATTAATATCAGCAGAATATCCATTGTTTGTTTTTATAAATCTTTTTATTTTACCATAAAAAGGCTTAAAATAAAACCCTGCTTGCCCTGCTGAAAGTTTAAGCCGCTTTTTTAAATTCTTCATCGATAAGTTTTTCGGCTTTTTGTTTGTTCAGTTTTTGTCTAAGACCAAATTTTCCAACAAGAGTGTTTTTTCGCTGTGCGAACTTGGATTTTGCCTCCTTTGTAGTAAGAATTCTGCCGTTTTCATCGGTGATGCGCACTTCTCTGTAGTTTTCATTCTGAGCCATTTCACGCAGATGCTTCGCGACTTTTAACTGGTTATCTTTGTCCTGCCCGAATCGTGAAATATCGATTTTTTCAACTTTATCAATTTTTCCGTCTTTTCCGAGCATTTTTTTGCCTCCGGATTTAGTTATTACCTTTTCATTTAAATCTTTGGTGAACTTATCATCCCCAAACTGTTTTTCCTGATCCTCCAGATTTTCTTTGCCGCCTTCTTTTAAAACAATATCTTCCTGATCCTCAACTATATCTTCAAGAATGTCTAATTTTTCGAGCTCCTCTTTTTCCTGAACACTTAAAACAGGCTCTTTGTTTGCAATTGTCGGTTTATCTTTGACTGATGCATTTTGTGTGTTTTCTTTTTTAATATTTTTCTTTTCAAAGTCCAATGCTTCATTGAATATTTTTAATCTGTTCAGATAACCATGAATTAAAAAACTGGCCTGAAAATGTTTTTTTGTTTCTTCGCTTAAAGTGTTAAAGTCCTCCAAAAGTTGTTTTCTCGGGGCCATATTATTATAAAAATCCCTGTTGGATTCCTGTCTGAACTGAAAGGAACCCTCCGTATAGTCTTTTAATAGTTTTACATATGAAGAAGCGCTGATTGTTTTGTTGCGGAGCTGTGTTAAAAGCTGTCCTTCAAATAATTTATACATGCTTGCCTCCTGTTTCATTAGTCTTAATAACTTCTCCTTTTGGATGCCGTCCGATTTCTCCCAGGTCCTCAGAGAATAATCATTCATGTTTCGTATATTTTGATCAATATGTAAATATTCATCTCTTAATTTTTCCTCTTTTTCAATATATACATGTATTTTATCAAGTCTCTCAGCTTTTGTTTTTAAATCCGGAGACTGCATAAACCAGTTTTTTGCAAATCGTTTTGTGGCCTTTGACCATACGTCTTCCGGTAAATTATTTATGGTTTCTTCGTATTTGGCTTCAATAAAATCCTCCATTCTTTCTAAATATTGCTGTTTCTCTTTAAGTTTTAAATTGTTGAAATCTTTTTTAAGATCTCCCGGCAGTTCCGGGTGATTTCTGATTCCGGCCGGTAGGGATTCATATTTGTCTGCGACTTCTTTACGCGGTTTTAAATAATATTGTTCGTATCCAAGAAGATATCTTTCTTGTTTTTCCGGAGGCATATCCGCAAAATGTCTGAGCTGATACTCATAACCGCTTGAATATTTTTTATCTCTTTCAAGGAGTCGTCGCGCTTTTTCAACGTTTTTTTCTATTTTTTCGAGTTCTTTAAGTTTATCATGCATTTCGCTTCTTCTCATTTTAACCACTTCGACTTTTAGGCCGGGATTTTTTTTAATGATTTCCTGTCGAAGTTTGATTCTGTCATTAATATCCTGATCAATTTTATTAAGGGCTTTTTCTTTTTCAGCTTTTGAAAGTTTACTGAACCAGTCAAGATATTCACTGGCCGTATCGATTTTCCTTGATTCATCCGTTGTAAAAGCCGTTTTTTTATTGTCCAGAACTTTTTGTGTGTATTTATCAACCATTCCTTGTATTGACCTTTTTTCCATGGCAAATTCTTCTTCAAAACGTTTAAGAGCGTATTCGTCGGGCTGATTTTCAAGAATATTGATTTTGCTTTTCCAGCTTTTGCGGTCTTCTTCAGAAAAAATTGAAGTGCCCTGGAGGTCGGTTCTTAGCTCATGTAAGCGTTTATTAATATTTTCGGCAGTTTTAGAGTCGTCAATATCCCCATTAATCAACGATTTGGCGTAATTTTCTTTCATTCTTTCGTCGTCCCGAAGGTTATTACGCTCAAAATGCTTATACACCAGTCTGTTTTCAAAAAATATTTTAATCATTTGGTATGTTGTTTTATACGGTGCAAGCGGAAAATCCGCAGGAAAGACATAACAAGCAGCCTTCCGCAATTTGCAAAGAAGTTCCGCATTCCGGGCATTTTTTACTGGCGATTATCTGCTGTTTTGACAGGGGTTTTGTTTCAACGGCCACAGCTGTCTGCACCTGTGTCTGAATTTCATTTTCGGCAAGAAGAACGGCTCCCCCGATTTTTTTATGCTCGCGCAGAGGCTGTATAGGCGGCAGTGTAAATTCCTCCGCTTTTTGCGTGTAAGACGCTTTTATGCTTGAGTGTGCCTCTGCTCTCTCAATAAACGGCAGTGTAACCTCCTGAGCTTTTGCCTGGGTTGTTTGCTGTGTTGTGTCTGCTGCGGATGTATTTTCTTTAATAGGTTTGGGTTTTTGAACAGTTCTTTCAATCGGTTTTATAGCAGGCTTTTCGGCTTTGTTTACCTGTCCTATATTGAGAACCTGTGATTCGCGGCTTTTATCGCGATAAATTGTAATTCCTTTGCACCCCATTTTATGGGCAAGAATATAAGCGTTTTCAATATCGGTGATGCTTGCGTCTGTGGGGAAGTTGATTGTTTTTGATACAGACGCGTCAACATATTTTTGGAAAGCCGCCTGCATTTTTAAGTGCCATTCAGGGGCGATATCCTGGGCTGTTACAAATATATTGCGGATTTCTTCCGGGATTTCTTCGAAGCCCTGGATTGATCCGACCTTGGCTATTTCCCTCATTAGTTCTTTTGAATAGAAATCGTATTTTTTTGCGGCTTCCTCAAAATATTTGTTTGTGTAAACAAGTTCAGTGCCGTCCATTACGTTTTTTATAAATGAAATTGCAAAGTTGGGCTCAAGCCCGCCCGAAGCTTCTGCAAGCATGCCTATTGTACCGGTGGGTGCAACCGTTGTTACGCATGAATTGCGCATTTTAATACCGTTTTTTTCATGAACGGATCCTTTGTAAGCGGGATATGTTCCCCGTGTTTCAGCCAGTTTCTGTGATGCTGTTCGCGCCTCCGAGTCAATAAATTTCATAATTTTTTCTCCGAATGAAGTCCCGTCATCGCTGTCATATTTAATACCGAGCCGGTACAGAACATCCGCGAAGCCCATTATTCCGAGGCCGATTTTTCGCGTGCTGCGGGTCATTTGGGCGATTTTTGCAATCGGATAATGATTTACGTCGATAACATCGTCAAGAAACCGAACCGTTAAATGAACTGTTTCTTTTAATTTTTCCCAGTCAAGATCCGAATGATCTTCAAGAACGAATTTATTTAAATTTATAGATCCCAGGTTACAGCTTTCATATCCCATAAGAGGCTGTTCGCCGCATGGATTTGTTGCTTCAATCTGCCCGAGCTGTGGATTAACATTGTGCTTGTTTACCTCATCAATAAAGATAATTCCGGGGTCTCCGTTCTTCCATGCGTTGGCGACAATCATGTCAAAAACCATTCTTGCCTTGAGTTTTTTTACCGGCTTATGGTCGCGTGGATTTAAAAGGTCATACTCCTCATCTTTCTCTACCGCCTGCATGAATTTATCGGTAATTGCGACTGAAATATTAAAATTTGTGAGCGTTTTCATATCGGATTTCATGTTGATAAAATCCAGAATGTCAGGATGATCAACACGCAGTATTCCCATATTGGCGCCACGTCTTTTGCCTCCCTGTTTGATTACATCGGTTGCCGCGTCAAATACCTTCATAAATGACACCGGGCCTGACGAAACTCCTGTAGTTGAGTGGACAATATCGTTTGAGGGGCGCAGTCTTGTGAATGAAAAACCCGTTCCTCCTCCGCTTTTATGAATTAATGCCGCTTCTTTTAGACTTTCAAAAATTCCCTCCATGGAGTCTTCAATCGGAAGAACAAAGCATGCGGAAAGCTGCCCTATTTCAGTTCCAGCATTCATTAATGTCGGAGAATTCGGGAGAAATTCCAGTTCTTTCATCATGTTGTAAAATTTTTCTTCCATTTCATCAACATTCCCTTCGTAATTTTTTTCGGCTGATGCAATTGCATGAGCGACTCTTTTTAAAAGCTGTTCCGGAGTTTCAATAACATTGCCTTCCTCATCCTTTAATAAATATCTTTTTTCTAAAACTTTTAACGCATTTGTAGAAAAGTTTAAGCCCTCATCACCTTTGCCCGCTCCGAGAATGGCTTCCTTCTGCTCTCTTTCCTCCTGTCTTTTTTGTCTGTATATAATGTATGCTTTGGCGGTTTTCGCATGACCTCCCTCTATTAATATTTTTTCAACAAGATCCTGGATTTGTTCAACAGTCGGAATATTGCTTTCATCTTTAAAGAAAACTTCAAGGACCGCGGTAACCTGATTAGAAATCTGCTGAGCAAGTTTTTCATCTGTACCGCCAACAGCCTGGGCAGCCTTCCAGATGGCATTTGTAATTCTTTCCTGATCAAAGTTAACAATTCTGCCGTCTCGTTTTTTGATTTTTTTGATAGGAGACATGTTTTATAGGGTTTAGAGGGTTGGGTTAATTTATGTGAATTGGCCTGAAAAGAGAACAAAAATAAAGATACAAGGTTTGGAACCTTAAATCTTACTAAAGCCCTGAAAATTTTGAGCCTTGGTCGTAGTTAACGTGCTTGGGTGAGCGCGGAAAAAATCTTTGTACTTCGAATATATTATTCTTAAGTTTTTAGCGCAATAAAAAAAACAAACATTTTGTTGCAATTTTCAATATATGTAGTGTGTATTAACTTACGGCATTACTATTAGTAGTATGCCGCTGAACGCATTATACGGTTTAAAAAGATTTATGAAATAAATTGGGAATATATTGTGATATTGATAATGCCACGGGTGGTTAACTTTTAACTCAAAATATGGTAAAATATACTAATTTAATAATATTAAAACAAAAAAATATGAATTTTGAAGTTTATGTACCAAAATATGATAAAACAGAACGCCAAAAGCGTCAGAAACTCGAGCGTGAATCAGCAGAAAAAGAAAAAAAACTTGAAATACAAAAAACTGTTGCCGCATGTGCGGAATATCACAAAAAGCTGGACGGAACCGGGTATTTTAATTCAAAAGCCGCAAAAGAGGCTGAAAGGCTTTTGCCCGCATTTAAAGCCATCAAGCAAAATAAGCTGCCGGAATGCTTAAAACGTGTATTAACTCACAGAATTGCTTATCTTGAACTTATGAAGGATTTGGGCGGGAACTCTAAACTTATGAAACTGGTTGATAAATACCAGCCTTCATCATTTAATGCGGGTTTGTTTGCTAAAGATATTCGCAATATTCAGTCCAGCCGCGAGTATAAAGAGCTGGGGCAGAAAGACTTTGAGACCGGTTATAAAATTGTGATATCTGCAATTTCTCGGTTAAAAGAATTAAATAAACAGCGGGGCGGCTGGGGAAAAGACGCTGAACGATATTTAAGAGCCAAAGGTGAAAAATTTCAGGATTCCCGCGTTGATGATCAGCCGGCAGCACGCAATTTGGAAAAGGGACTTCATACAGTGGCTACAAATTTTAGAAGTCTGCAGGTTGTAAGGAGGCCGCGCAGATCAGCTTAACGCTTTAGCAACGGCATCACCGAATTTATATGATGATTTTGGTCCGTTTCCGGTAATGATATTTTCATCAATTGTAACGTCTTCGCCGGTATAATTTGCCCCGAAATCTTTTATATCGCTTCCGGACCCCTCCCACACAGTAACTTTTTTATTCTCCAAAATACCGGCATGCGCAAGGATCATTGGCGCAATGCATATTGCAGCCACAATTTTTTTCTGGCCGTTAAACTGTTTTACAAGGTCAAGTGCGGTTTTATTGTTAAAATATACTTGCGCCCCGCTTCCTCCGATAAATACAATTCCGTCGTAATGATCGGTAACATCATCGAGCAGCATATCAACCTCAACCTGTTTTTTTTCAATCGAACTGATTGCTGTTTTTGCGGTACTGGCGACAAAAACATCTATGCCCCCTTTTTCAAGGCTTTCACGTGTGTGAAAATATTCTTCATCCCTGAAGTTTTCAGGTGCAATAATCATAATAACTTTTTTGATTAATGGATTCATGGTTTTTACATTAAAAGGCTTCTTTAATATTTTAATCTAAATCAATACTGTCATCAATCATCAAATTTTGGTATAATATTAAATGAAAATTGACACTTTTTAATGCAAGACAACCGACAAAAACTGGATTTATCTAAAAGCAGTTTGAATTTCCCCAAGGATTTTATGTGGGGCACTTCAACTTCGGCGCATCAGGTGGAGGGGCATAATATTTTAAACGACTGGTGGGCATGGGAGCACAAAGGCAAAGTTTTAAACAGGCAGATTTCGGGTGATGCGTGTAATCATTATTATCTTTATAGAAAAGATTTTGAAATGATGAAAACCATGCATCATAATACTCATAGAATATCCGTGGAATGGAGCAGAATTGAACCCAGGGAAGGGGAGTTTAATAAAGATGAACTAAAGCATTATCGTAAAGTCGTTCAGGAATTGATTGATCGGGGAATACGCCCCATGGTTACTTTGCATCATTTTACACTCCCTTACTGGTTTGCACAGAAAGGGGGCTTTTTAAATCCAAATGCCCGAGCGATTTTTGACAGATACGTAAGGAGGGTTGTTTCGGAGCTGGGGGATATTGTTCAGTACTGGGTTACAATAAACGAACCGTCTGTGTATGCGTATCATGGTTATTTAAAAGGCAACTGGCCTCCGGGAGAGAAAAATTTTTTCAAATTTATCAAGGTATTGCGCGTGCTAATTTATTTGCATCTTGATACGTACAAAACAATTAAAGAAATTTATGAAAAAAACCATTGGGGTGTATCGCATATCGGATTTGTCAATCATTTGATCTGGTTTGATGAATCACCAAGACATACTTTTATGGATAGACTTTTGGTGAACATTTACCGGTATATTTTTAACAAAAGTTATTATAGGGCATTTTACAGCGGCAGGCTGCCTTTGATTTTAGGTTATAATAAAGTTAAAGACGCAAAAAAATGTATTGATTTTATAGGTATAAATTATTATTTCAGGTGCACGTGCAGATTTTCATTGTTTAAAGGTTTAATTATCAGCCATGAAGATCCGGAAAGGGAAAGAACTTTGTCCAACTGGGAAGTGTATCCGGAAGGCCTTTATAATTTATGCAAATTGCTCGGCAGAAAATTGAATAAACCTATAATTATTACAGAAAACGGGATTTCAACCATGGATGACAACCAGAGAATTTCTTATATCATACGGCATTTGGAGGCAATAAACAGGGCAATGCGCGAGGGTGTGGATATAAAAGGCTATTTATATTGGAGTTTTATGGACAATTTTGAGTGGGCGGAGGGATATACCCAGCCATTCGGACTTGTGGGAATAAATTACAGAACGTTTGAGCGTATTCCCAAATCAAGCGCTCAGGTTTTTTCTGAAATTTGTAAAACCGGAGGTGTTTCGGATAATATGATCAGGCACCACGCCAAATCAATCCGCGAAAGATTATTACGTGAAACATAAATCTTTATGAATGAAACATTGGTCTGGATATTCTGGTACGTTATAAAATATTCATATCTTTTTATAATTATTTTGGCTTTATCGGCCCTTGAAGTGCAGATTGAAGGACGCTACGGCTGGACAAAAAAACTTCCCACATGGAGGATGAAATCCAAGATTTTCGGTTTTTTTATGGGGGGAAAAGAACTGACCGGATATTTGTTTTATATGCTGATTTTACTTTTTTTGCTTTTTCATTTGCCGTTTTTGGGAGGAGCGGCATGGACCTGGCAGGCTGAAATTGAAATTATATTTTTGTTTATAATTTTTTCAGCGTTCTGGGATTTTTTATGGTTTATATTAAATCCGTATTACGGTTTGCAGAGATTTAAACCTTCATATGTTTACTGGCATCAGCAGTGGATTCTTGGCATGCCTCTTGATTATCCGCGTGCGTTTTTGGTTTCTTTAATGCTCGCTTTTATAGATTATCCCGCCGGTATAGCAAAATGGAGTATGGCTATAGGTGTATTTATTGTAGGTACTTTTATTGTGATTTTAGTTAACCAGATTATGCGGAAAAGCCCAAAATACTGGCAAAGACACCGGCACTATAAAAAAATAAAAGGTTAATAATAAAATTTATACGTTTTGATAAACATCCCTGCCGTTTTCATCTCTGTCAATATTCCAGTGCCAATTTTCTTTGGTGTAATTTTGGCCCAAAAAATGCGAGGCCATTAAGTTTTGATCAAGAAAAAGCCTGCGAGAAACCGCTTTTTGCATGTGCAACGGCAGGCTGTTGTAATAATTATCATCGTTTAAAGCCCTGTACATCATGGCTTTTGAGCCCCTGAATTTGTACATGGGCATTTTTACTCCATCAGGAGTTTTGGCAATATATATATCTATCGCACCTCCTGTATTATGATGAGACTTGCCCGGACGCGCAGCCCATTTTTGAGCTTCTGTTGCGCTTCCGTATTTTTTAAGGGCATTTTGCCATATCCTCATTTGACGCTCAGCGCTTCGATAACCCGATGATATCCTGATTTCATACCCTTTGATCTTACAGTATTGTTTAAAACATTTATATCTTAACGCAGCGCCTGATCTTAACTTAATGCTTTTTTCATCGGGAAGAGTGATTAAGCGGTCATTCGGCGACAAAACTATCTGATTTTTTAGACGTATTAATTTTTCGGGATCGCGAATATCTCCAATTTGATTATATGCTGTATTAAAATTTGGCGACAGCTCGTTGATATGTGTTGCTTCATGCGAAGCAGGCACCTGAGTTTTTTTTTGTTCTTCAGTTTTCCGATCTTGATCTTTGGGAGTAAGTGTTTCTGTAGCGGAAGGCAAACCGGGCCTTATTTGTGTTAAACGTTTTTTTGTTGAAGCAATATGCGCATCTTTTCTTTTTTCCAAAAAATCTCTAAATTCACTCGGCAGTTTTTGCTTTAATGCCCGTAACGTGACCGGACCCAGAATTCCGTCGCATGCATCATATTTATCCCTAAGTTCAAAATTACATATTCTGTCCTGCAGTAAAAGAACTTTTGCGGTTAAACTGTCGTTAAGTTCATTAATTCCCGCAGCTTTGCATGCCATATTCACAACCCTTTCAGCTTCAAGGCCGGTTAGTTTCTTAACAAGGGCTGATGTTCGCTGGTCCCTTCTAATATAATCGGATTCAATTTTCCTGTAATAATTATTTCGTTCGGGATCTTTTTGTAATTCCGGATGACCTGTCATATATTTATGGCATTTTATTTTAATCTTTCAATTATAGCATAAAAAAGCCATTTAAACAAATTAAGACAGGTTATCTTTGCTTTTGGGCTTAAATTGACTATAATAAATAAAGTTTAATAATAACGCAAAATAATGAAAAAAATCTTACTAACCGCTATATTCGTTTTAATTTTTTCAATACAAACCGTTTTAGCTTCATTCAGTGATGTCTCAGACAATCATCCAAATTATAAAGCGATCAATTATTTGTATGCCAACGGAATTATTATAGGGTATCCCGACGGGACTTTTCGTCCTGAACAAAATGTTCTTAGAGCCGAAGCCGTTAAAATAATTATTGCTCCTCTTTATGAAACGATTGAAGAAGCTTCTGCAAGTCCGTTTCCCGATGTTTTAACCAGCGATTGGTATGCCAAATATGTTTTAAAAGCAAAAAATGAAGGTATTGTTGCCGGTTATGGCGATACCGGAAATTTTGAAGGGGCGAGAAATGTTAGTTTGGTTGAGTATTTAAAAATTTTGCTTATTGCATATAAAATTAATGTTGATGATTATTTAAATCCCTCTGTTCAAATCTTTAAAGATGTTGCTGACTTGAACGCTTGGTATATCCCTTATTTATATTATGCTTCTGCCACAAACCTTATTCATGCAGACAGCAACAGCTATATATGGCCTGCAAAGCAGCTTACCAGAGCTGAAGTTGCTGAAATTACATACAGACTGATAGTTAATATTAAGGGCGGAGAAACACAGCTTAATTTAAGCATGGCTGAGGCTGAAATGATTAAAATTTTGCAATATCTTGATGAAAATAATATTGATTTAGCTGAATATTCAGCTTCAAATGCCATAAAATATACTCAAAAAGCCTACGATCTTGCGCCGAACGAAAGTATTGTGCAGGCGGCTAAAAAGATTGCCGAAGCTTTTGATTATCTGGTTAAATGTTACAGGGCGGGTCTTGAGAAAAATTATACAGAAGCCGAATCTAAGGCACAATCTGCATGGAATGCTGCAAATGATTCTATAAATTTAAACTCTTCAGTTTCTACATTGGCTGAAAATATTAAAGATATCGCACATGATATGGCAGAGTTGGCAAGAGCCAGTATGTAATTATTATTAATATTTAAAAAGAGCACCCTGTAAACGGATGCCCTTTTTTGAGTTATTAAATTTTCAACTAATTGGTATTGAATTTTAAGATAACATATCCCATATCGGTATTATTGCCGCTTCTTGAATAGCCTTTTGCAACAAGCCTTATGAAACTGCCGGGCGTCCATGTGCCTCCCGCTGTTGTGAAGGTGTATGTTCTCCAAGTGTTTGCAACACTGGACACAAGCCCTGTGTTGCCTGCAAGATTTTGTGCTCCGGCCGTATCATACAAATAAAGGTCTACAGCATTATCGGCCGTATTGGTTGTTGTTGTTCTAACAACAAATGTTACATCCGCAGTTCCGTCCCATGATGAAAAATTATATGGCAGCTGCAGTTTTGAAACTACATCGTAATCCTGCAATGCCGGTCTGGTGCTTCTCCATCGGTAATAATTTTGATTATTTGTATTGTCGTAGTTGTTGGTTAAATTTCCCGTGTTATTGGTTCCATCAGCATAGTAAGTAGTATTGGACCATACCGGAACTAAGAAAAGAGTATCGCTACCGGCAACATTTGGCGCTACCCACTGCGTACCGTCATAATAATACAATACATCCAGGTCGGTTCGGTAAAATAATTGTCCTTCTACCGGTGCAGGCGCCACAGGGAATGCAATGCCCTGATCAACCAACATTTCAACCGCTTTGTTCTGGTTAAAATCAATATCTCCCGCAACTTCTATTCCGCCCGCAACATTTATATCCTCGGAGATATTAAAGCGATTGTTTAATGAATCCCACTGAATATATTCTCCAAGCGTTCCTCCAAAGTTAATATATACATCGCCGCCTGCATCATGATGGTCAAGAGTTAAATCTCCGTCCACTAGAGCATCTCCCTCAACGTGGATGTCATCGCTGAAGTTAAACCATCCGTTGGTTCTGTCCCACTGAAATATTTCAGCAACGGTGTCTCCGAACTGAAGCTGGATATTTGTAGTGCCGTCTCCTTCATCAATAATGAAAAAAGATTCGGTGTTTACAAGTACGTTTGATGTTGTTGCGGCATGTACCGGTGAAATCCCCAGTACAAGGCTTAAAACAGTACACAAGCTTACAAGTAAACGCGTTATTTTTTTGTTTTTCATGTTTTTTTTATTAAGTAATAATTTTTTATATTGTTGTCCAATCAAGCGTAATTTCTCCTATGTGCATTTCTTCATTATTTCTCGCATGCACGCGGATAACGATTGTAAAGGTACCGCCCGGAGTAAATGCTGGCGCACCGGCAAAACCCAATGACGTGCTCGACCACACGGTGTTTGCAAGATCGGTGTTTGTGCCGGTAAGCGCAACCAAGGCTCCGGCAGTATCATATATATAAATATCAGCTTGATTTTCAGTTGTTGCTGCATTTGTACTTCGGTACATAAATTTCCAAGGGTTTGCTCCGGTCCAGGAACCAAAATTTGCAGGAACAGGAACCTGAATTCTTATGTCATAATCCTGCAG
Source organism: Candidatus Peregrinibacteria bacterium (assembly GCA_016928915.1). GTDB lineage: Bacteria > Patescibacteriota > Gracilibacteria > UBA1369 > PNNO01 > JAFGJT01. The sequence continues at coordinate 48,026 of JAFGJT010000002.1, forward strand.
CGTTCCTCTTGTGCTTGTCCAGTTATAAAAGTTTCTGTTATTAATGGAATCACTGTCTATTGTAAGTTTTCCAACGTTGCTTGTTCCATCAGCTTTATAAGAAGCCCCCTCAAAACCCGGAGGCAAGATTATCTGTAGATTTGCAGTGGCCCCGCTTAATGTGAATATTGCTTCATCCAGGTCGTCTATCGCACTTTCAAGATCTCCGGCAGTATAATAATGCCCGTCAACAGCCTCAACATCTATTTCAGACGCATCATGTTTGCTTGGGCCTCCGTCCAGATGATTATTTACCGTTGTATCAAGTGTTGAAATATCCACGCCGTCAACTGTTCCGGTGAGCGTGATATTTCCCTGAACATTAACATCATTTGAGAAGTTAAAGTAATTTCCGAGTATGTCCCAGGATAATATTTCGGCTATTGTATTTCCAAATTGAAGTCCGATGGCGGCTGCGGCATCGTCATTATTATCAAGTATGAAGATATCGGAATTTGTTCCGCCCGGGATAACCGATTCGGGGAAAACATTGCCGGCTTGAAGAATAACTATATCTCCCGTTGAAGTTCCGATTTCATGATAATCAAGAAGGTCGGCATTTAATGCATATGGAACGCTGCCAATTGGGGATCGGTCAACCAGCGGATTTGAAATATCTCGGTCCAAAATTTCGTATGCAGTATCGGGATCACCGGCTTTTTTTACTTCAACCTGAAGATAAAGCTGTTTTGTGTGATCCACCATAGGGAGGGGTGTCGCAGTTCCGAGTTCAAAACTAAAAAATCCGTCCGAGTTAGGTGTAATATTTTGCACTTCATCCCATCCTCCGTAATTTGGAGCGAGGGTATTAATTGCACCTGTTCCCGTAATATCTCCAAATGTAACTCCGCTCATCGCCCAAAAACTGAATCTGAATGTATGAGCTGTGGTCATCGGGGCTGTTCCGGCCGCATTTAAAAGTCTTCCTTCGTATACAAGTTTATTGGGAACGGTTAATACAGCCATTGCGGTATTTGCAACAATAAAACTAGATATTAACGCAAGTAATACGCCTAATTTTGTGATTTTTTTTGTTTGCATAAAAAGTAAAAGCCAATAAGCATAAAAGAAATAAAAGCAGTAAACCCTAACAAATAATTAGTTTCGAAAGCGGCTTTGTTTGAGTTTGAATGAGAATTTTCCGTCGATGAATAAGAGTTTAAAAAATCCACAGCGGCAAAATTTAAAGGGGCTGTGTCCCAATAAACCTTTTCGCTTATAACCGCGGATTTGTTTTCAACTTTAAAATCAAACTCCCGGTAGTTAGTTTGTATTATTTTGTTTTTTTCTTGAATAAGCCCGTATAATGTTACCGTATAATTGCCTTCTTCAAATTTTCTTGGCGAATAAATAGTAAATTCGCCGTTCTTTTTTGTTACAACCGCAGATACATCAATAAAATTTTCATTTTGCCATATTGCGACTATTCCATATTCAGAACCGCTGTTCCCGGTAAGTTTAATATAGCTGTTTTCAAAATAAAGAATATTGTTTTCAGGAATATCCACTTTTAATTCAGTATATTCATAATTATCATCAATTTTAAAATAATCTGCATTTTTTTGCTCAAATCCTTCCCAAATAATCTTTGACTTGTATTCACCGTTTTCAAGATAGACTTCTGAATATTTTACAAAATTAAGATCTTTTTTCGGTTCAATAAAAAACAGACCGATCATTGTTAAAGGATCCATTTTTTCAATTTGAATTTGTGTATTATTTATAGATTTATTGTGATTTTTGCCAAAATCCGCTCTTCCCACAAAAAACGGTTTATGTTCCGTATAATAATAGTCGTTAAAAAGCGCAATTCCCTTATAATCATCGGTCGGATCATATTTTAAAGGATCAAGACCGTAAACAAGTTTTTCATCACAGTCGCCTATGCCGTCATTGTCGCTGTCATAATCGTATGGGTTTGTTCCCATGAATTTATTTTCAAATTTAAGGCTGCAGCCGTCGAGATCCTCATATAATATTTTGCTTAAAGGTTTTTGCTGCTCCGGAGCTGTTACCTCAGGGATGTCTTCGGGCGCTTCATGTAATTCAAGTTCGGGTTTTTTAATGTCCGGTAGATTTTTAAGTTTCGCTGAGTCCTTTTCCCCCTCTCTTACAAGTCTGCCGCCGGCTACAGAGCCTCCTCCGCCGCCCGGACCGGGCGGAGTTGCACCCGATGATAATGCACTGTTTGAGTCAATTACAGAATAAGAAGCAGATTCCATAATTCTGCTTGTCCAGAAAATTGAGCTTAAATCCATGCTTGCCCCATTTCCGGACAGATGTTCGCTGGAATTCGCAAAATTAAGCGCTTCATCATTTAATGTGAAGTTAGAGCTGAAAGATGAGGCAAAAACCTGCGGTATATTTAATAAAAATACGGAAGTTATCAGTAAAATTAATAGTTTTGTTATTTGTTTTAATTTTTTTATAATCATGTCGTTTTATTGATTTTCAGTATATAATAACATTTTTTTGACTTTTTTGCAAATACCTTTTATGCATTGAGGTGGCGTTATATATATAAAATAACTTTGATAACTTATAAATATTATGTTAAAATAAAAAAACTAATAAACTATTATTAATCAATTGAAATATTGATTAAGTTAATAAATAAAATCCGCAAAATAATTATTTTATTTGGTGTTTTTGTATTTGTTTCTGCAAATGCAGGAGCGCAGATGTTTATTATAAACACCGATATTCAGTATGAGGAAAATAAAATAATCATTGATGCGGACGGCACGGGCGGGGATGTTACCTTGCAGTTTGGAACAGATATTAATGATTATTTAAAATTCAACCAGTCCTCAAAACTGTTTTCTTTTAATGCGGATATTGATATGCAGGGTTTTGAAATACAAAAGTTCAGCCTTGAAAAACTTGCCGCGCCTCCGATATGCGACGCAGCGTCAAAAGGACATTTATATTACAACACTGTTGATAACAACACCTATGCATGCGACGGGTCGGTCTGGGAGGACGTGACCGCACTTGCAACAACATCTTCAAAGGTTGTCACGGTAGGTTCGGTTAATGCCGATTATGCGACTATTTCTGCTGCTGCCGCTTATTTAAATACTTTATCCGGCGGAATTATTCTTTTATCCGCTGAAACACACATTATTAACAGCGCAATAAACTTAAGAAACATTACTTTGGTTGGAAAAGACGATATGGACACCACAATACAATTTACCGGAGCCGGACAGATTGATTCTTTTGACACTGCTTTTAAATTTTTAAAATTTGATGTCAATTCCATTACGGACGATATGGCTATAGATGTGCAGGAAGGTTCTTCTTCACTTTATTTTGAATGGGTTGACATTGACATACAGGATGCCGGCGATTCGCTTGTTGACAGCAATGCCGCGGCCGCGCCGACTGTTGTAATCAAATTTGTTAAATCTGATGAATCCGGAGGCGCGGGTAAAATTTTAAAAACCAAAGCCGCAAGCAATCTAAATACAGCGTCTACTATATTTATTGATTCAAGAAGCACGGATAATGCGCTTCAGGTTTCGGACTGGGATTCAAAAATAACATCCGGTGGAAATGTAAATACTACAGGGTCATTACTTCCGGTCCCCGCTGATACAATTATTGTTTCTCCAACAATGAATCTGCAGGGGGCGATTGATTCCCTTGTTTTAACGGGAAGGGGAGGTTTAATAACTTTGCTGCCGGGAATTTATGATATTTCGCAGCCAATTTCAATTCAGGGAAACAATGTTCAAATTGTCGGCTACGGGGATTCTTCTGTTATAAGAGCAAGCGGATTTGCGGGAATAACAAGTGAGACAGCGGCTGTACAGGTTGGGGCGACTAATGGCACTGGGCCTGTAAACGGCGTTATTTTAAGAGATTTTAAAGTTGAAGTCGGAACTGTTGCAACATCAACAGACATTCATGGAATAAGATTTACGGGAGGAAGAGATCATCTTGTTGATAATGTGACGGTTCAAAGAATTAACGGTACAGCGGGATCCGGAGCGAATGCAAAAATAGGCATACAGATGCTGGACAGTACCACGCAGCAGCTAACAAGGCCAATTGTAAGAAATTCACGTGTTTTTGGAAACGGCGGTACGAATTATTTTACTGACGGAATACATGTTACTTCCGATCCGGTTATTACCGGAGTTTTCGGATATGGGCAGGGAATAGCAAATGCTTTAATTGACGGAAATAATGTTGATTTTGTACGTGAAACAGGTCTTGTGTTTTATGGCGCCAACAACAGCGCACTGTTTAATAACCGCGTAACCAGAATGGGAGCAGCCGGAACTTCGGCTTATGGAATATATATCGGAAGCTCCAGTAATATTAATATGAACGCTAATGTTTTTTCCGGCTCTTTAAGCACTTCTGCAATAGGAATAGGAATTGAGGCCCTTAATCCATCTGCTGCAAGGCAAACAATAGATTGTATTTTTGATAATAATATTATTGACGGCATGGGTAGTGGCGGCGTCGGCTTTGGTGTAGGTTTCCAGCTTGGAAATGCGGGAGGAAACGCTCAGGTTCATCGGAATTCACTACAAAGCAATGCTGTTTTGGGGGCATCCAACATTGTAACAACGGCTATTCAGGTAAGAGGCAATGCCGATGATAATACTTTTTCTCAGTCTAATATTTCAGGAGGAGCAAATCCATGGGATACTGGTATAGCTTTACAAAGCGCTTTACAGGAAAGAAATAAAATTGTTGTAAACAGATACAATAATATTACGCTTATTTTAAATGATGCGGGTACAGATACGCAGCTTGGTGTAACGCACCACAGAGTATCAGCCAATCCCACAGTTAATGATGATGTTAATGATGGTTATGGAATCGGAACAATCTGGATTAATACTTCAACAAATACAACATTTATGCTTGTAGACAGTACCGCCGGAGCCGCCGTATGGAATCAAATTGACAATGAGGTTGGCAGTGTAAGCGGTACCGATGCAAATAATTTTATTCTTGACCAAGACGGAACGGGAGGAGATGTGACTTTGCAGTTTGGCACAACAATAACAAGACTTTTCGGCTGGGATGGAACAAGTAATTATATTTCTACTTTTAACAACCAGTTAAGATTTAGAGTTATTCAGAGTTCCGGTATCCCTTTTGCGTGCGGCGCATCGGTTGCGGGCACACAATGGATGGATACAGATACAGGGATAGTATATGTTTGTGATTCTTCCAATGGAAGAGATAAATGGCTTTCAATGAATGACATAGTTATGTATGGTGAAAATTCCGGAACATGTAATTCGGGCGCTGATTTGAATAGCAGTCTTGCATGCGCTGTTCAGTGGGGAGGATCTTTGGGACCGGATACAGGAACTAATTTAGGTTTTTATATTCCTTACCCTATTACAATAACCGGCTATGGATTTGCAGAAGACAATGATGCCTGTACAAGCGGATCGTTTGATCTTGAGGCGTGGAGCACGGGAAGCAATGCAGATGATAATAATTATTCTTTTGAAACAAATATTGTAACGGGTTTAAATGGCCAGGCCCATAACAGTAATTCATTAAATATTGATGTTGCGGGCAACCAGTATATTATTTGGGGGATGGACAACAACTGCGGACAGAATATTGATGACTGGAATCTTATACTTTATTACCGTTGGAGGCACAATTAGTTTCAGCACTAAAATATTGTAATGATTCGCCATCCTTTTTTTGAAGTTTTTTCAAGAACCGCAGCAGTTCCTTCATAAAATCGTATTGGTAATTTAATTTCATCACCTTCAAGCAGAAGACCGCTTAATGATTGCATAAAAGGCAGGTGCCCCACAATCATTAAATCATGATTGATTGAGGCGATTTTTTCCGCCCACGGCTTTACTTCATCGTTTGGATTAAGCCCTTCCTGCTGCGAAATTTTATCTGTTTTTAAAACGTATTCCGCAAGAATTTCCGCGGTTTGTTTTGCTCTTAATTTCCCGCTGTGAAAAATTTCTTCAACCACATAACCATTGTTTTTAAGTTGTTGTCCGATTTGTTTAATATCTGATTTGCCCTTATCTGAAAGGGGTTTGTCGGGGTTAACAGATTCCGGTATGTATTCACCGTGGCGTACTAAAAATAGTTTCATGTTTTATTATTAAAATGCAAGACCGCGGGCTTTTAAAGTCGGGGGCCTGTTTTTATATTTATGCGGCCCTTTAAATGCAGGGGCCGCTTTTGCCCCGCTTCGCGGGGCATTGGTAGGGCCAAGGGGAATCGAACCCCTGTTATCAGGATGAAAACCTGACGTCCTAACCACTAGACGATGGCCCCGAATTTTCAAAAATGAAACGCAAAGAAAAGTATATAGATTGGCGTTTTAAAGTCAAATTTAATTCGTAATAAATGTGGTTTTTTCGGGGTTAATCATTACATCGATTTTGTCGGTGCTTTCAAGGTGAAGTATTGACCTTGCCTGTAAAATTTTTAAACGCAGTTCTTTATTTATTGCTTCGAGTTCGGCGTTTTGGAGCTGCAGCTGTGAATGTATGTAGCCTTTTTGCGCGCTGTTTGAAGTGTTAAGCAAAAAAACAACGCTCAAAGCAACTGTTATAAGTATTAATCCAAAAAAAAGCCATATTATGGCGCGCCTTACTTCCTGTGAAAGTGTTGTTCTTTTTTTCATTGTCTTTTTCCCGTACCTTTTTCTTAAAATATCTTCGTCTATCATTTATTGCTGTGTTATTGTTTGATATTCAACCCAGATCACGCCCTGACCCGTGTACCCAATCTGTTCAAATGCGCTTTTTGATAAGTCGATTACTCTGCCTGTTATATATGGTCCCCGGTCATTGATTCTTACTTCAATGGATTTGCCGTTTTCAAGATTTGTTACTTTTACCATTGTATTAAACGGGAGTGTTAAATGGGCGGCAGTTAATTCCGAAGCAAGATAAGGTTCTCCCGAAGCTGTTCCGCGCCCCTCAAACCAGTCGCTGTAATAGCTGCCTCCGCCGTATCTGCAACCTTCTTTGCTTTTTATATAACGGTAGATAAGCTCCGCAAACATTGAACGCGTCATTTCTTTTTGAGGGTAAACATTGTTTGACATAGAAACGTAAATAATCTGCCTGTTCTTTGCTTCAAGAAAATATTTTGCAAACCACGCGTCAGAATTAACATCGTTAAAAGGATTTTCAGACGGCTCAATAAGCTCAAGATTATCGCTTTCCATGACTATTTTAAAACTTTCAGCCCTGTTTATAGTATTATCGGGCTTAAATGTCCCGTCGGCAAAACCGTTTATTATATTTTCTTCAACTGACTTTTTAACATATGGAAAATACCACATGCTTTTATAAATATCCGGGAACGTTACCAGTTCGATATTGTTTTTATGATCCGTTCCTCCGATTAAATTGTTTGTTATATATTCCTGGGTGATTATATTATTTGCGAGCAGTATAAGTTTTAAAGCTTCAATACGGCTAATAAGCCTGTCCGGCTGAAATGTGCCGTCCTGATAGCCTTCAATAATACCGTTTTCTTTTAAATATTTAATCGCCACATATTCGGAATGCCCAAGCGGCACGTCAATAAAAATATTTTCATTTTCAGGGTTCTGCTGTTCTTCCTGCGCTAAAACTGAAACAAAATTTACGGAACCGACAATTAGTGCAAAACTCAGAATGCATTTAATTAATCTCATTTGATTAATTTTTATTAACTATTGTAACCTGCCTGTGATCTCCGTCACCTATACTTTCGGTTTTAAGGTCCTCAAATTCGGGGTTTGCCAGATATAAATGGACCAATCGTCTGAAATATCCGGACATGGGCGGAAGAATCTGTGTTTTTCTTGTTTTTCTCGCCATGTCCACTTTGCGTTTTGCAAGGTTTAGAACATTATCCTCCTGCCTTTTTTTGTAATTATCAACATCAAGAACAATGTTGAACTCGGAATTTGTTTTTTTCCATGCAATGATTTTTAAAAGGTGCTGGAGAGCGTGAATTGTTTCACCATGAAATCCGATCAGCATGCTCGGGTCCTCGGCTTCGATATTTAATTTGTATATATCCGAATCCAGGGCGGTTTCTTTATCAACCGTTACTTTTTCGTAAGGAGCTTCCAGCTTAATTAAAAGCTGTTCCAGTATTTCCTGAATTACTTTTTCAATTTCCATTTCATATAGTTTTTAAGAAATA
>JAFGJT010000003.1 GCA_016928915.1 Candidatus Peregrinibacteria bacterium
TAATTTTGCTTTGGACATCGTGTTTTGGTTAAGTATATGCACTTTTATCTTAACACGGTGTCCTAAATGTCTGTGTACTATATATTAATGTGCAATCTGCGCTAGGACAAAATGCTGTTATAATGTTATTATCGTTGTTTGTTGCGGCAAAGACGGCCTGCGCATTTAAAAAGGCTTATTAAATGCTATACTTAATTTGTTACTTTTCTCTTAAAAAATCCGTATTACGTTATGGATCCGGGAAAATTTTCCTATAAAAATATGGAGCAGGATGACCTGCGGGCTGCGCTTGAGTGCAGAAACGGAGATCTGAAAAAATTCTGTGGTTTATATGAAAAATATGCAGATAAAATTTACAAATTTGTTTATTACAGACTTGCGTCGGACGGCGGCAGCACAGAGCCTGAGTATATTCCCGATGAAATTCAGGTGGTTTATCCCATTCTTGTTGACGGGAACAAGGTAAGCTACGGTTATAATAATTTTGTGGGATTAAATGTAAGCGTGGATATCCGCAGCAAACTGGTTGGAAATGTTAACGGTTTAAATACGCAGAATTATGAAAAGTCGCAGTATGAAAAAGAAAGCGACAGCGTAAAAAATTAAAGACCTTCTCAAAGTCGGAGGTATGTACAGAAATTATTTCTACCCGGAAGATGCAAAAATAAAAGAGGTTAAAGTGGGCGACCCGGAACTGTAGATGGTTAAATACATGAACTGGACTGACAACAAAACCGTAGAGCTTATTGTTCCCGCATTAATCTTCCCCGTTGAACCGGAGGAATAGAGATATGCCCCTAAGAAAAGGCATTGGTGGAGATGCCGGGAGTCGAACCCGGGTGCAAAGACCAAAAACGATGACTTCTACAATCTTAGTACGTTTGTTTTACGCCTTATGAATCTAAAACGCACAAAAACTCATATGGCGGTGATTTTATAATCTTAAGACGCGTTAAAAATCTAAAACGCATCCGCAGCCTGATGAATGGCGTTTTTATAAACTATCAGACATTATTTATAAAAACGTTGAACCCGATAAGGGGTTCAAGATTCGACTAAGCGAATACAGGAGCTAAAGCTCGAGCCTTAACATTGTATCCGTAGTCAGATTCAGAAATATCTGCATCTATGTTTGCGCCGGACGGATATGCGGGGAGACGGCGCGATCCCCGGATTGCAATCAACGATTTTTGAAAGTCTCTGTCGAATGCCGGTACATCCCCAAAATTTCAAAGAGCCCTTTTTGTATAGAGCTGTAAAATTTTAAACTATTTTTATCGTTTTGTAAAGCGCAAGTTTAATTCGGTGAGCTTTAAAAACAATAAATTAACGGCTTCGCATAATTGCGACGCAAGTGGTGAAATTGTTTTTTTAAAATTTCCGAATCGGTTGCAAAAGAATATTTTGCAGATTACGGGACGCGACGTTTCGGGAATTATACAACCTTGCGGGCTTGCAAAAGCACATTCTTCCTGCTGCGTATTGTTTTCAAGGGCTCTAAAAATTTTTTGTTTTGTTTCTTCCTTGATATTATAAAAAAGATTAAAAAAGAAATCATCGTCACAAAGGGTTTCCATATCTTTTACGCAGCAAATGCCGCCGCAGGACATGCAAATATCCGCCATGCCGTGTTTTTGACAAGTTTCGTTAATTTTTTTTTGAATTTGTTTTATAGAAAAAATAATTGGCTTTATTTGTTCTTCCTGCGATTCCGTTATATGCTGCAAGGCGGTTTCAGCCGCTCTTGCTTTCTTTATGACCAGCTCTTCCATAATAAAGTTGTTTGATTCTTTTTTTACGCTTTAACAGTTCTTCCATTCTTATGCCGGCTTTTTTCTCAATCGCATCGCCGTTGTTTGAATGCCACACAACCATCTGCTGACTTACGTTCAAATTCGCAAGCGGTACAAGAACCTCTTCCAGAATTATTTTATTGAATTCTATTGGATTGCATTTTGTTTTATATATATTTATTTCGGGAAAACAGATTTGCACGGCCCGGCTTAAATAAGACATCCATTTTGGATCTGCCCCATAATGCCGTCTTAAAAAAGTAACTTTTTCTTCAAAAGCAAGATTTTCCCATTGTATTCCGGCTTCGTGAACAGCCTGCTCAATAAACGTCCGGAGTTTTTGGACGTGTTCGTATAGTTTTGTAAGGTTGTCGGAGTCGGATTTTATCTTGCAGATTTCTTTAATTTTTGCCCTGCGCTGCGCTGCTTTTAAATTTAAAAAGACATTTTGCGTCGCTCTTTTTTGTGCAATCTCCCGCATTAATTGCGCTTTTTCTCTTCTTTTGCGGGCTGTTGTTTGTCTGTTTATCGCTTCTTCCTCATGAATTGCTTTATAAATATTTTCATTTGTTTCTGCAAGATTATCTGTAATTTCAACAAATTCCTCAGGGTCTCCGAACATTTCTCCGTCTGTGCCGGTATTTCTGTCCGGCATATCAAAAAGATCCTCCGGGTTTCTTTTCGTTTCCTCATTAATATTTTTACGGCGGACCATATAATAACAGTTATAAAATGGGGTAAAATATAAATGGATTTTTAAACTTTGTCAATAAGCTAAAAATCTGTTTTTTTATAATAATTCCGCCACCCTTAATCTTCTTCCCAGCTCGTAAAAACGCATATTTAAAGACTGGCCTTGTTGAGTTAGGTATGACCGATTACCGTTAAGCCCGCCCATTTCGGGGCAAAAAAACGCTTTGCAGGGCGCGGGCATAAATATTTTGGGCAGCATGCAGCCTGAGGGGGTGACAAATCTGCATAATTCGTCGTGTTCGCGCCGAAGAGCTCTTTGCACGTCAAATTTGACGGACGGAGATGCATGTAAAAACAAATAAACAAAATAGGTTTCGTCAAGAAATTGTTCTGCTCCTTTTGTGCAGCACTTTTCGGGACACTGTATGCATTTTTGGTAAGTTCCTATTTCCTTGGCTTTTTGAGTGATTTGTTTCTGTATTCGTTTTATTGCGATGAAATCATGGCGCAAGGGGTTTTTTTCAAACCTTTGTGCTATTTTAATTTGTTCAACTATTTCTTCGGCAATTTCAGCCCTTTCATAAATTGGCAGCATGTGTATGCAATAAAATAAATAAAATTTAAGGCTTTTATATACAGTCTTTGTGCGGAGGTGTCAAGAAAATCAATCAAAGTTATATTCTTTCCTGCAATTTTTTAACGTTCTCTTTAAGCTCGTCAAACCAGTGCAGCCCCAAATCTTCGATGTTAATTTTTAATTTTGTGCCCGAGATTATCCACTTTTTATTAAAATCCAGCAGTTTTACTATGTTTTCCGGCCGTACTAGTTTTGACATTGTAAGTACGATCTGTTTGCCTTTTTCCATGTGAATGTTTTCGGCTTTGATGTTGGTAAGGCCGGATTTTTTTGCCTCGATTTTCAATTCAAGAACCCTGAACAAGTTGTGCACTTCGCGCGGCATCTGGCCATATTCCTGAACCATTTCTTCGTAAAGATCATTTAAATATTCAAGGTTGTCGGCCGATGAAAGTTTTTGGTATGTATTAATTTTGTCTTTTGCGTTAACAATGTACGAATCCGGAATAAACGCCGTAACGGGAAGCTCGATTGCAACTTCCGGAATAATCGCTTCTTCTTTGCCTTCCGCGACCCTGCCCGCTTTAAGGTCTTCAACAGCCCTGTTTAACATCCTTATAAAATGGCTCACGCCCACAACGTTTATTACTCCGTGCTGGTTGGCTCCCAAAATATCTCCGGCTCCGCGTATTTCAAGGTCTTTCATGGCTATCTGAAAGCCGCTTCCGAGATCGGAGGCCTCAACTATCGCGCGCAGTCTTTTTTTTGCATCAAGTTTGAGTCTTTGTCCGTGGTACAAAAAGTATGCATAAGCCTGCTGTTTTCCGCGGCCAACGCGGCCTCTTAACTGGTACAGCTGCGCGAGGCCAAAACGCTCCGCGTTATTTACGATTAAGGTATTTGCGTTTGAAAGGTCTATTCCGTTTTCAATAATTGTTGAGCTTACAAGAACGTCAAATTTATGATCCTTAAAGGCAATAACCGTTTCTTCAAGGTCGCCCGACCCCAGTTTCCCGTGAGCAACTCCGAATGTTGCCTCGGGCACAAGCTGTCTTAATTTTTCAGCCATTCCTTCTATTGTTTCAACGCGGTTATGCAAAAAATAAACTTGTCCGTGCCGCGCGACTTCTTTTAATATAGCCTCTCTTACAAGCCCGTTTGAAAACCTGCGCACTTCGGTAATAATCGGCAGACGGCCGTACGGCGGCGTTGTGATCGTTGAAATATCGCGTAGTTTATTTAAACAAATATTTAATGTTCGCGGAATCGGGGTCGCCGTTAAGGTTAAAATATCCACCTCGCTTTTAAGTTCTTTTAGTTTTTCCTTTTGTTTTACGCCGAATCTTTGTTCTTCATCAACAACAACAAGTCCAAGGTCTTTAAACTTCACGTCCGGCTGCAATAAACGATGCGTCCCGATAACAACATCAACTTCGCCGCGCTCGAGTTTTTGCAAAATTTCTTTTTGTTCTTTTGGTGATTTAAATCTTGAAAGCATCTCAACCCTTATATGAAAATCGTCCATGCGTTTTTTAAATGAACGATAATGTTGATCGGCCAGAATCGTAATGGGTGAAACAAGAGCCACCTGTTTTTTATCTTGCACGGCCTTAAAAGCCGCACGCATCGCAACTTCGGTTTTGCCGAAACCAACATCTCCGCACACAAGCCTGTCCATAGGAGTGTCTTTTTCCATGTCGGCCTTAACGTCAATAATGGATTTTATTTGTCCGGGGGTTTCTTCATACGGAAAAGTTTTTTCAAATTTTTCCTGAAAATCATTGTCGGGCGCAAACTTGTATCCTTTCGCGCTTTTTCGTTTAGCATATAAAATCAGCAGCTCCTTTGCGATTTCCTCGGTTTCTTTGCGCACGCGCGTGGTTATTGTCGCCCATTCCGCGGACCCAAGACGTGTTAATTTGGGTAGCTGGCCTTCGGCGCCGATATATTTTGAAATTTTATCCGCCTGGTCAATTGGCACAAAAAGTTTGTCGTTTTCAGCGTAAGCGAGTTTTAAATATTCACGCGTTATTTCATCTATGGTTTTTTTCTCAAGCCCCATAAAAAGCGCTATTCCGTGATCGGCGTGAACAACATAATCGCCGGGTTTTAAGCCCGTTAAAAAATCCAGGTAAACTTTTTGATTAAAAGTTCTTTTGCCTTCTTCCTGCAAAAAAGAAATATCTTTATCCGTAAGAAGAAGGGTTTTAAGTTCGGGATTTTGAAAAGCCTCGGGAAATAAATCTTCTTTTTCAACCGGAACCGTTAGTATAAACTTGGTGTCGGTAAGTTCTTTTTTGTTTTCCGCGAACAGAATGTTGTTTTCCTGCAGGATTTTTTTTACTTCCCCGATTTTTTTTGTAAAAAGAATTACTCTCCATTTAAGCCTTTGTTTTTCCCTCATGTCGCTGATAAAATCATACACTCCTCTATATTTTAAAACCGGAAGATAGTGCAGGTGTACGTGCGAATCAACGTCTTCATTAAATGTTGTGATCGTAATGGAGTTGCTTTTTTTGTAAGCCTCTTCCATCATTGTGTTCCATGCTTCAAAATAGTCATCCAAAACATCAATTTCATCCTCAATAAATAAAGTTTTTTTATCCAGATAGTCTAAAAGAAGCCCCGTATCCGCCTGAATTTTAATCGGAAAAATTTCAGCCTGTGTTGTTTTTTTAATTGTTTCTTTCCCGTTTGACTGGCTGTAATAACTTAGCCCCTCAATTTCATCAAATGCGATTTCTACACGCAGAGGATATTGTGAATTTGCGGGAAAAATCGTTATTATTTCGCCTTTTTGGTAGTACATGCCCTTTTCAAGAAAATCTCCGGGCGCGACTTCGTATCCTTTTGAAACAAGCTGGTCTATAAGTTCAATATTTGTGATATGTTGTTTTTCTTCAAGGTTTATCATCTGCTCCTCAAGCTCTCGCTCAGAAGGAACGTTCGCAAGAAGCGTAACATAAGGTGCGACTATTATTTTGGCGGTGGAATCCTTTAAGCGGCTGACGGAATAGAGCCGGTCGATTAAATTAAGCCGCTCGCTGTATTCGTTTAAAACATAAGGGAAAATTTCTCTTTTTGTCCAGATTGTCAGGTTTTTGATCAGGTTTTCCTGTTCCGCTTTATCGTTTACAACCCACACTATTTTTTTTATTTCGGGGAATTTTTTTAAAAGATCCGTAATGACAAATATTTTGGAGGAGCTGTTGCCGGTTCCCGAAACGGATATTTTTTTGTATTTATAAAAAAGATCCAGAACCCTCATATTCTGGTTGTCGTTAAAAATTTCGCTGATTTTCGTTTCTTTCGGAGGCAAGAAGTATATTAAATTTCTAGGTTTTTAATAAGAAAGAAGAAGATTGCGGCCTATAAAATGCGGGGGAAGGAACCCGGGGACGGGTTCTGGGGGCCGGACGTATAACTCGGCAAAGGCGCTATTATATTTTAAGCGGCATGATTATATAAACATAATCTTCTTCTTTGCAAGGTTTTATTACAGCCGGAGAAAGTTTGTCGTTAAGCTCAAGACAGACTTTTTCGGTATCAAGAAAAGCAAGCACGTCCAGCAGGTATTGTGAGTTAAGCGCTATTTTGTTGTTTTCGCCGCTGATTGTTATATCGAGATACGCGCGTTCTTCTCCCACTTTTGTTTCTTCGGTGTTAATCAGTAATTTGCCGTCGTTTGTAGCGGCAAGTTTTATGTTGTTGTTGTTTTCGCGGGCAAAAAGCGAGACCCTTTTGACGGTTTGCGAAAGGTCGGCCGAGGATACTTCGATTTTAGTTTTATTGGTTTTGGGAAATATTTTTTCATAAGCGGGAAAAGTACCTTCAATTAAACGCGATGTCAGTTCGATGCTGTTGATTTTAAACAAAATCTGGCTTGGAGAAAACTCTATTTCAACATTTTTGTCTTCTTCTTTTGCTAAAATTTTACCAAGCTCGCTTATGGTTCTTGCCGGCACAATAGACTGCACATTAAAGTCCGCCTTTTCTTTAAGCTGGAGTTTTTGCTCGGCAAGACGGTACGAATCGGTTGCTACTATTTTAAATTCATCTTTATCAACAATAAAACAAACCCCCGAAAGAACCGGTTTTCCCGGATTTAGCGATGCCGCAAAAACAGTCCTGGCTATTGCCGTGCTAAGTTTGCCGCACGGAATTGAAATTGTTTTTGGGTTTTCCATTTTCGGAATCAGGGGAAACTCATCGGCATTAATTCCCTTCATTTTAGTCTCGGATTCCGGCGCTTTTATATTAAGAGTCAGCCCTTCGGTTAAATTCACCTCAAGTTTTTCGTTTTTAAGCAAAGAAACATAATTCACAAGAAGTCTTGCCGGAACCGTAACCGCGCCTTCGTTCCTTACGTCCGCGTTAATCGCCAAACTAATGGCAAGCTCAAGGTTTGTAGCGGACAAGTGTAGTTTTTTCCCTTCGGTTTTTAAAAGAATATTATTTAAAACTGGCAGAGTATTGTTTGGGCTTATGGCTTTGTTAACGATATTTAATGCTGAAGCCAGGTCTTTTTGTTCGCAAAAAAGTTTCATAGAAAATTATTTTAATAGTTGGAACGTTTTCGTATGTATTATACAAAAGTACATTTGTTTTACAATAGGTTTTTTAAAAGGTTTTTGTGTTATCTAATAAAAGGATTTAAGTAATATTTATTTATAAATTCAGTAATAGAAAGGGGTTGTTTTTTTAAAAGAAATATATAGAAGTATATTTTATATTTTTTTAAGTTTAAAACTAAACATAAACACACAAAGGTGAACAAAAAACATATACAAAGCACAATAAAAAAACAGCTGTATATAACAATAAATTATAATAAAAGTTTTGAACACACACATGTGTACAAAACGTGTCTTAATAAAAAAAATTCTTTTACAGTATAAACAAAGGCTGTATAATTTACGGGCGTGCACATTAAATTAACATAATCATATGAACAATAATCCTAAACTGGTGCGTCCGATTGTTAATAAAATTCTTATCGCGGCAAGTGTTTTTATTTTAATAAATATAATTTTATCCGCATATCTTGCTTATGAGTTTTATTTTCCAAACGAACAGGCTTTTTGTGAAATAAACGCGGTATGGAGCTGTTTAACCGTTGCGGCGTCCGAATACGCGGTTTTTTTGGGAATTCCCGTGGCAATATGGGGTGTGTGTTTTTATACACTGCTTTTTGTAGGCACGATCGGGGCGGTGTTTAATTTTCCTTTTTGGAAAATATATAAAAAGCTGCGGCCCGGCGCTGTTCTTGATATCATGCGCTATCTTTCATACTTTGGAATTCTTTTTTCTTTATATTTAACATATGCGGAAATTTTTGAAATAAACGCTTATTGTCCGTTTTGTGTGACGCAGCAGGTTTTAATAATAATAATTGCGGCGCTGTACATATGGGCCCATAAGGTTATTAATAAAGGGAAAAAAGCAACACAAGTGTGCGAATTTTGTTAATATATTATTATGAAGAAATATATCGTTTTATTGGTTTGCGTTTTGGGTGTTTCGTTGTTTTTTTCAGGCTGCGGCGATAATCCAAACGCCGAAGCTTCGGAAAAAGACTATACTAACCTTGCCAAATGTCTGACCGAAAAGGGCGCAAAAATGTACGGAGCAGTAACATGTTCTCATTGTAATAATCAAAAAAAGGCTTTTGGAGAAGCTTTTAAGTATATTAAATATTACGAATGCGATCCGCGCACAAACCTGGAAGATGCAAAACAATGTATTGAAGACGGCATTCAGGCATATCCGACATGGAGATTTTCAGACGGATCGGAGGTTTTGGGCGCACACACGCCGGAAGCGCTCGGTTTAAGAGTGGGTTGCGAAATGCCGGGAGAAAAAAGTGTATAATAGGTGTAAAAAATACCTTTGTGCAAAATTAAAGTGTAAAAGTGTATAACTAATCTTTTCTTTATATGACAGACCTTAAACTGACCACCGTCCTTATTACGGCGCTTATAGATTCAATAAATCCTTGTGCCATAGGGGTTCTTGTTTTGTTGATATCAACTCTTTTAATGCTTTCGGAAAACAAAAGGAAGTTGCTTGTTACCGGACTTATCTATGTTACAGCGGTATATATAACATATTTTATAGCGGGCCTGGGGCTTTTAACCGTCATTCACAAACTACAAATCGGGCAGGCGGTAAGCGTTATGGTGGGCTTTCTTGTCGTGTTTTTGGGGCTTGTTGAGATAAAAGATTTTTTTTGGTACGGCAAAGGTTTTTCTCTTACCATCCCCGCAAGGTATGTTGCAACAATAAAAAAATATTCCAAAGACATGACCATTGCCGGAGCCGTTATTCTTGGTGTGCTGGTTGCCGCTGTTGAACTGCCGTGTACCGGAGGGCCATACCTTGCCATAACAACAATTTTAGCCGAACATTTTGACTGGCTGGCCGTGTGGTATCTTGTAATTTACAATGTAATTTTTGTACTGCCCCTGGTGGTTATAGTTCTTCTTGCGTATTTTGGCACCGAAGCCCTTCATATAAAGAAATGGAAAGACAAATACAAAAGATGGATGCGGCTTTTTACGGGCCTTCTTTTAATCGCGCTGGGAGTTCTTTTAATATTATATGCGAGAGGTATAATTGCGTTTATATAAACGGGAATTAATAAACAAAATTTAAACATATGAAAAAAACACCCGGGGATAAAAAAATAAAGATTGGAATTGCGCTTGGTTCGGGCGGAGCCAAAGGTCTTGCCCATATAGGAGTGCTTAAGGTTCTTGAAAAGTACAACATTAAACCCGATATGATTGCGGGCGCAAGCATGGGTGCCGTTGTCGGGTCATCATACGCGCTGGGCATGAGCGTGGAAGAAATTGAACAAAAAGCATATGAATTTTTTTCCGCCAGCAGTATTTTTTCTTTTCATAATTTTCATTTTTTTCAGGAAAGCCTTATTCGGATTGATGATATTCAGAAATCGTTTTATGCGTTTGTGGGCGACAAAAGATTTGAAGACTGCAAAATAAAATTTATTACGCTTGGCATGGACCTTGAATCCGGACAGGAAGTGGTGCTTTCGAGGGGCAGGCTTCTTGAAGCTGTTGAAGCCTCTTCGGCAATTCCCGGAATTTTCCCGCCCGTTTTTGTAGAGGGGCATTATATGGTTGACGGCGGGCTTTTAAACCCAACGCCGGTTAATTATCTTCGCGAAGCGGACATGGACATTGTTTTAGGAGTACATCTTTCAAACGTAACTACAAAACAGTTTATTTCAGCCATGGTTTGGGATAAGTTTTATAAAAAACCCAAAGATATAAAAACAAAACATAAGATGCTTGAACAGGCCAAACTGAATATTACTTTAATGGTGCAGATTTTAATGCGAACCATTGAGGTTGCGCAAAAATTAAACGGAAAAATTGTATTTTTAAGCGCGCATCCCGATATTATAGTCAAACCTTATACCGAAGACGTGGGCATGCTGCAGTTCGAACGTATCAAGGAAACAATTAAATTCGGCGAAGAAGCCATGGAAAAAGAAATGCCAAAGCTGCTCAAACTTATTCAAATGAAGCAGAATGACAAAAAGTAAATTTAATTTTTAAGAATAACTCCCGCGGGCAATTCGAATTTTGTATTGTCGATTTCAATATTTTCAAGAACCGAAAGAGCTGTTTTTTTGTTAACCAGACCCAATACCATAATTTCTTTTTCAAGAACAACATTATTCCATATACACAGACTGCCCACGTTTTCAACAAGGTAAAAGTCGCACGTATAGCCTGCCACCTTTTTTGTACCCGAGGGGGCAGGAACCTCCACGTTGTCTCTTAATCCGAGAGACTGTTTTATAAGGAATTTTTTTTGGTCCTCGGGGCTCATTGTTAACATGGTTCCGTAGTCGTTGTTCTGTGCTTTAACAGCTGTCATTTTATTAAGATCCGCTACATAGCTTTCATGTCCAAGATTAAGGTCGAGAACATTTTCTTCAGAGCCGTCCGACAAGGTGGCGTATTTATGCACAGCCGAATAATCCCCTTTAATATAAAGAGTTTCTTCACCGTTTACGACCCCCGTTAATTCATACTGGATTACGGCCGTATTAAAAGGATAAACGCTTAATTTTTTTGTGATCGCGTCCTGCCCGTCCGTGCAGCCTCCAAGCATAAGACCGGCCAGCGCCATTATTAATACAAGGCTTATTATTGATAGGGATTTTTTCATAAATTTGTATTTAAGATCTTCACTTCAACGAATATACCACAAACGTGTTTATACATCAACTGAGGACATAAAAAAACTCTGACGTTGCCGTTAAAGTGACCATATGCACAAACCATGTAGCGCTGGTGGGTGTCCTCATTTATCATCCACGGACGATAAAGATATTGAACTCCCTTAAGCTGTGTGAAGAGTTTGCATGTAGTTTTTTAAACGAACATTTCAGAGTGATCCAATCATACTATGGAAGGCTCTTAAATAGCAATAAATACATGTTAAACGTTTAGACGAAACACAATATGTAGTAGGTGGGAGTAAGCGTTTACACCAGCACTTGGTAAAAATTTTATTGACAAAAAAGCGGTTTTAACAGTTCAGCTTCCCAGAAAAATAATCGTTTTTATGAAATCAAACAAATTTCCCAGCACAATCCATAGTAGCGAAAACCCTAAAATTCTGGGCAGGAAAAAAATGTCAACAAGTATAAAAACAAAGAAATAAGGCTGTGCTTTTTGTAAAAAATTAAAATATGCATTTTGGCGGGCCGCGGGAATAAAGACCGCAAAGATTTTTGACCCGTCCAGAGGCGGGAACGGAAGCAGATTAAAAATCCCGAGCAGTATATTTAAATCAACTATGGCCCACAAAATAATTAATACCTCAACAGGAAAATACCCGCTGAAATATTTTAAAGGAAGCGCAAAAAGAAAAGCCACGAGAAAGTTTGACATGGGCCCCGCAAGCGAAACCAGCGCCGAATCTTTAACCGGGTTTTTAAAGTGGTAAGGATTTACAGGAACAGGCTTCCCCCAGCCAAAATGGGCTATAAAGATCATTAAAGTGCCAAGCGGGTCAAGGTGCGCCAGAGGGTTTAACGTAAGCCTTCCGTGATATTTGGCGGTGGGGTCGCCGAGCTTGTATGCAACAAACGCATGCGCGAATTCGTGCACGGAAATCGCTATAACAAGAGCAATTAAAAAGTATAATATTTCGAACAGGGATTGGGGCATATGCGTGGTTTTAAATACCGTCGCGAAACCTTAAAAATTATAGCATAGATTTAAAGATTACTATAAAATGCGTTTAAACAGAGTTAAATAATCCGGAGAGATGGCAGAGTGGTCGATCGCGCACGCTTGGAAAGCGTGTGTCCCTTTACCGGGACCGCGGGTTCGAATCCCGCTCTCTCCGCCATATATCCCTTCTTAGGGATACCTGCGGCCCCTGGCTTTAAAGGGCCGCGGCGTTCCGTATTTAAATTATTGCGCCCTTGCATTTTTATAGGGCCGCATCCGCATATTATTAAACTAATCAAAGAATACATGAATAAATTTATGCGCGCCGCAATTGCCGAGGCTGAAGCCGGCGTTAAAAAAGGGCACGGAGGCCCGTTCGGAGCCGTTATTGTGCGAAAAGGCAAAATTATTGCGCGCGGGCACAACGAGGTTGTTTTGCACAACGATCCCACAAACCACGCAGAAATCGTGGCAATTCGTAAAGCTGCGGCGAAATTAAAAAGGTTTGATTTAAGCGACTGTGTTATTTACACAACCTGCGAACCCTGTCCTATGTGTTTAGGGGCTATTCATTGGGCGAAAATGAGAAAAATGTACATTGGAGCCACAAGGAAAGATGCTGCAAAAATCGGCTTTGATGATCAATTTATTTATGATGTTATTTTAGGGAAAGCCAAAAAAAAACAAGTAAAAATTTTTAAGACCGACCGCACCGGGTGCCTTAAAGTTTTTAAATTATTTTATGAAAAAAAGGATAGGGTGATGTATTAAAAACAGGTCGAAACTTTATTTTTTCTTTTTAAACAACTTGCCCGCTTTTACCCCGTAGATTATCAGGGCTATACCTACTCCAAATATCATCAGCCACACGTAATTGGGGAAGATGATTTCTTCACCGAAAGCTATGCCGTGCAAAACCTGAGTAAAAGGTTCTTTGATTGTAAAGTTAACAACCACTGTTTTACTTATTGCATTATCCGATTCACGATATGCCTGTAAAATTACCTGATGATCGCCATAACCAAGAGGCTCCGGAGCGCGGATTCTAAATTCACCGCCCGCAAGATCCGCAACTATGGCCGAAGTTCCTATAACGCTTTTCCATGTTGCCGTTACACGGTTTTTATATCCTGTTCGGCCCACCAAAAGAGGGGTCTGGTCTGATCCGATAACTATTTTTACACCTTCCAACAATACTTCTTCACTTAAAGTTGTATTAGAAAGTCTTTCCGGCGAAGGCGCTTCAACCACCAACGCCGAGTTTAAAGTTACATATATAAGAGGGGAGGTAAGAACTCGTTTATTTGTTTCATCAAGGCCTTTAACAAGCAAATAGAATTTGCCGTCCAGAAGGTCGAATTCCGGCACAAAAGTAAATGCATTATTTTCATCTGTTACTGTTTTGCCCAGTATTAATTCGTGACCGAATTCATTTCGCAGGATTATTTGCACCTCCATTCCCGCTTTGGGTCCTACGCCCTGTATATACGGTTTTGTTTCGGTTAAAATTGCTCCGTCCGGGATATTGGTTATCATTACTCCCGTTTCATTTAATTTTGTGAATTCAAGAGGATTTGTTTTGTAAAGCAATATTTCTTCGGCATCGGTAAGCCCGTCTCCATCGGTATCCGGATTTGTGGGGTCTGTGCCGTATTTATATTCCATAAGGTCGGAAAGGCCGTCCCCGTCAGTATCGTCAGTTCCGTTAAGCGGCGATATGCCGTAACGTTTTTCCCATTCATCATCAATGCCGTTTTGGTTTACGTCAGTGGGTCTTGAATTCGGATCCGTCGGATTTGTTCCGAGTTTGACCTCAATGCCGTCGTCGTAGCCGTCATTATCAGTATCTTTTAAAAGAGGACTGGTTTTATATTTATTTACTTCTTCACCGTCGCTTAATCCGTCTCTGTCAGTGTCGTAAATTAACGGATTTGATTTATATATGGTTATTTCAAGCCCGTCTTCAAGCCCGTCGCTGTCGGTATCGGCTTTTTCAGGATTGGTATAATGAATGTATTGTTCCTCGTGGTCTGTGATTTTATCCTTGTCAGCGTCAATAAATTCTTTTTGTTTAAGCTGATCATAAGCAGCCTTATATTTTGTGAACAATGAATTTTTTGTTGAAGGATCGCAAACCGTGCTTGGATATATTGGTGCTTCAGGATCACATTTTAAAATGCCTTTTTCGCAGGCAAGATTAAAATACATAGGATACCACCATACATTAAGGTCTGAGAATGATTTGTATACCTGGTTCCAGTTTTCTTTTCCACCTATCATTGCCCAGTATTCATCTTCGTATATATGCTGCTGGTTAAACACGGCCCAGTTAAGAATTTTTACCATTTCGGCAAATGTCATGTTGTATTTGGGCTTAAAAGGACTTAAATCTACGGGATCGTCATAACCCGCCATCATTTTAATTCTGGTTGCCATATGTATGGCGTTTTTAACTTCCTGTGTTACAGGTCCGCCTTGTTGCGCTATAAATTTGCTTGCTTCGCTTTCAGTATATATATCGGGGTAATATTTGTTATTTGCCGGATCGGCATCTTTATAATAAGAGTGCATTATAAAAGGAAGCAGACAATTTTGTATGTCGGCTCTGCATCGCGCGTCAAGATCGGCATAACGATCCGCAACATCAAATTCTTTTATTACATCCATAAGAATATCTTCACGGGTGCAGCCTTCTATTGGTTTAAGATAAATCGCGGGGTCAAGTATTTCTTCAAGCGGAAGCTCCTGTTCTTCGGCCGCGGGTTTTAATTCTTCATAAAGCTGTTCGCAAACTTCGCTACAGTCGGGGCATTCCGGGCATTCCTTACACACCGGGCATTCTTCGGGTTCCGGAAGCGGAACTTCAACTAAGCATAAAGATGAACATCCGTCTCCGTCATTTTTATTTCCGTCATCGCACTGTTCGCCCGGAGACAAAAATCCGTCACCGCAAACAGCTTGTGGCGGAGGTTGTTTATACCCTGTAAATTTGGCCTGCTTTTGAGTGCAGTTTGCGGGCACGTTAAGATCGCAAATATTCACCGTAACCGTTACAACTTCTCCTTCAACAAAATTATTTTCAGGATTTGTTTCAACGCGGTAAAGGCCATCAGGCTGGGTTGCTATCTGAACAATCGGAGCCGGCGTCGTGTTTGTATAATTAACGGTTTGTATTGAATATTTTAAGGTATTTATATTTACTCCCGCGCGATCGTCCTTAAGGGTGAAAATTACATTTGTATCGAGCGGCACACCAACATCTCCGTGTTCGGGAAGTATAAATGCAACCGTGGGAGGAGTTGTGTCCGGCGTGCAAAAGCCGCCCGAAATATTAGAATTGTATCTGTCTTTAACTGTATATTCTTTGGTTCTGAATTCAGCTGATTTTGCAGGGTTCGCAACATTTTCAATATTTTCATCAGCAATAATAATTTCATTTACAAGATCATCGGAAAAATTAAGGGTTAGGGTTGAAGCGGTAAGTGACGGAGTAAGATTGATTTTACCGAATACGCCGTCGCCGGCATATGTGCCGGTTTGGGGAAAGCGCGAGCCCGAAAGCTGGTATTTTTGAGCCGCAACATTGTTAAAAAGCTGCAGCGGCAAAATTGTACCTATTTGCAGAGACTGTATTGTTGCCTGCGCAAGCTGAAAGTAACCGGCCATATCAGCGGCGTAAACTTTCGCCCCTTCGGTATTAAGGCCGACTTCAACTGTTCCCGGGCATCCCTTAATAAGGTTTGTGTTCTCTTTAAAATAAAAATACGCCGCAAACGAATTGCCGGCGAGTAACGAAAAGAGAGTAACAAGTGCAACTGCTTTATACGCGATAAACCGCTTAAAATTAGTATGCGTAAACATTAATGTTTTTGTATTTATTTTTTTTACACTTATATTATATCATTTTTCGGGGGGCGTGTGAAGAGGAAAAAAGTCGGGTTTGGGCGGCGCGGGCGCATAGGGTGCTGTGAAGCCGCGAGGGCGAAGCAGGCGCGCGGAGCAAGGATCATTCAAGGGCAATAGTTAAAATTTTTTGAATCGGCTGAAAAGTACGTAAATTTCGGCTTATCAATCAGAAAAAGAGCGGGCAAAAGATGTTGCAGGTGGTTTTTCGTAAAATAAGCCAAATACACAATTTTTGTCAGTAAGCGCCGACAGAAAAATTTTGCTTTAAAATCTCGCTTCTCTGTTTTTATATATGTTTTTTATATATTGAATGGGTTCCAATATCAATAAACCCCACGGTGTTTTTATCGCTGAATTCAAACAAAATCCTATGGGATTCCGAAACGGAAAAAGACCAGTAATTGTTAAGAGCGCCGTGGAGTTTATGGGTTTTCAGGCTGATATCAAAACAATTGTTTCTAAAAATATTTTCTTTATATATGGTCTTTGCTTTAATTGAGGCGGGAAGTTTTTTAAAAGCTTTTGCAAAATGTGATGAATAATAAATATTGATTATTTTCATTTACATCAAGGATTTTAAGGACTCAAGTTTTTTTAATTTCCCTTTTTGTTTTTCGTCCGCATACTGCTTTATTGCCTCTATGGCTTTTTCTTCCTCAAATTTTTCTGCGGCATTGATAAGCGCCTGGTATGATTTAATATCAACAATAACGACTTCCGGAGAATTATTGTTAAGCACCACAAGGGGCTCTTTTGTTTTAATTACATCATCAAATAATGCCCGGTAACTTTTTTGAACCTGCTGAGCAGAAGCAATTTTTGGTAGTATAGCCGACATAGTATATGGATTATTATATAGCATAATATATAATATATTATATAGTTAAGAAAGTCAATATATTCTATTTATTATTTATATAGCACGTAAAAATTAAATTATTCTTAAATAATTATGAAAAAATTTTAAAATTACACCAAGAAACTAAAAGCCATTATGCATTATTGAAAATATTCTTAAAGCAGCCACTGGTCACCGGCTCTTTTGTAGTTTAGCAGTAAAATCGCCATATCTATGGAATTTACCCCTCCGAATTTATTAAGATCGTTTATGCCTCCGCTTGAACGATAAGCCGCAATCATACTCGCCATATCCAGCGCGTTAATAGAGTTGTCGTCTTTGGTGTCTCCCGCCGTAAGCTGCCATGTGTCACCGATCGAAAAGTCCAGTGTAATTTCTCTTGTTGTTTCATCAATTACAATTTCTCTTAAAATTTTATTAAGATGAGCTTCTCCATTTATAGCAATGTCATAACTGCCCGTAACAATCGAGGCTTCAAAAGTTCCGTTTCCGTTATTATCAAGCACAACGGAAGCTGAAGTTAAATTAGCTATGGCGGGCTTATAAAAGCCCAAAATCGCATTTAGCCCCAAATTCGGATGCGTTGCCGCCGCAGTTCTAAATTCGGGCACCGCTTTTAAAACAAATCGCACATTAACAATCTCTTCAATTTCACAGGCCGCAGAACACCCGTCTCCGTCGTTATTATTTCCGTCATCACATTCTTCCGGAGCCTGAATAATACCGTCTCCGCACATTGCCGCCGAATACAACTCAATCTTACAATCACTCGAACACCCGTCCCCGTCTATATTATTACCATCATCACACTCCTCGGTCCCGCCAACGCTCCCGTCTCCGCAAAAATTCGGCGGAAGCCCGCCTCCGGAACTGCCACCGGATATCTGCCTTGAAGAAACCTCATTCGAATATCCGCTAAAACCCCCTGTGGGCGGATCAACCGGATCGGAGGTGCTTTGGGTATGATAATAATAAGTTTGATTTAATGAAAGACCGGTAAATTCATACGAATAATTAAAAACCGCAGGATCCGCAGGCGCAGTCGGACATTCAATCCAGCCACTATCACCAACATAAACTCTATCGAATCCACGCATTGCCGTAACTTTGCACCTTAATCCCGGCATATCAACTAACTGGCCGTTATTAAAATACACTATATTAGAAGTACCAACTGTCTGCAGAGGCTCCTCCTGCATAACAGGTGGATCCTGAGCGGGCAGAGGCGTGCAGGTGCTAGGAACCGTCCAAACCCCCGGGCTCATAAGAGAGCCTGAAATTGCAAATAAATTAAAACTATACTCTTTGCCTATTAACAAATTATCAACTATTAATGATTCATCTTTGTTTGGACCTGTAAAGGGCAAAGTGCGAATTTCTGGGAAAGGATCTGGTCCCCAAATGTGCAATTCTTGACTATCAATATTTGGGGTAAAACTTGTATGCCACGATAAATGACATTCCCCGCTACCGGCAGGACCGGGAACAACAGTAAAAGGATCCGCATCTTTTGGATAAACGCTACCTGAAACAGTTACGTTTCCAGCTGCAGCTGAGCCGACTAACGTAAGGTTATTAATTAAAAATGTTATACTAACACATAATAAAACAATTTTTTTCTTCATTTTTTGTTTTTATATCCAATTCCAATGTTATTATACGCCAATATTCACCGATGGTCAATAGGGCGCTTAGGGTAATTGAGCTTAAGTCTATAAAAAAAGACCTATCTTTTTAGATAGGTCTTAAATGTTTTAAAATTTTAACAAATTATTTTTTATTTTTTTCTATTTCTTTTATTTTTTTCTTCATTTTTCTGTACATTGTGATCCCTTTATAAATCAAGAAGGTCAATACAGCTATAACTACTATTATGATAGCTATTTGCCACCAGCTAATTACCCAGAATATAAACGATTTATCAAAGATTTTACCATTTACATCTAGATGCAACGAAGCAGTATATATACCCAACGCAAATCCGTTGTCCCAAATGATGTTGTTTAAAACTTTTTCTTCTCCGCCCTTCATGTTTAATTCTTCTGGTGTAAAGTCTGTTCTGATTTTTTGGGAACCAAAAATGTTCGTTACAGCAAAATATCCTTTTGGAGTAACAGGCAATGTTCCGATATTTAATAACTTTGCAGAGAATTTTACAGGCAACGAACTGTTATAAGATGATTCCGATTTGAATTCACTTATGCTGAAATTTTCTTTTAATGTAACTTTTGTTTCAGCGATCAGTTCTTTTTTTCCTTCACCATAATAAACAACAATTTTTGCTTTATATGTCCCCAATTCCACTTTTCTGTGCGTCCATGGGGTGGCAATTTTAGATGTTGCGCCAGGTGCTAATGTAACCCCTGACCCCCCGACTGGAATTTCGTCTTTTCTGTCCGTAACCACCTCTTCATTTTCGAATTGTTTTGTAACAGCGTAAACTTCTTTTATTTGTTGATCTTTTTCATCATAAATTGTTATGTTTCCATACGGCTGCAATATAACGTCTCCTGTATTTTTAATTGTTAAGTCGAAAACAATTTCACCATTCAAAAAATTTTCCTCATTTATTCCAAAGTTAACCAACTCTAAATTTTCATTAAATTCTCCTTCAACAGTTAAATATAATTGAGACAATATTCTTCCTCCAACTGCGACACCGGACCCTGTCTGCGTAGCCTCTTCAATTGATTTTGATGAAAGCAGGAATCCGGTGGAATATGTACCGGGATCTGCATCCTGTGGGATTTTTACAACATAGTTTGCTTGATATCTTTCTCCTGATTCAATTTTTTTTTCTGTGAGGTCGGAAAATGTTGTCCAGTTTAAAAGACCTTTTAATAAAGGTTCTGTTGAATAATCTAGAGAATTAGATTCATTAAAAAACAAATCATTTTGCGTGATAACTCCAATTTTTGGTTCGGCATCTTTGTTTTCAATATAAACATTTCCTTCATAAGTATCGCCCGGTTTAACACTTATCACAACTTTGCCCGGGCCGCCGCTTATAGCATAAGCCAAGCTAAACATTGTAAAATAAATTATTGCAGACATTAAAGTAAGAAAAATTACTTTATTTGCTTTTGTTAATGATTTCATTAGAATGAAAGATTAAAAAATATTTTTTCTTTTTTAAGTATAGCAAAATATTAAAAAAAAGCGAGAGAAAATCCCTCGCTTTTTTTAATATTCAACTGAATATTATTTAGAAGCGATAGTCAAAGAACCGCCTTCAAGAGCATAAGCTCCAGCAGGAGAAGTTGCTTCGGCCCATGCATAGAATGTGAAGGTATAATTTTCTGCAGGTACAACTATTTCGTTATCGGCTGATGTAAATACAGCAAATGAACTTGTTGGTACATCGTCCTGATTTGTATCAACTGTGCCATTTAGGCCAGTGCCATAAGTACCAGTAGCAGCAGCAACAGCGAATGTATAAGAGAAACATTCACCAGCCTGAGCTGTACAAGTAGCATTAGGTGTTGCAATCTTTTCAAGTGCTTCCTCGATTACCTGATGTTCAAAATTTTCAGAAGTGGCTGCAAAAGATAATGCGAATCCAGGAGCATAGTTAGTTGTGTAAGTTGCTACACATGTGTCGTTCGATTGTGATCCAACAGAGATCGTCCAGTCGTTTCCACTGGTACAGTCATTAACAGTTACTGATTCACCAAGAGTACCTTGTACTGTAACTGTTGCAGCCTGTGCAACTGAAGCTACCGCAACCATTGCAACAAGTGCAACTAGAGCTAAAAACTTTTTCATTTTGTTTTTTGTTAATAATAAAGCTTTAGAATCAACTTTAACCCCTCTTTTATCCCTTGCGGCCCTACCTCGACCTCATGTAGAACGCGTATTGAAAATCTGTCGTAATTTTGGTTATTGGTTTTTATTTAACGTCAGGTATATTATAACAGGGTTTTATAGGCAAGTCAAATATGGAATTATTACATTGTTATATAGTACACAGACATTTAGGACACCGTGTTAAGATAAAAGTGCATATACTTAACCAAAACACGATGTCCAAAGCAAAATTACA
>JAFGJT010000004.1 GCA_016928915.1 Candidatus Peregrinibacteria bacterium
GCTGGAGAAGGTCCCAAGGGTTTGGCTGTTCGCCAATTAAAGCGGTACGCGAGCTGGGTTCAGAACGTCGTGAGACAGTTCGGTCTCTATCTTCCGCAATCGTTGGATATTTGAGGGAATCTGCCCCTAGTACGAGAGGACCGGGGTGGACGAACCTCTGGTGTATCTGTTGTCGCGTCTCGCGGCATTGCAGAGTAGCTATGTTCGGTGCGGATAACCGCTGAAAGCATCTAAGTGGGAAACCCATCCTAAGATTAAATATCCCCATTAACCTCCAGGAAGACCACCTGGTTGATAGGCTTCAGGTGTAAGTATAGTGATGTACTTAGCCGAGAAGTACTAATAGGTGATTGAATTTATATTAAAAAGTATGATGTGGCACGATGTGTTGGTGCTAAGTCTCGTTTTATTCGGGATTTAGTACTGGCACATGGTGCCGTTGACTAGCAATTTATGGAAATAACATTTGCACATTGATTTAAAAGGCACAGTCTTGGTAGCTATAGAGAGTGGGGTACACCTGTTCCCATCCCGAACACAGAAGTTAAGCCACTCTTCGCCAATGGTACTGCTATATTAATTAGCGGGAGAGTAGGGCGCTGCCAAGACTGTGCCTTTTATTTATCCTTCTTCCAGACCTATTTCGTTTCTTTTTTCTTCGTCCAGAACGTCTTCGTCGGTTTGAAGTTTGATACTCTCAAGCTCTTCGATTTTTTGGTTTCTTGATGTAAGTGGATTGTAGATTTCGTAAAATAACTCAATAAGATCATGTGTTTTCAGCTGATTAACCTGTAATCCGCAGCTTTCAAGACCGGATTTTACAACATTGATTCTCTGATTAAGACCTTTTTTGAGCTGTAAAAATTCTTTGTGTCTTTTTTGAACTTCGGCAAATGAGTCTTTGGGCTGCATGTTCTGAAAAAATCTCTGCAGAACATTCGGCTTTACTGCACGAAACGGATCGTAAGGAACAACAACAAGGAACTGTTTTTCCATTATATCCGCATATTCAACAAGTCTTTGAATATAATCCATATATTCATATGTCTGTCTTTGTAAAAGTTCGTTGGTTTGTTTTTCGCCCAGACCGTTTAATTCATCTATATAATTATCAATATCAAGCTTTCTTGACCTTACTATTATTTGAATCGGAAATTCCAGTGAGTTTAAAAAGTTTTGATATGAATAAATAATTGCATTTTGTTCATCTTCTGATTTTAAATTAAAATTAATACTTGTAACGTCCAGTATTGATCTTATGCCGCCGTTTTTTAATACAACGGTGTCATCACGTATTTCCGCTATTCTTAAATAAAGCTGGGCGCTTGACGCCGTTCCTTTTTGAGCCTGATGAACTGTTGTGTTCTTTTGTTGTTCCTGCGTTGCAGTGTTATTCGTCATGTTTATTTGGATTACCTGAATGATATTTATCCAGTTTCGTTGATATATCCTTTAATTTTTTTACCGTTTCTTTTGTTTGTTCGCTTTTTTGAATTGATTTATGTTCAGCTTCGGTCGGCTGTTTTATCAGAACCTCCTGTAAAAACACATCACCGCTTTTTTTAATCCAGATCCTTTTTCTTGGCAGCATGATAAACTGAATAAACAGCAGTATAAATCGTGAAAAAGTTACATTATAAATTTTAACAAAAGCAAAGAGCACAGTTATTACCCCAACTACCGCAACCGGAGGCAGCCATACTTCCCAGAAATAGGTTCTTGCAAGCGCAATATACACTACATAACCCACAGCTCCCCCCACGGCCAATATAATCATGTGCTTAAGCGTCAAGGGTCCTACTATTTTATCTTCCATTTGAACATTTTGAGGAACTTTAAACTGCATGTATATGTTTTATTAATCTTTATATTCTACCACAAAACGCACTTATAATTCAATTTAACTTTGCCAATAACTTATTCACCTGTTAAAATTTGTGTTGAAAAAGTAAAATATATTTGAATAATTTTATTGATCAAGACGACCTTGGGATATGAATAAAAAATTTACTCAAAAAATCAGAAATTTTTGTATTATTGCGCATATAGATCATGGAAAATCGACCCTGGCGGATCGTTTGCTGGAGTATACAAAAACTATTGAGAAGCGTGATATGAAACACAATCAGATTTTGGATACAATGGAACTTGAACAGGAAAGGGGAATTACAATCAAACTGCAGCCGGTACGAATGGATTGCGAATTTGAAGGTGAAAAGTATATTTTAAATTTAATTGATACCCCGGGACACGTTGATTTTAGTTACGAAGTTTCCAGGAGCCTGGCAGCTTGTGAGGGCGCTATTTTGGTTGTTGACGCAACTCAGGGAATACAGGCGCAGACTCTTGCAAACTGTTATATGGCGATAGATCATAATCTTACAATTATTCCGGTAATTAATAAAATTGATCTGCCTTCGGCTGATGTAGAACGAGTTGCTCATGAAATTGAAAATACTTTGGCAATTCCAAAAGAGGAAATTATTCCCGTTTCTGCAAAGGACGGTACCAATATTGAAACGCTTTTACAGGCTGTTATAAAACGCATTCCGGCCCCTGTTATAAGCGCTTCATCAGCTGACGATGAATTTAAAGCATTAATTTTTGATTCTGTTTATGATTTATATAAAGGAGTTGTTGCTTATATTAGAGTTAAAGCAGGTTCCGTTAAAAAAGGCGACAAGGTATGGCTTTTAAATACCAAACAGCAGATCGAAATTATTGAGTGCGGATATTTCAAGCCTCATTATAAGCAGGCTGATGCCCTGTACGAAGGAGAGGTCGGATATATTGTAACCGGTTTGAAAACAGTGGCTGAAGCAAGAGTGGGCGATACGGTGTGGAAATCCGGATCAAATAATCTTACTCATAATCACGCTGTTTCGCTTGAGGGGTATCATATTGTTAAACCTTATGTTTTTGCGGGAATATTTTGTTCAAACGGAGATGATTATCCTTTGTTAAGGGATGCTCTTGAAAAACTTCAGTTGAACGATTCCTCCCTTTCATATACACCCGAACAGTCGACCGCTCTTGGACATGGTTTTAGATGCGGATTTCTTGGCATGCTGCACCTTGAAATTGTTCAGGAAAGGCTTGAACGTGAGTATAATTTGAATTTAATAATAACCGCGCCGTCGGTTTCTTATATTGCCGTTACCATGAAAGAAGAAGAGAAATTTATTTCAAGCCCGTCGGAGCTGCCAAATCCGGCTTCTGTTAAGGCAATTAAAGAGCCATGGATGAATCTTGAAATTTTGACGCCTAAAGAATATATAGGACCAATAATGAAACTTGTACAGGAAAGACGGGGAATTAATAAAGATATGCAGTATATCGACCAAAACCGTGTTATTTTAACTTTTGAAATACCCCTTGCCTCAATCGTTATAGATTTTTATGACAATTTAAAGAGCATTACATCCGGATATGCTTCAATGAATTATGATTTTATTGAATATCGCGAGGAAAATCTTGTTAAAATGGATATTCTGGTTGCAGGCAAACCGGTCGAAGCATTATCCGTTATAATTCATAAAAGTGAATCTTATCATATGGGTATGAGCATAACAAAAAAACTTAAAAAGTTGATTCCGCGGGCCATGTTTGAAATTCCCATTCAGGCTGCTATTGGTGCAAAAATAATTGCCCGTGAAACAATAAGTGCAATGCGCAAAGATGTTACCGCAAAATTATACGGCGGCGACAGAACACGCAAAGATAAACTGTTAAAGAAACAAAAAGAAGGGAAAAAACGAATGAAAAGAGTTGGAAATATCGATATTCCGCAGGAGGCTTTTTTAACCATATTAAAACGGGACAGCGAATGAGTTTGTTGTTATTTAAAGCCTTTTGTGTTAAAATATACAGATAAAATAAACACAAAAAGCGGATATATGAAGATTTTGCTTAAAATATTGTTTTACCTTGCTCTTTTTTCTTTGCTGGGATTTCTTTTAATTCAGCTGTTCTTTGTTGATGAATTTAATGATTTTAAACAGAATGTCTTGCATCTTTCACCTCCTGCCAAAACAGATGTTTCTTATAAAACTTTAAATATTGCATATGCTTTTGGTCCCGCATCTTTAGAGCCAACTCATTTTGACTCTGTCACGCGCGGTCGTCTTTTAAATATTTATGAGGCGCTTGTAAAAACCGACAAAGATTTAAAAATCCATCCATGCCTTGCGGTTTCTTGGGGAAGATTAAACGATACTACATGGGAATTTAAACTGCGGCCCGATGTTTTATTTCATGACGGTTCAAATTTAACCGCAGATGATGTTCTTGCAAGTTTTGACAGGGCGATAAATTATCAGTATTCACAGCTCGATGATGTATTAAAGTCCATAAAATCAATAAAAAAAATTGATGATTTAACAATTGAAATAATTACAAATTATCCTGATCCTCTTTTGGTTAACAGGATTTCGGGTGTTTTGATTTTTCCGGACACTTTAAAGGATTTTGAAAAACCCGTTGGAACAGCGCCATATGAATTTTTCTATTTTGACAATGAGCTTTTACAACTCGAACGATTTGAAGGATACTGGGGAGCAAAACCATATTATAAACAAATAGTTATTAAAACTATTTCCAACAGATTTGACCGGACGGAACAGTTTAAAAAAGGTCAAATTGATATTTTGGCAAATGTACCGCCTTCTTTGATTAAGGAAATTTCAGATTCCAGCTCCGTGACAATATCTTCTTTGCCGAGCCTTGAGGTGAATTTTTTGGTATTTAATATGAATAGTGGTTTGTTTAAGGACAAAAGGCTGCGAAAAGCAATCAGTCTGGCTTTTGACAAAAAAGAGTTTATAGATTTTACACTTGGTTATGCCCAGCCAGCCGATCAGTTTGTGAGTAACGGTATATTTGGTTTTAATCCTGAAATTAAGCCTGTTCAGCAGGACATCGAAGAGACAAAAAAACTTCTACGGGAATATGACCCGTTCAAACGCGTGCAGATAAAAATTGATATGGCTGAAGGCACGGAAATTATCGGTGAATATATAAAAGACCATTTGAACGATTTAGGTATGAGTGTTGAAATTAATATTTTGCCATTTGAAAAGCTAAACGAGAAAATCATAACCCGCTCAACCGATATTTATTATTTAGGATGGAAATCCGAAATTGGCGATGCAAGCGATTTTCTTGAGAACGCCGTACATTCGCAGGGCAGGTTTAACGGCGGCGGTTATGTTAATAAAAAGGTTGATCAGCTTATTGAGCTTAGTTTAAGAAATCTGGATCCAGAAAAACGTCTTCAGCAGCTTCATGAAATCATGAAAATTATTGTTGAGGATGACATTGTCGGTGTGCCGCTTTTTGAGAGCAGTGTGATTTACGGCATAAAAGCCGGGGTAAGCTTTAAGCCGCGTCTTGACGGTAATATTATTGCAGCTGAAATTTCATAAATATATGTATTCAATAAAAACAAAATTAGTTAGTGTAATAATGGTCCTTATAATAGGATTATTCTCTTTTGCGGCTTTTTTACTGATTAAAGAAAAACAGAAAGAACTGACACAGAATATTTTCTTTCAGGCCAGATCATTCGGAGAATTAACTTCTAGCGATATTATTAATAATTATCGTTTATACCTTGTTCAAAAAGGTTTTATTTATTTTAACAGGGAAATTTCATCTGTTTTTCAAAAAACCCTGGATATTGATTTGATACAAATTTACGATTATTCCGGCGAACTTTTATATGATTCAATGCAGGAAAAAAGAGAGCAGTATGCGGGTCCTGTGCGGTTGATAAATGATCAAATACTTTTGTCCCAGGTTAAGGCCCATAATCCTTCCCTTATAACAAATGAAGGAAAAGTATATTTTCTTAAAAAATCCGAATTGGGAGAGATTTTATATGTTGATGAAAATGAAAATCCCATCGAATCACTTAAGGCTCTTGAGAGAATTAAATATTTGGTTTTCCCGGTTCTCGATCAGTATGCGGTACTTTATCATCTTAATTATGATAATCTTGATATTTTAATCAGGAACGATCAGATACGCATAGGCTCTCTTGCTTTGCTTGGTATGGTCATAGGACTTCTAAGCGCGATATTTTTTGCCAATCAGATCACCAGGCCCATAAGAAAGCTGACAAAAGGATCGGGCATTATTGCAACAGGAAATTTTAAGCACAGGGTGGAGATAAAAACACACGATGAGCTCGAAATATTGGGAAATGCCTTTAATAAAATGGCTGCGGATCTTGATGTAAGCACCAAAGCGCTTGTTTATAAAGAACGTGTGGCAAAAGAACTTGAGCTTGCACAAAAAATACAGCAGGAGCTTATACCAAAACAACTGCCCGCGCTTGAGGGGCTGGATATAGCCGCAGGTCTTGTTCCCGCGGAAGAAATAGGCGGCGATGTATATGATTTTTTGAAAAAAGACGAAAAAAACACAATGTTTTATTTAGGAGATGTTACGGGGCACGGTGTGCCATCAGGTCTTGTCGGGTCAATAGCCAATGCAATATTTTTTAGCCATAAGGATAAATTGGGGCTAAAAGAAATCATGGTTGAAGTTAACAAAGTTTTAAAAGCAAAATCACCGCCAAATATGTTTATTACCCTGTGTCTTTTAAACTGGAACAGCGAACTTAAAAAATTAAGTTATGTTAATGCCGGACATGAGCAGATGATTCGTTTTAACAGCGCTGAAAACAATTCGGAATTATTAAAAGGAGGAGGAATAGCTCTTGGAATGTTTCCTGATATTGCAAATTTAATCCTTGAACAAGAGGCTTCTTTAAATCCGGGGGATTGTGTTGTGCTATATTCCGACGGAATCCCGGAAGCATGGAAGAACCCCAAAGAGATATACGGCATGGACAGGTTTAAAGAAGCGGTCAAAAATTTTGGCAATCTCGATAATGCAACGGCAATCAGAAACGCCATTTTGCAGGATGTGAAAAATTTTATAGGAGACTATAAACAGATGGACGATATAACGATTCTTGTAATTAAACGAACATCTTAAATTTTAATACCCGGCACCGGGAAATTTTTGCAGAAATCTCTGACTTCGTTTTTTAAATTATTCAAATATTCGTCGTCCTGATAATGTTCCAGCGCAGCGGTAATCCATGTTGCGATTTTTTGCATGTCCTGTTCTTTCATGCCGCGGGTTGTAATTGCGGGTGTGCCGAGTCTTAGTCCGCTCGGATCAAAAGGCGGTCTGGGGTCAAACGGTATAGTATTTTTATTGGTTGTTAAACCGATTTTATCAAGACATTCCTGCGCGACTTTGCCGGGGATCTGTTTGCTTGTAAGATCAATTAAAATCAGATGATTGTCGGTGCCGCCGGAAACAAGATTAAAACCGTATTCCATTAATTTATTGGCGAGGGCTCTGGCATTATTTACAATCTGAGCGGCATAATCTTTAAATTCGGGCTGCAGCGCTTCACCGAAGGCAACAGCCTTTGCGGCGGTCGTGTTGTCGTGCGGGCCGCCCTGAAGGCCCGGAAAAACAGCTTTGTCTATATCTTTTGCGTATTGCTCTTTGCACATTATCATGGCTCCGCGCGGCCCGCGAAGAGTTTTATGTGTTGTTGTTGTGATGACGTCAAAGTGAGGCACGGGGCTCGGGTGCACGCCTCCCGCAATAAGCCCCGCAATATGCGCAATATCAGCCATTAAAATTGCCCCGACATGATCTCCGATTTCTTTAAACGCTTTCCAGTCTATTATGCGCGGATAAGCGGTATAGCCCGCAATAATTAATTTTGGTTTATGTTTAAGAGCCTGCTCCCGAACCATATCCATGTTCAGTCTTCCGGTATCTTTTTCAACTTCATAAGGAACAACATTGTAGGTTCGCCCTGAAAAACTAATCGGCAGTCCGTGAGTTATATGTCCGCCATGATCAAGTTTTAATCCCATTATTGTGTCCCCATATTCAAGCAGTCCAAAATAAACCGCCATATTTGCGGGGCTGCCCGAATAACTTTGTACGTTAACATGATCGACTCCAAAAAGCTGCTTTGCGCGTTCAACCGCAAGCTGCTCAACTTTATCCACATTTTCCTGACCTCCGTAATATCTCTTGCCGGGATATCCCTCCGAATATTTATTCGTAAAAACAGACCCGGTTGCCTCCATTACCGCTGCTGAAGCGTAATTTTCCGAGGGGATTAATTCAATTCCGTATGTCTGCCTTTCTTCCTCCGATTTAAGTATATTAAAGATTTCCTTGTCGGTTTTTTGCAGGTTAGGATGCATATTGATTAATTAAAAAATAAAATATCCTTTTCAGTAATCAAGATGTTCATTTTAACATCATGTTTATCGGCAGGGATATTGTCAATAATTTGAAAGCTATATGCAAGTCCAATTTTTGGGCAATGTAAAAATTTGTTTAATTTGTCAAAATAGCCTTTGCCGTAGCCGATTCTGTGGCCATTTTTATCAAAAGCGGTTCCTGGTATTATTGCCAGATCGACTTTGTTCGGATCAATCATTGGTGTGTCTAAAACAGGTTCAAGCAGGCCGTATCTGCCTTTATAAAGGTCATCAAAACTTTTTATATGATGCAGCGACAATGAATGAAACCTTAGGTGAGTCTTCGGCACAATGATTTTTTTCTTTTTTATATTTTTTCGTATAATTTCAAAAGTATCGATTTCTTCTTTATGCGCGATATAAATCAGTATTGTTCTGGCTTTTTTCCACTCTTTAAGATTCGCAAGTGTTTTTATTATTTTTTCATCAAGTGCATGTTTTTCACGCGCAGACAAATAACGCCTTTTTCTTGCAATACATGATCTTATTTCATGTTTAAGCATTTTCTTCAATAAGGATTATCGGTGCCGGAAGAGGTTTCTGCAGTAATTTTGCTTTTAATTCATCAGCCTCTTTTGTTGTAGAGGGTCTAAGTATTTTAATTTCTCCCGTTTCATTTGTTTCCTGAACCGTAAAGCTTGTTATTAATTCTTTTCCCACAAAAATTCCAAGAATATTGTTTAGATTGTTTGCGGTAAGATCTTGAAGCAGATCCTTTCCTTCGTTGTTGAAAGAAATAACTATATACGGATCATATTCCTGGGTATAAATTATTTCAATGTCCGAGATGTGTTTATATACAAGCTGCGTGTCTTTCCATTCAGCCGGCTGCACCGCATAAAAAAGAACGCCGAACTTTGCACGCGGTTCCTTATGAGATTCTTCTTTTGCTCCAGTTATTTCCCCAGCTTTAATAATATGATATCCAAAAGGGGATTCCACAACATCCGAAACTTGTCCTTTATTTTCAAGCGCTAAAGCCGCATTTTCGAATTGTTCAATATACACTCCGTTTCCGGCCGGGGTTGTTAAGATTCCTCCACTGTTTGCATTGCTTGTGTCATCTGAATATTGTTTTGCCAAAGAAACAAAATCTTCTCCGTTATCCAGTCTGTCTTTTATTTCGTCAGCAAGGGATTTAGCTTCCTCTTTGCTTCGTTCTGTTGTTTCCGCGGCCCGCATCGCATCTTTATAGGCAACAAGAATATGGCTTACATCAACTGATTTTGGTGTTGATGCTATTCTGTCCACTTCTTCCAGATTAAAAACTTTGAGGATTGCGATAATATCGATCGGGGCGGCCAGCGCAAAAGATCTTTCTTGATACTTTATTAGCTCAGGATAAATTTCTCCCGACTTCATACTGAATATTTTTTCAGCAAAAACAGCTTTTATTTCATCCTGATACATCCAACCCGTATGGGAATAAACCCTTCTTAAAGGATCCTGCAGCAGCTGGTTTTGGGCTTCAGCTTCAAAACTTGAGCCTGAAAGCATTTTTTGCAGAGCTTCATTTGCCGCGGTTTCAATTTCCATCTTTTCGGGGCTTGCTTCATCCTTAACGGCAGGGGTTTCTTCTACTGCTGCTGCTTCCTCCTCATTCGCTTCCTCAGCGTCTTCAGCCAATGATTCCTCATCTTCGGCAACTGCCGGGGTAACTATTTTTTCTCTCATTATAAAGGAATCGTTCTGCTCCAAGGTTTGTTTTATTACATTAATATCGTCAATACTACCGAATTTTAATGTTAAATAATGATTATTGTCTTGATTGTCTTTTTCAATGCTTACCTGGTCTACATGAAATTTGTGCAACCGTGAATTTAGAATATTTTGTACGTCATTTATCGTAGCATTATAATTATCGGTATCTACATCGGATAAATTCACAAGATATTTCAATTCGTATGTTTGATAATTTGAGGATTTGGTTATGTCTGACGAAGACCATGAAAGAGCAACAACAAACAGACCAGCCAGTAAAAGGGCTGCGAGTAAACGGATGAAATGTTTCATATTGTTTTGTTAAAATCGAGGAATGCCCGCCAAAGCGGGAAGTATGGTGGGCGCTTAAGGATTCGAACCTTAGACCCTCTCGGTGTAAGCGAGATGCTCTACCAACTGAGCTAAGCGCCCTTACGGCTTTTTCATTTTTACCATTTTTGAAATTTATTTGCAATAAAAAATAAAAAAATGACAGCCGGATATTAAACCAGCTGTCACATGTCAATTGTTAAACGTTTTAAATTATCTTCCCCACCAGTATCCGTTGTGATACGAGCCAAAATGAAATCCTCTGTAAACGCATTTTTGGTATCTTGAGTCGCACGTCGGCCATCCCATATAATAATTGTTTACTACATAGTTAACCCAGTAGTTCCATGTGTTGCCGCGGTTTCTTGAATAATTATTATCACCGGCATTATAATCCGGGTCGTATTCGTTTCGGGGATATCGTTCCTTCTTTTCCCAGCAATGTGTGTTATCGTAGCATTCGTCGTAAATAACCCAGCAATAATCGCCGGCGCAGTAATCGCGATAGTTTTTTATGAATTTATCACTGTATTTATCATCGGAACTTGTTATTTGCGAGTCGCTTGAAGAGCTGCCGCTTCCGAAATAGTCGGATGCGCTTGAAGTGGTAACATCGCTGTTGTTATAACCGCTTGAGCTGCTGTTTCCGAAATAATCGGATGCGCTTGAGGTGGTAACATCGCTGTTATTGTAACCGCTTGAGCTGCTGCTTCCGAAATAATCGGATGCGCTTGAAGTGGTCACATCGCTGTTGTTGTAACCGCTGGTTGTGCTTGATCCGAAATAATCATCCGCGCTTGTAGTGGTCACATCATTATCATTACCGGAGTTGCGGTTTCCCGGGTTGATTAGGTAATAGCATTCACCCATTTGCGGTTCGCCGTAATGATAGCGCCAGTCGCAGTCCAGATAATCGGCATGTGCTGTGAATACAGGCATTAATATGGCTGCAGCAAGCACACATAAAGCTAACTTTTTCATATCAAAATTGGTTAATTATCATTTAAAGATAATCTTATAACATATAAATCATTACTTTACAAGAGGAAATTTTATTTTTTAATATTTAGTAAAAATGCGAAGAATGAACCCTCTAAAATGCAGGGGGTGGTGGCTGGATATAAATGAGATATAAATGCGGAAGAACGCGGGCTCCATGCCCGCTGGGTAGCTCGCTTTAAAGCGAGCTATATGGTGGGCAAGAGAGGACTCGAACCTCCACGACCTATCGGCCGCCAGCCCCTCAAGCTGGTGCGTCTACCAATTCCGCCACTTGCCCGTATGATTATAAAGGTTTGCAAGTACTTATTTTATTGAAAAATCATTAAAAAACAAGGTCTGGGAAAAAGTTATAAAAAATGGTACAATTTATAGATAAAATTAAATAAAATCCAATGGGAATATTATTTATAAAAGAGAAATTATTGGTTTATCTGCAAAATCTCGAAGCTCCAAAAGGGACTTTATCAACATCTCAAGAAAAAGAGAAGCCCGAACAAAAGACAAAAGAAATACTTGAAAGAAAAGGTCTTGAAAGACAGGCGGCGCAAGCCTCATTATCTGAAGCAAGAGCGGAATTAAGAACAGAAAGTGGTATGAACGTGTTGGATGAAGCAAAGAAAAAAGAAGCTTTAATTTATACCAGAGAATATACCCGTGAGCAGGTTCAGAATATGCTAAAAATTTCCGAAAAAATGTCTGTTTACAAGTTATGGAGAGGTGGTTCTTTAAGGCGTAAATCTGAAAGGGAAAAGAATCCGGACAAGAAATCGGCGCTTTTAAAAGATCTTCGGGAGAATCAGGGATATGCCGAAATGACCGCGCAATTTGCCATGATTAAATATGATGCAAACAAAAGGCTTTATCTTGAGGTTAATCTGTATAATAAAAGTAAGTTTGAAGATTATATAGGCGCAGGTCATATTTGTCCGCCCGAATGGTTAAAAGTGGCGATTGTTGATACCAAAGGAAGAACCAAAATAGGATTTAGAAAAATTCCCGGACAGGGAGGCATTAATGGCGAGAAAATAGGATATTTTACGGCAGATGGTGAATATTTATGTGTATATTCGGGATACAAAATATATCCTCTCGATGTAAAGACCGATGAAAAGCATGAAAACGATGAAGAGATTTATTATGAAAACAACAGGAAGCGGTTTAAGGAAGTATCCGAAAGTCGCATTTCCGCGGTGCCCTCAAAACCCGAGATAGTAAGAACAAATGAGGACAATGAAAAACTGGAAAATTCCAGATTTGTGCGTGCGCTTACCTTGTTTACAACCGCTTCCGGTGAAAAATTTTATCATACCGTTGCCCGTGCCAAAGAAGATCCGCCTGCAGGAGTCCCGCGGGAAATGGGTGGAAGATGGAATGAAGAAAGGATTATGCAGTGGGGGGCCGAACTTGAAAAAAGATACGGCATACCGGCGGTTCTTATACTCACAATTGCTCGTTTTGAATCGGGCCGCGGCGTAAACAGATTGTCTTATGAACTTGGTAATTACTTTGGCATTAAACCGTGGGGCTCATTAAAAAGAAGCATGAGAAGAATAGCCGGGACAAAATATCCGGATCACAGGGAATACGGAGACTTTAGTAACCGCGGAAAACAGGATCATGAGCATTTTGCCGATGCATGGTCAAGTTTTGTAAGATATGCAGAATTAATGAGCAAAACCGGCAGGTATGGCAGAGGGGTAGAGGCTTTTAGAGGGAATGCAATGATGATTGTTGCGACGCAGGCATTATCCGGATATTGTCCAAGCAGAAATTACATTAAAACCGCCGGACAGGTAATGAGGAGTTATGCAAAAAAATATAATATTGAGATAGGCAGAATTGATTATCCCCAGTTAATGGAATTTATGCGCAGGCATAATCCGGAACGTTTGAGTGTTGAAGAGATCAATCTAAGACTTTTGCCGGCAAAAAAGGCCGGTTTTGTTGACGGTATGCCTGATTAATTTTTATAAATTATCTGATCCCTTCTAACCCCCACCCCTATAAAATTTATAGGGCATTTTATTAGTTCCTCGATTTTTAATACGTATTTTTTGGCGTTTTCAGGGAGTTCTTCAAATTTTAGAGCTTTTGACGTGTCCGTTTTCCAGCCGGGCAGCTCAAGGTAATCAAGTTCCAGATCTTTATACATTTCCACTGATGAGGGCATTGAATTCAGTTTTTTTCCTTTATATTTATAGCCATTGCATATTTTTATTGTTTCAAGCTCGTCCAGAACATCCAGTTTTGTTAAATTTACACTTGTTAAACCGTTTATCATAACAGCATATCTGCCGACTACAGCATCAAACCAGCCGCATCTACGGGGTCTTCCTGTTGTTGATCCGTATTCTCCGCCTTTTTCACGTAATGCATTTCCTGTTTCATCCGTTAGTTCGGTAGGAAAAACCCCGCTTCCTACTCTGGTTACATAGGCTTTCATTATTCCCACGACGCTTTTTATTTTTCCAATTCCTATGCCGGTTCCGGTTATTATCCCTCCCACAGAAGCATTGGATGATGTAACAAACGGGTAAGTGCCATGATCAATATCAAGATGAAGCCCGTTTGCGCCTTCAATTAAAACGGTTTTCCCCTCATCAATTGATTTATTTAAATAAAAAGATGTATCTGTGATAAAAGGCCTTATAACCCCCACAAAATCCCTTAATTTTTTTAATTCATCATCAATATCGTGTTTTAAACCTTTATATAGAGCTTTAAGCTGAATAAAAGTTCTGCGCACATGTTCCGAAAAATTTTCAAAATCAAGAAGTTCTCCCATTCTTACACCGCGTCGCGCGATTTTATCCTGATACGCCGGCCCGATGCCCCTTAATGTTGTTCCAACTTTTGCCTCTCCTTTCTGCTCCTCTTCAAGAGCGTCAATTTTTTTATGATAATCAAATACAATATGAGCCCGGTCTGAAATAAACAAGCGCCCGGACAAATCAATATTATACTGTTTAAGAGTATCCAGTTCCTCAATAAAAGTGGGGATATGAATAACAACTCCGTTGCCCAGTACGGCTGTTTTATTCTCGTGCAGTACTCCCGAGGGAATAAGGTGAAAAATAAATTTAGCGGTTTCATCTTTATTAAGCGGGTTCGGAACATAAATAGTGTGTCCGGCATTCGCTCCGCCCGTTGCGCGGGCTATGATTTGAAATTCTTTTGAAAGTATATCAACAAGTTTACCTTTGCCTTCGTCTCCCCATTGGGTGCCAAGAACAGCCGTTACATTGCCCAGACCATAATTTGAATCGTTCATAAATTGATTTTAATGATGAGGTGATTTGCCATGCATAAAATACTATAAATAAATTTGCAGAGAAAGTGATTTTAAATTAATGTGAGGACGATACTATTTTTAACTTTTCTGTATGATTTCAACGGAGCAGATCAAGGAACAATTGAATTTTTGTTTAAAAGGCACAAACTTTGTAAATCTGGGCGAAAAATATGAGGGTAAAGTGCGCGATAATTACACTAAAGATGACAGAAGAATTATCATAGTTACAGACAGGCTTTCGGCTTTTGACAGAATTATTACAATGCTTCCGTTTAAAGGTCAGGTATTAAATCAGATGGCGCAGTTTTGGTTTAATCAGACTAAAGACATTATCGGCAATCACATGGTTGAATGCCCCGATCCTAATGTAATTGTAGGCGAGCAATGCACTTTAATGCCTGCGGAGATGATAATAAGGGGTTATATCACCGGTGTTACAAAAACTTCAGCCTGGTACAATTATGAACATGGTGTGAGAAATTTTTGCGGCAATGTTTTGCCCGAAGGATTAAAAAAGAATCAGAAACTAGAAAAACCGATATTAACCCCGACAACAAAGGGTGAAGCGGGTGCTCATGATGAGAATTTGTCAAAAGATGAGTTTGTTTCACGCGGGATTATAAGCAAAGAAGATTTTGAAATAATGGAGGATGCCGCTTTTAAATTATATGAA
Source organism: Candidatus Peregrinibacteria bacterium (assembly GCA_016928915.1). GTDB lineage: Bacteria > Patescibacteriota > Gracilibacteria > UBA1369 > PNNO01 > JAFGJT01. Next base: position 15,305 of record JAFGJT010000004.1, read on the forward strand.
AGGGGAGTTCAAATAGCTGAAAAACAGGGGATTATTCTTGTGGATACAAAATATGAATTCGGAAAAACAAAAGACGGGAAAATAATTTTAATTGACGAAATCCACACGCCGGATTCTTCACGCTTTTGGTTTGCGGATGAATATGAAAAGAGGCTTGCTTCAGGTGAAGAGCAGAAAAAAATTGACAAGGAGTATGTAAGAGAATGGCTTGCAAAAGAAGGTTTTTTGGGTGACGGCGAAATACCGGTTGTTCCGGATGATGTGCGTGTTGAAGGCACAAGGCGCTATATTGAGGCTTATGAACTTATTACAGGGCAGATTTTTAATGCCGAGATGGGCGATCCTCTGCCGAGAATTGAGAAGAATCTGCAAAAATATGTGTAATTAAATTTAAACATTTGACTTTTAACATTTAACAATTGACATCATGACAGTACCAATACTTTTAGGTTCGGAGTCAGATAAAGATTTTGCAAAAACCATTGAAGGTCATTTAACCGAGTGGGGGATTAAACATGAAACAATAGTTGCTTCAGCCCACAAAGTGCCTGAAAAGGTTCTTGAAATTGTTCAGAAATTCAATAAATCAACTGAACCTGTTTGTTATGTAACAATTGCAGGAAGATCAAACGGTTTGTCGGGTGTTGTTGCCGCAAACAGCGTTCATCCTGTAGTCGCATGTCCTCCTTTTAAAGACAAAGATGATATGACCGTAAATCTTTTTTCAACAATTATGATGCCTTCCGATACGCCGGTTTTAACTGTTGTTGACCCGCAAAATGCGGCTATGGCTGTTATCAGGATTCTTGCTAATAATGACCCGGATTTAAAAGCTAAAGTTGAAAAACATATTCAAAGCGTCAAGGAAACATTTGACAATTAACATTTAACATTTGACACAATGATTGACCCTTTATTTTCACTTTCACCTCTGGACGGACGTTATTATGAGAAAGTGGATGAACTTAGAAATTATTTTTCAGAAGCGGGGCTTCAGAGATACAGAATTTTGGTTGAGGTGGAGTGGTTTATTTTTATCTGCAATGAAATTAAATTGCCGGGAACAAAAGTAATTGATGAATTGTTGGTTGATAGTTTAAGGGCCCTTTACACAACTTTTGACCTTATTGCGGCAAAAAGGATAAAGGACATTGAATCTATAACTAACCATGATGTAAAGGCTGTTGAGTATTATATTAAAGAAACAATGAAAGGTACCGGCCTTGAGCCGTATTTTGAGTTCATTCATTTTGCCTGCACCTCTGAAGATATAAATAATACAGCTTATGCTTTAATGCTGCAGGGGGCGATTTATAATGAAATTGTTCCGCTTTTAACCGGTGTGACTGAGAGCTTGTACAACCATGCGAAAATGTATAAATCCGTTTCAATGCTTGCGCGAACTCACGGGCAGCCTGCTTCTCCTACAACAATGGGGAAGGAATTTGTAAATGTAATTGATAGAATTAAACGACAAATAAATTCATTAAAAAGTATCGAAATCAGAGCAAAATTTAATGGCGCCGTCGGCAATTACAATGCGCATTTTAGCGCTTATCCTAAAATAAACTGGGCAAATGAGAATAAAAAATTTATACAGTCTTTGGGCCTTGAATTTTCCGATTATTCAACTCAAATTGAATGCCATGACTATATGGCTGAACTTTTTGACGCATTAAAAAGAATTAATACAGTTTTATTGGATTTTGACCGCGATATTTGGATGTATATAAGTTTTGGTTATTTTAAACAAAAGGTTAAAGAAGGGGAAGTGGGTTCGTCAACAATGCCGCATAAAGTTAATCCGATTGATTTTGAAAACAGCGAAGGAAACCTTGGAATGGCAAATGCAATATTGTCACATTTTTCCGCAAAACTGCCGATTTCTCGAATGCAGCGGGATTTAAGTGATTCTACCGTTCTGCGAAATATCGGGATTGCTTTTGGATATTCAATGCTCGGATATAGAGGCCTGATCAAGGGTCTTTCAAAATTGATTATAGACAAAGAAGCCCTAAAAGCCGATTTAAAAGACCAATGGGAGCTGCTTGCCGAACCGATCCAGACAGTTATGAGAAGATACAAGTTTAAAAATCCTTATGAAAAATTAAAAGAGCTTACCCGAGGCAAGAAGATTACAAAAAATGATATTCATAAGTTTTTGGAAAAATCCGGCCTGCCCAAAACTGAAATACAAAGATTAAAAAAAATATCGCCGGAGAATTACGTTGGAATTGCGGAAAAACTGGTTGAGAAATTTTAGATTTAGACCCCTAATAGGATTGTTAGGGTTTTATTTTTGTGATATAATATTATAATATATTTAAATACAATATATGAATTTAATTAGTTATTCAAAACTTATTTATTTAAAGGAAGGACCGGTTCCTTCATCTTCATCAGAATCAGCTGAACAGAAAGAATTAATAAAGTATTTTCCTTTTGTTGATAAATATTTAAAATATACTAAAAGCATTATTAGTAAAAGCAAATCACACCCTAACTATGAAAGAAGCAAAGAAAAAAAATATATCCCAATTTGGGTTAATCAACTAAACGAAAAATTTTTAAAAGAAATGTCCGTTCATTCGGAAAAAATATATAAATTATCAAAGATGCCATCTGATAAAGAGGTAATAAAACATATTGGTATTAATGGTTTTACTGAAATGGATCTAAAATCTATGATTAAAGAAACCCCAAAATTACAGGATTATATTGAGACATCTAAAAGCTTTAATACAAATATTTCACACGCATGTTTAAAAGCAATATTAGATAATTCTAAGCTTATTTCAGGGCGGTTGGTTCATCATGAAGTTATGTTGTCCTCTCTGATAAAAGGAGCCGATATGATTAGTCTTAAATTAGAATTAGCTGATTTGATGTCTGCTTTAATGGACATTATTAATGCCACATACAAAACTTTAGTAAGCCATCGCCAATCTCATTTTGTGGTCATGAAAATATTTGCACAAAAAAAAGAAAAAAAAGACACTGGTGGTGAAAAAGGCCGTGAATTCCAAATGAGATTGAATTCATACAAATCTAAATATCAAAACTTTGAAAAACATAAACCTCATTATTTGAGTTTAAAATATAAACAAGGTGGTTTCCCGAAATTGAAAAATCTATTTGCGAATTATTATTACGGGATTAGCGATCCCTGGATTTATTTAGCTAATAAACCAAGCGTTTATTCAATGCCTTTACTTAGCGAAGCTTTAAAAATTATTACAAAAGAACAGTTGATATTTGAATTTTAAAATGTTACAAGAGTTTGTTTCATTATGATTTTTTTGTTTTGTCAATCATTAAAACAATTTGAATTTTGAATGTTTTTAGACTAATTTAAGTAAAGAAAAACTAAATTATTTTTTATATATGAAAAAAGAAAGACAGCAATTTAAGGATGTAAATCCAAAACAGTCCTTTCCCGAGCTTGAAAAGAAAATCCTTGATTACTGGGAGGAAAATGAGATTTTTGAACAGTCTGTTATACGAAGAAAAAACGCAAAAAAATATGTGTTTTTTGACGGACCTCCGTTTGCAAACGGTCTTCCGCATTACGGTCATATTCTGGCGAATGCCTTAAAAGACGCTGTTACAAGGTACTGGACCATGCGCGGCTACTATGTGCCGAGAACAAACGGCTGGGACTGCCATGGTCTTCCCGTAGAGTACGAAGTTGAAAAAGAGCTGCAGATAAACGGGCGTAAGGATATTGAAAAGCTTGGTGTTGAAAATTTTAACGATAAATGCCGAAGCAGTGTTTTTAGATATACCGGGGAATGGGAAAAACTTTTAAAGCGTATCGGACGCTGGGTTGATTTTACGCAAAGTTATGCGACTCTTGAGAATAAATATATGGAATCGATATGGTGGGTTTTTAAGCAGATTTGGGATAAAAAAATGATTTATCAGGGACATAAAAGCATGCATATCTGCCCCAGATGCGAGACCCCTCTTTCAAATTTTGAAGTCAGCCAGGGGTATAAAGATGTAACCGATCTTTCAATTACCTGCAAATTTGAATTAAAGGATGAGCCGGGAACTTTTATTCTGGCTTGGACAACCACTCCGTGGACACTTCCCGGAAATGTGGCTCTTGCGGTTGGGCCTAATATTGAATATGTAAAAATAGAAGCTGAAACTAAAAATGGCAAAGAAAAATTTATTCTTGGTAAACCTCTTCTGGAAAAGGTTATGGGTGATATTCCGTATAAAATACTACAACCGGTCGCCGCTAAAGATCTTGAAGGCAGAGAATACGAGCCGTTGTTTGATTTTTACAAAAACAAACTTGATAAAAAGGCTTATTATATAATCGTGGAAGATTTTGTTTCAACCGAAGAAGGTACCGGGGTTGTGCATATTGCCCCGGCTTTTGGTGAAGACGACTTAAACGCAGGTTTAAAACATGATTTGCCGGTTCTTCAGCATGTTAATCTGGACGGAACATTTAAAAAGGAGGTGACGGAATGGGAGGGGAAATTCGTAAAAGGTCAGGACCAGAATATAACCGAGTGGCTTGATGAAAAATTAAAGCTGTTTCACAAAGAAAATTACCGCCATTCGTATCCTCACTGCTGGAGGTGCGATACGCCGCTTCTTAATTATTCGACAAAATCATGGTTTATAAAAGTAACCGATATAAAAGAAAGGCTTCTAAAGAATAATGACAGAATCCATTGGCAGCCCGGTCATATTAAAGACGGGAGGTTTGGTAAATGGCTTGAGGGAGCTCGTGATTGGGCGATATCACGCAATCGTTTTTGGGGGTGTCCCATGCCAATTTGGGAATGCACAGAATGCGGAGCTTTTAAATGCATAGGTTCGGTTGATGAATTGAAAAAGAATTCCCAGGAGGGCAAAATGCCTATGAGATCCAAAGAAATAGACCTTCATAAACCGTATATCGATAAAATTGAGTTTAAATGTGAAAAGTGCGGAAAATCCATGAAAAGAATTCCCGACGTGCTTGACTGCTGGTTTGAAAGCGGATCAATGCCGTATGCACAGCTTCATTATCCTTTTGAAAACAAGGAAGAATTTGAAAGCAATTTCCCGGCACAGTTTATTGCGGAAGGTCTGGATCAGACCCGCGGCTGGTTTTATACTCTTCATGTTTTATCAACAATTTTGTTTGATTCACCCGCTTTTGAAAATGTTATTGTTAACGGAATATTATTGGCTGCCGACGGTGAAAAACTTTCAAAACGCAAAAAGAATTATCCCGATCCCAATATGCTTTTTGATACAAGGGGAGTTGATGCGGTTAGGTTCTTTCTGTACCAGTCAACCGCGCCGCTCGCAGAAGATGTAAGATTTTCAGAGGCGCATGTTGATGAAATAATCAAGAAATTTATTCTTACAATATGGAATACATACAGTTTTTTTGTAACATATGCCAAAATTGATAAATGGACATCGGTTGCGGACATTACAAAATTTAAACCGAAGCATAAACTGGACCAGTGGATATTATCTGAACTGCATCAGCTTATTGAAGAATGCACCAAAGAGTTTGATAATTATAATTTAACAAAAGGCACGCGTCCGATGATTGAATTTGTTGATAATCTTTCAAACTGGTATATCCGCAGAAGCCGCAGAAGGTTCTGGAAATCCGAGAATGACAGCGACAAAAAAGAAGCTTATCAGACTCTTTACATTGTGCTTAAGGAATTTTCAAAACTCATTGCTCCTTTCACCCCTTTTATTGCGGAAGAAATATATCGGAATCTCGGCGGGTCGGAAGAGTCCGTGCATTTATGCGACTGGCCGAAAGCAAATAAAAAATTAATAAAATCCGAACTTAATCTGGAAACCGCTGTTATAAGAAGAATTGTTAATCTTGGGCACAGTGTAAGGGCAAAAACCGGCATTAAAGTAAGGCAGCCTTTATTAAAGATTCAGGTAGGTCTGCCTGAAAAAGTAAATCCAAAGATTGTTAAAGACCAGTCAGAAGTTATTTGTGAGGAGCTTAATGTTAAAAAGCTGGAAATTTTAAAAGAGGTAGGTGAAGTTGTATCAAAGATACTTAAACCCGATGCAAGAAAACTCGGTCCAAAATACGGTAAAGATGTGCAAAAAATTATTCAGCAGATAAAGTCGGGCCATTATGAAGAGATGGAAGACGGTAAAATACGGGTGGATGATTTTATTCTTGATTCTGATGAATTTGAAGTCGGTTATGAGGGTAAAAAGGGTCTTGATGCGCAGGGTGAAGACGGGTACGTTGTTGTCCTCGATTCAACCATAACGCAGGATCTTAAATATGAGGGGTATGCAAGAGAAATTATAAGATCAATTCAGGAAATGCGAAAAAAAGCCGGATTTGACGTGTCTGACCGCATTTATCTTCAGGTCAAAACAGAAAAAGAACTTGCTGATGCGATTACACAGAATGCCGATTATATTAAAAGGGAAACTCTTGCCATAGAGCTGCAGCAAGGCGGCGATTTTGAGTGTGATCTTGATGAAGAAATGGTAATTGACGGAGTATCCGTAAAACTTGCTGTTCGAAAAGAGGAACAATAAACTAATGTCAAATATCCTTGTTAAATGTCAAATGTTTATCTATACTGTCACAAGAAAAAATTAAATCTTAAATATGCTTAAACGCGCTTTACTCAGTATCTTTATAAACGGTTTGGCCCTGTATCTGCTGGTTTCGTTTCTATCTGAAATTACCGGCACCGGCGGTATTAAACTTTATATTATTGGAGGTCTTATTATTGGTATCTTAAATGCCTTTGTAAAACCGGTCATGAAAATTTTATCGTTGCCGTTTGTCGTAATAACAGCGGGACTGTTTTTGATAGTGATTAATGCTGTGATTTTGTATTTAACCGAATGGATTATTAACACAATGGCCTTTAGAGATGTTGCTCTGCATTTTATCGGTCTTGGAAGCTATCTTGTTGCTGCCATTATTCTTGGTATAATCAACTGGATTTCAAATGTTTTCTTAAAATAATTTAACCTAAATTTATGAAAAGCGTACTTGAAGTTGCACATATAATTATTTCAATTTTACTTATTCTTTCAATATTGTCCCAGCAGAGATCCGCGGGGCTTTCTTCAACTTTCGGAGGAACCGGCAGCTTTCAAGTTTCAAAAAGGGGCGCGGAAAAAGTTTTGTTTAATATGACTGTCATTTTCGCGGTTTTGTTTGTTGCATGCTCAATTTTATATCTTTTTGTATAATTCCTAAATAAAGACATGCGGGTTAAAGAAAAATTTTTTAAAGTAATCCGCTCCTATACGGGAGTTGAAAAAATACTTAGTATTATTTTAATCGGATTTTTTGTAATCTTTGGCTTTAAATGTATTTTGGACAGAATAGGGATTTTTGGCAGCCCTGAAAGCGGAATTAAAGAGGGTATATATACCGAAGGCTTTCAAAGTAATCTTTTAAGAATTAATCCCGTTTATGCGGATATGAACGAGCCGGACAGGGATGTGTCACGGCTTGTGTTCAGCGGACTTACCAAATATGACACAGAAACACAGAAAATTGTCGGTGATATGGCTGATATAACCGTAAGTGAAGATAAATTAACCTATACCTTTGTTTTAAAAGACGGAATTATGTGGCACAACGGCGATCCTGTTACAGCTGATGACGTGTATTTTACTTTTCATGATGTAATCCAGAATCCGGATTTTCAAAACTCAGTTTTAAAAGTAAATTTTGAGGGGGTGGCAATAAATAAAATCGATGACAAAACGATTTCTTTTGTTTTAACTAAGCCAAATTCATTTTTTATAACCAATACAACAACTGGTCTTCTACCTTATAATTTATTAAATAATATAGCTGTTGCCGATCTGATTAATTATCAGTTTAATCAGAACCCTGTGGGTACGGGTCCATATAAAATTAATTCTCCGCTTACAAATTTATCAGGTGGCGTTTCACAGGTTGTTTTGGAAAAGTTTGATCAGTATTACGGACCCCAGCCCAAAATTTTAAAAATCAGATTTTTTGGATTTTCGTCGAAAACCGAGCTTGTGGCAAATCTTAATTCTCTTAATGCAATTCCCAAATTAAGCGACGAAGACATAGAAACCGTAATCCAGAACGGCAGATTTTCTTTATATGGTTATTCTCTGCCGCAGTATCAGGCTGTATTTTTTAATATGGGGAGTCCGCTGTTAAAGAGCTTAAAAGTTAGACAGGCTTTATTAAAAGCCATTTTTAAAGATGTTTTTTTGGATCAGCTTCCCAATACAATTAGGGTTGAAACGCCGGTTTTAAACCTTGATCAAAATGCCTGGAGGTATGAATCCGGCATGGATGAAGCAAAGAAACTACTTGCGGATGCTGGATTCAATCAGTTTTACAAAGACTCGCCGTCAGAACCGGCTGAAGATGAAACATCCGAAGAAACATCCGATGAAGCCGAACAGCCTGATGCTGCTGAAGAGGCAGCCGACGATTCAGCGCCGGAATACAGGCAGAACGCAGGCGGTACAAAACTTGAACTAAAACTTATAACAAGATTATATCCGGAGGACAGCTATAAATATAATGAACTTAAAACCGTACTTGATTATCTGCAGGGAAACTGGCAGAAAGCTGGTATAAAAGTGAATATTGAGATGTATGATTCCGCGACTTTGCAGACGAAAATACAGGCGCGTGATTACGATCTTCTTCTTTACGGTCAGAGTTTGGGATACAATCTTGATCTTTATGGTTATTTTCATTCAACCCAGTCAATTGAAACAGGTTTGAATCTTTCAAATTACCAGAGTTTTAATGTCGATGTGTTAATTGAGGCTATCCGCAATACTTTTGACGATGAGGTGAAGACAAAAAAACTTCAGGAGCTTGCAAAAGTAATTCAGGATGATATTCCGGCTTTATTCTTGTACAGACCCGTTTATTATTATGCAAGCGACAATAAAGTTGAAGGTATTATTCTGGATCATCTTGCATTTCCTTCCGACAGATTTTGCCATATTGATGAATGGTCGTTTACTTAGGCTTTACATTACATAAAATTTCTTATATATTTTTCTAGCTTTTTAAAATTAAACTTACAGGAATATGCAGGTATTATTAATGCAAAATGTGGCTAAACTTGGCCGAAAAGGAGATCTTAAAAATGTAAAAAACGGTTATTATCGAAATTTTCTTTTTCCAAAGGGGCTGGCAACCATTCCTTCAGCACCGTTATTAAAATGGGCCGAGGGCGTAAGAGCGCAAATCATGAAGGAAAGAGAGGAGATTATTAAGCAAGCCAATGCAATTAAGGATCAGCTTGAAGAAAAGGCCTATACTATTGAGGTTAAAACAACAGATAAAGACACGCTTTACGGGTCGATTGGTGAAAAAGAAATTGTCGATTTGCTCGCAAAAGAAGCCAAGATCAAGCTTGAAAAGAAACAGGTCGAACTCAAAGATAACATCAAAAAAACAGGTAAATATAAAGTTGCCATAAGTCTTTCTGATGAAGTAAAGGCTACGGTTTTAATTGATGTTGTTGCCAAAGAGAAGGCTAAAAAGGAAACTAAAGCCAAAAAAGCAAAATAATTATGCCAGACACAGGCAAAGTTTTAGGTATTGATTATGGCGATGCCAATATTGGTATTGCAGTTTCTGACATAAATCAGGATATTGCATTTCCAAAAATAACAATTAAGAATATATCTTTATATGATCTTATTGCTCAAATAAAAAATTTGTGTGATGATCTTGGTGTTGTTGAGATTGTGGTAGGAATGCCTGTATCAATGAGCGGACTTAAATCTCCGCAGACAATTAAAACAGAAAAATTCATAAGCGAATTAAAAAAGATGCTTCAAATTCCAGTATATTCGCACGATGAAAGGTTGACAACTAAGGAAGTTCATGTTATATTTGCATCTTTGGATGTAACCGGCACAAAAGAAAAAAGAATAAAGGATGAAATTGCGGCTTCACTTATTCTGAAAAATTATTTAGACTTAAAACGCAATAAAGGGAAAAAAGGGGAAGCAAGGGGAGCTATTAAATAACTTAAATTAAATGGATATAGCTCTTATTGTATATATCGGACTCGCTTTTCTGGGAATATATCTTGCGTTCATAGGACTGGAACTGTTTTCCGCCGGTCTTGCGAAATCCAGACAGTTTGCAAAAAAATTTACAGTCCTTGAGGTAAGGGTCGCAAAAGAAAATGAATCAGGTCCTATTGTTGCCGAACAAATTTTTGCCACTTTACACGGAATTTATAAAAAAATCCCATTTTTAAAGAGACTTTTTGGAAGAAGGCAGGAAAAAATCAGCTTTGAAATCGCAAATATAGGCAATTACATAAAATTTTATATTACTTTTCCAACAAAATACAGAAATCTGGTTGAAGGACAAATTTATGCACAATATCCGGATATAGAAATTGAAGAGGTGACTGATTATTCGTCAATTAATAAAACAGAAATTGCAAAGATTAAAGATCTTGGGGTTATTTCCGAAGGTACTTCTTTGATCCAGCCCAAGAAGCTACCCACAATCAAGGATCGTCTTGAGTTTGAAGAAATTGATTTTTATAAAAACACGTACGGCATAGAACTTTCGCTTATAAATCCCGATATTTATCCTGTTAAGCGCTACGCACAGTTTGAGGATAAAATTAATAAAGCAATCGTTGATCCTTTGGCAGGTATTACAGCAACACTCGCAAAGTTAAATGATCCTGATGAGCAGGCATGGATTCAGCTTATTGTAAGCCCTCTTGATGACAAATGGAGGGACAAATATGTTAAATGCTTAAAAATAATCAGCAAGGGCTTATATAAAAATTTTTCAAATTTACAAAAAATTTATACTAAAATTTTCTGCACACGAAAAAGGCTTTTAAGAATAATATTTTTTCCAATTTATTTTGTTTTATGGCTTCAGGGTTTGGGAGCCGGATCCGCTTCTGTGTCTTCATCATCTGAAAGTTCAAAAGAAGGAGCAGAAGAAGAACTTTCCCGCTCACATGAAAGAGAAACCGCTGTCACAGCAGGTATGGATAAAGTATTGAAACTTCTTTTTGAGGCAAAAATCAGAATTTTATATATTCAAAAAAATAAAGATATTGAAACGGCAAAAATCAAGCTGCAGGAAATTGCAGGTTCATTTAAACAATTCAATGTGCCGCAGATGAACGGTTTTGCACCGGTCAAAACCATAAAGGGGCAGGAAGCTCTTGATTTATACAGAGCTCGTTTTATTGATGACACGTTTGTTGTAAATACAGAAGAACTTGCATCAATATATCATCTGCCGAACAAATCGGTTGCAACTCCCAATATTTACTGGGTTCAGTCACGCAAGCTTGAACCTCCCGCGGATCTTCCCACATTAAAAAAACATCAGCCTGAAGATATTACACTTATCGGGGAAACCAATTTTAGGGGTGTAAAAAAGACTTTTGGGATTAAACAACTGGACCGCAGGAGACACATTTATATTATAGGAAAAACAGGTATGGGCAAATCAACGCTTCTTGAAAATATGATTTATTCCGATATAAATGCGGGGAAGGGTGTGGGTATTATTGATCCGCACGGAGATTTGGCGGAGGCTGTGATGAATTTTATTCCTGCCAACAGAACTAATGATGTGATTTTGTTTGATCCTTCGGATCGCGATTTCCCGATAGCCTTTAATATGCTTGAAGTTGCAAATCCGGCGCTTAAAACAATTGTTGCGTCCGGTCTTGTGGGAATATTTAAAAAGATTTATTCGGAAAGCTGGGGCCCAAGGCTTGAGCATATCCTTAGAAATACAATTCTTTCGCTTCTTGAATATCCTAATACCACCATGCTGGGGATTATTCGCATTCTTCAGGACCGCGATTACAGAAGGAAAGTTGTAAACAAACTTGAAGATCCTGTTTTAAAATCGTTCTGGATAAATGAATTTGAGGCAATGCAGGATAAAATGCGGGTTGAGGCTATTTCTCCGATTATGAACAAGGTGGGGCAGTTTTTATCAAGCCCTATCGTGAGAAATATTGTTGGACAGCCAAAAAGCACGGTAAATTTAAGATTTGCCATGGACAAGGGCAAAATTATCATTGTAAATCTTTCAAAAGGCAGAATAGGGGAGGATATATCACAGCTTTTAGGTTCCATGCTGATTACCAAGTTTCAGATTGATGCCATGAGCCGCGCCGATGTTCCTGAAAAGGAAAGAAAAGACTTTTATTTATATGTAGATGAGTTCCAGAATTTTGCGACCGATTCATTCGCCACAATCCTTTCGGAGGCCCGAAAGTACCGCCTGAATTTAACAATGGCGAACCAGTATATTGCTCAGATGCCCGATGAAGTTAAAGACGCTGTGTTCGGCAATGTGGGGTCGATTGTATCGTTTCAGGTCGGTTTTGATGATGCGGAATATATTTCACAGCAGTACGGTGAGGAAGCAATGCCTCCCGATCTTGTTGCTTTAAGCAAATATACCGCTTATATGAAGCTTTTGATCGACGGTATGCCTTCCAGGACTTTTTCATTAAATACTCTGCCGCCTCCCGGAATTTATTTGGATGATGAAAGGAAAGAAACCATCCGCAAAGTTGTTCGAGAAAGATATTCACAGAAACGTGTTACTGTTGAGGATAAAATTAAAAGATGGAGTGCGCCTCAAAAGCGAGAACTGCCTGAAGGAGCAAGAAAAGAACTTTACCAAAAGGGTAAAAAGGAATTTCGTTCAGGCCATTAATACTTTAATTCCAGGAAGCTCCTTTCCTTCAAGATATTCAAGCATTGCGCCACCGCCCGTTGATACGTGTGTAAATGATTTTTCATTTATACCAAATTTATTTATGGCATCAATGGTGTCTCCGCCTCCGAGATAGGTTTTTGCTTTAACTTTCGAGAGCGCAATCGCAATTTCTCTGGTACCGTTTTCAAAAGGTTTTTTTTCATATAATCCAACAGGGCCGTTCCATATGATTGTTTTTGCTTTGTTTAATATTTCAATATATTTTCGGACCGACCTTTTACCGAGATCAAGGATTTGCATATTCCCCTCGACACCGGTTATCTCGGCATCTGCGGTTATTGCATTGTCGCTGATTTCGTCAGCAACAATTACGTCTTCGGGCAGGACAATTTTACATTTTGTTTTTTCTGCTTCAATCAATATATCCTGAGCTGTTTCTATTTTGTCTTTTTCGCAAAGTGAAAGGCCTATGTCATGGCCTTTCGCCGCAAGAAATGTGTTCGCCAGACCGCCGCCGATTAATATTGTGTCCGCTTTATGAATAAAATTTTTAAGAATTCCTATTTTGGTGTCGATTTTTGCTCCGCCTATTAAAAGAATAAGGGGTTTTGCGGGATTTTTTAACAACGGTTCAAGGTTTTCAATTTCTTTTTCAATTAAAAATCCCGCGAATGAAGGCAAAAAATGCGCAACCCCCTCTGTTGACGCGTGCGCTCTGTGTACAGTGCCGAATGCGTCGCTTACATAAATATCAGCGATATTGGCAAGCTGTTTGCTGAAGGTTTTGTCATTTTCTTCCTCCTCTTTGTAAAATCGTGTATTTTCAAGCATCAATACATCCCCCGGACGCATTGCATTCGCAGCCGCCTCAACCGAGGCTCCAATGCAGCTGTCCACCTTTATAACAGGCTTATTTAAAAGTTTTGAAAGGTGGCTGGCAACCGGGTTTAAACGATAATTTTCATCAACGCCTTTCGGACGTCCCAGATGAGACATTAATATTATTTTCGCCCCCATTTTTATTAGGAATTCGATTGTTTTAAGGGATTCTCGTATCCTTGTATCGTCTGCAACAGTTCCGTTTTCAACAGGAACATTGTAATCAACCCGCAGAAGCACTTTTTTATCTTTTAATTGTATTTCTTTAGAGGCTGTATGGAGCGTTTTAAGTTTCATATTTATTAAAAAGTTATATGTTTTTTAATGTGTTTATTAGTTGAATAGCGCTTTTAGCGTAATAAGTTCCGTTTTTAGTTCTCTCATCAGCTTGTTTTTCGGTATAAGCGGTTATAATTCCTGTAATTATGGGGAACGTATGGTCTAAAGACAGTCTTTGGATGCCTCGTATGCTTTCGTTTGAAACATGCTCAAAATGCGCTGTTTCACCCTTAATTACAACACCCAATGCAATAACGGCATCATATTTCTTTTGTACAATTATTTTTTTACAGACAACGGGGATTTCAAGCGCGCCCGGTACTTTGAAAATTTTTGTTTTTGCTGTTTTTTTAAGTTCTTCAAGCGTTTTATTTAAAAGCTTTTCTCCGATTTTTTTATTAAATTCAGAGAAGACAACGGCTATTTTGAATTTTTGGCTGACTTTTTTCATATAAAACCCCGCTCTTTTAAAAATTCATACGATGTCTGATTGTCCCTTTCATCAAATAATCTTAGTAAGTAACGCGATAAAAGATCCGCTTCGATATTTACTTTATCATTTTCTTTTTTATTTCCCAAGGTTGTATTTTTTAAAGTATAGGGGATCAGGGATATTCTGAAAAAATTATCATCTAAGTATGAAACAGTAAAACTTATACCATCAACCGTTATTGAGCCTTTGAGCGCTACAAATTTTGATAATTCTTTGGGGAGCGCTATGTCCAGCTCAATATTGCCGTGAATTTTGTGGAATTTAATTATTTTACTTACACAGTCAACATGGCCGGCAACAAAATGTCCGTTGATTTTATCTAATAATGTAAGTGCAGGTTCAATATTTACCTTGTCACCTTCTTTCCAGTTTTTAATCGTAGTTTTGCGTTGAGTTTCAGGCATATAATCAACTTCAAAATCCGGGTATTTAATGCGCGTTATTGTTGAACATATGCCGTCAATATTTATCGAGTCACCGGTTTTAAGATCTTTTGGAATGTCTTTGCATGTTATTACTACGCGCAAATTCCCGTCTTTTAAGACGGTTTTTTTTAGCACTCCAATTGATTTAATAATCCCTGTAAACATGGCTTAAACAATTATTCCCGATTGGTTCTGCAAATACAATCTTTTTTTATGATTATTTTATATTTTTTTTAACTTGCCCGTGTACAGTTAAAACGTTTTATTCTTTAACTAAAAAACATATGAAAACGCTCAACCGGGCAATGCTCATCGGGAATCTTGCGGCTGATCCCGATGTAAGACAAACACAGTCGGGCCGAACAGTTGCAAATTTTGCGATTGCAACACACCGTTTATTAAAACCAAAGGAAGGAGAAAACAACACCGATTACCACAGGGTTGTTGCATGGCATAAACTTGGGGAAATTTGCGGAGAGCATTTAAAAAAGGGGTCAGCTATATTTGTAGAAGGGGAGCTTCGCAACAGATCTTATGAAACAAAAGAAGGCGACAAGCGATACGTTACAGAAATCAAGGCTGATAATATAAATATTTTAACATGGAAAAAAGCAAAAAACGGCCAGCCCGAAGCTGAATTAAAACCCATGATAAACAACGAAGACGCTGAAGAAGAAGATTAAAAACGCCCTGGAAAAGCCTTAAATAAAAGAAGGTGGAGTTGAATGTGAAACTCCGCCTTCTTTTTCATGGCTTAAATTACAATATAAAACCGGTCTTGAAGCAATTCCTAGCAATTCCTAAAGTGTTAAAAACATAGTATAATATATATATGAATAAAAGATTAATTATCATTATCGGAGCAGGTATAATAGGTCTCATTATAATTTTCCTTTTTATGTTTGGCGCCGGCTGTTTGAGACAAAAGGAAGTTAAAACCGTGCAGAAAGTTGAAACCATTGAAATTACCTATTATAAACTTTTTGATAATTCCGATGTAATAGAGCCTTTAATTCAGGAATATCAGAGCAAGCATTCAAATGTTAAGATAAAATACCGTAAATTCACCAATCCGGATGAATATTTCGATCTTATACTTAATGAACTTGCAGAAGGCGAGGGGCCTGATATTTTTTCGGTTCCCAATACCTGGTTTGTAAAGAATTATAAAAAGATTTCTCCAGCCCCCCTTGATTTAATTCCGCCCAAAGTTTTTGAAGATACTTTTGTCGCTGTAACCGCCAAGGATTTAATAAGAACCGATCCTTTAACAGGCGCAAGCGCCGTATATGGTCTGCCAATGACTGTTGATACACTGGCTTTGTATTATAACAAAGATCATTTTGACGATAAAATCCCTGAAAGAGGAAAACCTTCAACAACATGGGAGGGGATTAAGGAAGATGTATTTAAGCTCACAAAAAAAGATAATAGTTTCGAACGTTTTGAAGTTGCGGGCATTGCAATGGGTTATGCTGACAATATTTCACGCGCTTCTGATATATTAATGATGCTTATTATTCAAATGGGAGGAAATTTTTATGACGCTAATTATGCAAAAGCTATTTTTGCCAACAGCCAGGGCGTTTCGAGCGACGGAATAACGTTAAAACCCGGAGAGCAAGCCCTTGAACTTTATACAAGCTTTGCAAACCCCTCAAATAAAAATTATTCATGGAATAATTATCTTGCTGATTCAAACTCCGCGACAAAAGAAATAACAACTTTCGCCCGCGGGAAAGTGTCTATGATTATTGGATATTCTTATATGTACGAACAGATAATGAATGAGATTGACGCGTTGAAAAATAAAGGCCTGGATACTGTAAATAAAAACAGTGTGAAAGTTGCAATAATTCCGCAGACCAGGGATCCGTCACTCGCAACAACTAAACGCGATGCGTACGCCTATTATTATGTTGAAACAGTACCCAGAACATCTGAAAATTCCAGATATGCGTGGGATTTCCTTAATTTTATCACAACAAAAGAATCACTTGAGCATTATTATACTCAAACTCATAAGCCTACGAGCCGAAGGGATATGATAGAGCAGCAAAAAAACGATCCTGTGTACGGGGTCTTTGCTGAACAGATCGGGTTTGCTGAAAGCATACCGGTTTATGATGAAAATACTTACAAAAATTCATTTTTAAAAGCTATAAACGCAGTTCTCGCCACAAAAAAGCCTGAAGATGCAATGAAGATTGCACAGGACGAAATAAATGCTATTCTACCTAGTGGCGGATTACTCCCGCAGGTAACTGTAACAGCTGAACAATAATGAAATTAAATCCCGGAAAGCTTCGTTTTGCGACGCTGGCAAAATTCTTTTTTTACACATTCGTTTTTTTTCTTCCTTTCAATATTAATTTAATTATTTATACTGCGCCGGTTTTTTCTACCGGAATTTTTAATCCTTATTCCTCGTTTTTTATTTATATTGCCGATTTTTTTCTAATATTTGCTTTGTTGTTTTGGGCGGTTGCCATCTTTAAAAAGGAATACAACGAAGAAATCAGGTACGGGAACCCTTTTGTTTTCATGTTGTTGATTTTACTTGTTGTGGCGGCTGAAATTTCGGTTTTTTTCGCAAGAGACAACATACTTGCAATACTAACTGTCATTCGTCTTTTTGAATTTGGAATCGTTTATTTTATCATTCAGAATAAAATTGTTTCTTTGCAGACTGTAATAAATGTTTTTATTGCTTCCGTTTCGCTGCAGGCCTTGATCGCAATAATGCAGTTTTTACTCCAGGGTTCTTTAAATCTTCAGTTTTTAGGCGAATCCGTTGTTTCTCCTCAAACATACGGAGCAGCTAAAATGGCCGTTGCCGACGACGCTGTGATGCGGCCATACGGCACATTCCCGCATACCAACATTTTGGCCGGCTATCTTGTTATGGCCATATTGTTTACTTTTTATAAACTTCTTAAAAAGGAAACTATTGTTTTTCCTCTTCTTCTGCTGCAGATTGGTGCGCTTATTTTAACTTTTTCCAGGACAGCTCTGTTAGCATTGATTATTGCCTGGTTTATTTATATTTCAGTCAAAAACACAAAAATCCCCTATAAATTAATTTTGTTAATTTTAACATGTATTTTGCTGTTTATTGTTGTATTTAATCTGGAGAATTTGATTTATTCAAGGCTGATTTTTAATGATATCAGCAATTTAAATGAACGGGTATTTTATTTTAATTTAGGCAAAGCAATATTATTTGCAGCTCCCTTTGGTATCGGGATCGGAAATTTTACACTTGTTATGCAAAATTTTACGAATGCCAAGATCGCACCATGGGATTTTCAGCCTGTTCATAATATTTATATGTTAATGGTCAATGAAATCGGCATACCCGGACTTGTGGTTTTTAGTGCTGCCATTATTACATTCGGCATCTATTTGTTTCGCAAAATTAAAAAAACACATTCTTTTCAGAAACAGTTGAATGTCATACTTTTATGCAGCCTTGGAGCATATATTGTGCTCGGAATGTTCGATCATTATTTGTTTTCTTTATACCAGGGGCTGGTTTTAACTTTTTTGCTTTTTGGTATTTATGGAAGATCGCTTACCGAAGAAAACCATTAATAAAATCCTGGGCAGCCAGTACTTTTTTGCCTTCGGGTTGTATCGTGTAAATAATCAGCGCTCCGTTTTTTGTTCCAAGGTATAAGTTTTTATTGACCGCTTTAAGGTTGCCGGGATTTACATCAACTTTATCGTTTGTAATTTCCGCATTAATTATTTTTATTTTTTTATTGTTAAAATTAATATAGATACCCGGCCACGGCGTATAGGCTCTAAGCTTATTTAAAATGTTTTCGGAAGATTCGTTTTGCGCATCCAGCAATGAATCTTTTTTTGATATTTTTTTACAGTAAGTTGCTTTTGAATCATTTTGCGGAATGGGCTCAAGTACATGATTTTGAATATCTTTAAGAACGGATGGCAGCATTACGGCTCCGGTTTTTGCCAGCTTTGCAGATAAAGTCGTAAAATTATCTTCTTTGTTAATCGCTTCCCGTTTTAATAAATAAACATCCCCAGTGTCTAATTCTTTAGAAATTTTCATAAAACTTATTCCGGTTTCTTTATCGCCGTTTAACAGTGCTGTTTGTATTGGAGAGGCACCACGGTATCTGGGAAGCAGTGATCCGTGAACATTAACTGCCCCATATTTTGGTATATCCAGATATTCCGTTGGTATAATTTTACCGTAGGCAACAACAACAAAAAAGTCAGCTTTAAGTGCTTTTATTAAATTAAAGAAATCGGGGTTGTTTTTAAGTTTTTGAGGCTGCAGGACGGTTAAATTAAGTTTTGCAGCTTCGGTCTTAACAGGAGATTGAGTTAATATTTGTTTTCTTCCGATTTTTTTATCAGGCTGACAAACAACAGCAAGTATTTCAATATCTTTATCTCCATGCAGTGTTTTTAAAAACGGTACCGCAAAATCCGGTGTTCCAAAGAAGACTGTTTTCATTTTAAGTTTATTAATCATTTTTTATATTATAATCAGGACTTTTCATATTTATCAAATCGCGCTACTATACTTACAGTAATAATCTTGAATATGTCATCATTGCGAAGTTATTTATTTTCGGATTATCTTGAGGAAAACGAACAGATTATGTTTGTATCCCATAGGCATATTATAGTATTATTCAGGGATTTTTTACGAATTTTTGCGGTTCATTTTGGTATTGCTCTTTTTGTATGGTTTTTGTTTCCACAGATTTTATGGATTTGTATTGCATGGTGTGCAATAGGGTTTGTTCGTTTTTTGCTGGTTTTGCAGGACTGGTATTATGATGCATGGCTGATTACAAATATGGGGATAGTCGGTGTTCAGTGGACAGGTTATTTTAACAGGACATCCACACGAGTTGAATATGCGTCAATTGAAGGCGTGAGCTATAATATTAAAGGTTTTTTACCTACGGTTTTAAACTATGGGAATGTGACTCTTGCAAAGCTGGGCGGACCATCAACCGTAACTTTAAAAGACGCTTATAATCCAAAGAAAGTTGAAAAGAATATTTTGCAGTTCCAGGAAGAATTTTTAACCACTAAAAACTTTAAAGATCAGGAGGTTTTAAAGGCCCTTCTTTCGGATCTTGTTGCCGACCATGTAAAAAAACACGGTCTTCCGCAGGCAATGCAGGAAGACATCACAATAAATACTGTTAAAAAGAAATAGAAATGGAGATAACATTAATTTTTCTGATTATATTTTTTATTTTGGCCGTTTTTATATCGATAACGGTTTTTATTTTGGCGACCAAACATAAGGTTACCGAGCGACATAAACGTTTTGTGCGCAAGGAATGGGCAAAAATAATTCAGATTAAAGATTTGAATCCGAATGCAGCTTTAATGGAAGCCGATAAGCTTTTTGACCATCTTTTAACCCTTTTAGGTTATACCGGCGGTCTTGGTGATAAATTAAAAAAATGCGGTTCTTTATTTCATGATCTGAACGGGCTTTGGCTTGCACATAAAACGCGTAATAAAATTGCCCATGAAATAGGTTTTAAATTAAATGTAAAAGAATGCGACAGCCTTCTTAAAAAATTCAAACATGCTTTTCATGACTTAGGCGTAACTTTTAAATGATTAAAACTAAATCAAAAATCATAGCTGTGTCAGGTTATTTAGGATCAGGAAAATCAACTGTTCTAAACATATTGGATAAAAAAGGTTTTGATACGGTCGATGCGGATCGGATTGTGCATTTTCTTTATGAACGCGGCAGAGACGGATATAGAAAAATCAACGATTTTTTCGGCGAGGAATATATTTTAAAGAGCGGTAAAGTAAACCGCAAGAAATTAGGCAGGGTTGTTTTTACAAATACAACAAAACTTCAGATTTTGGAAAAACTTATTCACCCCCTTGTATACAACGAAATCAATAAGATATTGGACAAAAACAAATCAAAGTTTACTTTTATTGAAGCCGTAAGTTTAAATGAAAAAAAACTGATTTCGCCCGTTCAATACAGTATTTGGATTGATGTGGATAAAAAAACCGGATATAAAAGATTTTGTAAAAAACGCAGGATTTCCTACAATGAGTATGAACAAATAATCAAATATCAGAAAAAACCGGATAAAATTGATTTTAAAATAGTTAACAACGGCACAAAAACCGCACTTAAAAAACAGGTTGATAATTTATTAAAAAAGCTATCATTATGTCCAAATACGAAGCGATCATAGGTCTTGAAATGCATGCACAAATATCTACAAAAACAAAAATGTTTTGCAGATGCTCAACTGATTCTTTTGATAAAGAACCAAACTTGAACGTGTGTGAGATTTGTATGGGATTCCCCGGCCAGCTGCCGGTAATTAATAGAGAAGCAGTAAGAAAGGGGATTGTTGCTGCGCTTGCATTGAATTGTAAAATACCCGAATTTTGCAAATTTGACCGCAAGAATTATTTTTATCCGGACCTGCCCAAGGGTTATCAAATTTCTCAGTTTGACAAACCGCTTTCTGTAAACGGTCATATTGAAATTGAACTTCCTGACGGCAAAATGAAAAGTATTAATATAACCCGACTTCATCTTGAAGATGATGCGGGTAAGTTAACACATATTCCCGGAGGGACTTTGTGTGATTACAATAGAACAGGGGAGCCATTAATGGAGATAGTATCTGAACCCGACATGAGGAGCGCCGAAGAAGCTGTAGCCTATGCCAGGGAAATCCAGAATATTTTAAGGTATTGCGGAGCTTCGGATGCTGATATGGAAAAAGGGATGATGCGATTTGATGCCAGCGTATCGGTTCGTGAAAAAGGTGAAAAAAAACTTAATCATCGTGCTGAAATTAAAAATTTGAATTCTTTTAGGTCATTGGGAGCGGCAATCGCATACGAAATTGACCGTCAGATAACCCTTGCCGAAGAAGACCAACCTTTAAAAACAGATGTTACCATGGGCTGGACCGATGATGGCGGGAAAACGTATTTTCTGCGTGAAAAAGAAGGTTCCGATGATTACAGGTATTTCCCCGAGCCGGATCTCCCGCCGCTTGTAACAACAAAAGAAGATTTGGAGGAGTTGCGAAAATTAGTGCCCGAAATGCCTCAGCAAAAAAGAAAAAGATATTCGGAGGAGTGGGGGCTGCTTCCCGATGATATCCGCATTTTAACGGCAGATTTATATACCGCCCAATATTTTGAAAAAGTTGTTAGTTTGATAACTGATCCAAAAAAAGCGGTTTCTTTTATAAACACCGTTTTATTAAAAAAACTTAACGAAGACCAGATTGCTTTAAAAGATAGTAAGGTTACGGCAGAGTTGCTGGCGGAATTGATCCAAATGGTTGAAGAAGGAAAAATTTCAAATAATCAGGCAAAAGCCCAGGTATTTGACGAAATGTACAATACCGGAAAGAATCCGGCAAAGATTGCCGCTGAAAAAGGTTTGGAAGTTGTAAGCGACACATCAAAGATTGAGGCGATCTGTAAACAGATAATCCGGACAAATCAAAATGTTGTGGATGATTATAAAAACGGCAAAGACAGGGCTTTTGGCTTTCTTGTAGGTCTTGTCATGAAAGAATCTCGAGGTAAGGCCAATCCGCGGATTGTGAATGAAATATTGAAAAAGCTTTTGTAAAAGCTTAATATAAAATAGTCTTTTACCTTAAACAACATGATTAATTCATCACTCGATATTCTGTTTCTTGTACTGGCTGCGATAATATTGCTTGTCGGCGTTCTTCTGGCCATTGCAATCGTTTATTTGATTATGATTCTGCGCGATGCCAGCAAAGCTTCGTATTTTATACGTGATACGGCCAAGCAAATAAATGAGTTTGTTTATAAACCTATTGTTTTGGTCAATTCGCTTCTTGAAAAACTTGCTCCTCTACTGGAGATGGTTAAAAATAAAGGAGAAGATATGGCTGAAGCTGCGGTAAAAAAATATTCAAAAGGTAAAAAAGGCAAGAAATAGAATTACTGTAATTATAGTAATTTTATTATTTCTATTGGGAATTTAATTGTTGCGTTATATATCCTTTTCCAGCGTGTTGGCTCCTGAAAAAGCCTGTAAAGCCATTCAAGACCAATAATCTGCATCCATACAGGCGCTCTTTTACGTTTTCCGGATATAAAATCGAATGCCCCTCCCACGCCAATGGCAATTTTAACTGTTTTAAGGTTTTTTAAATTTTCATAAATCCACATTTCCTGTTTTGGAGCCCCAAAAGCAACAAAAAGAATATCTGCTTCCGATTTGTTAATAAGCTGAACAATAGTGTCTTTATCCTTTAATTCCGCGGATCCCGCAAAAGTTCCCACAATTTTAAGGGCAGGGGATTTTTGCTGGAGTTTTTCTTTGGTTATTTCAGCTATACCGGGCACTGCACCCAGCAGGAAAACTTTATAGGGAGTTCCGGCCGATCTTTCACATATTTTTTGAATTAAATCGGTGCCGGTTACTCTTTCTTTTAAAACTGTCTTAAATTTCTTGGGATATAACGCTATTAAAGGAAGATTCAGGATGGCTTTTAATTTTGAATTGTGTTTTTCCATGTTGTAAGCAGCCCAGAGGATGCCAATTCCGTCAGCTATATTCAATAACGAATTGTTAATAACATTTAAGAATGGGCTGTTTTTTTGAGCTTCCAGCAGCATTTCGGGATTCGGGGTGCAAATATATCCTTTATTGTCTTTATTTAAATATTTAAATATTAAATTTAACGCTTCTATCTGCGTAACATTATCAAACATGATATTCATTACATTTATTTTATTTTGCATACAAGGCAGTGATTATGGTTGCTTGTAAATTCTAATATTTTAAAGCCGTTTTTAACAAAAAGATTTTTTAATTCTCTCTTATTAAAAGCATGATAGTATCTTAACACTTTTTTATTACCCCAGGGGATAAATGTATCATTCCAATTATATTTTCCAAGCTGTATAAAATATTTGAACAATGATTTTAAAATATAGCTAAAATATTTTGGTTGAAATAGATTCCAAACAGTAATGATTAAAACTGAATTTGGAGTTAGAAGCCTTTTGATTTCTTGAATACATTTTATGCGCAACTTATTTGAAGGAATGTGATGAAAACTTGCAATGATAAACAAAATATCAACTTTAGAAGAGTAGGGGATTGATAAGGCGTTTCCGTATAAAAATTTTGCACTCTTGAATTTTTCTTTTGCAAGTTGAACAAATTTTTTGTTATTATCTATTCCAACATATTTTAGATTTTTCAAGTCCTTTAAAAGTGGGTATAATCTTCCGTTGCCACAACCAAGATCAAGTATCGTCTGTCCGTCTTTTAAATATTTTTTAAAACCTTCAAATTCCGGCCAGAGCCACTTTCTTGTTTCTGAAAATTCGTCAGCTATTAGATCATAATCTTGCTCGACTTTTTTTAATAATTGTTTTGCAGTACTTTCTTTCATAAGCTAAAATACAGACCTGTTTAAACATACTAAAAACCGATATGAACCGCAAGCACGAGAATCTTCAGGAGAATATAATTGAAGCAATGCTCAAAGAGGCATTAAAATTAAAAGTGAAGTCCCAAAAAGAGCTCCAATCATTAAAGAACCAATATTCCCTTAAATATAAAATAAGTTCACCTTCAAATGTTGCTTTAATAAGAACTTATAGAAATCTTGTTGAAAAGGGCAAAATCAGAGATGATAAAGGTTTTTTTCATCTTATTAAAAAGAGAAAAATCAGGTCGGAATCGGGGATTGCGAATATAACTGTTATTACCAAGCACTATAAATGCCCGGGAAATTGTATCTACTGTCCTTCAGAGCCCAATATGCCCAAGAGCTACCTCTCAAACGAACCTGCCATGATGAGGGCAATTTTAAATGATTTTGATGCTGAAAGTCAGGTCAGAAATCGTTTGTCGGGACTCCAAAGAACCGGACACAATACCGATAAAATAGAGATTATTGTTGCCGGAGGCACTTTTTCATTTTATCCAAAAATTTATCAAACTTCCTTTGTTAGAGATGTTTATAATGCTTTAAATGGAAAGAAATCAAGAACTCTTGTTGAAGCACAAAGTTTAAATGAAACGGCACAACATCGATGTGTTGGGCTTTCTCTTGAAACCCGACCGGACTGGATAAACATTGATGAGATAAAAAGAATGCGAAATCTTGGCGCTACAAAAGTTGAAATCGGAATTCAGTCTTTGGACGAAGAAGTTCTTAAAATGAACAACAGGGGACACGGAGTTAAAGAAATCCGCATTGCCATGAAGCTTTTAAAAGACGCAGGATTTAAGATTAATGCCCATATAATGCCGAATTTATACGGAAGTTCCATTGAAAAAGATATTGAAATCTTTACCAATTTATTTGAAGATAGTGATTTTAGACCGGATTGGCTGAAAATTTATCCATGTGTAGTAACTCCCTATTCGCAGCTTGAAAAGATGTGGAGAAAAGGCTTGTTTAAGTCTTATTCTGATGAGGAGCTAATAAAATTAATGATTGAGCTTAAAAAACTAGTTCCCGAGTATGTTAGGATTGCACGTTTGTACAGAGATATTCCGGCTGAAAGCATTTTGGCGGGTTCGAAAATTTCAAACTTACGACAGATTGTTCACAAAACAATGGCTGAAACAGGGGACAGATGCAAATGTATCCGCTGCCGTGAAATAAAAACAACCATCCCCGATCCCGAAAATATTAAATTAGTTGAAAGATCTTATTATTCTTCTGACGGAAAAGAACACTTTTTAAGCTTTGAAGACACAAAAAATGATAAACTAATAGCCTTTCTGCGCCTGCGCATCCCCTCACAGATATTCAAGTACGAAAAACATTTTATTAAAGAGCTTTCCGGCTCTTCTATAATAAGGGAATTGCATACTTATGGTGAGCATTTGCCCATAAAGGACCATAAAACCGAGGCTTCTCAGCACCAGGGTTATGGAAAAAGGTTAATAGAAAAAGCAGAGGAAATAACATACAATTACGGATTAAATAAAATTGCCGTAATTTCAGGCATCGGTGTTCGTGAATATTATAAGAAAAGACGATTTGAATTGCAGGGGACATATATGGTTAAGTCCCTTTAAGAACAATATCTTATTTTGCACAATATATCTTGTACAAAGTATAAATATATCATTGGTAATTTTTCATTAATTTGGCAGTTTTTGAAGATTCCGTTATCTATTATAATGTGTGGAACCATCTGATTTGCTCTAGTTGTAGGCGTTATCTCGAAACTTTCGTTTTAACGCGTTTTTAATAAATTTTTGATATCTATGCTTTTCAGGTTAAAATTTTTATACATCTTTTTTGATGATTTTTTATTCCTTTTAATTATATTCGAATATTTTAGCAATATTTATAATTTTAGTAGTTTAATTATGTGAAATTATATTGATAATATTTTTTAGATAAATAAACTTGTCAAATTACCTATTAAATTAAACTTGACTCTATGTAAACAAAATGATACAATATTAATGTAATAAAACAAAAGTGAACTTTTACAATTAGATTTTGAAAGCCGGGGGCATAGGTGACTGTGAGTTTTTCTCATCGTCACCTACGCCTCAAGCTTTCAACAGCGTAATAGGGCTTGTTGTAAATCCTCCCAAAGATTTATAGCGATCAACTACTGTTTTTGAACGGGCTTTGGTGCTCAGAAATAAGTATTGAACAGGTTGTAATTATGGGTGACTATGGTTACTGAAGGTTATATAGAAATGTGTAATCTCTACTTTAAACTCTACCTGATCTTGAAATGCTGTTGGAGACTTGGGGCTTTTTTTATGCCCGTTTTAATCCTGAACAAATACATCCGTCTCCTGCTTTAATTTTTCCTGTAACTCCGGGTATTTTAATAACTCCGGATCTTCTTCAATTATTTTTTGAGCTTCTATTCGGGCTTTTTCTATTGTTATTGAATCTGTTAATGAAGCCATTTTTAAATCCGGTATGCCGCTTTGTTTTATTCCGTAAATTTCGCCCGGGCCTCTTAAGTTTAGATCGATTTCCGCCAATTTGAATCCTGAAGAATGGCTTACCATAGCTGATAATCGTTTTTTTGAATCTTCGCTTTCTGAAGTAGGGAACAGAAAACAATATGACTGGTGCTCTCCCCTGCCGACTCTTCCGCGGAACTGGTGCAGTTGTGACAGACCGAACCTTTCGGCACCTTCAATAAGCATTATTGTGGCATTTGGCACATCAATTCCCACTTCCACTACCGAGGTTGAAACCAGAACATTTATTTTATTATCTTTAAAATCTTTCATTATTTGTTCTTTATCAGCCGGTTTTAATTTACCGTGCAGTAAGCCGATTTTAAACTGTGGAAATATGTGCTCGCTTAAATAATCGTATTCTTTTGTTACGGCTTTTACGCCGAGAACATCGGATTCGTCAATCAAAGGGCAAATTACGAATACCTGTCTCCCCTTTCTTACCTGGTCTTCAATCCATCTATATGCATCAATTCTTTTATTTTCGGGAACAACGCGGGTAATAATTTCCTGCCTTCCTTTAGGCAATTCATCAATCACTGAAAGATCCTGGTCACCGTAAATTGTCATTGCAAGAGTTCGGGGGATAGGAGTTGCTGAAAGGCTTAACAGATGCGGAGAACCAAAGCTTTTAAGAATTGTACGCTGTTTTACTCCAAATCTATGTTGTTCATCGATTACAGCTAGTCCGAGTTTTTTAAAATTAATTTTTTCCTGAATTAAAGCATGAGTTCCGATTACCAGATCAACAGTCCCCTTTTTCATCTGGCTTATAATTTCATCTTTGTTTTTTTGAGTTGTACTGCCGGAAATAAACTGAATATTTATTCCGTAAGGCAGTAAAAATTTTGCAAGAGTCTGATAATGCTGTTTGGCTAAAATTTCAGTCGGGGCCATTAAAGCGCATTGGAAACCGGCTTTTACTGTATTTAGTATTGCAGCCGCTGCAACTACGGTTTTACCCGATCCAACATCTCCCTGAACTAATCGATGCATTGGATATGGATTTTCAAGGTCCCTGAGTATTTCCGCCAATGTCTTTTTTTGCGCATTAGTAAGATCAAAAGGAAGCTTGCTTAAAAATTCTTTTATTAAATCAATATTTTGCGGAATTTTCTTCTCATCTTTTGATGAAATTTTCTGCCAGTACCATTTTTTCTGCAAAGCCTTTAACTGCAGCAAAAAGAGCTCATCAAAACTAAGCCTCTCAACAGCTTTTTTTAAGGTTTCTTCACTTTCCGGAAAGTGAATATTTTTAACAGAATCGCTATATGATAATAAATTGTGATTTTTAATAATCTCATCAGGTAAATATTCTTCAAATCCTCCGGCCCAGTCATCAATTAATGGTTTAATTTTTTCTCTTATCCATTTTGAAGTAATGCCTTCAGTTTCATGATAAACCGGAACAATACGCTCGCTGTGAACCATTTCATTTTTTAGTAATTCATAAGAAGGGCTCAGAAGACTGAGCCTGCCATATGCATATTTAGCCTTTCCCATTAAAACAACTTCAGCTTCGTTATATAAAATTCTTTTTAGATGCGGCTGATTAAACCAGACAACCTCAACAGTTCCTGTATCATCGGTAAGCATGCCCTTTGTTATAAATTTGCCGTTCCTTGTCCTTATTGTGCTTAGATGAGTTAAAATTCCTTTTACCGTATTAACTTCCTCAGTGCTTAAATCAACAATTTTAGTTAAATCTGATCTGTCCGTATATGTTCGCGGGAAATACAAAAGAAGATCCCGGACAGTTGTAACCCCAATATCTTTAAGCTTATTTAAATGCCCGCTTGTTGTTCGGAGAATCTCTTTTAGTTGTTTTAAAAGCATAATCTTTAGCTGATCATGGTATTTAAGTTTACCTTAAGTACCTTTTACCTTCAAGAATTTTCGCTTGCCCACCTGTAAAAGCTTTTCGTTATGCAAATCCAGCGTGTGGTTAACATCGGTTATTTTTTCCTGGTCGATTTTAACACCGCCCTGTTCGATAAGCCTTCTTGCTTCGCTTTTTGAAGGAGCCATTTTTTCATTAACTATTAATTCAACCAGATTTATTGCTTTTGCATCAATGGTTGTTTCTTCGATATCTTCGGGAAGTTCGTTCTTGCTGAAAACATTGGTGAATTCTATTTCCGCGTTGTGTGAGGCTTGCTCCGAATGATAAATTTTAACAATTTCTTTACCAAGAAGCTTTTTTATTTTCATTGGATTTTCCCCTTCTTTTAGTGCTTTTTTGTATTTTTTAATTTCTTCCGTATCTATATTGGTTGCCAGTTCAAAATATTTTAATATCAAGTTATCGGGTATGCTCATCACTTTGCCGAACATGTCTTTAGGCTCATCATCAACGGCAATATAATTGTTTTCGGATTTCCCCATCTTTTTAACACCGTCAAGACCTTCAAGAATAGGTACTGTTAAAATATCCTGCGGAGCTTGACCATATGCTTTTTGTATTACACGTCCGGCAAGCAGATTGAATGTCTGATCTGTTCCTCCCAGTTCCAAATCAGCTTTTAAGGCTACAGAATCATATCCCTGCATTAACGGATACATAAATTCGTGCATTGAAATCGGAATATTCTTTTTCACACGATCCTGGAACATGTCGCGTTCCATCATCTGCGCAACGGTAAAGCACGAAGCAAGTCGTATAACATCGGCAAAATTTAGTTTTTCAAGCCAGTCTGCGTTCCAGCGCACTTCGATTTTATCTATATCAAGAAAAATCTTTACCTGATCAAGATATTTTTCAGCGTTTTTTTCAAGCTCCTGTTTGGATTTTGCCGCTCTGGCTTCTATTTTGCCGGTCGGATCACCTATCTGACCAGTAAAATTTCCGAATAACAATATTATCTGATGGCCCATATCCTGAAATTCCTTTAGTTTTTTAATAACAACCATATGCCCTATATGGAGATCTTTTCCTGACGGATCAATGCCAAGCTTTATTCTAAGCTTGCGCCCTGATTTTAATTTCTCCATAAGATCGTTTTTTACCACAGTGTCAACAACTCCCCTGCTTAATAAATCATTAATTGCCGCTTTATTAATTTTAGACATAGTATTTGTTTAAGTTCGCCTTACATATTAAGAATAAAAGAGTTTCTTGTAAACCAATAAAACTATATACAAAAAAAGTAGAAGCGCGCTCACCTCCTGGTTGGCTTCTACTCTTTTGGTGTAGCTAGATGTAAGGATGAAAATATCTCCTTAATCTAGCTGCATCTCTATGATAGCCTTTTGTAAAAAATAATCAACAATTTCTGACACCTAGCAAATACGACTTGATTCTTCCTTGTAGATCTGCGATAATTCGCCTGTTGGTGATCGTAAACAACATAATCGTATTGATATGTTAGAAGGAATACTTAAAAAAATAGGTTTAACTGAAAAAGAAGCTCAGGTGTATCTAGGGCTGCTTGAACTTGGATCACAGCCTGCAAGTGTAATAGGCAAAAAAACCAAAATCAACCGCTCCACTACTTATTTGATTCTGGAAAGTTTAATGAAAAAAGGATATGTTAATCAGCATGTAAGGGCTGATGTTAAATATTTTACCGCTGCTGATCCGCAGGTTGTTGTTCAGTCGCTTGAAAGAGAAGAACAGCAAATACAGGAGTCCAGAAAAGCAATGATTGATCTGCTTCCTGATTTTTATTCGCTTTCCAATCCGTTAAGCATTAAGCCCAAAGTAAGGTTTTATGAAGGGGAAGAAGGCGTTAAACGTGCCATGGAGGACACTCTAAGCTCTAAAGAGGTATTATTGAGCTGGGATGCTATGGACAGCTGGTTTAACGCAACTTCGAACCTTCAAAAATTCATAAGGGATTATGCAAAATTAAGAGTTGAAAAATATAAAATACCAGTACGTGTTCTTGTTCCGGATACTCCGATTGCCCGTCAGTATTTATTAAATGAATACCCGGGTTTAAAAGAAAAGAAGGATCCGCTTATGGAAATACGATGGATACCCAAGGGAGTCAGGGTTTTTAAAAACGAAATTAATGTTTATGATGATAAGGTTTCTATTGTTTCTTTGGCTAAAAATGAATTGATTGGTATTGTTATTGAAAGTCACGAGATCGCACAAACTCACAGATCAATTTTTGAACTGGCATGGAAAGCCGGGAAAAAAAATAAATAATTTCGAATGAATAAAACCATTGTTGTCCTTATTGATCCGGATAACGCAAAATTAAGGATAGATAAATTTTTGGCAAAAGATTTCAAGCGGTATTCGCGTTCTTGTTTGCAGAAATTGATTTTAGAAAACAAAATCAAAGTAAACGGAAGCCCGATATCGAGCAGTTATAAGCTTAAAGCCGGGGATAAAGTCGCCCTTGAGCTGCCCATTGAACGTAAAATTAAAAAACCTACAAGGCAGCGTATTCCCCTTAAAATAATATTTGAAAATAATGATCTGGCTGTAATTAATAAACCGGCCGGTATGGTTGTTCATGCTTCGGAACAGGGGCAGCATCTTGAAGGGGCTCTTGTTAATGCTTTATTGTATAAATATGGCAAAGAAAAATTAAGCGATACGGGCGGCATTTTAAGACCGGGGATTGTTCACAGGCTGGACAAAGATACTTCGGGGCTTATTATTATTGCCAAAAACAACAGAATTCATAAATATCTTGTTAATATGATGAAAAACAGAGAAATCGAAAAGAAATATATTGCTTTGCTTGTAGGCCACCTGAATGAAAAAGCAGGTTTAATAGATTCCCCTTTAATAAAATCCTCCAAATACTGGGGAAAAATAATTTTAGCGACCGAAGGAGAAGGCCGCGATGCCAAAACATTATATAATGTCCTTGGATATTTTAGTAAAGAAAATTATAAATTTACACTGATTGAAGCACAAATATTGACAGGCCGCACACATCAAATCAGAGTGCATTTTAGTTCCATCGGGTATCCGATTGCAGGAGATTTTTTATATGGAAATAAAAAAACAAATGAATTTTTAAAGAAATTCAATTTGAAAAGACAGTTTTTACATGCTGAAAATATAAAATTCACTTTGCCTGACGGGAAAATTCTTGATGTTAAAACCGAGATTCCCGCAGATTTAAAGGGCGTTTTGAAAAATCTGGAGTCAGACTAATCCTTTTTTTTACCTCCAATAACAATATCTTTGATTTCAATCAGGCTTAAATGTTTCTTAAATCCTTTGGTTCTTGCGTAGCGTTTTTTGGATTTCATTTTAAATACACGTATTTTTTCACCTTGAACGGCTTGTAAAATTTCAGCATCAACACGGGCGCCGTCAATGTACGGATGACCAATATCAATATTTTTATCATCTTTGGCATACAGAAGCACTTTGTCAAAAGTAATTTTTCCGGTATCTTTTTTTAAAGAATCCACTTCTATTTTGTCGTTTTGCTTGACCTTATATTGTTTTCCGGCTATTTCGACTATTGCGTACATAATATTAAATTAATAATTGGAAAATGCGTGATTACTCTATAGAAAAAGCTGATAAAAATCAAGTTTTTTGATTGAATTTGTTCATTGCAGAATTAATGCCGTTTTTCAGCCATTCCAACGCGGCTTCACAGGCTTTGTCTTTTATAGGTTTTAATTCTTTTTCTTCTTCCCCGGAAAATCCGGACAAAACATAATCTTTTCCTTTATATTTGGCTTTTATTTCATCTTTTCTTGCTTCAATGCCAATTTTTATCCTTGGGAAATCCTTCGTTGATAATTGATTAATGATTGAAATCATGCCGTTATGGGAACCCGGTCCACCTTTTGACTTTATTTTAAACTCCCCAAAAGGCAGATCCAGATCATCAACAATAATCATTAAATCTTGAGCGGAGCTTTTGTAAAATTGCATTACGGACTGAACAGCATTCCCCGAGAGATTCATAAATGTTAGAGGTTTAACCAAAAATACTTTTTCCCCATTTAATTCACCTTCCGATATCATGGATTGGAACTTATTTTTCTCCTGAAAGTCACCGGATTTGAGTTTTTCTTTTAAAATGTCCAAAACCATGAAACCGATATTGTGTCTTGTATTTTCATATTCTGTGCCGGGATTTCCAAGTCCGACTATTATCTTCATTTTCTAAAAATTAAAATTTTATTGGATATGCATATTTGATCCCCTTCACATGCTCCTTTTTTGACCAGAGCTTTTTGAATGCCTGATTTTTCCAGATAAGTATATATTCTTTCAACGGCCTCGTCATTTGAAAAGTTAGTCATTTGCGCAATTTTTTCCACTCCCCTACCTTTCACAACAAAAATTTTTTCTTTTTTTGATTTTAGCATGCTGATTTCATATCTTTTCCCGGATAGTTTTAAATGAGGCTTAAAAATTTTCAAAGGTGCTGATTTTTTTGTTTTAATTGACGGCTCTTTTTCTTTTATTTGGTTAAGAATTTTAAAGGTCTGCATAATCAGTTCCGGAATTCCGGCTCCGGTAACTGCAGAAATTAAAAATGTTTTTATTGATTTAAGGTGTTTTTTTAAATCTTTTTTAAAAAGTTCGGCAAGTTCGGGATCAAGTGTGTCTATTTTGTTTAAAGCCACTATTTGAGGTTTTTTTGTAATATCCGGATCATATTTTTTTAGTTCGGTAAGAATTGTTTTATATGTTTTATAAAGTTCATTTTCATTAATATCAATAATGTGAATTAAAGCTTTTGTTCTGACGATATGTTTTAAAAATTCGTGCCCAAGACCTTTGCCTTTGTGGGCACCTTCGATGAGTCCAGGGATATCAGCAACAACAAAAGAATCGTGAATATTGGATTTTGTAACTTTTCCAATATCGGTTATACCGAGGTTAGGAATTAAAGTAGTAAAAGGGTATGGGGCAATTTTTGGTTTAGCGTTGGAAATTCGTGAAAGCAGAGTTGATTTACCGGCAGAAGGCAGCCCTATAATCCCTATATCTGCAATCAATTTTAATTCCAATATCACTTCGGTTTCCTCTCCCGGCTCTCCTATTTCAGCAAATTTTGGCGCCTGAAAAACACTGGTGGCAAAATGCGCGTTTCCCCGACCGCCCTGTCCACCCTTAACAACAACATAGTCTTTATAGTTTTCATCCAGATCTTCATAAACATCAAGGGTTTTTGGTTTTAAGATAAGGGTTCCTACAGGCACTTCGAGTATAAGATCTTCCCCGCTTACACCGGCTTTATTTTGCCCTTGCCCGTTTCGGCCGTCAGCAGCTTTATACATTTTTCTTGTGCGGAAGTCGGATAGCGTTGTTATATTTTCATTGGCCCGGATTATAATACTGCCCCCTCTGCCGCCGTCCCCGCCGTCAGGACCGCCATATGGTACGTATTTTTCTCTGCGAAAACTTACGCAGCCGTTGCCTCCGTTTCCTGCAATGAATTTTACTTTAGCGCTGTCGCAAAACATAAATTTAATAATATCTTCTGGTTTCTTGTTGAATTCTATCAGAAATTGGTTATATTAGTAAGGCTAAATGATACCAGCCGAAGTGGCGGAATTGGTAGACGCGCACGACTCAAAATCGTGTGATCTTACGGTCATGAGGGTTCGATTCCCTCCTTCGGCACCATATAGCCCTTTATGGGGCTACAAGCGCCCCCCTGGCTTTTAAGGGGCGCAATCTTGTCGATTTAATACTTAAATTTCTTATTGAATCAAGCCTTTTTCCCTTAATTTTTGATGGTAAGCGATCGCAAATCTGTGGGCTTCATCCCGTATCTGCTGAAGTAAATATAAAGCCTCTGAATTTTTAGGAATGTCTATGGGAAAAGATTTTTCGGGTATATAAACTTCCTCGTTCTTTTTTGCCAGGCTTATCATCGGGATATTCATTTTAAATTCTTTCGCAATTTTTAAGCCCTGAGAAAGCTGGCCTTTACCTCCGTCAAATACAATTAAATCGGGTATTTTTCTGAATTCGTTTTCCTCAAAATACTTTTTTTTGTTAAACAGCAGACATTGCTCCCCTCTTTTTAATTGAATCCCGCCCGGAATTTTTTTTATCTCCTGAAATCCGCACGCCTCAAAATCACTAATTAAATTTTTTTTAACCGAAACATAAACCCTGTTTTTAGGGGCTTTATCGATTATACCGAAAGCAAGCTCTTTTATTTTAATATCTTTGGAAGGTTTTATCTCATTATAAAAGCAAAAATCATCAAACATTTGTTTTTTTGCATAATTTTTTATTTTGATGCTGCTTTTGCTCTCTGAAAGGTACAAAAGTCTCCTTTTGATTACTTCAAGCATTGCGGCAAAATCATCTGGTTTTCCCTCCTTAACGGTCCTTATTTTAAATCTTCTGTATTTTTTATTTTCAGGTATTCCGTTTTCAAATACAGCCATTGATGCAACCTGATTTGTGCCTGAAATATGTGAAATGTCGTAACATTCAATTCTTTTTGGAATCGATGAAAGAGACAGAATATTTTTTAATTCTTCCAGAGCTTTTTTTCTTTTGTTTTCATCGCCCTGCCAGCGCGCTCTGCTTGTATCGGCGAAAATTTTTGCGTTTTTTAATGCAAGTTCCAAAAGTTTGTTTTTATCGCCTTTTTGGGCTGCGATTAATTCAACTTTTCGCCCTTTTAATACTTTTAGCCATTCTTCGAACGGATTTTTGCCTTCAATTTCATGAGGGATAATAATTTTTTTGGGAATATCGGTTGAGTTTTCATAATACTGATTTAAAAACGATTCAAGGATTTCCGAATCTTCGGAAGTTGTTTCCCCGGAGTCATCCATTTTGAAAATAAAATTTTCCTGATCAATCAGTTTTCCGTCTCTTATAATAAACAAAGTGAAATATATTCTGCCCAGCTGATAAACATAATTTATTATATCCATTTCTTCACCTGTTGGTGCCGAAATTATTTGTTTTTCAAGGATTTCGTTTATTGCGTGAAGTTTATCGCGTAAAGCTGCGGCTTTTTCAAAATTCTTTTCACCGGCCGCTTCATTCATCGGTTTAACAAGGGATTCAATTATTTTATCACCTTTTCCTTTAAAAAAATTAATGATTTGCTTAATCATTTCAGCATATTCACCCTTTGTGCAAGCACATACACAGGGACCGATACATCTTTTTATGTGAAAATCGAGGCACGGATATTTCATTGTTTTTTTTGTGACAATCACTTTTCCCGGACCTTCGTATTTCAAAAATAAATTGCAGTGCCTGTACGGAAAAATCTTTTTTAAAACATCCAGGGTTTTTTTAAGTTTGCCCGAGGCTGTCTTGGGTCCAAAATACAGAGCTCCGTCGTTTAACACATTTCTAACTATCAGGACCCGCGGAAAATCTTCGTTTTGCGTAATTTTTAAGTAAACATAGTTT
Organism: Candidatus Peregrinibacteria bacterium; assembly: GCA_016928915.1. Lineage (GTDB taxonomy): Bacteria > Patescibacteriota > Gracilibacteria > UBA1369 > PNNO01 > JAFGJT01. The sequence continues at coordinate 51,422 of JAFGJT010000004.1, forward strand.
TTATCATCCTTCATTAAAATATTATATTTCGGACGGTTTTCTTTAATAAGATTGGTTTCAAGAATAAGAGCTTCAAGCTCCGAACCTACAACCGTATATTCAATATCTTCTATTTGTGAAACAAGTTTTTGAATTCTTTGGCTCAATTTATGTGTTTTTTGGAAATAACTTTTAACTCTATGCGCAAGATTTATGGCTTTTCCTACATATAGAAGGTTGTTTTCTCCATTATAAAATCTGTAAACACCGGGTTTGCGAGGCAGGTTTTTTAATATGTTTTGAATTTTTTGGTTCATTATGTTGCTTTAATCATATACGATTATATCATAAAAAAGCCCCGCCTGAGCAGTCAGGCAGGGCTTTTGATTCAGAATTCAAATTACATAAATCCGCCATTGTGGAATCTATAGAAAAGTTCAGCAACATCTCCTCTTTTCATTCCTTGATCCGGGTAAAATTTGCCGTCCGCGGAAGCATCAACCAGTGCGTTATTTTTGGAGAACTGTACATAAATTATGTACCAAGCATCCAAAGGAGTATCAGGGTAAGGCATAGTTGTTACCGTTACACCTGATAAATCTTCTCCTGATGCCACTAAAACTATTTTTAACATTTCAACGCGGTTCACCTGCTGGCCGGGTCTAAAAAGACCGTCCGCATAACCAACAACAATTCCCGCATCTTTTGCTGTTCTTACGTACGGGACATACCATGCTCCTATAGTAATATCAGGAAATCCAAGATTGGTTCCGTTATCGGGCAGTATAGTATAATTAAATGCTTCGGTGGCGACTTTGGTTGTTTCAGCCCTGTTGATTATTGTGTATGGCTGAAATGTTCCATCCGGATAACCTTCAAATATACCTTCATTTTTTACGTAAGTGATTGCCGGGCATAAAGGATCATTGAAAGCGACATCAGTGAATCCGGCGCAAAGATTTCCGGATACTCCGTATTCAATTGAAACATTGCCTGATTTTTCATTCATTCCTTCGCTGTTTTGAGCCGTGATTTTATATGTGTAAGTTTTCACAGGCATTGTTTCGCCTCCCGTATTTTTTCCGTCCCATACCACATTGTGGGTGCCGGAACTTTTAACTTCGTTTATTAGTTGTTTAACGATGTCAGAACCATCGTAAATTGCAACTATCACATTGCTTCGTACATTCAAATTAAACGATATGGTTGTTGTGTCGTTATTGCCGTCATCATTTGGAGAAAAAATGTTCGGGCTGGCCGTGTTTGCAGAAACAACAGGAGCGGCTGCTGTGTCTCCGTCTGCTTCATGAGCTCCGGGATCGCTTGCATACACAGCATCATTATTGCCGTCCTTTTTTCTTGCAGATCCGAAATAGTCTTTTAACACTTCAGCAAGTTCGGTTCCTTCATCAATGCAGGTTGAATTTGCACCGAGTTTATAGTCTCCTGTATTTGTTGAATTGACATTATTCAATTTTGGATCACAGCTAAGTTCGTTTACAGCTTGGGTATGGGTTGTTGTATTGCTGAAATAAGCATTAAAATCATATTCCGCGGTTGTTGTTCCAACATCAAGTTCTTTGCCTGAATTATAAGCAATTAGATTGTTTTTTATAATTACACCGGTTGCTCCGCTCGCTACAGTGATGCCATTTTTATTATTTACAACTGTGTTGTTATAAGCTTTTGTTCCGCTCTTTAAATACAGACCGCTTCCGAATTCAATTTTGGAGATAATATTATTATAAACTAATGAATTTTGAGCGTTAATTCCTCCCTGAAATCCGCCCATATTATCATAGAGGAAATTATTATAAATTTTTGAGGTTGAGGGAGTTCCTTCAACAAAGATTGTTGCACCAACGGAATCATTATTGTTTAAATAATTGCCGTTAACATGAACAGCATCTCCTGATTCAAAATTCCCATAGATTGCGGCTAAAGTTGAAACTGTATCGGCTATTTCAACCCCTTCAATTATCACAGTATGATCGTCAACACCTGTAAGATCTAGATATATAACTGCATCACCACTTGTCTGGCTGTGAATTTTAAGCCCGGACAAAGTAAAACTACGATTTAAAACATCAAAGGTTGTATTAGCGCTACCGCGAATCTGCGTTAAATGATTCTCCGGATCCCTGCTGGCAAAATTATTGTAATAACCTCCATAGAAATAAAGGTTTCTACTGGTTACAGATAGGGGAAAAGTTTCGTTTTGGCAGGTGCCTTCTGATATTAAGACCTGATAAGTTGTTTCTGATCCTGCATTTGCTAAAGAAATTGCTTTTGTTATTGTTTTTACGGCTTGAGCAGCTGTTGTACCGTCATTTGTATCGTTTCCTCCGGAACAATTGACGTAAATCGGATTAAAGACCAGCGGAATTGCCGGAATTAACGGTTCGAACGGAATGAGAATCAAGGCTTGTGCAGGCAAAATACTTGTGAACATAAATGTAAGCCCTGCAATAATGCTTACAATCAGTTTTTTAGTTTTCATGTTATTGTGGTTAAACAACTTAATGATTATATAATTAAATTTGATATAACACAATTTATAACGAAATATTTTCAAATTTTTTACAAAATTAATAATTTCGCACCTATTGTAAAATTTTAAATTTAATGTATAATTCATGCGAATTAATATTTTTGATGTTAGATCAGGAAATATTAAAAAAACGCATGTCTTTCATTAAAACAATATGTTTTTTTGACTGTTTTGATTTTGCTTTAACAAACGAGGAAATCTGTGAGTATATGCTATATAAAAAGTGGTCTTATGATGAACTTTATAATTTTATAAACCACGAGGAGTTTGTGATTGAAAACAACTGCCATGTTTATTTAAAAGGCAGATTCTTAACAGTGGATGTAAGGACAGATATGGAACACAGGGCAAAAAAGCTAATCAGAAAGGCTCAAAAGTTTATCAAATATATGCAGTTGCTGCCATTTATAAGAATGATCGGGATATGCAACAGCCTTGCATTTTATGATGCTGATAAAGGAAGCGATATTGATATCTTTATAATAACAGAAAAAAACAGGTTGTTTACAGCCAGGCTGTTTGCTTTTATCTTTACGCAATTTTTGGGCATAAGGAGGCATGGTAGAAAAATAAAGGGTAGGTTTTGTTTAAGTTTTTGGGTTTCCAGAGACAATATGAATCTGGAAACTTTAAAACTAAATACTGATGATATTTATTTTATTTATTGGATAAGATTGATGCAGCCTATAATAGGCAAAAAGACTTACATGGATTTTCTTAATGAAAATGCGTGGATACATAATTATTTTGAATATGAGTTTGAGCAAAATAAATTTATACTGCCCGAATCCGGAGTTATAATTAGGCTACAGAAATTGTTTGAGTTTCCGCTGAAAGGAATTATTGGTAATTTTATCGAAAATATTATTGGAAAACTGCAAAAACGGCGTTCGGAAAGGAAAGCAAAAAAACTTGAAAGCAGAAGCGGCATTCTTATTACTGACACAATATTAAAATTTCATGATATAGATATGAGGGAGCGATATTCCTTTTTATGGAAGAAAAGAATTAATCAGTTTGAGAAATATTTCATTCCCGGCGTTCGCGGCTCCGAAAAACAAGGCTTATCGCTGTACCCGAAAATTGATACTGCTTCCGTATTTCATTCTCAAGATAGCGCTTATATGAAAAATGGAGCGCATTAGCATCATTAACAAAAAAGACAAATTCAGGCGGGTTTGTTCCTGTTTGTGAAACATAAAGAATTTTGGGTCTAATTCTTTTTGTGCCTGAAGGAATGTGTTTTGCTGTTATTTTCTTTACAAAACCGTTTAATTCTCCAGTTGGAATTCGTTTGTTTCTTTCCAAAATAATCTGTTCCGCCAGCTCGAAAACTTTTGTTATATTTTGTTTATTTAAAGCTGAAATAAAAACTACCGGAGCCCAGGGCAAGAATGCAAATTTGCTTTTTGCCTTTGCAATAAATTTAAGCTTGTCATCGTTGTCATCAGCTAAATCGCTTTTGTTAATAACAAGAATTAAACCTTTTTTTGCCTCTAGGATAAATTCAGCTATATGCATGTCCTGTTTCGTTATTCCTTCGGAAAAATCGAGCATCAAAAGAGCGATGTCGCTTGCATCCAGCGCATGAAAAACACGCAGGCTTGAGAATTTTTCAATACCCTTTTCTATTCTGCCTCTGCGTCTTAAACCCGCGGTATCAACAAGAATAATTTTTTTTTCATTATAATTGAGGTGAATATCGAGGCTGTCGCGTGTTGTGCCGGGTATATCAGAAACAATTACCCTTTTTTCACCAAGAAGAGCGTTGATTAATGAAGATTTGCCCACATTAGGTTTTCCGAGCAGGCATAGTTTAATAACATCACTTTTTTTCTTACCCTCTTTTACAGGTTTGAATTTAAGAGCTTTTAATGTTTTGACTGTAGTGTTTTTAAGCTCATCTATTCCGGTGTTGTGTATTGAAGATACTCCCACAGGGTCCCCAAAACCCAGAGCGTACAGCTCCGGCAGTCTGCCAAAGGATGCATTACTGTCGTATTTATTGGCAATTAAAATTATTTTTTTGTTAGATCTTCTTAATAAGTCGGAAGCCGCATAATCATCAATTGTTAACTGTTCCGCCGCATTAACTACAAAATAAATCAGATCCGCTTCCTGTACGGCTATTTGCGCCTGAGATTTAATATCATTTTCAATATTTTTTTTTGTTTCGGATGAAAGTCCGCCGGTATCTATTAATGTAACCGGGAAGTCATTGATGGATATATTTTGGTAAATTCTGTCGCGGGTCGTGCCCGCTTCTTTAGAAATTATAGACAAACGTCTGCCTATTAACCTGTTAAATAAGGTTGATTTGCCAACATTAGGTCGTCCCACGATTGCAATTATCGGTTTTTCCATGGTTTGTTAATTTTGGAGCCAGTCTATTTTAACCTAAAAATTAGTTGATTGCTATGATATAATATTAAGGATGAATAATCAAAAATCATGAAAAAAACAATATCAGGTCTGATTGTAATTAGTTTTTGTTTTTTAAATTTTTCATTTCAAACCATTTATGCACAGGTAGACCAAAGCGGGCTTGAACTCGGCACTTTGCTGCCGCAGCCGAAACAAGAAACTATGTTATGCAAAGACAGACTGGATGACCTTGATGAACTTGCGGATCCGGTAAAAGAATTTAAAGAATCTTCATCCCAAGATAGAAATGAAATTTTGGCTTGCGGGATACAAACCGGCAGAATCCATTTTTGGATGGTCCCCTATTATGTAGTATATTTGATACAGTTTATAATCGGAATTGCAGGCCTTATTGCAGTGCTTTTTCTTGTTTTAGGAGGATATCAATATGTAATTTCCGGCCTTGGGCAGGATAAGGAAAAAGGCAAAAAAACGATCACAAACGCTTTGATCGGTTTGGTTGTTGTTCTTGTAGCCTGGGTGGTTGTAAACGTGGTCCAGTATGTACTTACGGTCTAAATCAGCGCATGGTTTTTTGCCAATAATTCCATTGTGTTTCTAAGTATTTGTTAAAATCTTTTTCAAACACTTTTTCATCGAATTTCATTGCGTGCTGTCTTATTGTTTTTGAATTCCATTTGGTCTTTTCACACTTTTCAACCGCCGCTTTAAGCGAAATGACATTTTGTTCGTTAAAAAATATTCCTGTTTGATTATTAATAACCGTTTCAAGCGCGCCTCCCTTGTTAAATGCAACAACAGGCCTCCCGGAAGCCATGGCTTCAAGAGGAGTTATGCCAAAATCTTCTATCTGCGGGAATATTAGAGCCTTACAGTTTGCATATAAATCTTTAAGCGAAGTTTCGGAAACATGCCCCAAAAATTCAATATTTGTTCTGGCCCGTTTTTTAAGTTCATTTTCTTCCAAGCCGGTTCCTACAATTTTTAATTTGTAGGGCAGTTCATTAAAAGCATCAACAATCAGGTCAAAGCGTTTGTATGGTGTAAAACGGCCGACAGCCAAATAATATTTTTTTGGATCCTGATTTGAAATATAGAATTCGTTTGTATTAACCATAGGATAAATAACTTGCGCATCATGCTTATAATATTTTTTTATACGTTTTTTAACAAAATTTGAATTTGTCGCAAAGAAATCCACACGATCCGCGGCCAGACGATCCCATATTCTTATTTTATTCATCAGTTTTGGAACAAATCGTTTAAGAAAGCCGTGCATTTTATAGGTTCTAAGGTATTCATGCGAATTGTCCCACGCGTAGCGCATTGGGGAATGGCAGTAACAAACATGCATGGTTTCCGGTTTTGTTATTATGCCTTTTGAACAAGAATGGCAGCTTGAAATGACAATGTCATAACCGCTTAAATCGAACTGTTCAAACGCAACCGGATATAATTTTAAAAAAAGCTGATGTTTTTCTTTTGCTTTTGGTATTTGTTGAATAAATGAAGTATGAATTACCGCGTTTTTAAATTCGGGCATTTTTTTTTCGTTGTACACGGATGTATAAATAGGGGCTGCTGGAAACATTTTGTGCAACTTTAAAATAACGCGTTCGGCGCCGGCAAAATTTGTGAGCCAGTCGCATACAATGGCGATTTTTGCTTCTTTTAAAGTCATGACGTATTTGTTTTATGCCACCCTATAATAAAAACTTAAACACTCTGCGTCAAATTTTTAATTTAAACACTTCATCGGTTTTTTGTTTTTTCTCATCAATAAATCTGAATAGTTTTTCTTTTTTATTCTCGGATATGTTCTTTCCGGCAACTTCTTTCTTTTGCCGGTAGTATGTGATTGTATTGATTTCCGACTCGTTTCTTTTTTTGCCAAGCATGGTATCAATGATTTTTCTGTACGGATTATCCGGATCCAATTTGTCCATGGCTTTTGCTTTAAACAGTTTTACAACATTATTGTCAGGATCCCTTTCAAGAAGTCGTTCGCAAATATGCATAACATCAACATATTTTTTTTGATCAAACCATAAACCAAGAAGCTCAAGAACCACGTCTTCATCTTTTTTGCCCATGCTGGAGCGTTTTTTCTCATCAATATCAGATATTAATATTAAATTTCCCGCCTTTCTTTGCAATAAATATTTTAAATATAAATACCCGAGTACAACTATTATAATTGCCGGCAGAATTAAATTCAGCTGCAATAAAAAGTTAAATACTGCATGTATTCCTATGGCAATAATCAAACCCTGCAGGATTTTTACCTCTTTTACAGCATGAGAATAAGAAATTCTGAATATCCTGCTTAAAATCCAGGCTATAACGTTTTTTTTGCCCTCAAGCCCCTTCTGCAAATAAATATCTATAGTGAATTTTGCAATTCCAAAATAATATCCAAATATACCTGAGAACACCATATGTCCGCATGCCGTGAATATTGATCTGAAAAGGAAAGTTATAATAATCTGCTGAATGCTTTCTTCCTGCATCACTGCATAGAAATACACAATATTTTCGGCAAAAGCAAAACCCAGAGCAGCGGCAATTCCAAAGCGTATTGAGTCGTTTATCGTCTGTATAATGACTTTTTTTGAGTCAACATAACGAACCATCATCTGTTTAACAATTTCTTCCAGAACCCCCACCACTATGAAAAGAACCACATAATAGTATGTAGGATCCTCGATATTTATTCTTATCCATTCAAAAGGATCGAATTCAGGGTAATAGCCCCAGAAAAATTCAAGAACAAAAACTGAAAGAACGGCAATAATTCCGCCCGAAAACATAAGTGCGAGTAGTTTTTTTTCTTTTTTTCTGTCACTAAAAAGTATATACAGCCAAATAACAACCGGAATGGAAGAAAGAACAACACTGATTATCCAAAGAAATGTATCACTCATTAATGGGTAATAGCAAATTTTGCCTCGTCAATCGTGGGATATGTTTTGATGAGCTGTGTGAGCCCGACAACCTGAAGTATATCCAAAATATTGGGTCTTGTTTTTGCGATAACAATTTTTCCGCCATTTTCATAAACTTTGCCGTACCAGTCAGTAAGATACCCTATTGATTTTGAATTCATGTATTCCAGCTCTTCAAAATCAAAAATCAAATTTAAATTTGTGGGATTACTTTCAATAAGCTGATAGATCTGCTGCGCTTTTTCGTCTACGTTGCTTTCATCAAGCTGGCCCGAAAACTTAACAAGTTTTACAACAACGCCTTGTGTTGTTGATTCAACGTCTTCTATTGTAATTGATGCTGGTGTAGCCATATTTATAATTGTTATTTGTTAAATTAATATATGTGTTTTATCTTCTGAATAAACAAAACTTTTTTTAAGCTCTTCCGTTTCAACATGCGTAAGATATTTTACCACTTTCACTTTAAGGCCTCCTTCGGGTTTGTCAATAAATTCTAATTCATCCGTCCATTCGTGAACAATTTTTGCAAGCCCTCTGCCGCGAATGTTGGCCATTGGAACACTTTGTTGAATATACTGATCCACTATTTTTTTTATTTCTTCGGCTTTTCTTGCATCTTTTCCTGTGCCGGAATCTTCAACTTGTATCTCTATTGATTCATTTGGATTGTAAATAAAAGTAATTTTAATTTCTTCGCCGGGCTGTGAGCCGTGTTCAATGGCATTATTGGCAAGTTCATCAACAACCGACTGAAACCTGTAAGCCCATTGCTCAGAGAATTCAGTTGTATTTTTTATCAGCGAAAGCGTAAAATCCCTGATCCCGGACATAAAATACGCATGAGTAGGCAGCGTTATGGTGATTTTAACGGGTTTATATGTGTTTTCTTTTAATGTTGTTGCAATATCATTCATAGTATTATTTTATCATTTTTTCCATTTTTTGTAAACCGTCTCTTTGCTGCGGTTTGGTACTTTTTGGATGCGTCTAAAATTGATTTAAAAATGGAAAATAAATATTTGCTTCCTTTAATTTGCATTAGCTTTGTTTTTTCTCTTTGTTTTATATATATTGGCACTCCTTGTTTTACTTTTAAATGAGCCAACCTGTCGATCAGTTTAAACCTTTTTACAAGCAGATTTTGAATTTGATTATCGATTAAATCGATTTTTTCACGTAAAGATCTAATATTTTTCATAATTTAAACTTGCATGTTTTTCGCGCATATATTACAGTGGCGGTGCATTTTATTCTAGTCTATCTTTTGATTGCGGCATCCTCCCCGCCAAGGCGGGGTCAATCCGTAAAATGATAAAGACGGGCGTTAACCACAAGGATTATGTCTCAAGTAGAACTTAAAGAAATGCTGGCGGCGGCCGTGCATTTCGGGCACCCAACGCAAAAATGGAATCCTAAAATGAAACGTTATTTATATGGCGTTTATCAAGGCGTTCATGTATTTGACCTTCAAAAAACTTTTGACCAGCTTCAAAAAGCGATTATCTACATTCAAAAGAGCATTGAAGAAGGGAAAACTATATTATTTGTAAGCACAAAGCAACAGGCCGCTTCAGTTGTTGAAACTGTAGCTAAAAAATGCGGCATGCCGTTTGTAACACACAAATGGATAGGAGGTCTTCTGACAAATTTTGCAACCGTTAAAAAACGCATTAAGCATTTTCAGGATCTTTTGAATGCTCAGGAATCGGGAGAATTTGTAAAATATACAAAGAAAGAGGCCAGCAAATTCAAAAAAGAGCTTGAAAAACTTCAAACTGCTTTCGGCGGTTTAAAAAATTTAAATCGTCTGCCGGACATTCTTTTTGTCATAGATACAGTAAGGGACAATATAGCCATACAAGAAGCAAAAAAATTGCATTTGCCTTTGATCGCAATAACAGATTCCAATTCCAATCCCGATGAGATTGATTATCCGATACCCGGCAATGATGATGCGGTTAAGTCATTAAAGTATTTTCTTGCAAAGATTGAAGATGCAATTCTTAATGCAAAAAATAAGAAAAAATAATTAATTCATCTTTAATTCATTAAAATATATTTTATGTTTCAAGATACTCAACAACAACCACAGCAGCAACCGGCAGAACAACAGACCCCGTCGGCTGGTCAACCGGCAGAAACGCCCACCGCACAGCCCCAAACTTCACCTACCCCAACACCTCCTCCTGCTCCAACGACTCCCCCGCCTCCTCCGGTGCATACAACCCAGGAAGAGCGTGTATGGTCGGCAATCGGATATATTGCTTTTCTTGGACTTCTTACTCTTGCGATGATGCCGAAAAGTGAATTCTGTAAAAAGCACGCAGCGCATGGCCTTACAATATTCAGTGTATGGTTTGTCGCATTGATCGCGGCTTTAATTCTATTATGGCCGTTTCCCGCTGTTTTTGTAAGCATGGTGGAAGGTCTTTTATTTTTGGGTCTTGCTGCTTTGTCTGTTCTTGGGATTATCAAATCGGTGCAGAGTTATGATATGAATATTCCGGTTCTTACACCTATTGCTTTGAAATTTCCCGTTAATGCAATAATCGGAACAATAACCGGAAAAACACCGGAAACGAAAGAGCCTTCTCAACCCACACAAAACCCTCCTCCGGGCGATCAGCAGACGCAGCCTCCGCAAGAACCTAAAAATCCGCAATAATTCTTTAATTCTTACGAATATGACTGATGTTTCTCTTGATTTAATTAAAAAACTTCGGGAAATGACCGGGGTTTCAATGATGGCATGTAAATCCGCTCTTGCAGAATCAAACGGAGACTTAAATAAAGCTGTTGATGTTTTAAGGGCTAAAGGCGAAGCAAAAGCCGTTTCGCGTTCGGTAAGGTCCACGACACAGGGGGTAATTATTTCATATATCCATCCTAATTTTAAAGTCGGATCCATGGTTCATCTTGGATGTGAAACTGATTTTGTGGCAAAAAATACGGATTTTCAGGCGCTTGCTAAGGATATTGCCATGCATATTGCAGCATCCTCTCCGTTATGCCTAAATCCCGAAGACGTTCCCTCAGAGTTAATTGATAAGGAAAAAGACATCTGGCGTGAACAGCTTAAAAGAGAAGGAAAACCTGAAAAAATGTGGGATAAAATACTTGAAGGCAAAGAAAATAAATTTCGTGATGAACTTTCGCTTTTAAAACAGGCTTTTGTAAAAAATCCCGAAATTACAATTAGTCAGTTATTGACTGATACCATAACAAAACTCGGTGAAAATATTAAAATTGAAAAATTTGTGAGATATTCAATTTAATATGTTCAAATATAATAAAATAGAGGATGCTCTTGCTGATTTTAAGAAAGGCAGGATTATTATTGTTGTTGATGATAAAAGCAGAGAGAATGAAGGAGATCTTGTTTGCGCCGGACAAAAAGTCACACCCGATACAATTAACTTTATGTCGAAATATGGCAGAGGGCTTATTTGTGTTCCATTAGAGGAAAAACGGGCAAAAAAATTTAAACTTCCTTTAATGGTTGCTTCAAATACAGAAAAAAATAGCTGCAGATTTACGGTATCGGTTGATTATAAACATGGTACGACTACCGGGATTTCGGCTTACGACAGAGCTAAAACAGTTAAAGCCCTTGTTTCAGACACAACAAAATATACAGATTTTTGCAGGCCCGGGCATATATTTCCGATTATTGTTGACTCCAACGGCTTAAATAAAAGGAAAGGTCATAGTGAGGCGGCAATAGAATTATGCAGGATAAGCAATTTTGTTAAAGTTGCCGTAATATGCGAGATTTTACGGGATGACGGTAAAATGGCCAGAAATAAAGATTTGTATGATTTCGCGCTGCGGCATAACATAAAAATCATCCATATTAATCAATTATTAAATCGAATTTTTCAAGATGTAGTAGTTTCAGACATTTAAGACACCGTAGTTGAGTTTTTGTTTTTGTAACTGGTATTTCAGGATTCCAAATTGTAGCGGTGAC
>JAFGJT010000005.1 GCA_016928915.1 Candidatus Peregrinibacteria bacterium
CCGTGCTGGTTTGTATTTATGATTTTTGTGATATAAAATAAAAGAGAATTTTTCTGGACAAATTATAACCAACTTAAAAAGTGAAAGAAATAGAAAAAGCCTACGAGGCATATAAATATGAAGATGAAATTTATAATAAATGGGAAACTTCAGGAGCTTTTACTCCCAATACAGATAAAAAAAAGAAACCTTTTACGATTTCGATGCCGCCCCCGAACGCAACCGGCACTCTGCATCTTGGGCATGCTACAATGCTTGCCATTCAGGATATTATGATCAGATATAAAAGGATGCGGGGATTTTCGACTTTATGGCTTCCCGGAACGGATCATGCCGGCATCGCAACTCAGAACAGGGTTGAAAAACTGCTTGCGGAAAAAGGGCAGACAAGACATAAACTTGGAAGAGAAAAATTCATTCAAGAAGTGGAACGGTTTGTTGAAGGCTCAAGAAACACAATTAGAAATCAGATTAGAAAAATGGGGGCAAGCTGCGACTGGACCCGTGAAAGATATACTCTTGATGAAGGCCTTTCACGTGCTGTAAAAAATGTTTTTGTAAAAATGTATAATGACGGACTTATTTATCGCGGAAACAGAATAGTAAACTGGTGCCCCAGATGTTCGTCGACACTGGCCGATGATGAGGTGGACTATAAAGAACAGGAAGCAAAACTTTATTATATTAAATATCCGGTTGCGTGCGAGGATGATTTTATTACCGTGGCAACAGTAAGACCCGAAACAATGCTTGGTGATACCGCTGTTGCGGTTAACCCGGATGACAAAAGATATAAAAAACTTATAGGCAAAACCGTAATTTTGCCCCTGCAGAACCGCAATATCCCGATTATTGCCGATAAGCATGTTGATATGAATTTCGGCACCGGAGCTTTAAAAATGACCCCGGCGCATTCTGTTATAGATGCCGAACTTGCCCAGAAACATAAAATTCAATCAATTCAGGTGATAAACGAAAATGCAAAAATGACACGCGAAGCCGGTGTAAAATATGAAGGTTTATCTGTAAAAGAAGCAAGAAATAAAGTCCTTGAAGATCTTAACAAATTGGGACTTCTGGTCAAAGAAGAAGCTTTTACCAATAATTTGTCTATATGCTACAGGTGTAAAACTCCGATAGAACCGCTGATTTCAAGACAATGGTTTATAGCCGTGGATAAACCGGTAATCAAAGAAGGGAGCAAAAAAATAAGCTTAAAACAGAAAGCTCTTGAAGTTGTAAAAAAGGGAAAAATCGAAATTGTTCCGGACAGATTCAATAAAATCTATTTTAACTGGATGAACAACCTTCACGACTGGTGTATTTCACGCCAAATCTGGTGGGGGCACCGTCTTCCGGTTTATTACTGCGATGAGTGCGGAGAAGTTATAGTAAGTGCCGAGCCTCCAAAAAAATGCAAATGCGGCGAATTCAGGCTGAGGCAGGATCCGGATACCCTGGACACTTGGTTTTCTTCGGGGTTATGGACATTTTCAACTTTAGGATGGCCCGATAAAACGAAAGATCTGGATTATTTCCATCCTACATCAGTTATGGAAACGGGTTATGATATTTTGTTTTTCTGGATTGCAAGGATGATTATTATGACTACCTACGCATTACATGAAGTCCCGTTTGAAAAAGTTTATCTTCACGGTTTAATCCGCACCAGAGAAGGCAAAAAGATGTCAAAATCCGACCCTGCAACATGTATCGATCCTCTTGATATGATCGAGAAATACGGCACGGACGCTTTAAGGTTAAGTTTTATTATCGGAGCAACTCCGGGCAATGATTTAAGGCTTTACGAAGAGAAAATCGCCGGTTACAGAAATTTTGTGAACAAAATATGGAACGCATCAAGATTTACCCTAATGAATGTTGATGAAAAACATCTAAAATCGGGATTTAAAATCCAACATATAAAAACAAGAGCCGACAAATGGATCATTACCAAACTCCAGCTTTTAATAAAAGATGTCACCGATGATATGGAAAATTTTAGATTTTCCGAAGCGGGCACTAAAATTTACAACTTTACATGGAGCGATTACTGCGACTGGTATGTTGAGCTTTCCAAAGGTGAGCAGCTTAATCCGGAAGTGTTAATTTATATTTTAAAGACCCTTTTAACACTTATTCATCCTTTTGTTCCGTTTGTTACAGAAGCTCTTTGGACGCATCTTGAAGAAAAAGATATGTTAATTCATCGTAAGTGGCCTGAATTTGATAAAAACATGATTTTTACAAAAGAAGTTAAAGAAATGGAGCTGCTTCATCAGGTTATTGCATATATAAGAAGTGTACGGGCTGAATATGGTGTCGCGCCCGCAAAAAAGGTTAACGCCATAATATATGCCGGCAACAAAACGCAATTTTTTGAAGAAAAACGCGATTCAATTATGAAAATGGGCAGGCTTGAAAAACTTGAAATACTTGAAAAAGGCAAAAAGGTTCCCAAAGCCGTCAGTCTTTTTGTGTCCGATCTTGAAATTTATTTGCCTTTATCGGATTTAATTGATTTAGAAAAAGAAAAAAACCGGTTAACCAAAGAAATAAAAATACTTGAACAAGAAATGATGGTTTTGAAAAACAAATTAAACAACTCGAATTTTGTTTCTAAAGCTCCAAAAGAAGTTGTGGAAAAAGAAAAAATACGCCTTGAAGAATTAAAATCTTCTATTGTTAAAATTAATGATAAATTAAATGAATTCTAATATTAAACACGAATTGAATTCGGTCATCAATGAAATAGAAACCTTAATAAAAAGAGGATCCTACCAGGACGCATACAATTTATGCAAAAAAATACTGTTAAATTTTCCCGATCATCACAAATTGATCAGACTGAAAAATAAAATCGAAAAGATCGTTTATAAACATAATGTTGCAGCTGTAAAAAAAGATTTAATAACATTAAAACCTCTCTGGAAACAAAAAAAATATGAAGAACTGGTTAAAAAACTAACTGCAGCCGTACAGTATGTGCCGGGCTACAAAAAGGCTAAAAAGCTATTATACCGGGCACAAAAAGCTTACAGAAACCAGGTTTCAGAAATGCAAAAACAAACGCTTGATAATTATTTACGGGCTATCGAACAGGCCATCAAAACCCAAGATTATGAAAAGGCGATTTCTTTTTCCCGTGAAATACTCCGCAAAATCCCACAGCACGAAAAATGCGGGAGTCTTTATTTAAAAGCAAAAAATCTTTTAGTGGAACAAAAAATCAAAGAAAATGAAAAACTGTTAAATAGTGAAAAGTTTAACGATATAGAAAACTTTTTACGGGAACTTGAAAAAATATGCCCGGAATCTGTTAGAATCAAAAATCTGTTAAAAAAAGCTGCGCGCCGCGAAAAAATCACACTGGAATTCGCAAAAAAAGAATTTATATATGGAGCATATGATCAATTGTTAATTCTTTTTCAAAAAGGCAAATATGAAAAATGCATAGAGGGACTGCGGGAAGTTCTTGAAATTGAGCCTGATAATTTAAAAGCCCTTGAAATGCTAAAAAAAGCAGAGCAAAAATTTTCTTCTCAGCTGGATAAAGAAGTAACAGCAAAAATACACAATCTGCAAAAAAAATTCAGATTAGAAAAAAAGAAATATCCAAAAGATTTTATTATGCTTTGATGCTTATTCCTTGATATTTGACGCAAATCAAAAATCAGTCACGGTCAATTGTCAAATGTTAAATGTCAATTGTTCTTTTTGAGCCTGTACTGTTCGCGCCCGACACGTTCAAACTGCTGTTTGTTTTTTAAATTCAGGATAATTGTAATCTTTTTTACCATCCTTTGTTTCAGGACTTCCTTAATAATATCATCCTGTGATTTTGCTCTGCCGTCCTTTAAAATTTCCTCAATGATATCAGCTACGGTACCGTCATGATATCCCCAGCCTTTAAGGGCATATATACCCCTTCCTATAAGCACAAACTGATCATGTCTGATAAGTTCGTTGTGAACCGCCTGAAGATTTATTCGTTTATTATCAAAGCGCAGTTCTGAAATTCTGTTTACGATATCAACAAAATGAAGAGGTTTTTTATTCTGGTTTAAAACAAAATAAATTTTATCGCGCAGGGTTTTAGGATTGATATGTCTCCATGTGGCTAATCCTACCGACCCGTCAACGATTTTCAACCTTTTATCAAGAGTGAAGGCTGAAACAACCTGTGCTACGTTATCTTTTACATGCACTGATTTTTTCTTTAATTCTTCAAAAAGTTTGGAATGGGGGACTATGTCTGTCTTTTTTTGAAGGACTTTAATTGCATTTGCTGTTACATCTGAAACAAACTGGTCGGATATCTGAATAAACCTGATAAAAGGCTTATAATTGATAGTATTTGGAACTCGCTCAAGTTCTTTGTCGAGTGCTATTGAAAGATTGATGGCATTTTTGTTAATCTCAACTTCATTTTTATTTAATAAGTTAATGAGTGAAGAAAATAAATTTTCTTCAGTCATAATCCCTCCGTTTTCCTTTAAAATTTCTTTAATAAACTCATTAACAACGCTTAATTCTGTATTCCCCACATTTCTTTGAAGTTTGGTTAAGGCGTTTTTTTCAATCTGCCTGATTCTTTCCCGCGTTACATTAAACTGTTTACCGATTTCCTCCAAAGTTGATTTGTATGTATTATCAAGATTAAATCTTCTTTTAATCACATGTTTTTCTTTTTGTGAAAGTAAAATCAAAAGGTCCTGAACAATTTTGTGAGCATTTTGAAAGGTCTGAACAGGTTTATTTTGAACATTCATAAAAGAAAAATTAAAAAATAATAAAAATTTCCCGCAATTAATGTAAAACGGATTTTATTATAGCCACAACATATTTTGCATGGAAGCAAATAGTGTTTACTAATTAATAAAATAATTTCTAATTAACAATTTTTGGGTTGGAATGCATTATGTATCCGCTGCAGTGAACTGTTTCAATTAGCTGTTCCTTTTCTTTATAATCAATTTTTTTACGCAGATTATGAATATGGGTATCAATAGTATTGGTGAATAAATTCGCGTTTCGGTCCCACACGGTTTCAAGAATTTTTTGTCTCGATAATATTTGGTCCGTGTTTGACATTAAATATTCAAGCAGCTGATATTCCTTGTTTCTTAAAAAATGTTTTTCGCCAAAACGCTCTACTTTTCTTGTTCTCGGATCAAGCTCAAGATCGCATACTTTCAACATATTTTGTTTCCCTATGTTATTTGTATTTACAAGTTTTTTGATTAAAAACGCCAATTTGCGAAGCGGCAAATCTTTTGTGAATATAAATATATTATTTTTGGGACTTTTAAAAACATTCTCTGCGCTCGAAGTTTCATCAAGTATAAATACCGGACATTGTTTACTTATATCGTTTATATTTTTAATCAATGTTTCCTCAAGGATCGTTTGTCTTGTCATTCTGCATATAACCGCAGAATACGAAGGGCATTCATACGGGTTAAACCACAGATCGTTAAAAATTTTTACATTTGAATGAATATTTTCGTACTTTAGTCCGCGTGATAAAAATTTCGAATGAGCCGTGGTGTCTGTAAGCACAAGAACAAACATAAATATAATTGTTATTTTTCATTAAAAGACTGGATATTAAGATTAATTGCATTTAAATAAAAAGAAAGACCCAAAAATAACTTTTGCCTTTATAATCACAAAAAATCGTGTAAAATTGTGCTGTATAGTCTTCATCAACATATACAAGAACATGAAATCACTGTTTGAGCTAAGGGAGTTGTTTAAAAAAAGGGGAATTCCGCAGTTCCGTGCAAATCAAATTTATCAGGCATTATTTAAAAGCGCTAAAAACAATTATGCCGATATCCATGTTTTACCTAAAGATTTAACGGAATTTTTAGAAAAGGAGGCTCCGATTTACACATTAAAACCATTAATAAAAAATCAAAACAAAGATGGGACCACGATTAAAGCCTTATTTGAGCTTCGGGACGGAGAAAAAATCGAAGCTGTTCTTATGAAATTTGAAGATAAAAGAAACAGTGTATGTGTTTCGTGCCAGGCAGGATGTCCCATGAAGTGTGTTTTTTGCGCAACAGGTAAAATGGGCTTCAGACGTAATCTTACATATGAAGAAATTGTTGATCAGGCATTATATTTTGAACAAGAATTGTTAACAAAAGGTGAACGCGTAAATCATATCGTTTTTATGGGCATGGGGGAGCCCTTTTTGAATTATGATGAAGTTATTAAAGCGGCAAAAATGTTTAATGATCCTGCCGGTTTTAATATAAGCTTCAGGCATATTACTGTTTCCACTTCCGGTATTATTCCCGGAATAAAACAAATGATAAACGATATTCCGCAGGCAAATCTTGCTGTAAGCCTTCACGCCCCCAATGATAAATTGCGAAAAAAACTTATGCCCGTGGCAAAAACCTATCTTATGAATGAGTTAATGGAGACATGCAAGGAATATACCCATAAAACACATAGGAGGATTACTTATGAATATGTCATGCTTAAAGACATTAATGATTCCGACAAATGCGCTCATGAACTTAGCAGCCTGTTAAGGGGGCAGTTGTGCCATGTAAACCTTATTCCGTTCAACGAAACGTATTCAAAAGGCATTAAAGCTTCTGTGAAAAACAGAATAGATTCATTTGCACATATACTTAAAATCAACGGAATACCGGCAACAATAAGAGTGAGTATGGGCAAAGAAATCAATGCCGCATGCGGCCAGCTTGCGGGAAAGAATAAAAGCAAGTAGGATAAAAATACATTTTTAACCATTATTTATGAACAACGAACAGAATAAAATTCAAATAAAATTTGACGCGGACAAAGAAACAGGTGTTTATGCAAATGCGGTCTCGGTTAATATGAATAAAAATGAAATGGTGCTTGATTTCGGCTATATTCTGCCCAATGTGAAACCGACCACCATAAAAGTTGTCAGCAGAATAAATTTAAGCCATCAAACCGCTGAAAATCTGCTTAAAATTCTTTCAAACGCCGTTCTGGATTATAAAAATAAACAAAAAGAAGCCAACAAATGATTGAAAGCAAAAAAAATTTTAAAATTCAATATATGAACAAACAGGGACCGGATTTGATGGAAAAAGTTGTATCATTATGCAAAAGAAGGGGATTTGTTTTCCCCGGATCCGAAATTTACGGAGGTCTTGCAAATACATGGGATCTTGGTCCTCTTGGTGTGGAGCTGAAAAACAATATTTTGCAGGCCTGGTGGAATTTTTTTGTAAGATCAAGAAAGGATATTGTGGGTATTGATGCATCTATTTTAATGAACCCGAAAGTATGGCAGGCTTCGGGCCATGTAGCAAATTTTAACGATGCGCAGGTTGACTGCAAGGCTTGTAAAAAGCGCTTCAGAGCCGACCATTTAATTGAAGATTCTCTTGACGGTGTGAAAGTTGAAGGGCTCTCTCCTTCGGACCTTTCAAAGCTTATAAAAGAAAACAAAATTAAATGCCCGAACTGCGGAGAACAGCAGTTTACGAATGTCAGACAATTTAACCTTTTATTTCAGACGCATATCGGCCCCACCGATGTTGAGAACGCGCCCGTATATTTAAGGGGAGAAATAGCACAGGGTATGTTTGTTAACTTTAAAAATGTTCAGACAACAACAAGAAAAAAAATCCCGTTTGGCATTGCTGCGGCAGGAAAAGCCTTTAGAAACGAAATAACACCGGGTAATTTTATATTCAGAACTCTTGAATTTGATCTGATGGAATTTGAATATTTTATTAAGGAGGAGATGTGGAAGGAAAAATTCGAATACTGGCTTTCTGAAATGCACAAATGGCTTGATACAGCTGGAATAAAAAAAGAAAACACAAGGGTGCGGGAGCACACGCAGGAAGAACTTTCTCATTATTCAAAACGTACGGTTGATATTGAATATAAAACTCCTTTTGGTTGGAAAGAGCTTTACGGCCTTGCATACCGCACTGATTTTGATCTTACAAATCATGCTAAAAACAGCGGCGAGGATTTAAATTACTTTGATGAAGCGACCGGCGAA
Organism: Candidatus Peregrinibacteria bacterium; assembly: GCA_016928915.1. Taxonomy (GTDB): domain Bacteria; phylum Patescibacteriota; class Gracilibacteria; order UBA1369; family PNNO01; genus JAFGJT01. The sequence goes on from JAFGJT010000005.1 coordinate 8,033, forward strand.
AAATTCATTCCCCATGTAATCGAACCCACTTTTGGATTATCCAGAACGCTGCTTATGGTTCTGCTTGATTCATATTCAGAAGAAGAAGTTAAAGATGCAAAAGGAAATGCCGAAACCAGAATAGTTCTACATCTAAAGCCTTCAATTGCTCCTTATAAGGCCGCGATACTCCCGTTAATGAAAAAAGAGGAACTTATTGAAAAAGCAGATGAGGTTTTTAATTTGTTAAACAAATATTTTGCGCTGGATTACGATGTAACAGGAAGTATCGGCAAAAGATACAGAAGACAGGATGAAATCGGAACTCCATATGCAATAACCATCGATTATGACTCTTTAAAGGACAATTCCTTCACTGTACGCGACAGAGATACGTTAAAACAGGAAAGAGTAAAATTTGTTGATTTAAAGACATATTTTGACGAAAAAATATACGGATGATTTTTTAGATATTTTTTAGAAGCATTTTATATTTATGTGCCATAATTTATGGAGATATTTACATATTTAAAATGCTTCCAAGGGAAAAATTAATTAAATTCGGCATAACATCGCTTGAAAATCATGAACTGTTGGCATTAATACTCGGACACGGTTCGCGCACGGAAAACATTTTCAGCATAAGTAAAAGGTTATTAAATGATTACGGAATAAATCCTTTGCTTAAAATTCAGAATACTGCGGAAATCACATCAATATACAAGATAGGTCCGACTCAGGCCGCAAAACTTATTGCAGCAGTAGAACTCGGCAGGCGAATTTATAAAAAATCCGATAATAATCTTGTTAAAATTACAAACGCCGGGGATGTTTTTGATTATATAAAACCTCTTGGGGATTTTAAAAGGGAAATAATATACGGATTATACTTAAATACCCGAAACATTCTTGTTCATGAAGAAATTTTAGCCATGGGCAGCCTTGAAAGCTCATCAATTCACACCAAAGATATTTTTTATCCGGCAATAACAAATAATACTTATAGTATAATTTTAGTACACAACCATCCTTCGGAAGATCCAACTCCATCCGAAGCTGACATTTGTTTCACAAAAGAAGTCGAAAAAGCCTCAATATTGCTGCAAATTCCGTTTTTAGACCATATAATTATTGCAAAAGACAGGTATTACAGTTTTAATGAGAATAATTAGCCAATCCGGTATTGCTTTTTTGGCTTTTAAATGCTAAAATATATAGATTTAAATCAAAATAAAAATCAAAAGATAATGTTTAATAATATTTATAATTATATTATTGCAAATCCCATGCAGACGCTTGTTCTTGTCCTGCTGGTGTATTTTGGCTTTAAATGGCTTAAATACCTTTTTAGATATTTTGTACAGTTAATAATGGCCCCGCGTCTAATTTATATGCGCGTAACAATGCCAAGAGAAGACACGACAAAAGACAAAGACAAACAAGTTGAAAAGGATTTCAAAGAAAAGATAGCTATAATGGAGCAGTTTTACAGAAATATACATGAAATAAGGGAACTTTCATTTACGAACCGTTTAAGAACATTTTTCCTTAATCTTGATCTTGTATCGTTCGAACTGGTGGCACAAAACAAAGAAGTCCATTTTTATGTTGTTACATATGATTTTTATAAAGGGTTAATTGAAAAACAAATTACTTCTTATTACCCTGATGCGGATATCGTTTTCACCGAACCATATAAATTAAACAAAAAAAATCAATTCAGGTGTTTTTATGCATATTTAAGCAGGGACTTCTGGTTTCCCATAAAAACTTATAAAAAAATTGAAAACGATCCGTTAAATGATCTTACAAATGTACTTTCAAAAATTGAGGATAATGATCAGGCAATCTTTCAGATAATTGTAAATCCGAGAAACGAACGATGGCATAAAACAGCGGAAAAAATGGCAACATCTAAATTTTTGGGTAAAACAGGCAAAAAAACATTTAATATACCTGTAATCGGCACAATTTTAAACTGGATCTTTAGTGTTTTCACTGGTATACTATTTGGCTACGAAAGAATGAAGGAAACAGGGGCTAATACAGGGGCACCCGAAGGCAAGCAGTACATCCGTATGCTCCAGACAAAAGAAGAGGATGCTAAAATGATGGGTGAAAAAGCCCAGCAAGTTGGTTTTGATGTTTCGTTCAGAATTATAGCATCGGCGCCCACCCGTGTAAGAGCTTATGAACTGGGTAATAATATGATTCTCTCTTTAAATCTGTTTAAAGCCGCAACATTAAACTTTTTCCAGACTAAAAGGCTGTTTTTTATGGATGCAATAAATAATCAGCTTATGCTGCACTCTTTTAGTAAAAGATTATATGCATTTAGACCTATCCCGTTTCTTAAAGAAAAGACTTCGATGCTTGTTCCGGAAGAACTTGCGGGATTATATCATTTTCCGAACTCAAGATATAACTACACGCCGGTTATTAAATGGCTTCTGTATAAAGTATTGCCCGCACCAATGGAAACTCCGCAGGAAGGTTTGTATCTGGGCGACAATGTTTATAGAGGAATGCGAAAAAAGATTTATATGCTAAGAGAAGACAGAACGAGGCATCACTATATAATCGGAAAATCAGGTTCAGGTAAATCTGCATTTATCAGCTTTATCGCCCGCCAGGATATTGCGAACGGAGATGGTGTATGTGTTGTTGATCCTCACGGTGATCTTATTGAAGATATTCTCAAATATATACCGAAAGAAAGAGCAAAAGACGTGATAGTATTCAATCCGGCTGACATTGAAAGACCAATGGGACTAAATATACTCGAAGCAAAAACTCCCGAACAGCAGGATCTTGCATCAAGCCAAGCCACTGAAATTTTTATTAAACTGTTCGGTGATGAAATATTCGGTCCGCGTATCCAGCACTATTTTAGAAATGCATGTTTAACTTTAATGGAAGATGAAGAGGAGGGAGCCACATTGATTGATGTGCCGCGTATTTTTGTTGACGATGCTTTTATGAAATATAAGGTCAAAAAAGTAAAAAACCCGGTTGTTAAATCATTCTGGGAGCATGAATATGCGCATACCGGCGAACGCGAACGTCAGGAAATGATTCCTTATTTTTCTGCAAAATTCGGACCGTTTATTACAAACTCAATCATGAGAAATACAATCGGGCAGACCAAATCTGCGTTTAATTTTAGAGAAGCCATGGATACGCAAAAAATCCTGTTAATTAATCTGGCAAAAGGAAGAATAGGGGATTTAAATACACAGCTTCTTGGTCTTGTGATAGTTGCAAGAATCCAAATGGCCGCCATGAGCCGCGCAGATATGCCCGAAGACCAGCGTAAAGACTTTTATCTTTACGTGGATGAGTTCCAGAACTTTGCCACCGATAGTTTTTGTTCAATACTTTCAGAAGCCAGAAAATACCGTCTGGGACTGATCATGGCTCATCAATATATAAAACAGCTTGAAAAAAAGAATGACGCATCGATCAGAAACGCTGTGTTTGGTAACGTTGGAACAATGATGTCGTTTAAAATCGGCGCTGATGACGCTGAATATATGGCCAAGGAATATGCCCCTGTATTAACAGAGGCGGATGTTCTCGGCATTACTAATTATAAAGCATATATAAAATTAAGTATTAAAAATTCCACATCCAGACCGTTTTCAATGGAGACAATCTGGGATACTAAAAACAAAAACGAAAAAGTGGCGGGAATTATCAAAGAATATTCAAGAATGAAGTACGGCCGTAAAAGAGAGTTTGTTGACCAGGAAATAGCCGCAAGAATAGGCATTGACCTTTCATAATATGGAGGACAAAGTTAAAAGAATTAAAATTTTCGTTTTGGCATTATCGCTGGCTTTAACAATAGGGTTGGTAGGTTTTGGAATACGAATTAAGAACCTAAACGCCGACATGTTCGATAAAACGGAAACCATCAACAGTCTTGCGGAGGAAATAGGTGCGCTGCGCGCGGAAAATAATTATTTAAATGAAAACCTGAATGCTGTTAACAGCACATTTATCGACCTTTTAAATCACACAATTAAAGAAAAAGAAAAAATCGAGAATGAAATGGGTCAGCTCATGGAAATCAAAACAAACCTAATCAATTCAATAAACCAGAAAGATACTGCCATTCAGCATCTTCAAGAAAAAAATTCCCAGCTTGAACAGACCGCTAAACTTGAGCAGGTCCAAAACAGTGATAGTCTGCTTAATATTTTAATACTTGGTGAAAAAGACGGACTAACGGATACAATTATGCTTGCCGTTATAAATAAAACAAATAATTCGATTTTACTTATAAACATTCCGAGAGATTTATATTTTAACGGCCGTAAAATTAATTCAATATATAATTCTTACGGTATAGAAAAGCTGCGACAGGATATTTACCAGATTACCAATATTTATCCTGAAAAATATATTGTTTTCTCTCTTGATACTTTTATAAAAGCCGTTGATATATTGGGAGGAATTGATCTTTATGTAAGGAAAGCAATTTATGATGAAGCATATCCGGCCGGTAATAATGGATATATGATTTATTCCATATCGGAGGGTTCCCATCATCTAAACGGAGAAGAAGCCTTGAAATATGTAAGAAGCCGTAAATCAACCTCCGATTACGACAGAAGCTCAAGGCAGCAGCAGGTTTTACAGGCGGTCAGGGTTAAACTTAAAACATTGGATATCTTATCCGACTTAAATAAAGCTTCGGAGCTCTTTACGACAATAATCTCCAATTTAAATACCAATATCGATTTTTTTGAAGCTCTTAAGTACTACGAAGAATATCAAAATTTTGTTATTAAAAGCGGCAATGTTTTAAGCCCGGAAAATGTTTTAATTGCAACAACCAGCCTGGACGGTCAATTTATTCTGCTTCCTAAAAACAATGATTTTTATCTGATAAAATATCAAATATCCGAATTGATTAAAAAGTAAAAATGAGGCAGAATAACAATGTAAATAAAATAAATTTATGAGAAAATCAGTTATATTTCTATTTTGTGTCGGTTTGTTAATTTTCAGCGGCTGTACCGGTGAAGAACAAATTGATTATGCGAATCCAACAGTACCTAAAGAAATTGATGTTACATATGCCAAAGGAAATGCAAACGCGAAGGTTGTTATTACTGAATACAGCGAATACCAATGCCCTTTTTGCGCGCGTTTCACGCTGGATGTATTGCCGCAGCTGCAAAATGATTATCTTGAAACCGGCAAAGTGAAATTTGTTTTTAAGGATTTCCCTATACCAAATCATAAATATGCACAAATGACTTCAGAAGCAACATACTGCGCGGGAGAGCAGAACGAGGAAGCCTTTTGGAAGATGCATGTTAAGTTATATGAAAACCAAAAAGATCTTACAAAGGAAGCAATTATTAGATATGCGCAGGATGCAGGCTTGAACGATGGTATATTTAAAGCATGCCTTGAAAGCGGCAAGTATAAAACCCTTGTACTCCGAAACAGGCAGGATGGACTTAATGCTGGTGTAAATGCCACTCCCACGTTGTTCATCAATGATACAAAGATTGTCGGAGTTCAGCCTTATGAAAATTTAGTAAAAATTATTGAAACCGAATTGAAAAAGTAGTTTACCACCAAACTTTTTTTATCTTCAGAAGATACGCAATGATATTTGCTGCAATAGAAAGCATTGCTGATATTATAATAATTATAACAAAATGCCAAATCGATGGCGAATAAAACAAAGAACATAAAAGCAAAGCGCCAATTGGGTAATCAACCTGATCAAATATCGGCCAAGGTCTTCCGCTTGAAATTTTAAGCCGTCTTTTAATAAAACTTTTAACTAAATCTCCCAAAAGAGCTCCGAACCCCAGCAAAAATGACAAAATTAAAGCATTATACAATGTATAATCGATCAATACATAATTTTGAAAATATCCTGAAGTAAACAAAAAATACTGAAAAAGTCCAATGAATATAGCTGCCGATATGCCCACTATAAAACCGCGAAAAGTCTTTGAATGTCCAAATAACGGCTGATTAAATAATTTGATATTAAAATCAACAGGCATTGCCAAGAAACGAAGTGTATTAAAAAAATTTGCAACAACAGGGCATGCATTCGCAGCATAAGCCGGCAGCATAAAATAAATCGACTCAATTATCATGCCAAATAAATTTTCCACTTTTATATAGTTATTCTGGTGGCAGGAGTGGGGATTGAACCCACGACCCCGGGCTTATGAGTCCCGTGCTCTACCGACTGAGCTATCCTGCCAAAAATCACGCTAGGTAATTTTAAATTTTATATTCTATATATGCAAGTGTTTTAAAACATTTTTGTGTGAATAACAAAAATCACTCTGCCGGGAATAACCAAATTAGGATCATCAAAACGAATTTTATCTATTACTGGCGATGAATGCATTGGTTCAAAATAATAAAATTTACCTTCTTTATATATTCTTTTTATTCCAAGGTCGCCTTTGTAAAAAATTGCAAACAGTTTCCCTGAAAAATCGCCGATATCATTATTTATTACCGGATCAAAAACTGCTATGTCGCCAATTTCTATTCCAAACTCAGGATAAGATCTAATAAAAATTCTTACCGCAGCCGCATTATCAAGGTTATTATGATAATAAAATGTATCCGTTACATACGAACGAGCCAAATAAATAAATTGTGATGCACTGCTCTTGAGTTCAAGCAGTTCGTTATATGTACGGTTTCTTAATTTAGAATTGTCCAAAAGGGGAATTGTAATAATATCTTCTTTAAAGTCCTTTTTAATTTCCTTTTCAAGCATACTGACAAGAGTATCCCATTTTTTTGCTTTCTCGGAAAATTTGTTTACATCAGCTGACTCCTCTCCCAAAAAATAACTTATAGGCTTTTTTAAATATTCAGCAATTTTAATAAGTTCGGAAATTTTTGGAAGATAACGCCCTCTGATTATATTAGAAATATAAGCCCGCGATTTTTCAATCATCTGTGCAAGTTCAGTCTGGGAAACATTACGTTCTTTTAGGGCTGATAAAATTTTGTCACTAATAAATTTTGAATAATTTGAATTCATAAAAAATAAATTTACATATACTAAACAAATTATTAACTGTGGATGAATTTTTGTAAAGCTCATTATATTACCTTTACATACAGTAAATTTTAATAGTAAGATCTTTGTGGTTTTAGAGTTTCTGATTCTCAAGTTAAGAGAGGCTTCAAGAGATCACCATTGCTATTTTAAATAGCAATGGTGCTTCTTTTATGTATAATAAAATGGATTTAATCAAACAAACATGAATATCCCAAATTCGTTGACTCTAAGCAGACTTTTTTTAACACCGGTTGTAGCTCTGCTCCTTTTTATAAACATTCCGTTTAATTATTACATTGCCGCTGTTTTATATTTAATCGGCTGTATTACGGATTTGTTGGACGGATATTTTGCCCGAAAATACAAGCAAGAAACTAATCTGGGAATATATATTGATCCGATGGTTGATAAGATATTTGCCTACACACTGGTGATGATACTGCTTTATTTAAACATATTTCCATTATGGGTGATAATTCTAATATTTGTAAGAGATATGGGGGTGGATGCCTTTTTAAATTATGCAATTGCAAAAAAAATTTATATCAAAGCAACATATCCCGGAAAATACAAATCGGTATTTTTAAATCTGGCTGTTATAATAGGCATTTTGGCTCTATCGGCTTCAAACGGAAATCAAGTTTTCGGATTAACTTTTTCCGACCTCTACAATGCTGCATATTTTGTTTTAATAATTTCATTTTTAGTCGGATTTATTGGTTCAAATACGATTATGCAAAATTCGTACAGACAAATTATTACGGATTTCAAAAATTAATATTATTTAAAAGAACGCGGCCCTATCGGCCGCTAAATAGCACCTAAGAAGGTGCTATTGGTTGCGGGGGCAGGATTCGAACCTGCGACCTCCGGGTTATGAGCCCGACGAGCTGCCACTGCTCTACCCCGCGTAATTTTTTTCAAGAAGCCGGTTTATAATAATGAATTCGCACAAAAAGTCAAATTTACCTTAAAGGATTTTCATCAAAAATAAATATTTTCCATTTTTGCAAATTGGTAAGCTTGCTTAAATCTTTCTGTCCGAATTTATCCAAATCAAATACAGATTCCTTATTTTCTGTTGCGGCGGAGTTTGACGCTATAACAATAATTTCTTCTCCGGGATTAATAAGCCCTTTATCCTGTTTTAAAATTTTATCAATATAAGCTTCGGAAGTCACATAATCAAATTCTTCAATTAATTTTTTATTTTCTGCTTCAATACGCTTATTTTCATCTTCAAAATTGGCAATGTATACATCTATCTGATGACTTTTATAAAAAGCAAGCGTTAGAGAATATAAAAGATAAACGCTTACTAAAATCAAACCGATTATTAAAATGTTCGTAAAATTTGATGGTTGCTCGTTTTTTATTTGCATGATATGAATTAAAACAGGGCAAAAACAATGTTAACATAATAAAAACCGCAAATCAATTATGCAAAAAAAAGAAAGAATTCATTGTATTGGGATCGGAGGAATTGGCATGAACGGAGTTGCGCAGATTTTATTTGATAAAGGCTCTCAAGTTACGGGATCTGACATAGAAGATTCCCCGATACTTGAAGATATGCGAAAAAAAGGCATAAAAATCTTTATCGGGCATAATGAAGATTATATAACAAAAGATATTGCGAAAATTATTTATACTTCCGCGATCCCTGAAAACAACCCCGAACTTGTAAAAGCCAAAAAAATAGGGATCCCTGTTTTTACCTTTGCGCAAGCGGTAAAAGCAATTTCTGACAATCTCTACACAATCGCTGTCTGCGGAACGCATGGAAAAACAACAATAACCGGAATGTGCGCCGTAGCCTTACTTGCCGGAGATAAAGACCCCACAGTAATTATCGGTTCAAAAATAAACGAATTCGGCGGTGCAAGCTACAGAGTGGGGAATGGCAAATACTTTTTAGTTGAAGCCTGCGAATATAAAAGAAATTTTTTAAATTTTGATCCGGACATCATTATAATGAGCAATATCGAAGCGGATCATCTCGACTATTTTAAGGATATTGAAGACTATAAAAACGCTTATAAAGAATTCATATCAAAACTGCCGAATGACGGATTTTTAATAACAAATGCGGATGATAAAAATGTTCGTGATGTAATAAAGGACTATAAAGGCAGTTTAATTTTATTTTCCGAAAAGGATAAAAATTGCGAATGGTTTATACAGGATAATCAGATATATAAAAACGGAGAAAAAGCAGGTGAGCTCTTACTGAATGTGCCGGGTGATTTCAACAGGCTGAATGCTTTATGTGCAGTTATATTAGGTCAGATTTTAAATATTGAACGTGAAAAACTGCTTGCCGCCCTGTCTTCTTATAAAGGCGCATGGAGACGGTTTGAATACATCGGTGATTTTATGGGAATAAAATTAATAAGCGATTATGCACATCATCCCACAGCTATAACAAAAACACTCTCTGCGGCAAAACAAAAATTTAATGATCAGAAAATTTGCGTAATTTATCAGCCTCATCAGTTTAACCGTACAAGGCATTTTATAAATGAATTTTCAGAATCTCTAAAAATCGCCGATATATGCATAATTCCGAATATTTATAAAGTCCGCGACACAGCCGAGGATTTCAAAAAAATATCCGCCGCTGATCTGGTTGAATTAATCAACAAAAAAGGAGGGCATGCCAAGTTGATTAGCGAATATGAGGATATCAGAGAATTCCTTATCCAAAAAAGAAAAGAAATCGATATTATAATTATAATGGGAGCAGGGGATATATGGCTTTTTGGTGACTATTTGCTAAAAAATCATGATCTTAAATGTTCTGTCTGCGAGGATTAATCTTTCCTTATCCAGATTGTGCCTTTTGGTGTATCTTCAAGCACTATGCCGCGGTCAAGCAGTTTATTCCTTATTTCGTCGGCTTTCTGCCAGTCTTTATTATTTCTTGCTGTTTCACGTTCATTAATTAGAGACATAAGTTCCTCCGTGAGCTCCGCATGCGTCTCCGGAAATAAAAATGCAAAAACAGTATCAAGTTTTTTAAAATGATCAATAACCGCTTTTTGGTCGGAATCGGTGAGTTCTTTATTCTTTTGATAAAGATTGATATTTTTGATCAAATCAAAAACCGAAGCAAGCGCTTCGGAAGTATCAAAATCATTATCCATGCCTTTATTGAATTTTTCATCAGCTTTCTTAATAATTTCTGCAATTTTATCGGTCAAACCGCCCTTACGTTTATCAACAAAAAGATTTCTAACAAAACCATGTATTCTTTCAAGGCTCTGTTTTGCCTGATCGATAAGTTCGGGGGTAAAGTTAATAGGCGCCCTATGATGGGTCTGAAGATACAAATATCTAAGAACAGTACCTTTATATTTTTTCAAAAGATCACTCAAGGTGACAAAATTGCCCAGCGATTTCGACATTTTTTCCTTATTTACATTAACAAAAGCGTTATGAATCCAGTATTTTACAAACATTTGTCCGTTTGCGGTTTCACTTTGTGCTATTTCGCATTCATGATGCGGAAACATCAGGTCTGCACCGCCGCCGTGAATATCTATTGATTTGCCAAGGATTGAAGTACTCATGGCGCTGCATTCAATGTGCCATCCGGGTCTTCCTTTGCCCCATTTTGAATCCCATGACGGCTCTCCGGGCTTTTCGAATTTCCATAAAACGAAGTCCTGAAAACTTCTTTTTTTATCGTTTAATTCAACCCTTACCCCGTTATGAAGATCCTCAAGTTTTTGTTTTGATAATTTACCGTACTCCGGAAATTTGCTTATATCAAAATATATGCCGTCATCAAGCTTATATGTAGCGCCTTTTTCTTCAAGAATTTTTATAATGTCAATAATCGAGTCAATATATTCCGTGGCCAAAGGCTGACTGTCGGGCGGTAAAACTTTTAAAGCTTCATAATCCGATTTATAAACAGGGATAATTTCATCTGCAAGCTGTGAAACCGATATGTTCTTTTCGTTTGCCCTATTAATCATTTTGTCATCAATATCAGTATAATTTGTCACAAAATTCACTTTATACCCCTTATATATCAAATACCTTCTGATCACATCAAAAGCAACAGCGCTTCTTCCGTGCCCCAGATGCGGAATATCATATACGGTGGGACCGCACAAATAAAAATTTACAATATTGTCGTTTATGGGTTTAAATTCCTCTTTTTTTTGAGTAAGAGCATTATAAATTTTTAACATTTTAAAGCAGACTAATAATTAAATATCTAAACAGTTCAATAATAATAAATGCAACAATTGGTGAAAGGTCCAGCATTCCGGTTCGTGGTAGAATTTTTCGAATTACACGCAGAAGAGGTTCTGTAATTTCATAAATCAATAATGTAAACCGGCCCGGAGAAGCGTTAACAGGTCTAAACCATGACAATATGACCCTTATAAAGATTGCGATAATTAAAAGTTCCGCAAATATTTCAACAAATTGAGCTATAAAAAAACGAACGTCGCTGTTCATAATCAGATTAAATTATGCGAATCTGATTTTAGCACATTTTCCTTCTGAATTTAAAGTAAAGCTGTGACAGAAAAACTGAAAGCAACGCAAACCATAAAATCTCAGGCCCTGTAGCCTGCATTGAAGGCGCTGTTGGTCGGACCTCGTCAGCTGAAACAACGGGTTCCGGAGGTGTATAAACAACTACAGCCTGGCTGAATGGTATTGCATTTACAATACTGCTTTTATTTGAACTTTCCTGCCCTGCGGTATCAATAGCCGAAACAGCAAAATAATACTCGTTTCCATTTTGCAGATTTGGAATATACCACGTTGTACGTGCATCCCATGTTTCGACGGTTGAACTTAAATTAACCGGGGTTAAACCGTAATATATTTTATAATTTTTTATTCCCGTGTCGTCTGTTGCAGACTGCCAGAAAAGAGTAACTTTTTGATCGGATGACTCGGCTCTTACACCAAACACATCCCCCGGCTTGGCATCAGCTGGAGGTTCTTCTTCAGCAGGTTCATCAACAGGTTCGTCACCGGTAGTTGTTATTACAGTATCGCCGTTTTCAGAAACTTCTACGGTTGCCACATCATCATAACTGCCTTCATTCCCCAGCTCATCTACCAAAATAACACTTATAGGATATGTGCCGGGTGAAGACGGCGCCTGTATAGATGCAATATAATGTGTTGGATTATCAAGATCCTGCTCCAGTTCGGCAATATCAATATTAAACACTACAGCTCCCTGATACACGTCAGTGCCGGACATAACCGTAATATCAATTACATCTCCGGTTTTTATACCTTTTGAAGGAGTAAATTTAACATTAATCAGTTCAGGTGGAGTTGTATCTATTGTAAACTGCACGGTTGCCGAAGTTGAGATAATAAGATCATCAGCGTCCAAAGCTGTGGCAAAAATTTTATGCAGCCCTTCTGCAAGAGCTGTTGGCTGGTAAGAGAAAGAACCGTCAGACTGAGGAGTGGTTGAGCCAATATTCTGATCATTATTAAAAATTTGCACTGATTTTGCATAGTTCGGCGCGACACCCTGTATCGGCAGACGCTTGTCGCTGTACGTGCCGGAAATCGGGCTTGTTATTACGGTTTCGTCAGTAGATGTTGTGGTTGTTGTCTGCTGCACAGAAGATCCGCCGGTTCCAACAACTATTTCAATATGGCCGCTTACAAAGATATCAAGATCTGTTGCTATAACTTTATATGTGCCTGCCTGCGCGAAATTTAATGAATTTGCCCCTGAAAATCTGTGGCTTCCTGCATCCAGATCAATATCAAAAGTATAATCATTCGGCAGTTTTGCATATACGCTATTCGATCCTTCGGCCGAAAAATGAACACGTCCCGCATAATTGGGAACAATAACATCTTCTGAATCATATGCCGTTAAAGTAAAACTTATATCTGAATTCGGCTGAATAGTAGAGGGAAGATCTTCAAATACAAGTTTTGAAACCTCTCCGGCGGCAGCATAAGCAGTATTAATATATCCGCCGGCATTATCTAAACCTGTAAAGGCAATTTCAAGTCTTTTTGAAAGAACGTTATTTGTAATAGTATCAATTGCGGAATAAACGGAAACACCTTTTTGGGTTGATGAAACGCTGAACATTATTTCACCGTTTGAATCGGTTAAACCGCTCGTTGTGATTTTATTTATTTTATCTTCGGTACGGCTTGAAATAAGCTCAACCGAATGGTTCGTTATCGGGTTTTTATACTCGTCGCACAAAAGAACCGTAATATACACCTTATCCAGTCCGTTTGATTTTGCCAGAAGTTTGGATGCGTTTATTTGTGAAACAGAAGTGGAAACTTCATCGGCGTAAACAATAAATTTATTTGCAGCGCTTTCCTGACCGTTTTCTGTTGTCGCCGTCACCTTATATTCACCTGCTTTTTTTGTATGATAAGAATCGAGATCAAATTCAGCTATACCTGACTGATCTGCTTTTTCATCAACACTGATTATTGTTCCGCTTGGTTTATATACTTTAAAAGTAACATTTTTATCAGGAATTGTTTTTGATGAATAAATATGTACAGGAAATCCAGCTATTGTATCAATTGCAAACGCCTGCACTTTAAAGGGAGATACAGATTGAACCTGCGCAGAGACCGTTGAAATGTTGGCCATCAAGCAAAAAATAACGGCTAAAGTAATGTATATTTTTTTGGTTTTCATGTTAATTTTCTTAATTTCTTTATATTATATCAAAATCCGGACTTTTAATCAATCCGTATCTTGAGTTCTCAAGCGGCTTTTGCTAATATTCACGAGGCTTAAAAAACAATTTATGAAATTTTTACTAAAAAGCATACTGACGTTTGTTTTGGCAATATCAATGATAATATGCATAAATCCTGTTTTTGCCCAAGATAATCCCGTTTTTTCAACAAACGATACGGAAACAATCGTATTCCAGCCTTTTATAACCTCCCAGGATAGCGTTGAGCTAGGCAAAAACATCATTTTTGACGCGTCAAAAACAACTCATCCGGATGTTAATAAAGAACTTACTTTTACCTGGGATTTTGGTGACGGGAATAAAGATGAAGGCGTTGAAGTAGTTAATAATTACACTTCCTTGGGTGTAAAAACCGTTAAATTAAAAGTGTTTGACGGAGAAAGCACCAAAGAAATACAAAAAGAAGTATTTGTATATAAAAAAATTATTATTTTCATAACCGACAAAGCCGGGTCCAAAGACAGAATCGAAGGCTTTAAAAACTATGCCAGAGAAAAAGATATTAATATTATTGTTATTGAAAGTTATGCAAGTGTTACGGATTTTATAAGCGAGGAAATGCTTAAAAGTAAATTAACCGAAGCTCTTGATAATCTGAGAAAAATTGACCAAATAGTTATCTGGACCGACGGAAATGCGGGGCTAAATGCTTTAGCCGGAGTTAAACAGCAGCAAAGCCAGAGTGAAACACCGTTAAATTTTGAAAACAAGACCATACTTGTCCTGCAGGAAGATTCAAAAAGCGCATCGCAGGTTTTCCACAGATATGATCTATTAAAACCTTTAGGTATTGTAATAGCAAAAGAAGCTGCAATTTATCCGTTTATCGACAGTGAAAACTTCAAGGGTTTTATCGATAGAATGAAAAATGAAGGTTATGTATACACATTGGTTGATGCGGAAACCGGAAAACTGCAAATATGGAATTTTGTTTCATATTTTGTAAACTACCTAATAGATTCGGGAATTCCGGCAAATACAGTAATTCTTATATTAATGCTGCCGGCTATCGCAATGATTGTGGCATTTATGAAACAGGTTATAGGCATTACAACATTCGGCATTTATACGCCAACGATTATAACATTATCTTTCTGGATTCTCGGGTTGAAACTTGGCTTGTTAACAATTCTTATAATTTTTCTAGTCGGAACGGGATCCAGATATATATTAAAAAAATTCAGGCTGCTTTATATCCCCAAAATGGCAATTGTACTTACAATGGTTGCAATAGCCATCTTTGCCATGCTGATTATTTCACTTAAATTCAATCTTTTTGACGCACAATTCTTTTCATTATCAATATTCCCAATGCTTATTTTAAGCACATTAACGGAAAAATTTGTAAACGCCCAGTCAGAAGAGGGATTTAAAAAAGCAATCGTACTTACCTTTGCGACTTTATTTGTATCAACGATTGCATTTTTCATCATTACGGAAGAAGTTGTACAAAGCTTTATGTTATCATATCCGGAAATAATAATCTTTATTATTGTTATTGATATATTCCTTGGCAAATGGACGGGTTTGCGTCTTGTTGAAAGGATACGTTTTAGAGAGGTTCTGCGTCATGTGGATGAAGAATAACAAATAAATGTATGTCTTTTTTTGACGACAAAGGAGTTCTGGGATTAAATTCAAGAAATCTTGAATATATTAAGCCTTACAATAAAAAAAAGGCTATAAATATGGCTGACGATAAACTTAAAACAAAAAAATTCTTATCGGCGAGAGGGATTCCGGTGCCAAGACTATACGGAGTAATAAGATCAAAAGATGAGCTTTATAAATATGATTTTGGCTCCCTGCCGTCTTCTTTTATTGTAAAACCAAACCATGGTTACGGAGGAGAAGGAATAATTCCAATTGTAAGCAAAAGAGACAATGTATGGGTAACATCATCCGGTGAAAAAATATCGCATGAATTTCTTTTAAGTCATATTTCGGATATTCTGGACGGCAGGTTTTCAATTTCGAACATTATTGACAGCGCTTTTTTTGAACAACTCCTGGTAGCGCATGAAAGTGTTGGCAATTATTCATACAGGGGACTGCCTGATATACGAATAGTTGTGCATAACCTTATTCCTGTAATGGCCATGCTAAGACTTCCAAGCAAGGAATCCAAAGGCAAGGCGAATCTGCATCAGGGAGCGTTTGGTGTAGGAATAGATATTGGAAAAGGTGAAACCACGTATATTTCATATAAAAACAAAATCATCGATGAGATCCCGGGAGTCGGCCCTATTAAAGGATTAAAAATACCATTCTGGGATGATATTTTATTAATTGCGTCAAAATGCCAGTTGATCACAAATCTTGGATATTTGGCTGCTGATGTGGCTATTGATAAAACGTCGGGTCCTGTTTTGCTCGAAATTAATGCGCGCGCGGGTCTGGGAGTCCAGATTGCCAACCTTGCCCCCTTAAAAAAACGTCTTCAGCGTATACAGGGATTAAAAGTCTCAAATCCGGAAAAAGGCATAAGAATTGCAAAAGATATGTTTGGAAATGTTCTGGAAAAAAACATCCAGTCATTATCGGGAAAAACAGTAATTGGAACAGAAGAAATTGTTGAATTAATCTTAAAAGAAGGAATAATCCGGATTCCGGCCAAAATCAATACTGGTTACGAAAGAACGATCATCGATGAAAAACTTGCGGATGAACATGGTTTAAGAAATGACGAATACCAATATAACGACGAAAAAAGCACCTTGAAACTTAAATTCTCAATAGGCAATGAAAGGCTACAGACAGTTGTTGATATCGAAAAAATTACAGATAAGAATGTGTCGGTAATAATAGGCAGAAGAGATTTAACACATTTCTATGTTGATCCCGCAAAAAAAACGTACAAGAAAAATGAAGATAAAAATGAAAAGTTAATTTCCGCAAAAAATATCAATACTGATGTAAAAATCAATTATTCTGAAATTGACCAGAAACTTATTAAAATTGATGAAAAATTAAAAATACTATATTATTTAAGACCTTTAAATCTTATGGAAGAAAAACAAAAATTTTTTAAAAATTTCAAAAACAATCCTCAATTTGTTTATCCTGAACTCAATTTCGATTTGCTTGCACTTAAAAAAGAACTTGATCATATAGCAACCGACAATTCGCCCTTAGGATTGCTGTTTGAAGAAAAACGAACAGAAATTTATAAAAAAATCAATCTTTTAAATAACAGAACTTTTGATGAATTCACCGATTATTCCATAGAACTTTACGGAAGACCGGATGAAAAACTAACCAATGAATGTCTGGATTATCTGGCAAAAAACAAAAATTTTTACAGTCTGCCCGCCGGATCCGTAACTGCAGAGGAAGCCAAAACTAAAATGGATGAAATATTCAAGAAATACTCTCTTGAAAAATGGGAAACATCTATTAAAGAAAACATGGTATCCGACGCTGTTGCGGGCAAAAACAACCGCTTATTTCTAAGGAAAGGTGCCCTTTTTACGCCGGCGCGTTTAAAAAATTTAATTATACATGAAATAGAAACTCATATTCTTACAGCTGAAAACGGAAAGAATCAAAATTATGAAATGTTTAACAGGGGATTCGCCAATTACCTTGAAACACAGGAAGGAATGGCCATTTATAATATAATTTCACAGGAAAAAGATGAAAAGTATCTTTTTATAGCGATATCACTTGTTGTAGCGGTGGATATGGCTATGAAACACTCGTTTGTTGAAATATTCGAACAAATGCTTAACTATAAAATACCACCCGAAAGGGCTTTCAGAACCGCATTGAAAGTTAAAAGAGGTCTTGAGGACACTTCATCCCCGGGCGGTTTCACAAAAGATTTTCTGTACTATAAAGGTTACAAAAAAATAAAAGATTTTGTTGGCCGGGGCGGCAGTATTAAAGATCTGTATATAGGTAAATTCAGCGTAGATGATATAGAACTGATAAAACAACTGCCGGATCTTAAAAAACCGAAGTATCTTCCAAAATGGTTATAAAATAAGCATTGCATCTCCGAAGCTGTAAAAACGATATTTAAGCCGTATCGCCTCCATATACGCATCAAAAATAAAATTCTTGCCAGCAAATGCGCTTACAAGCATAATCAATGTGCTTTCCGGCAGATGAAAGTTAGTTAAAAGCGCATCAACCGCTTTAAATTTATATCCCGGATAAATAAAAATATCTGTATCGTTTGTTTCGGGTGAAAAATTATTCAAAAAGTTGGATTCCAGAGTCCTTACGGAGGTAGTGCCAACGGCTAAAATCTTTTTACCTTTTTTTTTCGCTTCATTAAGGGCGTCAGCGGTTTCTTTTGTAATCTCATACCATTCCTTATGCATCTTATGGTCTTCAAGATGTTCCGATTTAACAGGTAAAAAAGTACCTCTGCCTATATGCAGAGTTACAAAATGTTTTTGTATGCCTTTCTTTTCAAGAGTTTTAAATACGTTATCTGTAAAATGCAGACCGGCCGTCGGAGCGGCGATACTCCCGTTATCGTGCGCGTATAAGGTCTGATAATCATAAGATGTCGCACTTGAATTTTTTATATACGGAGGGAAAGGTGGATAACCGTTGTGTTCCGCCCAGTTAAAAATATCGTCATTGATCTCAAATTTAATGTTTCTGGTCCCGTCAATATTAATACTATCAATTACCGCTTTAACTGTATCGATTTTTCCTTTTACGATTAATTCTTTGCCAATTTTAAAATATCTGCCCGGTTTAACCATGCACTGCCATTTATTTCCAATAATTTGTTTTATTAAAAGGATTTCACAATGCCTCTCGTTGATAATAATTTTAAATTTTGCAGGAAAAACCCTTGTTTTATTTAAAACAACAACATAATTATCATCAATAATATCTGGGAGATCTTTAAAAATCCTGTGTTCAATTTGTTTGGTATTTCGCCGTAAAACCATCAGCCTGCTGTTATCGCGCGGAACAACAGGATTATCGGCAATCAATTCTTTAGGCAGATTAAATGAAAATTCTTTAGTTCTCATTGATATTTTCGAGCCATTGGGTTGTCTTTGTCTGCGCGTTTGCGGCAGAACCTGCATCTATCTCTTTACCAGTATATTTCATAACAATCAATGAAATATCATCCAACTGTTCGGCTTCGCCCACAAACTGTGAAAAATCAAGAGAAGTATGGTGTGCCACGCCTTCGGGCCCATAAACGGCCGCGTATTTTATTAATGTTTCTTTGAACCTATCAATACCAAACATTTCACCTGCATCATTTTTTGCTTCAGTTATACCGTCGGTATACAAAATCACCATATCTCCTTTTTCAAGATCAATTGGCTGCTCTTTTACAAGCTTACTGTTATCAGGAACCATGCCAAGTGCAATACCGCCGGTTTTAATAGACTCAATGACCCCTGTTGCAACCCTGTAAACTAAAATATACTCGTGTCCGGCTCCCAGATAAGTTAATTTTTCTGTATTTTGATCCCATTTAAGAATTACCATTGTCATAAACATGGCTGACTTGATTCTCGGTTTTAGCTGTCTGTTTGTATTCACCACTATATCGTATAAATTATCATACATTTCGGAATATGTATTAAGAAGGGTATTAGCCATCATCATAACGAGCGCTGAAGGAGCGCCGTGCCCCGTAACATCACCGAGATAGATAAAAGTATTATTCTTTCTGTTAATAAAATCAAAATTATCGCCGCCAATTTCAACGGCCGGTCTGGTTTTTGCAACAACCTCAAGTCCGGGTATATTCGGACTTTCATGAGGCAATATAGTTTGCTGGATGCTACTTGCTATTTCAAGTTCCGAAGCCATTCTCTGAGCATCTTTTAACCTTTTTGAGATGCTTTCAAGGTTTTCCGTTACTTCATTAAAAAACTGAGCAATAATTCCTATTTCATCAATTCTGTTTGTATATATTTTTTTATATAATTTTCCTGTGAGCAAATATTTCATTTGTTTTGTAAGAACACTCAAAGGTCTTGAGATATATTGATGTAAAATTAAAAGAAAAATAATTATAAGCCCCCCCAAAGCAAACAAAACGTATTCGGCAGGGAATTCATGCGGCAATTCAGTATAAAAATAAACCCCGACAGACAGTGCCGCAAGCATGATCAATAAAACTAATGTTATTTTTCTTGTTAATTTTTTAGTGAGCCAATTAAACATAATTTATTTTATTTTTATTTTAGCTAATAATTCATCAATGCTGTTTACACACGGAATAATCTGATTTAAACCTACTAACTGAAAAATATCCATTATCCTCGCTGATGTGTTTATTATAAAAACATGTTTGTTAAGAAGCTCGAATCTGTTGTGTATATCGCTAAGGTAGCCAATACCCTCGCTGTTTATAAATAATAAATCCTGAAAATCAAATACAAGATTTGTACCCTGAAAACTTGCAAGAAAAACTTCTAAATCCTCTCTTAAAGACGGAAGGGTATCTCTGTCTATCTCACCCTCCAATGATACTGTTTGATAATTGTGCTCGGCATCGGGAGGATTAATAACTATATTAACTTTTGGAGGGGTCACTGGTGACATATTATGATGGATTAAATTGTAAAATATTTAATAATCTTTTCTTGTTATCAATAATTGCATTTATATTTTCCACTTCTTCGTGGTCATTTACAAGCTCATATGCGTTTCGAAGTTTAATAAGTCTGTCTATTGGCAAATCATCAAAAGATATCGTATCGGATTCAGATAAAATCGTATTAATATAAGCGGAAATCCTCATTAATAATTTTGAGTTTATATTTTTTATAATATTTTTATTCATTGATTCCACAGCATGCAGAGCACGATCTTTGAGAATTTGATTATCAGAAACGATCATATCAATAATAGGTAATACTCCTTCATTATAACCCATTTTACATAAAGCAATACCGGCTTCCAATCTTGTTTCATTATCATCTGATTGAATATAATTTCTTAGTCTGATACGTTCATAAACGGCCTTGATTTCGCCCACGACTCTGATTCCTGCTATTTTTTCTTGTTTAACCTTGCTGTTTAATAGCTGTTCAAGTACAGGTAAAAGCTGTGCCCTGTAATGCTTAAACTGCCATAAAGCAACAACAGTATTTCCCCTGATTTTAGGATCATCCGATTCAAGAAAAGGCAGAAGATAATGCAGCAGATTTATATCGTTAAAATATGAACAAACGGCGATTGAATCAGCAATAAGTCTGTTGTCTTTGGAATTCAGAAGCTCAAAAACAAAAGGAACAAGGTTGTTTTTATTGATTTTTATAATAATTGATATAATCAAAGCTTTTGTATTTTTATCAGATTCGATAGCGAATAATTTTTGTAGTTCTTCATTTATCCGGTGATTTGAAAAAGGAAAATTAATAATATCCTTTTCAATTTTTTCAAACTTATTTAAAGCCTTTAAAGCAGCGGATCTTACATTTGCACTGTCACTTTTCAAATTATCAATTATTTCCAGTAAAGATTTTTTTTCCTGCATATGTCCCAATGTTTCAAGTATTTTAATCCTCACCTTTGTATCAATTTGTTTTGATTTCAATGTCTTTGTAAGCACATCTGCAGTTCCCTTATGGCCTTTTTGCGCAAGAACTTCAATCGCATTTAATTGCAGCGGAATATTGTTGGAATGAAGGAGATTCTTGACTGAAATATGCGTATATTTGTGCTCGTTTTTTAACAATACAAATAACATACCGCTTGCTATAACCGCCATAAACACAGTTACTGCGGTGGTTAAAAAATTTCCCTTAAAAATAAATTCAAAAAATAAAAGAAAGAACATACCCAATAAAGATCCGACAGGCTGGGCAAACCCCTCAAGCACTTCTCTTAATTGTTCGCGCGCTTTATGTTCCAGCGCATAGTAAGTAGAATGATACGCGTTTAAATACACAATATTTGTCATCTCAAAATTCAGTTTTGTAAGAACAGCCGAAGTAAATCCGAAACGAAAAAACAATACGCTTAAACTAAACAAAGTAACTAGGGGATGAAGCATTAATGAACCCACGATTCCCAGTGAAGAAATAATCCGACTTGCAACAATAAGCTGCATAAATAAGGCAAAAGAATAGAAAATAATATGCAGGGATCCCAGTCCATGCGTTAATTCCGCTTCAGCATTTACGCTTTCGCTCACACCTTCATAAACAGCGCTTGTGTACTGAAAATCCAATAAATTAGTGATAATCCATTGTCCTAATATAATCATCAGAATAACTTTAAAAAACGGATAATTCCCCATATGAGCAAAGCTTTCTTTAATTACCTGCAAAGAAAGTTTTGCGGTAATCTTTTTTTTCTTAAAACGAATAAAAGGCAATTTTTTAAGCAGTTGCCTGTGCGCAAAAACAATTGGACATATTAAAAGCAGAGAAACTATCATTATATATATCATGATAAATGATTGTATTTGACCGGCAAAAAATGTTATCAGCAAGCCCCCTATTATACCTCCTATTGTTTCAGCCGATTCAATGATTGGAAAGGTACGCTGACTTTCAAGTGGAGAAAAAAGATCCTCTATAAAAGCTGTATTCAAAATATATATCTGGGAAAAGAAAACCGCCAATGCCCCTATCGACAGTATTATAAAAACAAACTGATTGATTGTTATAAACAAAAGTGCTGTAAACAGCACCAAACAACCCATAATGGCCGATATAATTATTACATTATCCCTTCGAAACTGATTAATAAAATTTGAATATATTAAAGCGCTGATAATACGAAATACAGAATATAAAATAAAAAAATAGGGGAGCGCCGATATACCGTAAAGCGAAATGAATTTAGCGATCAACGTAATCCAGCCAACTATATAACCTACTTTATATAAAAACTGCAGGCCCCATGAAATTGATATTCGCGACCACTCATTACTGGTAACATTAAAAATCTTATTTAGTAAAGAGGGGAAAAAACCTTCTTGCTTTGCGAAATTTTTCACTTTTTATTTTTATTTATACTGTATATATTATACGATAATTTTATGGTTTTGTTAATACATCTTGAAAAATTCGATATATAGTACACAGACATTTAGGACACCGTGTTAAGATAAAAGTGCATATACTTAACCAAAACACGATGTCCAAAGCAAAATTACA
>JAFGJT010000006.1 GCA_016928915.1 Candidatus Peregrinibacteria bacterium
ACCTCAAGTTTGCAAATTCCTCTATAGTTAGCTGGAACATAAAGTCTATAGGAAATCTTTCCTTATTTCTACGAACAGCTTGATTAAGAATCCTGGTTTCAACACCATATATTTGTGCCAAATTTTCGTCCAGCATGACTCTATGTCCGCGGATTATATAAATAGCATAATCAATATTTTGGCCTGGTACTGCTATATTTTTAGTATGTTTTTCAGTCATTTACTAATTAATAGCATACAAAGATTAAATTCTTATTAAAAAAATTAAAATTTTTCTAAAATCCTTCAATCAAGCATTTCATTCCGTCACTTCGTCCAGCGTGGAGCTCCAAGAGCTTATTTGTAAAAGTGCATTATAATAATTGAAGATTCAAGCCGCCTCTAGCCAAGCCAGGGTTTTTATGGTATAATAATTTAAAATAAAAACATTAAATAAAAAAATATGCAAAAAAGGCATTTATATCATGTCAGTCTGTTTTCAGTATTATTAACCGCAACCCTGATATGGTTTGCCATAGGTATTCCTACATATGCTTTATGGGCAGGCGCATGCGGCTGGTCAGCGGGAGAAGGGTCCGAATTAACAGTTGCGGGCGGTACCTGCACTTTAACAGGTCATGGATCTGCGATTTCAATATTTGTTGATGCTACCGGAACATTGAAAATTGGAGACGGAGTGGACACTGGGGACTTGTTGGTCACCGGTAATATTATTGTTGAAGGGGAACTTGATGTTGAGACTTCTAGTTCTCTTGCTATTACAACAGCAAATAATTTGACAGTGCAAAACGCAGGAAGCGTAATAAATGACGGAACTGTTGATATTAACCACAATACTTATATTCTTGATGACACAACGACATTCACGAACAATGACACATTCAATACTGATAAATTGTTTGTGGGTAATGTTGGAATTGAGGGAGGGGAATTGATAAACAACGGCACAACAAATGTCACTTTTTCCCCTGTCGCAGAGGAAGACGGTATATATATTTATGGCGGTAAGATTACAAACAATAATTTGAATTTGGCTGCACCCAGCTTTACTTATAATTCAAGAATGTATCTTTTGGGCATAGCCGGAGATTCGGCTGTTTTTGAAAATCACGGGCTGGTTGATGCCGGTAATAATCGGCTTTTAATGTTGGATTACAGTTTACTTGATTTACAAGCGGGGAGATTTATTATGGGCGAAGATGTATGCAATGCCGCTCCGTTTGGGGGGATGGCAAGAATGGAATCAACAACCGGAGATCGGACAGATACAATGATAGATATAGCGGCGGGAGCCGTGTTTGGCGCGGAATTGATAGAAGTCGGTTGGTTTGGAACACCCGCATCGGCTTACTTAAGAAATAACGGTACAATAGGAAAATTTAATCTTGATGGTGATTCCGTGGATTGCCCGGTTGATTTTAGATTATACGAAGATTCGGAAATCGAAAACAAAAATGGAGGTTTAATAGATATAGGTGAGAATGGAAAAATAAGAATGTATACAAACAGTCTTTTTAATAATGAAATCGGAGCCTCAATAACAGGAGAAAGTGCTAGTGCAATAGCAATAAATAATATCGGTACGATATTTAACCAGGAAGGAACCATAGAAGATGTTGAGAATATTGGCATGGGGTCAGATACTGAGGAAGGCGGAACTTTTAACGCAGGACCCGTATCTGTTACTCATGTAAGTACATTTAGTGTTGGCAATCAGACCGGTAACATGGGCGGAACTTTAAATTTGGTAGCCGGTGGTGAAATTACACTTGATAATTCAATGGTTATTGAAGGAAACGGTGTGCTTCATGCAGACGGGCATATTGAAGGAGGTCAATTGGGCATAATGTCTGGGGACGCAAGTGCGCCCACCGTTGAATTAAGGGATATAACCGAGGATTATAATTTCAAAGCACTTGTTATTGAAACTCCCAAATTCCCGCATACGGCAAAACTTGATATTGATCCGGGTGTTGTTGTGAACATTACTGAATCAATTTTAAATCCCGGAGACGGGTTTTATTACTCGGCCGTTATAGGTCTTGATTTGAATGATGGAGAGGTTTTGTTTAATCTGGACGGAACTTTAAATGTGGCAAATGATACGGTAAATCCGGTAAAGTTTTTGATAAATAATGTTAATGCTATTTTAACGATAGGAGCCGATGGGTTTTTAAATATTGATGAAATTGACGGCGCTTTTGAAGTTAATGCATCTTCTCCTTACGGGTTGATTGATCTGAGTAACGATCCGGTGAATGAGGGAGTTGACGCCGAATGTGAAGTTATTATTGACGGCTATTATGAAACAAATAACAGACTTGATGCTGTTGGACTTTTGCATATTAAATCTTTAGGAGATATGCACTCCGGAATGAATTCTGTGGTGACGGTTGAAGGTTCGGATACGATTGTCGAAGGTTTTTATGAGCTGGATGGAACGCTTAATGCCGGCAATTTAACTGTAAAAGCCGGAGGACATATAAGCTCTGGCGATGATCCTTTGCAGATTGATACTAATTTCTTAATTAATGCGGAAGATGTTACGGTTGAAGCCGGAGGCCAAATCGCATCTGACGGGGTGAGCTTGCGCGGAGTCCATTTGAACGGACCCGGTTCATACGGAGGAGAAGGTATGAACAGGGGTGATACAACTACCTACGGTCAGGTTAAAATGGATGAAACTTTTACTCCTATTTACGGTGAAGCGGGAATGACTGTTGGAAGTCCCGATATACCGGGAGGCGGAGGTGTAAGAATACATTCAACCGGCAGTATAACAATCGACGGTCTTGTAAGCGCGAGCGGATATAATGCAACAGCCCCCGGAGAATATGGAGGCGCGGGTGGCACGGTTATTATTGTTCATGAACCCACAGACCCCGGAGCGTTTTTTAAAGGAAACGGGAATATATATGCAAACGGAAACGGATCCGGAGTGCTTGGCGGTCAAATTGGCGCGGGCGGCGGAAGAATTTCAATTATCTCTCCTCTTTTGGATTATGCAAGTTTTGGAAGCAATGATTTTACAGGTTTTATTGAAGCCGGAGGAGGTGCGAATTCTTCAAATGAAGCGGGCTCAGCCGGAACAATATATTTTGGAGGCGACAGGCATAATCCGAACGGGACTTTGATTGTTGATCAGCTGAATCAGACGCTTACGGGTGAAGAAACCAGAATTCCTGATAATAACGAGATTTTTGACAGAATTGAAGTTCTCGGAGGCGGAAATATGACATGGGAAGATGATCCCGACTCTCCACCCGTTGTTTGCTACCAAACAAACGGTACAATAACATTTAATATTTTAAATTGTGATGATTACCAGTTCGGCGACAAGCCCGATACTTTATATATGTCGGCAACAAACGCCCAGACTGTGAATCCCGCACAGGAGCCGGGATATCAGGCTGCTGACGGTGTAAGTAATGCAAACCTTGTTATAGCCGCTGCAAATCCTGTATTCAGCGTGATATACAGAAACCCGGTTAATCCTTTGGCAATAGAAAAAATTCAAATTCAGATCGATAATGACGCTGATTTCAGTTCTCCTGTTTGGGATTATGAAAAAGCCAATCTTAAAAAAGCAAATGGAACTGATGTTATGCCGAACCAGCGAACAAAAGATATTAGATATAATGAAGACGGCAGTGCTATTTCGGCTTTGATTCCGGGTACAACTTATTATATAAGATTAAGGTTTATATCAAATCCTCCGGGATTATGGTCACACGGCGATTACAATAATCAATACAGATTTACAACCAATCCTCCGCCTTTGCCGCAGCAGTCTGTTCCGGTTGCGGGAGGAAGAAGTCCGCTGTTTTCATTTACAAAGCCGGACCCCGAAGAAGAACAGCCGCCCACAGAGCCCGAAGAACAGCCCTCTGTATCAGAACCCGAACCTGAATCTGAATCCGAGCCACAACCGCAACCGCAACCGCAGCCTCAACCTCAACCGCAAATTACAACTCCTTCTGAACCTTCACCGGAACCAACAGAAAGAGAAAAAGTGCCCGTAAAAAAGCCGGCTGAACCGCAGGAAGGTGATTTTATTTATCCCGAGGGTGCGATAATAGGCTGTACAAGAGCTGATATCACAGACAGAATTCTTACAGAATTCAATTTGTATGAACTGTTAAAAGAAAAAGATGCAAAATGTATGGAGGATTGGCAGTATTGTATGCTGCCGTTTATCATCCATACGAATTTTATGGTCACAGAACAGTCATATTATTCTGATGTAATTGACGCAAATGAAGCTGTTGGCGATTCGAATCCGTTTCCACCGGCGCTTATTTCCGCAATTAATTTTGCAACAAGAAATGCAATTGTGCAGGGATACGCGGAAGAATCCGGTAATCCGTTTAAGCCTTTTGAAAATATGAACAAAATTGAAATTCTTAAACTGCTTAACTGGGTTGCCGGTCAGAAGGCGATTTATCAAGAAGAGTACATTGCGCAAATCGGAGGAGAGCAAAATTTATCCAGACAAAAGAGATATGCGGCAGATATTAATGAATGGTGGCATATAAGATATCATAATTACGCCTGTGAAACGGGTCTTTTGGAGTGCGATCCGGATATGGATTTCTCACCTTACGAAACATGCTCGTTGGATTGGCTGGATGAAATGATTCTTCAATATAGATCATATTATGAAACAAACGGACTTGATGCAAAGTATCGCCAAGATACGGATGATGATTTGATTTTTGATAATGATGAAATAAATATATATTTAACGGATTTTACAGACGCGGATACCGATAAAGATGGTTTACAAGACGGAGAAGAAATTAACATTTATAAAACCAATCCGCTTTTACTTGATACTGATTATGATTTTATAAACGATGCTGATGAAGTTCTGATATATAAAACAAACCCTTTACACCCCGATACTGATTTGGACGGAGTGCCGGATGGTATTGAGATATTATATAAAACAGATCCGAACGATCCAAACAGCAAACCCATTGATTTGAACGGGAACGGGATAGCTGACGACTGGGAAACAGAATTTAATATACAGCCTTCCGACGGAACTATTGATACCGATGGTGACGGGCTTTCAGATATTCTTGAATATCAAAACAAAACAAATCCGCTTAATCCCGATACCGATAATGACGGTCTGACCGATGCCCAGGAGGTGCTTATGTATTTAACCGATCCTCTTGAACCAACTGATTTAACCAAACTAGGAGTTCAAATAACCAATCTTAAAGACGGGATGATAATTACAAACAGTACGCCGACAATAATGGGATTTGCTCCGAGAGCCGATATGGAAATTCTGCTTATTATAAAAAATGAATTCGGCCAGGAACTTCTGCTTGGCAAAACAATAACCGACGAAAATAAAATGTTTATGTTTAAGCCCGATTTTGAGCTTAAGGATGGCAAATTTTATTTAATGGCAAAAGGTATGGACCCGCAGAACGGTGCGGTATTAAATTCATCATTAATCTTTATCAGGCTTGATTCGATACTTGATGTGGACCATCCTAAAGTTGAACGCATCAGTACAAAAACAATTACCGACGACATATTATTGGAAGAATTGCGTGTTGAAATAGAAGATTTAAGACCTGTTGTATACGGGCGCACCGGCTTTGGGAACAAAGTGGTTGCTGTCTGGCAGAGTGTTCTTGCGGTATCATCGGTTATCGCTGATATAGCGGGAAATGAATTTAGAATTTCACCTCCGGAAGACATACCGTTGGGACCTCATAAAGTAACGGTCTATTCGGTTCGAGAATCCGATCAGGCGATAAGCAGGGAAATAACGATAAATTTTGATATCGTAGAGCCGCAAATCCTTACACTTCATGAAGCCGCCGAGCCGCAGGAAATAAAAGAAAAACAAGATATTCCATGGTGGTTATGGTCACTTGCAGGAGTTGCCGTTATCGGTGCCGGGGGTGGGGTCGCATATTTACTAAAAAGGAAAAAACAAATATAGTATTCATATATTTATTATTATATGTGTGGAGTATGTGGCTTATAACTTCGTTGATTGCGGCAATGGTCGTAACTCTTCTATGGGCATTTGCACCCAAAAAATACAAATTGGAATTTTTGGCGCTTATGTTGTGGGGTCTTACAATTATGATTTTTGTGGATCATATTTTAGGATATGAAGGGGGGGCTTTTATTGAATTTGAAACGGACGGTTTGATTACCAATTCAACGGTTCTCGGTGTTGTAATGTTAATACCGATTTTTGCTTTTTGGGGATTTAAACTGGCTTTTAACAAAAAATAAAATGGCATGTTTTTCCGCTCCGGCGGCCGCCGCGGTTATAACAACGGCTTTAAGAAAAAAAATTCCCGCAAAATATCACATTGAATGGTTGAATGCTTTATTGTGGGGAGGCGTAATAGGCCTTGCGGTTGAGCACATCGCTCATCAGGAAATTGTTCCGTATTTTCCGTACTTAACAGCAATGAGCAGTCCCGAAGAAACATCGGTTATGATAAATGAAATATTAACCATAGGTGTCGGAATGCTTATAGTATGCGTTGCCGTGTGGATTATCCTGATAATGATTAATGCGGCCTTAAAAGCCGGATTTAAAAAAACTCTTGCAAATAATTAATTAACCTGATACACTTTTAAATGGTCGTAGATACGATGCATCGAATATTACGAGTATAAAAGCCGTAGATAATAAAAAGACATCGTACGAACCAAATACCTTCTACTCATCGGAAGGTTTTTTTTTGCGTTTAAAAAAATATTTACATAAATTCAATTAATACTTTGTGTATGGATTTTATGTGGCATAATCTTTTTACAAAAGATAAAACACCTCCCCGAAAATGAATCCTGAAATAGACGCTTTACTGCCTGAAAACCCTTTCTCAAATGTTAGCACCGATAAAATCCCTTTGATTTTAAGGGATTTATTAACTGAAGGGGCTTTTAAAGAACCTGACGCAAAAAAAATTATAAATATTTTTGAACAAACAGGCTCTTTGGGGCTTGAAATGAATAATTTTCAGCCTTTAACAAATAAAGATGAACATGAGATGAAAAATGTATGCAGTACAGCATTGGAAAAACTTTTGTGGATGCTTGATAATGATAAAATATCACCTTCGGACGCAAAAAAACTTATGGATTTATTTTTTGGAGATCTTGAAAGTGGATCAGGAAATCATTTAAAAAACTCTCCCGAACTTCCTGTAGTGCCTGAAGCCAGCACCATCGTGGTTTTTAGAGACAAATCAAGAAAAAGGGTGACACTTGTTTTTAACGAATACCCGAGCAGAGATCTCAAATATACAACAATAAAAGATTAAGTTTGAGCATGTTGACAGATTGGGTAAATTATGACAGTATTAATTGCGCCAATGTATTTATTGTATAATTTTTTTTGATGCGACTAAAAAGCGAACCAATTACATTTTGTAACCAGTCGGCGGAAAAGGAAGATCATTCTACAAGACATCCGCTTGTTAAGCCAACAAAGTTGACTCCCCAGAAAATGCATCAGCTTAAGCTTAACGCAAACGCAGAAAAATATGGAGATCTGATTTATGATCAGCTTGAAAAAGGGAATCTTACTTCGCAGGAAGTATATAACTTATTTAATGCACGCAATTATGCATGTTTGGATTTTGATGATGAAGCTGAAGATGAACATCAGAATATCGCTTTGAATGTTGAGGAAGCTATCAGAACCAAAGCAATCCACTATCTGCGTTTTGCGCATCTTTATGATTGCTGCTCGGTGGTAAAGAGAATTCAAGACGATATTGAAGGTGGAAGAGTTACATTAAAACATGTATTGCGTTTAATAAGAATTGATATTGGAATAAAAACAAATACTTCCATTAACGAAGCAATGACAATTTTAAAACGCACATTAATTGAAGATAAAATACTTCATGTCGGAAAAATTATTGATTTTGTCCAATACAAACCGGTAAAAGTAAATATTCAAGGTCGGGAGGGAGAAAAATTCGTAGAAGGTATGGGGAATTACGGTCAGGTAATGGAAATTATGCAGGATGTAAAACTTGATTTTAAAAAATTAAGACTTCCTTTACTTTGTGTTGATGATATAGTGACTCTGGAAGACGGCACAGAATGTGTTTTATCCGCTATAAACGAAAGAGCGAAAAGATGTTTATTAGTTAAAAAGAAGGATGGCGGCATATTGCGGGTATCCCCAAAAAATATCGTATCAAGAAAATTTCAGGAATGGTAATACTGGCAATAAACTCAGCTTCGTTTACAGGCCGTTTAGCTCTTATAAATGAGCAAAAAGTTGTCGAAGAAAAACACTGGAAAGCATGTAACAATGAATCCGAATATTTACTGCCCGCAATTATTGAATTATTAAAAGTATCCGATCTTGGTTTTAATGACTTAGATAAGATTGTTGTTATTTCGGGTCCGGGCCCTTTTACGGCGCTGCGCGTTTCAATCGCGGTTGCAAATACTCTCGCATATGCTTTGAATAAACCGGTTGTCGGCGTTTCTTTAATGGAGTACTGGAAGAATATTTATAAAGGTGATTTTATTTTAAATGCCGGACAGAATAGAATATTTTACAAAAATGTAATTATTGATTTTGACGAATTTTTGCGGGAATTTGACATAAAAAAAGAACTTTCGGGCGAGCTCAGGGAAGATCAGATTGAAAAAATCAAAAAAGCCGGAATTAAATGGATAGATGTTGAAAATCTGCCATCTTTCGGGCAGGCTGTTTTGACCTTGGCGCAAAATAATTTTAAAGGGTATGATGAAAAAGAAATAGTAGCGCCCTTGTATTTTTCGGCTCCGCAGATTACAAAAAGCACTAAGACGTACAAATAAAATGGCTTTATATATTGTTTCAACACCCATAGGTAATCTTGAAGACATTACCATCCGCGCGATCAATACTTTAAAAGCGGTTGATTTTATTGCCGCCGAAGACACGCGCCATTCAATAATTCTTTTAAATAAATATGAGATCAGAAAGCCTTTGTTGAGCTTCCATTCCCACAGCGGAGGCGCAAAAATTGACAAAATTATTGAAAATTTAAAACAAGAAAAATCATGCGCTTTAATTACCGATGCCGGCACTCCGGGAATTTCCGACCCGGCTTATTCTCTTATTAAAGCGGCAATTGCGGAAAATATACGGATCATACCTGTACCCGGACCCGCGGCATTTTTAGCGGCGCTGGTTGGCACCGGGCTACCAATGAATGAATTTATATATATGGGATTTTTGCCGATAAAAAAAGGCCGCCAGACACTTTTAAACAGATTGAAAGACGAAGAAAAAACTGTAATATTTTATGAATCTCCGCACAGGCTGCAAAAAACATTAGTGCAGCTTGAAGAGTATTTGGGACCTGACAGAAAGATTGTTGTAGCGCGGGAACTTACAAAAATTCATGAGGAATTTATTAGAGGCACCGTGAGTGAGGCAAGGGAGCATTTTGAAAAACATCCGGTTAAGGGTGAGATAACAATTGTTCTTTCCGGAAGCACGTTAAAATGATATAAATAAAACATGAAACAGACAAATAAAGCCGTGGGTTTTACCCTTGTTGAAATGATAATCGTCATAGCCATTATTTTAGTTTTGTCCGCTGGAGTTTTTGGAACGTCTTATTTGTTCAAAGATCAGGCCGCTTTTAAACTTAATTACGAAAGGGTTTTATCTTTGCTTCATGACGCAAGAAATATGGCCCTTTCGAGCCAATCTTATCCTGATACAAATGATTATGACAAAGACGGGCTTTTTTATGAACCGGACGGGGATATAATTCTTCCAAACGGATACATAGTTCATTTTGATTTAACCGGTGATAAGCCGGTTGTCGGTTTATATGCGGATCTTTTTGATTCGGTTATAAATGAGCTGGATCCGGCGAATGACAGGCTGATAAAGCAGTATGAACTTGATGAAAATATTGTTATTACCCCTGAGGGTTTTACACAGGCGAATAATCCGGCGGTTTTGCCGAATGCCGGAGAGAATTTTTCGGTTATTTACACAACTCCCGATGCTTCATTTTTTGTTCTGGAAATGTCCGGTAAAACAACGCTTCAGTGTAAAATTTCACAAACAGGTCGTGACGGAAACGAAGCGCGCAGCAAATATATTTTTATGCAGTATCTGTTTGGCACACCGGAACTTATGGATACCCCTTATATAAGCTCTTAATCAAGTTATATGGCGGAAAACACTTTAATAGACAAATTACGCGGATTGATGGAAAATTCTCCCGCTTTAAACAGCCTGCCCGAGGAGGAAAAAAACGAAAGGGTTTACGCGATTTTGGCAGTCAAGCCCGACCAAATGAAGCAGATTATAAAGATCTTTGAGGATGAGGCCAAATATTTAAAAGAAATTGATGAAGATTTTGAGGGGCACATGGGT
Source organism: Candidatus Peregrinibacteria bacterium (assembly GCA_016928915.1). GTDB lineage: Bacteria > Patescibacteriota > Gracilibacteria > UBA1369 > PNNO01 > JAFGJT01. Next base: position 10,394 of record JAFGJT010000006.1, read on the forward strand.
GAAATCAAAGAATATATTGATGAAACAAATCAAATCGTTAAGGACGCCGAAAGAAATGAAAGACACAATAAAGAAAAATTGATACGCAAAGAAGAAGAAGCACACGCGGAGAATATTCTTAAAAAGCTTGACGAGATAATATAATAAAAAAGCCGCTATTCTTACATTTTGTGCAGCTTTGTAATATCGCTTTTTTGTTTAAGAAAAGCGGAAACAATCTTTTCGTGGCGGCTTTTTTCAAGCGTAAAATCAATTCTTTTATTTTTTATTTTTGCAAAAAGCGGATTAAAAATTTCAATGTAGGAATTTTCCCTCTCAAACTCGCAGAAATCATAAACAAGATGTATATGTTTTTTTTGATCTTTGGTGAGAACTTTATTTGCATAAAACATTAAAATCCTTTCCCAGAGTGTATTTGCATTTTCTTTTAGGTCATCATCCAAAATTCCAAAATATCCCTGATAAAAACTTTCAATAAAATTATAACCATCGGTTTCCTGTTTCATTTCTTCAAAAAGAATTATTCCCTCGGCAAGCCCTGAAAGCATAAAATTGCTTGTAAGAGCGGTTAATCCAATTTCAAAATCTTTAAGAGAGTAATAAAAATATTTCTGGGAATGCATATTTTCTTGGCTTATCACATGGTCCAGATCGTAAAAAATCACTTTGCCGGTATTATTATTAACGGTCGCGTTAAAAAGATGGCTGTCGTGATCCACAAAATATTCATGTAGAAACGAAAGGCTTCTGCCGAATTCAAACGCAAGCTTTTTTATTGTTAAAAGAAGATCAAAATAATCGGGCTGATTTTTTGCAATAGGAGCAATATGGTTTTGCCAGTAAGTAAAAATATACTGGTTGATGCGGAGTCCTTTATCTTCAAATCTTGCTTCAAAATAAGCTGCAAGAGGCACTTCGGGTATCACGTCCATTCCTAAAAGAGTAATGCCCAGAGGTTCGTTTTTATATTCCAAATCTTTATATTTAGCATAACCAACAGGTACATAAAAAGGCATATCTTTAATTTTATCTTTCCATATTTCGAATAATTTTGAGTTAACGTCATATTCGAGTTTTGCTCTTTTAAAAGTCTGCGCGCCGTACGGCCTGTCGCCGGGTATTGAATACATAAGTTCATTTTCGTCATTAACCTCAATCTGATAATGAACTTCTTTAACCCCGTCCGGCGCGTTAATAATATGCGAAACATAAGGGTCTTTGCTTAACGGCCTGTCTGCGGTCATATTCTGTGTATTAAAATATCCGCAGCCTTTAATTTTCAAACCGGTAAAAGGAACCGCGGGATCGCTTAAAACCAAAAAAGTGCTTCTGCCGCTTTTAACAACGGGAGGAGTATCTTTCCATTCGATTATACGGCTGATAATTCCTTTTTGCCCTTCGGAAAGGCTGAATTTGTCGCTGAAGACTATTTCTTGTAGCTCCATTTAATTATTTTTAGCGAAATAAACATCATTATAAATCCGAATGCCGACGTGGTAAGAGTGTCGAATTCAACGCCTTTTAAGGATGATTTAACATCCGCGTCACCGGTTATAAAAAGAATTACAACAAATATGGCAAGCGCTCCGAATGTAAAAAATCCAAGGCCAACAAGAATTTTGATATAATCGACTATTTTTAAGGATTTTAAAGGTTCTGCGGTTTTATCCAGCACATGAAGGCGGTTGATTTTTCTTTTGACATACAAATACAGACCAAGCAGAAAAGGAAAAACGAGCATTGAATAAACCGTGGAGGACATTAGCAAAAAATCATAAAAACCGTGAAGCAGAAAAGGTATCAGAACCGCTTTGTATAAATATTTTTTTTCTTCATTTTTGTTTGCGCTGAATTTTGCAAGAGCCATAAAATAACCCATCACCGCGCCAAAAAGCGCATGCGCCGGAACCGACAAAATAGCGCGTATCACTCCTACTCCCAATCCTCCTTCAGCAACATAAAAAATATTTTCAAGAGCCGCAAAACCCAGGCTTGCAACAACCGCATAAATAACCCCGTCGTAATATTCGTTATACGCAGGATGAGGATAAGCCTTCTTTTTAACAATAAAAAATTTAAGTCCCTCTTCAACCAGGGCGATAAAAACAAAAGCGGTTATAAATATTTTTAACCACGGGTCTATAAACAACCCTCCGAAAAAATATTCCAAAAGCACTTCGATTCCTCCGGCCGCAAAAGTCACAAGCACGCCCCATAAGAAAATACTCCATAAAAATCTGCGCGATTCTTTGCTTTTTTTATCAAGACGGTCAAAATACCACAGCAGCAAGGCAACCGGCGCCAGTGATATAATTAATATGATTGCAAATTCCGTATACATTAATTAAGTTGTCTTTAGCAAATGTATAAAAACCTTATCAATTCTACCAGAAAACCATGGATGATAAAATTACAATTTACACTGACGGAAGCTGTCTTTCGAACCCCGGACCGGGCGGCTGGGCCGTTTTAATCATATATAAAGGTAAGAATGAAATTTTAAAAGGAGGAGAACCGGCCACAACAAACAACAGAATGGAAATGACCGCGATTCTAAACGCTTTAAAATGGCTTAATAAAAACGTTAAAGACCCCGCGGCGCAAATTGCACTTTTCAGCGATTCAAACCTTTTAATCCAGTCGTTAACAAAGGGCTGGAAGAGAAAGGCAAATCTTGATATTTGGAAACAGATGGACCGGGAAATCGTTAATTTATATAATAAAAGAATTTTTTTAAGCTGGAACTGGGTAAAAGGGCACGGTACAAACAAATATAATGCACTGGTTGATGAGATCGCAGTCAAAGAATCAACAAAACAGAAAAAATCATTTTTTGCAAATATATGAAAGAAATCAATAAAAAGGATGAACTTTCGCGTTTAATGGGGGATCTGGCATTAAGCGAGGAAATGCTTCATCAGTTCAGGCAGGAGTATGAAAACGATAATATAGATCCAGATAGTGAAATAAAAGCAAATGCAAACAGCTGGATTAATCATTATAAAGGAGAAGTAGAAAGATTAACTGATGAAATAGATAAACTGCATGCCGAATTGTTTGGCGAGGAAAAAAGAATGCAGATCCCCTCATCGGATCAGGCTGAGGCTGTTTATACAACGCAGCATGATATTGAAAAGATACTTGAAGGTATTATGCCGTTGGAATAAAAAATTTCTTGATCTAAGATGCCGAGATCTTTATACTCTTTTTAGTACAAACCGTTCCATGCCTCATAAGCCGAGGTAGCTCAGTGGTAGAGCAGTGGACTGAAAATCCACGTGTCGGCAGTCCGATTCTGCCCCTCGGCACCATTTTAATAATTAATTGCTATTTTAAATATGCCTTGTTTGAGAAATAATAAAGTTGACATAACACCTCAGACAGGTATTAAATAACTGCCAATCAATAATCAAATTTTATGGAAAGAGAAAGTTTCACACTAAATCAAGACCATCATAAACAGCATATGCGGCTTGAACGGATAGAAAGATTTTATCAAAAAATCAGAGGTCTTCCGCCGCCGATAGAAAAAATTGAGACTATAGAAGAGGCTGTTGCTCGTAGAGCGGGACTGGTCTTAGAGAATGACCGCTTTTCCCCGGATTTTGATCCGGGTGAAAAATATTAAACTTATAATTTTGGATCATGAAGAACTTGTATGTGTGTTTTATTGTTGTGATGCTCTTTTTAAGCGGGTGCGACTATCCTTCGCAACAGAACGAATGGAAAAAAATTGATGATTTTTTATCATACAAACAGTGGGATTTTGAAATAAACGGTGCAAAAGAAACAATTGAAATATACAGGGTTGTACCCGGCGGTTATAAAATTAAATTAGTTTATTCTTCTGAAGCGCCAAAGTACGTTTCTGACTGGCTTTATTATAATGACGGAGCCGAGATCGTTGTTAACGGTCCTTATTTTAGTGAAGATTATTCTCCTTCGGGGTATGTAAAAATTAATAATACAAGGGTTGGGAATTTAATCTTTAATCAGGAGCTTTCGGGCCTTGTGCAGATTGAAGACGATAAATTATTTATCAGGGATCTTGGAGTACAGGCGTTAAAGGCTGATGAGGACGTAGAATTTGGTTTACAGAGCTACCCTTTTTTGCTAAAAAACAGTGCGCCCGCCCTTACTGAAGACAGCGGAAAAATTGCGCGCAGAACAGCCATAGGAACAGATGCGGATGATAATGTTTATCTTATTGTATCCGACACAACACATTTAAGCCTGTTTGATTTAATGAATCAGCTTATTAACACCGGAATACCCTTTAATCAGGTTCTTAATCTTGACGGGGGCACTTCAACCGGAATAGCTGTTTCTGAAGGCAATTATCATGAAATTAAAGACTCGCTTGTTAAAGTGCCCGGGGTTATTGTTTTTGATAAAATTTGAATTTAATTTTAAAATTTGCTAAATTCATATGCGTTATTTAACCACGTTTTATGTTAAATTCGCAGCAGTTTATCGGGAATAAGTTTGTTAACTCAATCGGTTCCCTGCTTTTTGGGATTATTGTTTTTATTGGCGCGTTTGTTGTTTTATATATAGGTGAAACAAGGATGGATTACAGCAATGTTGCACAGAAAGCGGTTGAGGTTGCTCAGGCTGACGAGCAAACGGATTTTGTTTATTTAACAGGGAGTTTAAGCACCGGACAAATGCTTGGGGACGAGCTTTATTTAAAGCGCGGCGATTATATTGCGGTTGATAGAATCGTAGAAATGTATGCCTGGAGTGAGGAGTCTGAAACAACCGAAAATGACATTACGACATACAATTATGTGTCCGGATGGACTGAAAATCCTCAGGACAGTTCAAGTTTTGACAGTAGTGTTTTTTATGAAAATCCAGAAATGAAAATTAAAAGCGAAAGATTTTTGGCAGAAAGTGTGACGATCGGAGATTATTTGATTGATATGGAAAAAGTAAGGCTGCCGGCTTTTATTGAATTTAAAATTAATGAAAGCAACATTACGCTGGGCAACTATGAAACTTTGGATACCCTGGACGGCAAAACATATATTTACGACGGATATGCAACGCTGGCCGAACCGGAAATCGGATCAATAAGGGTAAGCTATAATGTAATACCCGCGGGTAAAAAAGTTACTTTGTTCGGCAAAACGCAAGGTAAAGAATTTGTAAAGCACACGGGTGAAAAAGAAAAAGAACTTTACAGAATGTTTTACGGCACCAAAGATGACGCGGCCGAAATACTAAAAGGCGAATATAATACATGGGGCTGGATTTATAAAATAATCGGATTTTTTGCCATGTGGCTGGGTTTAGGCATGATTTTAAAGCCTTTAAGCGTTACAATGGAGATAATTCCGGTTTTGGGAGGGCTTGGAAAATCGGCTCTTGGGATAATTTCATTTATTGCCGCATTGATACTCACGTTTGTCACATCATTTGTTCTTGGCGTGCTCAACAGTCCTGTGGGTATAATCTTGATAATTTTGCCGGTTATATTAATCGGAATGTATGTGAATTCTATGCGTTCGGCAAAACAGCATACAAAGGGGCCGGGCACTCCTCCAACAGCATTATAATTTTTTAACAATAATTATTATGAAAAAACTGATTTCCACCATTTTGCTTTGTGGTCTTTTTATGACCACGTTAAGCGGATGCTTTGGTGAACCTCCCGCTGAAGAGCCCAAGGATGAACAGCAGCAGGAAGAAACAAAAACAGAGGATATCACGGTCCCCGAGGCTGAGGCTTCGTCTTTTGGCGAATGGAAAGACATATCCGTAAAATTCACACCAAATGTTCAGGATTATAAAATCGAAAAAGATCTTTCAAATGTTGAATATGCGGAGGACCTGAATACGCCGGAAGGCGGTACTGAATTGCTTGCTGAAAACGGATTTGTTGTAACCGGCGGTTATTATAATGAGTATTTTTCTCTTTATGAAGACAACAGATACAATTACATGCCCAGTTTTATAACAACCGATTCTGTTCTGCATACTTATCATCTTTATTTTAATTATCTTTTAAAACAGCTTGAGGAAAACGAACTGTATGATCTTGCATTAAAAAACACCAAAGCTCTGCTTGATGTTTCATTAGAGCAGTATGAAGACGCCAAAGGAAGCGAATTCCAGACGGCCGCCAAGAGAAATATTGCATATTTCACGGTGGCTTTAAAACTTCTTGATCCAAAATCAAGAATACCGGATCTTGTAAAAAATGAGGTTGAAGCCGATTTAGACCTTATTCAGGCGCATAAAGGCATTGAAACATCAGCAGTAATGGGCATGGATGATGTTACTGACTATCTTGAAGATTTTTCACAGTACATTCCCCGCGGCCATTACAATAAATCTGAAAAATTAAAACAATATTTTAAAGCCCTGATGTGGTATGGCCGCATGACGTTCAGGCTTAAGGAAGGTGATGAAACAAGGTCCGCTTTACTGATGATTGCGGCGCTTAAAAATGACAATGATTTAAGAAATGACTGGAAAAGATTATATGAACCCATAGGTTTTTTTGTGGGCGATGCCGATGATCTTGTATATCTTGATTATGCGCCGCTTGCAGTTAAGATTTTTGGTGAAAATAATTTGAATGTTAAATCTTATATAGAAAATTATAAAGATGTTTCCCAGTTTATTGATGACGCAAAAAATCTGAGAGACCCCGGCATAAATTCCATGCCTGTTCTTGGCACAATTTTAAAACCCGAAGAAGGGGTTGAAGAAAGAACGGAAGAAGTAAAAGGATTCAGATATCTTGGGCAGAGATTCACAATTGACGCGTATGTTTTTCAAAAACTTATCTGCCGTGAAGTTGGCAATAAAGACGGCACAATGCCCTGTCCGAAGGAGGATTCAAGAATGCTGCCAAACGGCCTTGATATACCTTCAGCGCTTGGATCAGCTTTGGCTTATAAAATTCTTGATGATATGGGAGAAACAGATTACGCAAAATACGAGGATAATATGAAAAAACTGCAGGGAGGAATGGCAAAACTTCCGAAATCGGAATGGACGAAAAATTTATACTGGGGCTGGATGTACACATTAAAATCTTTGATTGAGAAAGATTACGGCAACGGCTATCCGATGTTCATGCAGAATGAAAATTGGAAAAAGAAGGAGCTTATAACATTTTTAGGAAGCTGGGCCGAACTTAAACACGACACTATTTTGTACGCAAAACAGGCTTATGCCGAGCTCGGCGGCATGATGGAGCCCGACGAAAGGGATGACAGGGGTTATGTTGAGCCAAATCCCGAACTATATTCAAGACTTGCTTCATTAACGCAATTAACAATTGACGGCCTTGATGAACGGGATATTTTAAGCAGCGCAAACAAAGAGCAGCTCGAAAAACTTTCGGAAATGCTTATAACGCTTAAAGACATATCAATCACAGAACTTGCAGGTGAGGATCTTACAGATGAAGAATACGAATTTATAAGGTCATACGGCGGTTCTCTTGAACATTTCTGGTACGAAACATTTACCGATGAAGAAAAGGAACAGGGCGATCTGTTAAACAACAATCCCGCGCCGATAATTGCGGATGTTGCGACCGATCCGAACTGCTGTGTGCTTGAAGTCGGTACTGGCAGAATCGATCCGATTTATGTTGTTTTCCCGATTGACGGCGGTTTAAGGCTTGCACGCGGCGGTGTTTATTCATACTATGAATTTTCATGGCCGATGGATGACAGGTTAACCGACGAAAAATGGCGCGATGAGATTTTAATGGACTGGGAAAACATGCCCGAAAGACCCCAGTGGCAGCTGGATTATTTAAGCGTATATGAAGATTAAAACCATAATTGGTGTTTTATTCGGAGGAGGGCTTATAGCAGCCCTCCTCCTTTTCTTTAATTTACGAACTTCAACTTTAATAAATTATGAAAACAACGATTATATCTTGCAAAATCGGATTTTTTTAAATCCTTTTCCGCAAAATGAAATAAAAGAAAATTATTCAGCTGATTTTAATAACGACGGAATAAATGAAAAAACTGAACTTAAAAATAATATTGCCTCTGTTTTTTCAAATGGCAAAAAAATATTTGAAACAGATCCCACATGGAAAGTTGAGGAAATAATAATTGGTGATTTTAACAATGACGGCAATACCGATTTAGGCCTTTATTTGTGGAAAAAAGGAAGTTACGGCACCTCAAGGCCATTCTGGGTAAAAGAAAACGATGAATCGTACCGGCAGCATTTATTTTTGTATGACTGGGATGAGCGCCGAAACAAAATAATGCCACTTTGGCACTCTTCAAATTTGCCGTACATTAATACAAAAACAATTTTAGAAGATATTGATAATGACGGGAAAAACGAACTGATTGTTCTTGAAAAACCTTATGATTATCTTTCGGGGCAGTATGCAAAAAACGTCGCGGTGTGGCGCTGGAACGAGTGGGGTTTTGAAAATATATGGCGGTCCGAAGACGGGAAATTTGACGATCTTGTTATCTCAAAGTAATCTTATTCCATGTTTGAAAAACTAAAAAGACACCTGTGCAGAAAAATGAAAGTTCTTAATACTGTTGCACTTTCAAAACCCAGTCTGATTTTTAATTTCAGATATTTTAAAAAACAGCATCCGCAGAGCGCAATCTGCCCTGTTCTTAAGAGCAACGCATACGGCCACGGACTTGTTGAGATAGCAAAAATTTTAGACGCGGAAAAACCTGTTTATTTTATTGTTGATAGCTTTTATGAATCTTTGGAGTTAAGAAAAGCCGGCATTAAAACTCCGCGTTTGATTATCGGGTACACTCTTCCTGAAAATTACAAATACATGTCTTTTAAGCGCAATGCGATAACAGTAATGGACAAAGAGACTATTGATGCACTCGGAAGCCTTAAAAAGCGCATAAAAGTGCATTTAAAGGTCGATACGGGCATGCACAGGCAGGGTGTTCCTTATGAAAAAGCTTTGGAAATGATAAAACTGATTAAAACCTATAAAAAACTCGAGCTGGAAGGCATTTGTACACATCTTGCCGATGCGGATAATCCAAAGGATGATAAATTTACAAAACAACAGGTTAAAATTTTCAAAAAAGTAATTACCGATGCCAAAAGAGCGGGGATTACTTTTAGATACAGTCATGTTTCGGCAACTTCGGGCGCATCAAAAATTCATGACAAAGATTTTAATTTGATACGCATAGGACTTGGTTTGTACGGAAGCTCGCCTTTTGTAAAATCTTTAAAGCCGGTATTGACTTTTAAATCAACGATAATCGCAATAAAAGAGTTAAAAAAAGGGGACTGTGTAAGCTACGGATGCACTTACCGCGCTCCCAAAGATATGAAAATAGGCATAATACCGGCAGGATATTATGAAGGAATTGACCGTGGGCTCTCAAATAAAGGTTATATCTATTATAAAAACAAGCCGTGTAAAATTCTGGGAAGGGCTTGCATGAATTTAACAATGATTGATTTAACGGGGATCAAGAACCCTCATAAATTCGATTCAGTAGAGGTAATAGGCAATAACGTGTCCGCTAAAAACAGCGCGGAATGGATGGCAAAGGCCGCTGGCACTATTCCTTACGTTATCTGGACGCATATCGCGCCGACTATAAGAAGAGTAATTGTAAAATAATTATTTCTTATTCCCGTTTAACGGCTTTTTACTCTCAGCTTTTTTTGCTAAATCCATTGAAACCTGATGAACAGCTTTTCTAAGTTCTTTAAGTTTATCTTGTACTACAGGTCTTTTATCCTTAACATATCTTACTGTATGAAAGCTTATATTTCCTTTTGGATTTCTTTCAGCAGTAAGAAGCCCAAGTGAAATTGCACCTTCTACTAATTTTGCAAGATCTCCAAACGTACTGATAGTTTTGAGTTCTTTAAGATTTTTATCACAGAAGTCTGTTTTTACTCCGGCATTTCGTAAAATTTCATTTTTTCTTTGTTTAATCCATTCTATTCTCGGAGCCATTCGTTCAATAGCTTTATTCCTGAGATTTTTTGGAAGTTTTGCAAGAGCTGCATCAGCGGCATCAAGTTCATCTTCAAGTGAAAAAAAATCATTTATTTTCTGCAAAACATCCGATTCCCTTGCCTCTTTAGCTTCAGACTGAACATCAGCTATAATATCAAGAAGACTCATACTTTCAGGAACGACCTCAGGTTGTGTTCCGGTGCTTTCATCAGTTACATCAGGTCCCAGATATAATGCTTGATTTTCGCTTTTATTAGACATAATTAAATGGGTTAGATTGATAAATTTCGGATATACTATAGTTCAAAACTTAATCCGTGTCAAGCTAAGTATTGTTATTTATTATATAGTACACAGACATTTAGGACACCGTGTTAAGATAAAAGTGCATATACTTAACCAAAACACGATGTCCAAAGCAAAATTACA
>JAFGJT010000007.1 GCA_016928915.1 Candidatus Peregrinibacteria bacterium
ACCTCAAGTTTGCAAATTCCTCTATAGTTAGCTGGAACATAAAGTCTATAGGAAATCTTTCCTTATTTCTACGAACAGCTTGATTAAAAGCTTTAGTTTTAATGCCGTATATTCTTGCTAAATCTTCATCCAGCATTACTCTCTGCTCACGGATTATATAAATAGCATAATCAATATTTTGGCCCGGTACTGCTATATTTTTCGTATGCTTTTCAATCATGTATTAATTAATAGCATATAAACATTAAATTCTTATAAAATTCTTATAAAATAATTCTAAAAATCCATTAGTCACGCATGGAAATCCAGAAATACTTTATCCTGCCACAACACCCTTTCCCACTCCCCCCTCCTCCAAACCTTCCCGCACCAACCAAATTCAGCTACTTTCAATATCCATAATCATAAATACCCATGACTTAAGTAGCGGATCTTAAAAGAATCAGGATATAGTGGCCGGAAGACACTTTTAGCGGGGCGCAGGTAAATAAGGAGTAATATATGGAATCGGTTAGTGAATATGGTAAGACCGGATATCATAAAAACGAAGTGGCGCGGTTTTTAAGGGTGAGAGATAAGAATAGGGTTTGATGCTTGATGGTAATTGTTGAATCTATTGTTTTTTATATCCGTCATTATTAATGGCGGTTGTCATCCGGGCTTCGGGATCCCTGATTGTTTCTGCGGACATAGCCTCCATTTGGGCGGGGGTGAATAAATATGATTCTAAAGGCATCGAATTCAATGCTCTTATTAGTGCGTAATGGGATTTTAATTATGGCGAAACTGCCACAATTAGATATTGAACTGCTTTATAATATATTTTATTTTCCGCAACAGGAAAGGGTTTGTTTGTATTGACGGTGAGCGTGTACTCACCTATAATAGAGATTCAATATCCTTAACAATTTTCTAAATATGAAACAGAAAAAGATTAATGTGCAGGGAACGGAGATAGTCCTGTTACAACAAAAAGATGAAGATTATATTTCTCTAACTGACATGGTTAGAAATATTAATAACGGACTTGTTTTGATTGAAAAATGGCTAAGGAATAAAAACACAATCGAATTTATTGGTATATGGGAACAAATAAACAATCCAAATTTTAATTCCCCCGAATTCGGGGGAATTAAAGACCAAGCTGGATTAAATCGTTTTACTTTGTCAGTAAAGGAATGGATTTTAAAAACAAATTCTATTGGAATTGTGGCCAAAGCCGGACGTTATGGCGGGACATATGCACACAAAGACATAGCTTTTGAATTTGCCTCGTGGATTTCACCTGAATTCAAACTCTATTTAATCAAAGAATTTCAGCGTCTTAAAGAGGATGAAAACAGAAGACTTACAACAGGCTGGAATGTAAAAAGAACACTCGCTAAAGTAAATTACCGAATTCATACGGATGCGATCAAGGAATATATAATTCCAAAAATAACACTCGAGCAGGCAAATATTACTTACGCAAACGAAGCTGATGTCCTCAATAAAGCACTGTTCGGTTTAACTGCTAAGGAATGGGAAGATTCTAATCCCGGGAAAAAAGGAAACATACGAGATTATGCCGATGTGGTTCAGCTTGTCTGTCTATCAAACCTGGAAAGCTTAAACGCGGAATTCATCCGTGAAGGGCTTCCTCAGGACAAAAGATTGATGCGCCTAAATGAAACTGCAATTTTTCAGATGAAATCTCTTATTGGAAATCCAAGTATTAAAGTATTAAAAAATAGCTAACACCTTTGCCATCTGCCTTTGTGCAAAGGATGTCGCACCAACCAAATTCAGCTACTTTCAATATACAAAATCATAAATATCCATGACTTAAGTAGCGGATCTTAAAAGAATCAGGATATAGTGGCCGGAAGACACTTTTAGCGGGGCGCAGGTAAAAAAGGAGTAATTTATGGAATCGGTTAGTGAATATGGTAAGACCAGGTATCATAAAAACGAGGTGGCGCGGTTTTTAAGGGTGAGAGAGAAGAATAGGGTTTGATGCTTGATGGCGAAATGTGAGTCGGTCACAAAATGTGACCAACTGAAACTGACTTTAAACCCGTCGAAATCGACGGGTTTTATTAGTGCGTCATGGATTTTAATATTCCGCAACAGGAAAGGGTTTGTTAGTATTGACGGTGAGCGTACACTCACCTATAATGAGGATACTATTTTTTATCATTAACCAAAAATTTTATGACAAATTTTGATGAATCTCTGGCTATCTTTAATAACTTTAAGATTCGCCGTCATTATGATGAAGCAAGGGGGCTGTGGTACTTCTCGGTGATTGATGTTGTTGCGGCTTTGATTGAGCAGCCGGATTTTAAAAAAGCTCAGAGTTATTGGACAACTCTTAAAAACCGCTTAAAACAAGAAGGAAACGAGTCTGTCACAAATTGTGACAAACTGAAACTAAAATCTACCGATGGGAAATATTACAAAACAGATGCTGCAGATGTGGAAACTCTTCTCCGTCTTATTCAATCAGTACCAAGTCCAAAGGCTGAACCTGTCAAACTCTGGCTCGCAAAAGTGGGATATGAAAGGCTTCAGGATATCGCGGATCCTGAAAGATCATTAAACAGGGCGAGAGAATACTGGAAACAACGCGGACGAAGTGAAAAATGGATTCAGCAAAGGATGTTAAATCAGGAAACAAGGAACAAACTGACCGATTACTGGGGTTTGCATGACATTAAACAAGGTGAAGAATTTGCCATTCTAACAAATATTATTCATAAAGAATGGTCCGATTTATCAATAAAAGAACATAAAAATCTGAAAGGACTTAAAAGCCAAAACCTGCGCGATCATATGAGCGAAGCCGAATTAATATTTAGCGCTCTTGCGGAGTTTTCAACCCGTCAGATAGCGCAAAGTGTAAATGCCGTCGGAATGGATGAAAATAAAAAAGCCGGCAAACAAGGCGGCGGTATAGGAAAAACGCGAGAGTAGAGCTTGAAGAAAAAACAGGAAAGCAGGTAGTAACTGGCAGAAATTTTCTTAAAAATGATCAAAGCAGGAAAATTCACAAATCCTTATCTATCAGACAGAAGACAATCTAACGAAATCTAAATATCCCCGGCGTACTGCAGCATTTTAACGATCACCTTTGCGGCTTCGGCACGGGTCATGTTTCTGCCCGGGTAAAAGCGCTGGTTTGGTTCGCCGCCGATAAGACCCATTCTGTAAGCGTCTTCAACCCATCCGATCATCCAGCCGGTTACATCAATGTATGTGATTTTGTCGTAATTTACGGGGTGTTTTCCAAAAGAGGCGAGTACCATTTTTACGCCTTCGGCGCGGTTAACGGGGTTGTTTGGCTTGAATAAGCGCACTCCGGAATACGGACCGGTATAGCCGTCAGCTATATCCATTCTGTAAGCGGCGTTAACCCAAGGTGCCTGCCAGTTATCAAGATCCGTATAAAATCTGTTTCGATCTTCATCGCCAGGAACGGGCATTACGCCGGCGGCCATCATGCACATTTTTAGCATCTCAGCGCGGGAAACAGCCTGTTCGGGCCTGAAAGTGCCGTCGGGATATCCCTGAATTATGCCAAGCATTGCAAGTTGATATATGTATCCTTCAGCCCAGTGACCGTGCAGATCGTAGAAGAACGGAACTGTGGTTACCGGAGGGTAATAGTCGTTGTAATACGGATCGCCGTAGTAGCTGTCGCCCGTGTTATCGGGGTAATACTCCTGAACAGGAAGCATCGCATCCTGCAAACCCCCGGCAGGGCATCCGTACGGGTAATTAAATTCACCTCCGCCTGAGCAGTAGCAGATGTGTCTTCCGCTAACTATGTCCCACTCGCCGCCCGTATCTTCGCACATGGCCCTAAAATCTTCGGCTTTCATGCCAAAAAGCCCGTCGTTTTTTACTTCGCGCGGGGCCTGAGGTTCTTCGCTGTAAACCTCGATCATTCCATAACCGGGTACATAAACATAGTCTGCGGCATAAGCCACATTTGAAAGCAAGGTTGATTGTATCAACAATATGCCGGTCAATAAGATAAATTTTTTCATATACTGCATGTTTAAATGGATAAAATATAGTTTAAGGATAATTTATACAGCAAACAGACAGTTGTGTCAAGTATTAATTATTGGTGTAAATTCGCCGGTGCTTAATAGTGGTAAGTTTTGCCTTCCAGAATGGTAAAACCGCGGTAAATCTGTTCCAGTAGAAAAATGCGCACCATCTGGTGGGTGAAAGTCATTTTTGAAAGGGAAAGTTTTAAATCGGCTTTATTAATAACCGCTTGCGGCAGGCCGTGCGGACCGCCGATAATAAAAGTGACTTTGCCTTTTTCGCCCATTTTTTTTAGCAAACCGGCAAAATCTTCGGATGAATATGCTTTTCCTGTTATTTCCAGAACGATTTTATATGAATCTTTCCATGCGCGTTTTTGGATTTTTTCATCTTCGTTTGAGCCTGTTTCAATAATGTCGGTCCGGATTTTTGCGTAGCGTGACAACCGCTTTAAAAACTCATTTTCAGCTTCAATAAAAAATTTTTCTTTTGTTTTGCCGATATGAATTATCTGAACGTGGAGCATACGGATATTTTAATGTAGTATGGTGAAGTGTGGCGGCGCCAGTATATCAGATTGTGTTATTGACTGAATATAAATGGGACAAAATCCTTTTAAAAAATTGGAACGGATCAACGTGAAAATTGAAAAGCTGGCTTTTGGCGGAGCGGGAATCGGCTATATTAAAAGCGAGGCGGATACCGCGAAACCAGAGGATGCCGCGAAACCAATGGTTGTTTTTGTTGAAGATACTGTTCCAGGCGATGAGATAACAGCGGAAATTCGTAAAATAAAACCCAATTATCTTGAGGCAAAACTTACGGAAATTGTTAAACCTTCCGCCTTTCGCATTGAACCGCGGTGCAAACATTTTAATATCTGCGGTGGGTGCAGCCTGCAGAACCTGAATTACGATGAACAGCTTAAGATAAAAGAAAATCAGGTGCGCGAAGCTTTATCGCACATAGGAGGCATTAAAGATCCGCCGGTTCTTAAAATAATTGGATATACAGGGGGTGAAAACGGGCCGTGGTTTTACAGAAACAAAATGGAATTCAGCTTTGGTACCGGCGGGGACGGGAATGCTACAGCGGGTGGAAATGTTACTTTGGGGCTTCATCCCAAGCATTACAGGTATGATGTTTTTCAGCTTGAGGAATGTTTTCTTGAAAATTCGGATATCGGTGAAATGGTGCGGGCAATCGCGGAATTTATGAATGAAAAGGATTCGGGTCTTTTAAAAACTTTTACGGTGCGCGAAGGCAAAAGAACCGGTGAAAGGATGGTGAATTTAACGGTTTCGGATGCACCGTTTTTGCGGCAGAAAGAGTTTGTTGAAATGCTTACCCGGTCAAAAAAATTCAAAGCGCCAAATTCGGTTTATTTAACAAATCAGATTATAAAAAAAGGGCACAGAACGGAGCTGATTGAAAATCTTTTGTTCGGCGAGGCCTTTTTAAAAGAAAAAATGATGCTCCAGAACGGATCCACTCTTGAATTTGAAATTTTTCCGCAGTCTTTTTTTCAGCCAAATACATTGCAGGCTGAAATTTTATATCAAAAAGTTATTGATATGGGAGAGATTGAAAATGGTTCGGTTGTTTACGATTTATTCTGCGGCACCGGCACAATAGGGCTTTTTGCAGCGCACAGGGCCGGGGAGGTTTTGGGAGTTGATATTAATGAAAGCGCCATTAAAAACGCGCGCGCAAACGCGGAAAAAAACGGGATAAAAAATGTTAAATATTATATAGGTGATGTATTTAAGGTGATTACAGGCAGAACCGACAAGCCCGATGTTGTAATTGTTGATCCGCCGCGTGCAGGGCTGGGCGATAAACTTTGCGGACATCTGCTGGAGGTGCGCGCGCCAAAGATTGTTTATGTTTCGTGCAACCCCGGCACTCTTGCGCGGGACCTTAAGATTTTGTGCGCAGGAAAGTACAATCTGGCGGGCATCCAGCCCGTTGATATGTTTCCGCAGACTTATCATATTGAAACTGTGTGCGAATTAAAGTTATAATGCAGGACGGTATCCGATACCCACCACAAATCCATAACAAACCAAAACCATGAAAAAAACCGCATTCGTAATCGTTTTATCGCTTTTTATAAACGTATTTCTTGTTGCGCACACAACCTTTGCCGCGGAATTTTTGGGCGGTGAGGAATTATATGTTACTGAAGCGCTTGCAGATGACGCTTATTTGGGCGGCGGCCTTATAACCGTTGAAAAAGACGTTGCGGGAGATTTATATATCGGCGGCGGATCAGTGACCGTCAACGGAAATATTGAAGGCGACCTTGTTGTGGGCGCCGGACAAATTGTTGTAAACGGAAACGTAAAAGATGATTTAAGGGCGGCCGGCGGATCTATATTTGTTAACGGAAGTGTGGGCGACGACATTATTGTAACAGGCGGTCAGCTTAATCTTGGAGCACAGTCTCTGGTTGGCGGAAGCCTTGTTCTTGGCACGGGTTACGCAAATATCCTGGGAACAATCAATGAAGATATAAAAGGCGGAGGCGGCAAAATTGTTTTGGGCGGCACTGTTTACAGGGATATTATGGTTGAAGTCGGTGAAAATATCAGCCTTACAAAAGACGCGAGAATAAACGGAAATCTTGTATATACAAGTCTTGTTGAAGGAAAATTCGATGAAACGCAGATCGGCGGATACATTGAATTCAACAAACAAAAACCAGCTGAAGATGTCGGCACACAAATGGAAAACTTTTTTACACGCTGGCATCTGTTTTTTGAACTCGGGCATTATGCTGCGTTAATGCTGATTGCCCTGGTATTTATCCTGCTTGTTCCGGCAGCTTTTGTAAGCATTAACAAAACATTAAAAGCCCATTTTTGGAAAAGTCTGGGGCTGGGATTTGTGATAAGCATCTGTTCCGTTGCCGCGGCAATAATTATTGCAATTACAGTTATAGGCCTTCCTCTCGCGGGAATTTTACTGGGAATTCTGCTGATTATGTGGTGTGTTGCAAAAGTATATACCGCAGCATTTATAGGCAGTCTGTTAATTAAACCGAAAAAAACAACAAAACTTAAGCTCTTTGGAATAACAGCGCTCGGAGGTTTTATTCTTTTGGTGGTCGGTCTTGTGCCTTTTATAGGATGGCTGCTTGTTAAACTTGTTGTTATGGCCGCTTTCGGAGCGCTTGTGTGGTACAAAAAAGGTCTTTATGACAAGCTAAATATGCAGAAACTGGAGTAGAGGTAAAAGCTACTTTATGCTTTTAAGCCATTTAATCGCATCCTTTTTTGTTTTAAGATTTCCGGCAAGCTGCTCTTCTTCAAGACGGTTCAAAATAATGCCTATTATCGGCCCGGGTTCAAGTTTGAATTTTTTCATGATTTCCTCACCTGTTAAAAGCGGCTTCGGCTTTTCGGGCATTTCATCCATAAGAGCGCGGTAGCGATCGTAAATCTTATCATACAGGCTCATATCGCTCGGATCTGTTCCGCGCACATCAGCTTCAAAAAGACGCATCAAATTTAAAAACTGTTCTTTTAAAAACCATTTTCGCGCTTTTGCGTCGGGCATTTCTATCAAAGGAACCATCATCATGTGATGTTTAACAAGCCATTTCACATTCTCCGCATCCCTGCGCGGAAATTTTAAACGCTTAAAAATCTTTTCTATTATTTTTTCTCCTTTTTCTGTGTGCCCGTTAAACCTTATCCTCTCCTCAACCGAAAAAGTCGCGGGCTTGCCGATATCATGCAATAAACACGCCCATTTAACATCGCGCGAAGCATTTTTATCGCACACTTCAAGAGTTTTTAAAGAATGTTTCCACACATCGCCCTCCTTGTGATATTTATACGGCTGCGGAACCCCGTGCATTTCCTCCATTTCGGGAATAATCCATTTTAAAATTCCAAGATCGCTTAAATCCTCAAAAGCAGCGGCGGGGTGCGGACCCTCAATCATTTTATTAAGCTCGTCGCGTACTCTTTCAGGGCTTACTTTTACCACCAGATGCGCATGCTCCTTTAGTTCAGCATAAGTATCGGGGTGCAACTGAAACTCAAACTGATTTTTAAATCGCACTGCACGCAAAATCCTCAAATGATCTTCATTAATACGCTGGTGCGCATCGCCAATAAACCTTATCAATCGCGCATCAAGGTCTTTTTGTCCGCCCACATAATCCAGAATTTTATCTTGTAAAGGATCGTAAAACATCCCGTTAATTGTAAAATCGCGGCGCAGCGCATCGTTTTTCGCATCCGTAAAAAAAACCGCATCAGGCCTGCGTCCGTCGGAATAATCGCTGTCCGACCTGAAGGTCGCCACTTCAAAAGATTTCTCGTTTTCAATAACCAGAATCACGCCGAATTCTTTTCCGACCGGTTTTGTGAACTCAAGAAGTTTTTCAATTTCATCAGGTTTTGCGGAAGTGGCGATATCATAATCTTTTGGCTCAATACCAAACAAAATATCACGAACACAGCCACCCGCCCAATATGCTTTATGGCCGGCTTTGCGCAAAGTTTCGATAATTTTAATTGATGTTGGCTTCATTACATTTAATTATACTTATGGCCAACATTAATCACAATCCTTATAAAATATTTAAATTGTCTTGACATTTATTATAAAATGTTATTATTATAGCTTCCATTTTTTATTTAAAATAATTATGAAATTAGGAGAATCTTTAAAAAGGGGCTATATATTAGCTAAAAATAAAATTATACCACCGAAGGCTAAATTGGCAGCACTTAAATTTGGAAAAGTTTTAAGACAAAGACAAATATTTAGAGATGGAATGGAAGAGGTGTTGAGTCAATTAAAAAAACCATATCTTGACCAAGCGGAGCACCTGGCACTTAAACTAGCATTAAAAAAATATAAACGTACCGGGCGTCGTGTAACTACTGGTCAAGACGGTAATATCTTTACACCTGGTGCCCCGTCATTATTAGAGCCCATAATTCTTGAACCTGATGTGTCAGATCCCAGAGATTTTGATGAAATTCGGGAACGTTATCCTGACATACCTTACCCTGCTGAGTGGAAGAAAACGCCTGATAGCGGATATTATTATGCGGAGGTATTTGATATTGCAGATGGTGTTCGTGAAGCTGTTGCACGTATAGCCAAAGAATTCGGTGTTCATTTCGCCTCACATCATGGAACTTTTGGAAGTGAAGGCCATTTTCTTGATAGATTTACAGTACCAGCCCATTTAAACCGTGGAAAATTTGGCTACGGAGGTTATTGCGGTTGGGCATATGTTAGCTTTGCCGATGATCCTCAGGTGTTAATTGATGCATATAAATATTTTTCATATAGTTTAGAAGAGGAAGAAACAGAGAAAAAATAAAGAAAGCGCATACCATCTGTGATCAACTGAGTAATCTAAATACTTACGGCCAACATTATTCACAATCCTTATAAAACGTTTGCGTAAAAGGTGCGGGTGCGGGATGCACTATTGCTTCAATGCATTGTTTTATCAATTTTATTTGCATTTCAGGAGGATCACCTTTTTTTAATGGCTCTTTTGTTTTAACGGAAATTCTATACATGTCTTCGGGAGGATCAACAGCTCTTGTAACTTTTCCAACACCGATTGCAATAATTGACATTATTCCAAAAATACCAAGAATAATTGACGCATCTTCAGCAACTTTTCTTAATTTGCTTTTTTTAATTTCCGGCCCCTTCTCTTTCATTTAAAAATTATATAATTTATAATTTACATGTTAAGTCTATATATTATTTTAAAATTTTGTCAAGCAAATGAGGGTACTTGGAATTGAAACATCGTGCGACGAAACCGCTGCTAGCGTTGTGGAAAACGGCACGAAAGTTTTGTCGAATGTGATTGCGTCGCAGATTGATCTGCATAAGAAAACCGGCGGTGTTGTGCCGGAAGTTGCTGCGCGCGAGCATATTTTAAAGATTATTCCGGTTATAAAAGAGACTTTAGAGCAGGGCGGTTGTGAATGGAAAGATATTGACGGAATTGCGGCTGTGCCGGGGCCGGGACTTATTTCCGCTTTATTAACGGGGACTTTAACTGCTTCAACTTTGGCTTTGGTTAAAGAAAAACCGCTGATTCCGGTTCATCATATACTCGGGCATATTTACGGAAACTGGTGCGGCCGCGAAAAAGAAAAATTTGAATTTCCGATACTTATTTTAACGGTTTCAGGAGGCCACAACGACCTTATTTTAATGAAAAATCACGGCGAGTTTGAACTTATAGGGCAGTCGCGCGACGACGCGGCTGGAGAGGCTTTTGATAAAGTTGCAAAACTTTTGGGGCTCGGATATCCGGGGGGGCCGGCCATTCAAAAAGCGGCTTTAGAAGGTAATAAAAACGCTTTTGATTTCCCGAAAGCGAAACTTGGCAGCAATTCAAACGGCAATTCCGAAATTTTTGATTACAGTTTTTCGGGCCTTAAAACAGCGGTTTTATACGCGGTTCAGGAAAAATATGGAAAAGATTATCTGCCGGAAAAATTAAATAGAAAATTTGTATGCGACACAGCCGCTTCATTTCAAAAAACCGTTGTTGATACTTTAATTGACCGGCTTGAAAACGCTGCTGACAAATATAATCCCAAAGAAATTCATATTGCCGGGGGGGTTTCGGCAAATCTTGCATTAAGAGAAGAAGCGAAGACGCGTCTTGTAAAGTTTAATGTTCCCATAAAATATCCCGTTGATATTTCTTACTGCACCGATAACGCGGCCATGATTGCCTCGTGCGGATATTTTCTTTTCAATAAAGATCCCAACAAATATAAAAATTGGCAAAACATTCAGCCGAGCGCGGATTTTACTTTTTAATAAAGATGTGTAAACTGTCTTTCAGCTAAGGTTTGTATTAAAAAATATATGATTAAAAGGACATTCGCGTTTTTGTTCTTTCTTGTGATAGGGATTATTCTTTTTGTTTCGGTTATCGCGAATACCGGTATTGATTCGATATCTCAGTCGCTTGAAAAATTCTCCCTGATCAATTTTATTTTTCTTCTGTTTTTATCTTTAGTTAATTTTGCGCTTTTCACCCTGCGCTGGGATATTATTCTGCATCATCACCATACAACAAAAAAAGTGCCGTTTTACCGTTTGTTTCTGCACAGAATGTCATGTTTCGCCGTGAGCTATCTAACGCCCGCAGCCGCCACCGGAGGTGAACCTGTAAGAATTTTCTTTCTTCAGGAAGACGGTGTTCGCACGGGTGATGCAGTATCAAGCACTGTAATTGATAAAGTGTTTGAGTTTACGGCTCTTACGCTGTTTATTTTCTCGGGAGTACTTGTCTCTATTATTGACGGTTCCGTTTTTTCGGGAAAAACAGAAATCATGCTCGGAGTTTTTATATTAATGTTCGGCGGGCTGATTTTTTGGTTTTATTACTCAACAATAAAAAAAATAGGTTTTTTTAGTTCACTTTTTCGGTTTATGCGGCTAAACAAGATTAAAAGATTTGCAAAATATGAAGACGGAATAATCCGAGTTGAAAATCAAATGACGCTGTTTTATACGCACCACCTTAGAAAATTTATATTTCTTATGGCTATTTCTCTGGCTACGGTTTTCTTTATGGTGCTTGAACATTATTTGGTGGCTTTATTTATGGGTGTAAAACTCACTTTCTTCCAGTCTTTTTTAGCGGCAACTATCCCGGGAATTTCTTATATAATCCCGGTTCCGGGAGCTCTTGGAATGCTCGAAGGCAGTCATGCCGCTATTTTTGGCATACTTGGTGTAAGCATCAATGTGTTTGTTTTTGTACTTATTTTAAGACTCCGTGACATTATTTTTGTGTTAATAGGGCTTGCTCACGCTTCAAAACATGGCATACAAATGATCTTAAAAAGCTTTACCAACGGCAAAACAACAAAAAATTCCGATCTGTAATATTCAAATTTTGGCTTGATTTATAAGAAAAATGATTTATCATATTAGCTACGGTTAACTTTTTTTTATGTCCGATGAACTTCAGGTTTCTGCTTTAAACTCCTCTCAACCGGCAAATCAGGAAGAATCAAATTTCAATCTAAAACCACCTTATCAGACTCCAAAAGGAGTCCATGACATTCTCCCCGCTGACCACGAATACTACACATTTATTAAAAAAGTTGTGCGCCACAGAATGCGCCAGGCGGGATTTAAACGCATTGCAACCCCGATTTTTGAGTATACCGATGTTTTTGTACGCTCAATAGGAGACGCGACCGATATTGTTGACAAAGAAATGTATACGTTCCTTGATAAAAAGGGGCGCAGTTTAACATTAAAACCCGAAGGCACGGCAGGTGTTGTGCGCTCTTTTATTCAAAACGGAATGAATCAGCTTCCGCAGCCCGTTGAGCTTTATTATATTGAACCGCATTTCCGCTACGACAGACCGCAAAAAGGCAGATACCGCCAGTTCTGGCAGTATGGTTTCGAAATAATTGGAGAGCTTGATCCGGCTCTTGATGCACAGGCTATTTTTTTGGCAAATAAAATCAATGAAGATCTTGGTATAGATAAACTGTTTAAAATTCAGCTTAATACAATTGGATCGCTTGAAGACCGCAAAAAATATACGCAGGCACTTCGCGATTATTATTACGGCAAAGAAAGAAATCTTTGTGAACACTGCCGCGACAGGCTCACAAAAAACCCTCTCCGACTTTTGGACTGCAAAAACGAAGACTGTATGATTCTTGCTCAGCTTGCGCCCAAAATGAATGATTATTTATCACCCGAAAGCAAAGAATATTATAATGATGTAAAAGAGTATCTTGCAGAACTGGATATTGATTTTGTTGAAAACCCGACTCTTGTACGCGGTCTGGATTATTATACGAATACGGTTTTTGAATTCTGGGACGCTCATGACGGTGCACAGAACGCAATAGGAGGCGGAGGCAGATATGACGGACTGATTGAGATTATGGGAGGACAGCCCACTCCGGCTGTTGGGTTTGCAGCGGGAATAGAAAGAATAATCGCTAACATGAAACGAGAAAAAATCCGCGTGCCCTCAAAAGATGACGTACATGTTTTTGTAGCCCAGCTTGGCAAAGAAGCAAAGAAAAAATGTCTTAAACTTATATATGAAATGCGCGAGTCGGGCATTAAAACAATAGGAGCTCTGGGGATGGGTTCCATTAAACAGCAGCTAAAATTAGCGGATAAATTCAATGCTCCTTATACTCTGATAATGGGAATTACCGAAGTGCGGGAAGGAACGATAATTATAAGAAATATGACAAAAGGAAGCCAGGAAATTGTAAAATTCGATAATGCCATAGAAGAAGTTATAAAGAAGATCGGGGAAAAAAATCTTGATAAATATTCTCCGGGCGAGGTTATGTACTAAAAAAACTGTTTGTTTTTGGGGATTTGTAAAATAAACAGTTTTTAGTTAATATAATAAAGAAAAAAATTCAACCAAGAACAAATGAAAGAAAAAAAGATAAGACTCCCGGGTCCTTGGATGCTTGCTTCGTTTGCGCTTCTATTAATTCTTGCCGGACTGCTTTTTTACGACAAGAGCCCGACTTTCAGAAACAATATTAATTATCTGCTAGGCTTAACGGAGGTTCAGATACCCGAGGGCGAACCCAGGGAAGTTAATCTTGTAATTCTTACGGATAAGTTTTTTGTAAACCCCCCTTATGATGTTGACGACAGCATTGATAAGCTTAAAGAAGAAATTATTTCGAAATTAAACGTAAAAACGGTTGATATTAATGATGACGAAGGTAAACAGCTTATTGAGGAATACAATATCACAACAATACCGGTTTTTATTTTTGATGAAAGCTTTGGAAAAACAAGCATCTATAAAGAAGCCGCTCCGTATTTTACCGCAGAAAAAAACCATTTTCTTTTAAAGCTTGATCCGTTTAAATTTCTTGTTCTGCCGGAGGCCGGAGACGGTTGGGTTCGGGAAGAAACCGATATGGCAAAAGTAACAATTATTGAGTATTCAAGCTTTACGTGTCCTTACTGTGAAATCATGAGGCCTGTTTTTGATCAGGCATTACAAGAATACCCGGGTAAAATCAAACTGGTTTATAAACATTTTAACCGCGGGGGTCTTGACCCTTTAATTGAAAACGCTTCGGAATGCGCAGGAGAGCAGGGAAAATTCTGGGAGATGCACGATTATATTTATTCAAACCGCACGGAACTTGTTAAAAACAATCCCGAAGAATTGTTCTTAGATGAAGCTGAAAATCTTGGTCTTGATACGGCTCAATTTGAAATCTGCGTAAAAGAAAACAAGTATCTTGATAAAATCGAAAAGCAGACGCAGGAGGCTTATTCGTTTGCTGTTTCGGGCACACCCGGAATTTTTGTTAATGACGTATTCATCGGCGGCGCGGTAGATTATAATACATTAAAAAAAGTTATTGATTCATTTAATCCATAAACTATGCCATTCACAAAACTGACAGTAATAAATATCGGACCTGTAAATATTCAGGTTTGGGGTTTACTTGTTGCTCTCGGAATGCTTGCCGGACTGCTTTTTACACTGCATGAAGCAAAAAAGAAAAAAATGAAAAGCGATAATTTTATCGACCTTTTTATTCTGATTTTTGTATCTTCCATTATTGGAAGCAGGCTCTTTTATGTTGTCCAGTACTGGGATAATTATAAAGACAATTTAATGTCTGTTTTTAGTGTCAACGAAGGCGGTCTTGTTTTTTTGGGAGGTGTGATTTTTGCGATACTTGCAATACTTATATATGTAAAATGGAAAAAATTATCATTCTGGAAAGTATGCGACACGATTGCACCGGGAATGGCTCTGGGTATAGGAATAGGAAGGATAGGCTGTTATCTGATAGGCGATCACATCGGCTCAAAAACAAATTTTTTTCTTGGATCTTATTACAACGGGGATTTAAGGCATGAACCTGCACTCTATCTTTCAATCAACGGGTTTGTTTTATTTTTTGTAATGCTTCTGCTTCTGCCGTTTCTGCGAAATAAAGAGGGAGCGCTTACTTATTTCTTTCTGGCATGGTATTCGGTTTCGCGGTTCCTGCTTGATTTTACCCGCGCCGCTGATATAGAAGGTCTTTCTGACGCAAGGTACTGGAATTTAACAGCTTCCCAGTGGCTTTGCATGGCGGGCTTCCTGGTATTTCTGCCGCTTTTTATTAATAAACTCACATGTTCAAAACGAAAAAAATAATTTTTGTATTGGGCGTTTTTGTTTTCCACATGGCGGCATCCGCTGTATACGCTCAGCAGGATC
Source organism: Candidatus Peregrinibacteria bacterium (assembly GCA_016928915.1). Lineage (GTDB taxonomy): Bacteria > Patescibacteriota > Gracilibacteria > UBA1369 > PNNO01 > JAFGJT01. The sequence continues at coordinate 15,287 of JAFGJT010000007.1, forward strand.
AGTCCTTTGCCGATGTTCCGCTTGATTCAAAATATTTTATTGCCATAGAACATTTTAAACAGCAGGATGTAATACAAGGATACAATGACGGAACTTTCAGACCGGGCCAGGAGGCAACACGCGCCGAAGCTTTAAAGATAATTTTATTGAGTTCCGGTATTCAGATTCATTCGACTCAGATTGAAGAGCCTTTCTTTCCGGATGTTTTATCTTCCGAATGGTATTATCCGCATATAAACACAGCCAAAGAAATGGGGATTGTAATGGGATACGAAGACGGAATGTATAAACCGAATCAAACGCAGAATATCGCTGAAACATTAAAAATCATATTTTTAGCAAATGGAATTTCAGCTGATCCTGTTCCGGAAAACACATCGTTATATCCGGACGTTTCTTATGATGCCTGGTTCGCGCCTTTTGCTTTGTACGCAAAAGAAAAAAACATAATTGAACCTCAGGATGACGGCAAAATGCATCCCGAGAAAGGAGTAACTCGAGGCGAACTTGTAGAAATTATGTACAGGCTGGAAATGGTGCTTGCCAACAACAATCAGCCTTTTGATATTTCAACAAACTGGAAATATAATAATTATCCGCAATATTCTTTTAAAGCCAAGCTCCCGTTTGACTGGAAAGTGGTTAACAATGAAGATCAGGTTGTTTTCTGGCATCCTGATGCAACAAATCATCAGAGCACCTACGAGGTGCCCTTCCCTTTTTCCGCTTCAATAACCTTTCATCTTGATATGAATGCGGGGGGGCTTTCACCGACCGGCTACACTGAAAAAATGGAACAAATTTACAAAGCGGAATATGGCAGCTATCAAAAAAATACGCTCATGCTGGGCGGCGTTCAGACGCTGAATCTTAATGCCGGACCCGATAATGATGATTTCTTTTTGTTTTTTCCGGAAAACAGAGTGTTAAACGTGTTCACCTCATACGGATGGTCTGATCTGACCCCTCATCTTAAACTGGAAATTGACGGGGTGCTGCGCAGCATACAAAATATTGCATTAACCGAAACCGAAAGCGGTGATCTTGTTTCGGACGCCCGCGCCTTAATTCTGGTTGAAGGCCAGGGGCAGGCTGTTCTTGATAAATTCAGCGATCTTATAATTATTGAAACAGACACTATCGGCGCGGGCAACGGACCCGTGGATTATTATTACAGCGCAGGTTTTGATATCACCATAAAATTCGAACGCGTCTCGGTTACGGTCCTTGATATCCAAACCGGCAGAACAAGCGCTTTTTAATAGGGCGCGACAAGATGACAAGCACTATTTAAATCCATATATTCTATGAAAAAAATAATTTTATTCGGGACAATTATATTTCTCTTTTCTCTTATGGCTTTTTTCCCGGGCTGCGGATGCGGGCAGAATGAACAGCCTCAAGAAGAAAAACCCGTTAATGTACTTGACCCGGATTTTAAAGGCCCGGATTCGCTCCCCTTTTCACAGGGTCCCGGCACACCTCCGCCAACTAACTAATTTATATTATGTCAGGACATTCAAAATGGCACTCAATAAAGCATAAAAAAGGCGCGATTGACGCCAAAAGAGGTAAAATCTTTACAATGCACGCCAAATTAATCGCAGTTGCAGCGCGCGCCGGCGGCGGAGACCCTTTAACAAACGCCTCACTGCGAACAGCTATTGATAACGCCCGGGCTGATAATGTGCCGAATGCAAATATTGAGCGCTCGATAAAATCAGGCACAGGCGAGCTAAAAGATCAGGCCGCATTCAGCGAATCAATGTATGAAGGTTTCGGGCCCGAAGGTATTGCGGTTTATATACAAACAATCAGCGATAATAAAAACCGTACGGTTGCCAGTCTTAAAAATATTTTATCAAAAAACGGCGGAAATATGGCGGGCGCAGGATCCGTTTCATGGATGTTTCATCAAAAAGGGTTAATTCATTTAAAGGTTGATCCGTCCAAGCGGGATGATCTTGAACTTGCCGCTATAGACGCGGGAGCCGAGGATGTAAAATCCGAAGGTGAAAGCGTTGAAGTTTATACTAATGTTAAGGAATTAAATACCGTAAAAGCAAAACTGGAACAGGCCGGATTTTCAGTTGAAAAAGCGGATATGAGTTTTATACCTGAAAAAGAGGTTAAAATTGAATCAGAAGAAGCGGCAAAAAAAGTCCTGAATTTAATAGAAGCGCTTGAAGAAGACGATGATGTAAACAATGTTTACGCGAATTTTGATATTCCTGAGGAAATTTTAAACAAAGTTGCAGGATAGGGATTACCGAGAGGATAGGGATTACCGAGTAATTTTCCGGTTACCGAGTAATTTTTCCGGCCGCTAAACCTCGAACTTATAAGTAACTCCCGGCTGAAGATCTATTTCATCCTGATTTTTTGCAACGCTTTCAACTATATCTTTGGGAGCTGCTTTTTTGCCTGCGGCAGGTTTGGCGGCGCTCCAGTTCTTTTTAGCTTCAAGTTTTTTTGTAAATTTTTCTTTGTTCAGTTTTAAATCAACCACCTCGGGCTGCTCGTCGGGATGAATATTTAATCTTTTTGCCTGGAATTCTCTTATTTTTTTAATTATATTCTGCTCCGTCTGCAAAAGATCGCCGTTCTTTATTTTAAAACCCGCGGCCTGCGTATGTCCGCCGCCGTCAAACATTTCCGCAATTACACTTGCATCAATAGACGGGCTTACAGTTCTTATGCTTCCCGAAATAATACCGTCATGCCTTTGTTTGATTAAAAGAACTATATCCGCGCCCGGTGCGTTCGTCATTAGTTCATCAATAATATCGCCCGTATCTTCGTCGCGGCTCTGAGTCTCCTTAAAATCCTGCTGTGAAATTGTCGACCATACAATTCTGAATAATTTATCAAACTGAATTTTTGTTAAAACCCGGCCCCACAGTTTAAGCATTGTAAGGTTTTTTGTCTTATATATGTGTTGAATAATTTCCTGCTGACGCGCGCCGTACCCAAGCAGATGAGACGCATTGGCAAATGCTTTCGGGCTTGTATTGGCATTCTGGAAACTGCCGGTATCGGTAATAATTCCCGCAAGCAGCAAAGTTGCGACATCCTCCGTAATCAGCTCTTTTCCAGTTACTTTTGAAAGCTCCTCCAGAACCGGTATTAAGAGTTCCGTTGTAGAAGAAGCCATAATATCAATATAATTAATTTTACCGAAATGATTATTACTAATATGATGATCAATGTTTATTACCGGAACCTGTGTAAAAAGTCCGGCATTTTGTTCGTACAATTTTCCAAGCTGGCTCAAATCTCCGGTATCAACAACAATTATTAAATCGTATTTAGACTGACCGTAATGAAAAGAAACATCTTTATCGCCCAGAGTCCCTTCCTTTGGAGTAATAATAATATTAACCTTATTATCCTGAAGATCGGTTTTTATTGTATCAAGCTTGGCTTTTGTTAAGTCCAGCGTAACAATAAAATCGTTTGATGTAACAAGTTTTGAGTCGATTATATTTGTTGTAGGCAAAAACTGAATTGCCTCGGGAACCGGATCGGCGCACGCAACCGTTGCCTGCTTGCCGAGTTTTTTTATTACATGAAAAAGCGCAAGCGCGGAGCCGATTGAATCTCCGTCCGGAGGAGACGACGGCAGTATCAGAATTTTTTCGCTTTTCTGAATTAACTGAATTATCTGAGTTTGTAATTGGGAACCGGTCATTATTTTCTAATCAATTCGTATTATTATATAATAATCTAACCGTTTCGTCAAACGTCTTGATTATTAGGGAATTAAAGTATCAAATTCTTTATTTGAAATCAATAACATTTAACTGGATTGTTTTGTTGTTGTTCCACTGGTTCGTTTCGAGCCTAAAAACCAAATCAAGGGTTTGCCGCTTCCCGGTATAATCTTTAAATTTCCCCATGTTAAAAGCGATTCCGCGCATCGGCAGTGTCCCCGAATTCAATTCAAGAGACATATGTTTATTATCCCGTCCTACAGAACGAGCATTTCTCACTGTAACATTTTTCATTAAAAAAACAGGATTTTCATTGCCGGTTCCAAAAGGAGCAAGAGACTCGATGAAACCGACCGTATCCCAGTTTATATCTGATGTTTTGATTTCACAGTCTATACTTAAAGTTGGTTTGAGGTCGGTGTCTTTTAATGTTTCGTCTGTATAGGTGGTAATTTCTTTAATAAAGTTTTCCAGATTATCTTTTTTTATATTAAATCCGGCTGCCTGCGCATGTCCGCCGAAATGGTCCAAATATTTTGAAAACTTTGTGATAGCCTCGATAATATTAAAAAAATCGGTGCTTCTTGCCGAAGCTACCAGATAATCCCCAAAATCCTGCATGATTATAGCGGGACGAGTATACTTTTCAGCAAGTTTTCCGGCAATTAGTCCGATAATTCCGGAGTGCCAGTATTTGTCATATTCAATAATAATTTTTGTTTCTCCCTTTTCGATAAACTTTTCATGAACTCTTTTTTCGGCTTCTTCTACAGCTTTATGCAGCATATCCTGTCTTTTTCTGTTAAGGTCTTCCAGTTTTTTTGCCAATTTTTGTGCAGCTTCGCTGTTCCCTCCCTGAATTAACAACTGCAGAGCATAATATGGGGAATCAATTCTCCCCGCCGCATTAATTCTCGGCGCAATCTGAAAACCTATAACAGATGAATTTATTGGATCGGAATTTTTTACTCCCGCAATTTCCTGAAGAAATTTAAGACCTTCCCATTTTGTATTTGGCAACAATTCTAATCCTTTTTTTACTATCAAACGGTTTTCACCTACCAAAGGTCCCAAATCAGCAACAGTGCCAAGGCTCGCCAAGTCCAATAATGAAAAAATCAGTTCGTTATCTTTTTCTTTATGTCCGTCGCGCATTAAAAGCGCCTGTGCAAATTTAAAAGCCACGCCCGCTCCGGTTAACCCTTTAAACGGGTAGTTCCCGCCTTCCCTGCACGGATGCAAAACCTCATAAGCGGCTTCGGGATAAGTTAAAGGAATAGTATGATGATCGGTAATAATCACATCAATCCCCTTTTCCTTAGCCAATTCAACCTGTTTATAATTTGAAATTCCGCAGTCAACCGTAATAACAAGTCCTATCCCGATTTTTTCAAACTCATTAATAAATTTATCGTTCAGACCGTAACCGTCCTCAACCCTGTGCGGCAGACGATACGAAACCTGCCCACCCAGATGCTGAAGAGTTAAATATAAAATCGCGGACCCGGAAATTCCGTCAACATCATAATCGCCGTAAATTATAATACGTTCATTTTTTTTTATGGCTTTTTCAACGCGCTCAACAGCATTTTGCATCCCGTTAAATAAAAACGGATTGTGAAGATCCTTTAAATCGGGATTTAAAAATTCTCTTAAATCATCAGGATCTTTTAAACCTCTGTTTTCACGGATTTTATCAAGAACACCGCACTCAGAGTCAGTGTTTTTTATCACCCATTTTTTTCCCAGAACTGACATTTGTTACTCGGTAATTTGCTCGGTGAGTTTCTCTCCCGGCACCCATAGTACATCAGGCTCGCGCCTAAACCAAGTTAACTGTCTTTTTGCGTAATTCCGTGTGTTTTGCTGTATCATTTCAAGAGCACACGTAAGCGAAATTTCGCCTTTAATATATGCTGTAATTTCCGGATAGCCAAGTGATGACATTGATGGTAATTTTATTGAATACCCTTTCTGTAAAAGAGTCTTTGTCTCGTTAATCAAACCTTCATCAATTTGGTTCTTTGCACGCTCGTCAATCCGGCTGTAAAGTTTTTCGCGCTCCCAGTCGATTCCGATTTTCAAAATATTATATTCGCTTTCGCCATTCATATCACGTTTATTCATACCAGACATCGCAACTTCTATAGCTCGAATAACATAGACATGATTATGAGGATGGATTTTTGCAGCAGCTTCAGGATCAAGCTTAATAAGTTTTTTATAAACCGCGTCCTCGCCGTTTTCCAGAATTTCTTTTTCAAGCTGATCGCGTATCTCATAATTCGGGGCAACACGCGGAATATTGTAATTCTGACAGATTGCTCTTATATATAAGCCGGTTCCTCCGACCAAAATCGGGAGTTTTCCGTGTTTCAGAATTTCATCAATATAAAATTTTGCCTTTCTAACATAATCAGCAAGCGTAAATTCCTTATCCGGGTCAACTTCATCAATCATATAATGAGGAATACCTTCAGTTTCATTGGTTTTAACCTTTGCGGTCCCGATATCCATAAACTTATAAACCTGCCTTGAATCAGCGGAAACAACTTCACCATCAAACTTTTTTGCAATCTCAATGCTAAACGAAGTTTTCCCTGAAGCGGTCGGACCGAGGATAACAAGAAGAGGTTTAGCCGCATGGCCCTGAGCTTTTCTCTCAGCGGAATTCTTTAAAAACTGCACAATGATTTGTTCGATATCTTCGAGCATGATATTTATCGGCAAAATTAAAATCCGTCTATTACGGGAGTAGTAATAGCAAAAATGGACAATGAGCACAATGTTAACTTTGTTATATATGAATTTCACAATTTCCCGAATCAATCAACGAGGCATTACGCTTCACCGCTGTTTCAAAGGGTCACAAAATCAATTGCCCAATTTTTTCGAATCATGCTTTTTTTATTTCTCCACCCTTTTAACCAATTCTTTAATTGTCTTGTTCCAGTCCAGAACCTGTTTTTTCTCTTTTTCAAGATTGAGTTTAAATTTTCGAAGCCTGAATTCCGTATCATCGTCAATATGTATAACGAACGCTTTTTTATTCTTCAACTTAAAGGCGTCCTCATCAATCCCATTAACAATTCCCGCATCCCGAAATTCTTTTTCGAACATCCCGGTTTGCTCATTTGTTTGCGCTTTTCTGAATATGGCCATTCCGTCTTGTTTACCTTTCTCTGTTATTCTATTCTCGACCTTCCCGCTGATACCTGGCTCCCATGGGGATTTTGGACACAACGAAGGTTTGTTTTCCTGGTTATGAGATGAAAGAATTTCTGATTCCTCAACCTTTTGCCCTACATTAAGCGGATTCTCTCTAATTATCTGCATTTCCTGATAATTTTTAACTCCTCTCACTAAAACCTCAAGCGCCGGCCGCGACATATCAACAACCTTCGCGGCCCAAAATTGTTCGGAATGGCTTGTAACAATGCAGGCAACGACTTTTAATTTGCTTATACCCACTTCACCTATCAATTCTTTCATTTTCGGAAAATCTTTAAATTTTTCATTGATGCGCAGAGTTTCGTTAACGGTTTTATGGCTTAGCCCGCCTATTTTTGATGCAAACTCATGAATCGAACGAAATTTATATTTAAGATAAAGATGGCGGCGCGCGACTTCCGGGATTGCCGCTATAAAACGACGCGTCCAGATTCGCGCATTAATACCGGCAAATCTGCAATAATCATAAAGCTCCCTGTCCGAAAAATTCTTAATTTGGGCCGGGCCGATTTTGAATGGAAATTTTTCAAATAACTTACTCGTCTTGTTATTTATCTGATTTGAAACAACAATATTATTCATAAATCTTGGATTAAATTTTAAAGGATTTTTACATTAAAATCCTATTACAAAACCGCACTTGATTTCAAATGATAAGCGGCTTATAGCAGCCAAATATAGCATTATACAATAATCAAAAAATTGCCCGATTACAGGGTTGGAAATTAATAAACGTTTTACGTTCAAAAATTCCTTCAAATTTCCATATAAATCGATAATAAGAAAATTTTTACGAATTACTTATAAAAACCACATTTAAATTCAAATAAAGGTGAAAATAAAAAAAATAAAATCCTGTCAATTTGAAATTCCAATAACAAAAACCATTATTATTATCAATTATTCGCGAGCAATACAATAAAAATCAATTACAATCTCACTAAGTAATTTCGTAAGCCTAAAAAGGTCTAATGCGGCGATATATTCATGTGCTTTCGTCAAGTATTTTTCCTTAATTTTCCTTCCTTTTATTGACTCCGCCTCTAAAATCGGTAAACTGTCTCCTGTCAAAGACAGCAGGTTCGCCCGCATGCGTGTGTCGCAGTAAAACGAAAGTAAACCGAAAAACACATCGCAAAACGGGCTTTAAAATCACTATCCTGCCGAGACATTCAAACAGGTAATTTAAGCCAACGGGCGGCCGTCAAACGGCACAAACCCAAAAGCGCAATTATCCGTCTCGAAAGTCTTTGAGACGGTTTTTTAACACAATATAATATGGCTGTAACAAAGCAAAAAAAAGTTGATATTCTAAAGGATCTTGATGCTTACTTTAAAGATGCGAAGTCGGTAGTTTTCTCTAACTACAAGGGCGTAAGCGTTAAAGATATAAGCACTCTTCGAAGGCAGCTCAGCGCTGCGGACTGCAAATTCAAAGTCGCAAAAAAAACTCTTATTAAAATCGCGGCTGAAAAAGCGGGTTTTAAAGACATTCCCGATGAATCCTTTGAAGGCCAGGTTGGCGTTGCTTTCTCAAAAGGTGATGAAATTGCTGCAGCAAAAACTTTATACGATTTCTCAAAAACCCACGAACAAATTCAAATTCTCGGTGCATTAATGGAGGGACGTGCATTAACAAAGGCGGAAGCAATGGTGCTTGCAAAAATGCCGGGCAAAGACGAACTTCTTGCAAGACTTGTGGGCTCAATCAAAGCTCCTGTCAGCAACTTCCACGGACTTTTGTACGCATTGCTGCGAAATTTTGTGGGTGTTGTAAGCGCATACAAAGAAAAAATGGAAAGCGGAAAATAACCGCATTTAATATATTAATTTTATCCTTAACTAATTAAATCACATGTCTGACGAAACAAAGGTAGAAATCAGCAAGGACGCAGAAAAAATTCTCGAGATGGTTGAGAAACTTTCTGTTTTGGATCTTGCAAATCTTGTTAAAGCCATGGAGGACAAGTTCGGCGTTTCTGCCGCCGCTCCCGTTATGATGGCAGGTGCCGCTCCGGCAGCTGGAGGTGCCGCAGGCGCAGCAGCAGGTGACGCTGCAAGCGAAAACTGTTCAGTTGTTCTGGCCTCGGGAGGCGGACAAAAAGTAGCTGTTATCAAGGTTGTTCGTGAACTTACAGGTCTTGGATTAAAAGAATCCAAAGACTTGGTAGACGGCGCACCAAAGCCGGTAAAAGAAAACGTACCACGAAAAGAAGCAGAGGAAATGAAGAAAAAACTTGAAGAAGCCGGTGCAACAGTTGAATTAAAATAGTCTCCGCCCGGTTTTAGGGCACACAAGCATCTCTCATTAAAACCGCTTGCCAATATGGCCGGCGGTTTTTTGTCAGTTGGATTACCGAGTAACCCTGGAACTTAATTCACGGATCACCAGGGATTTTTTTGACTCATCAGGGCAAAATGTGATAAAATATATAGAAAATAAAAACAAAACAACATGCCGCTATTTAATTTAAAAAAAGAAAATCCAAAGGAACCTGTTGCCGACATCACGATTCAACCTCCCAAACCGGAGCCCGAAAAGCCCGTAAAACCCGAAACCCCTGCAGCGGAAGGAAATGTTTACACAAACATTTTTGAAAAACCAACCGCAGCCAAAACCGAGGAGGTTAAAAGTGATATTATTCAAGGCGTTTTTACCAGTGAAGAAAAAAAATTAAAACCCGATGAAAATATCCTGGGCCCTCTTCCGGAACTTGAAAAAAAAATAGTAGGCGCTTTTAATCCCGAAAAAAGAAAACTTAATTTAATACGAACCGGCTTTTTTGCGCTTGTTGTGATTTCTCTTCTTTTAATCGGGTTCTTTTACATAGAATTAACCCCTGAATTTGATCTTTTAAGCGGCGTGCGCGGACAAAACACCGTACAAAGGCTTAATAACACTCAAAAAGATGTTATCGCTCTGCAGACATCCATCAATCAGAAAAATTATCTGCTTTTAAATTACTATCTTCAGGAAATAAGCTATTTATCAGACACATATCTGACCGCAAGAAATAAAAGCCTGCCTGAAAATGAAATAGGAACTCTGCGCAGCAATATGCTTCTTGCCTATGAAAATGCCTACATCAAATGGAAAGAACCAACAACCGCCGGCGGAATTCCCGATGAAACATTTAAAACCGAACTTAAAAACAGTCTGACCGGTGAACTTGCAAAATTAAAAAAAGAAAATCTTACACCGGATATTGAAACGCAGATTAATGCCTATGAAGCAACAATAAGGCTGGTTTCAAACACAAGGCTCGGATCGTTTTTTAAGTTTAACACGGATGAAATAAGAGCCGCTCTGCCTATGGATGATTCTAAAATTGTTGAAATGGCAAATTCAGCACTTGGACTTTTGCAGAATGATTTCAGCACAATCAGCCAGATAAAATCGTTTAGAATGAACTGGGCTGATATTATTAACGAAATCGAAAAAACAACAAAAAGCGTTGATACTTTGTACAATACGGGCTTCTTTGATGAACTCGGCGGTATAAGATATTCGGCTTTTGACCTTGACTCCCAATCGGGCAAAATTGTGCTTACCGGAAACGCAAAAAGAGATGACGGCAGCACGTTCTCGCTTATTGCCAATTTAATGGACGCACTTGAAAAATCATTAATGTTTTCAAATGTGGAAAACAGAAATTTTCCGAAATCCGGTTCTGACGAAGAAGGATACAGCTCAACATTCAGGATTGAACTTTCGCTTGAGAATCCAACATTACCAATAACTCCCGCATAAAAATGGAAAAATTAAAATTTTTAAAATCAAAAGATATTCAGGGTAAAATTTATCTTGTTCTTTCGATAATTCTTTTGTTAACAGTTGGCTACTATTCTTACACGAATTTCACAAAATTTTTTGATATGCGGGAAGAAATTGCGGTAAATGAAAAACTGCACAGTGCGCTTGTATCGGTCGATCAGACGGTGGCTGACGAACTTAAAAAAGTAAAAGAAGAAGGCAGCGCTCTTGAACAAAAGATTAAAAACGAGCTCGATCAGGTGCTTCCTAAAACCGAAAACCATACCGCATTAACAAGGGCTCTTGAAATGTTTTCAAATAATTTAAACAGGCTTAAAGATCCATTTGTGGTTTCAAACCTGCAGTATATGAAACTTGAAACCCCAAAAAGCGGGAATTATCAGGTTTTGCCGATAAAAATGACTATACACAGCACTTATTCCAACTTTTACAAATTTCTGGATTTTATAGATAACTCCGGCGCTTTGAGCGACGGCTCAAGGCTTCTTGACGTGCAGTCAATAATTATAAATTTTGTAAGCCCCAAAGGTTCGCAAAACAACTTGAGCGGCCAGGATGAAATAAATTTCAACATCTCTATAAACGCTTATATAAGGAAATCTTAATATGGCCAACGAAAAGCTCGAACAACTGCAGTCATCGATACTTGAGGGGAATATTCCCCAGCTTGTACTTGGCATGATAAGTTACGCGCTTGAATCAAGGGCCAGCGATATTCATATTGAGCCGCTTGAGCATACTGTTCGCATCCGTTACAGAATAGACGGTGTGTTGAGGGTGATTGTTGAATATCCTTCAAACCTTCATCCGGCGGTTGTTTCAAGAATTAAAATCATGTCCAATTTAAAAATAGATGAACAAAGAATTCCGCAGGACGGAAGAACCGCCGTAACAACACGCGAAGGAAAAGAAATGGATCTACGTGTTTCAACTCTTCCGAGCGTAAACGGTGAAAAAATCGTTATGCGTATTCAGGATAAAACGAGAAAAATCCCCGAACTGGACAAACTCGGGCTGCAGGGCAACGGACTTAAATTCTTGCTGGAAAGCCTTAATTCCCCTAACGGAATTATTTTAAACACCGGCCCCACCGGATCGGGAAAAACAACAACGTTATATTCATGTTTAAGCAAATTAAATACTACAGATGTAAATATACTTACAATCGAAGATCCGGTTGAAATCCAAATGGACGGATTAAACCAAAGTCAGGTGCATCCCGATATTGACTATACTTTTGCATTCGGCATGCGAACCGCTCTCCGCCAGGATCCGGATATAATAATGGTTGGAGAAATACGCGACAGAGAGACAGTGGACACTGCCATAGAAGCGTCGCTTACAGGACATCTTGTTCTGTCAACAATACACACAAACAGCGCGGTTGAAACGCTTACACGTATAGACAACATGGGCGTTCAGCCTTTTTTAATGGCATCGTCAATAGAATGCATTATCGCCCAGCGCCTTGTCAGGAAAATCTGTGACAACTGTAAAGTTGAAGATACAGTGGACCCATCATTGCTTGAACATATTAAAAAAGTAGCGGCTCTTATTCATCCCGGGGAAAATGTTGATCCCAAGCTTATTGAAGGAATGAAGTTTTATAAAGGAAAGGGATGCGAGAAATGCGACAATATCGGATATGTGGGAAGACTCGGACTTTATGAAGTTATGAAAACAAATAATGAAATCAGAAGGGCGATTTTAAAACGCGAATCACCGATAGAAATTGAAAATATTGCGATAAAAACGGGCATGGTGACTCTTGAACAGGCGGGCATTATTAAAGCTCTTCAGGGTGAAACAACCATAGAAGAAATTTATTCCGTTGCAAGAAAAATGGAGGAAAAATAATAAACTCATTATGAAACAGGCAAAAGATTTTGCACAAAAAACGGGCGGTGAAACCTTTAAACTCGAGAAAGCCGTATCGGCAGAGGAAAGGGCGGCACAGGAGCAGGAAAAAATCGTCCTGAATATTGGCCTGAGCAAAGACAAAATAAAACTGCGTTTTGCTCCCGGGCAGGAAACAACAGGTAATTTTTTCATTGATGCTTACAATAAAATAAACGGTTTTATTATAAGCATGAACAAGGTCAAGATGCAGGAAAAAGCGGTTTTTTTCAGGCTGCTTGCGGTAATGGTTGAAGCCGGAATTCCGATAATAAGATCTCTGCATACACTTGCCGACCAAAACAAAAAAAATCCAAAATTCGAAAAAATCATTACTGAAATGGCCTATAAGGTTGAAGGAGGCGAGAGCCTTTCGGGATCAATGGATTTATATAAAGATGTTTTTTCGGAAGCTGAAATAGGAATGATAAGAAGCGGCGAAGTATCGGGGCATCTTAATGATATTTTAAGGGATCTTGCCAAAAACACCGAAAAAAACGCAAGAACTTTAAAAAAAGTTAAAGGCGCGCTTACATATCCAATTGTGGTTCTTGTAATTTTATTCGGCGTGCTTGTTGTGATGATGACAATGGTTGTTCCGAATATTACAAATATGTTTGTTCAGAGCGGAGCCAAACTGCCGGAAATCACACAGTTTGTTATAAACATGAGTAGTTTTATGAGAAATAATTTAGCTTTAATGCTGGGTATAATAGTTGTTCTGGGTGTGTGTTTCGTTCTGTGGAAACGCACAAAGACAGGAAAATTTTACTGGGACATCTTTAAACTGCATGTGCCGATTATCGGCCCGCTCATACAAAAATCCGTACTCGCGCAGTTCTCGCAAAATCTGGGGAACCTGCTTGGTGCCGGTGTTTCAATTATCCAGTCGATGACAATCATTTCAAACGCTACCAGTAATGAGGTTTACAAACGAAAAATCAAATTCGCGGGCGATGATATAAGAACCGGTATTCCGCTTGCGGAAAGCCTTAGAAACAGCAAATATTTTCCCACTATGCTTGTAAACATGGTAGAAATCGGTGAACAGACCGCGCAACTTGAAACAGTCACAAAAAAAATCGCGGATTTTTACGATGAAGAAGTTGACCTTGCCGTACAGGGCTTAACAAAAGTAATAGAGCCGGTTATCATGGTTTTTGTGGGTGTTGCCGTGGGGGGGCTTGTGGCGGCAATAATGCTGCCGATAATGTCTCTTGCGGATGTTGCGGGAACCATGTAAGTACTGTATACTTTGCGAATGGAAAACCATTTAAATATATTTTAACCAAAGTCTATGAAAACAAAAAAAGGTTTTACACTGATCGAGTTACTTATCGTAATCGCGATCATCGGAATCCTTTCAGCAGCTCTGCTGCCGACTATTCTTAACGCACCGGCAAGAGGCCGAGACGCGGCAAGAACAGGACAGTTAAATTCAATCGTTGCTGCTCTTGAGGCTTATAATTCTGATTTCGGTAAATATCCACAGGCCGATGGATGTATCGGCGATGAAGGCGGGGAGACAGTCTTTGTGGATGATACAAGCGCTTCAGTTCTGGGAAATTATTTTGCCGGAGGAACTCCTCCTCAAGATCCTTCAGGAGATAGAACTATTACAGGAGAAGCAACTGGTTGTCCGGCTATGGGGCTTTATTATTATCATTATGTTGGCGAAGTTGGTGTTGCAGAATATATCTTATCAACCGTAATGGAACTTGAAAACAACAATAACAGTGATACTGATCCGACATCAATAGCTGCAGGAACACCTGTTGTTTACGGTGGCACAGATTATTACATACTGGTTAAATAAATTTCGGTTAAAAGCCGGTTTTTCTCTTACTCTTAAAGGAAAATCGGCTTTTTATATGCTTAAATTCTGTCAAGAGAAATGACGGATTCGCGGGCAACTCGATCTGTCTTTTTTGGCTGATTTGTGCTAAAATATAAAGATTATATTAAGGAAAATTAAAAAAAAGCGCAAAAAAACAAAAAATGACAAATAAAATCAATAAATCCAGTGAATATTCCTTTGTTTCCAGAATTGTTTCGGGAATGCTTATTCCCGTAATTTTATTTGTAAATATTTCTTCGTTTCCCGTTGCATTGGCGCAGTGGGGATCTAGCACCAACGAACCCGCACAGGTTGTTTCGTTAATCGCCGTTCTTGTTGATAATAGTCTTATTGAAAATAATACTGCGTATGAAGGGTTGAAAAATGATTATACCGATGAACTTAGGGCGGCGAATTTACGCGAACGCATTTTGAGGTTCGCAAAAGATGTACAGCTTTCACAGCCTTATACAAAGTCTTTAATAATCCGCGTTAAACCGGAGGACTCACCGGCAAGTATTTCTCAGGCGCTTGAAACTTTATATTTTAAAGGTGAGAGTTCAACTGAAACAAAAAGCCAGTTAAACGGTGTTATTACCGTGGGTAATGTTCCCCTTCCGGTTGTTAATAAAAACGGCAACAGATTTATTAGTTTGTTTCCTTATACTGATTTCGAGGACAAGGCATATGTTTATAATTATGAGACAAATGAATTTGAACGTAACAGTTCCGTAATTTCCCCGAAAGTTGAAGTGTGGCACGGAGTGATTAAACCTTCAAAAGATGGTGAGGACGGCAATAACGAGCTGGCTTATTATTTTGATAAAAATCATTTATATCACAGCGGGCATTCGGATTATGCCGAATTTGACCGCAGAATGCTTTATGCCGACAACTTTTGGGAATTCGAGACAGCCGATATGAACGCTTACAAAAGATACGAACAGTACATCAAGCATATGGATGATTTTGCTTATCTGCGTTTTACAAAAACACTTTTAAAAGAACTTTCCGGCGCAAATAAAATTCCCAAAGGCGACGGCATAGACAATGATCTTGACGGATTTATTGATGAAGATCCTCTGGACGGTGAAGACAATGATAATGACGGAGAAATTGACGAGGATAACGGAGAAGATCCCGAAGCTGTTGATGCGGAAATTTTTGATACGCTTCCCGATGTTCAAAGCAGAAATATTATTTTTAGTTATGCATTAAGATTCAACGAGGTTGTTTCAAATCACATACAAAAAATAAATGATAATGTTAAAGGGCTTGGCAGATATGATGAATACAATTCCGTGCCTTCGTTGATTACGGCCAAAGATTTATACACGCAGGAATATTTAAAATCAGTAAACGATTTAATTGAAACAAAGGTTGATGAATTTGCGCAGAAATTACAGGGAACGGTTACTCTTTTGGACGGAGCCCTGCTAAGCGGCACAATTACGTTTGAAGATGATTCCACCGCAAGCATGACAGCCTGGAATTTTGAAAACTACGCAAAACATTCGGGCATTACTTACTATAACGGAAGGCCGGTAACCGATATTACCGACCCGTCGCAGTGCACATTGTATCAGGGCGGCGGCAGTTTGCAGGATGAGATAGCCCAGCTTATTGAAAGGAACCGTCTGTATTACGCCCAGAGCGCCGACAGCAACAACAGCGGATATGCCGGATGCCACGGAGGGAATATAAACAATCCTGAAATGTGTTTCCCCGATGAAGCCACAAACTGGGTGGCGGATGACAGAGGAACAAAAATTGCTGAAAATGTTTTTGAAAGCGCGGTTAGCTACGGCGGATGTTTTGATTTTAGAGAAGCTACAAGATATTCGCAATATCTTGGTGAAGTGAGTGATTTTCTTGCGGACCCGGATTCAAATCCTTATCCGGGTGACAAACACAGACCAGCGGAAAATATAAAACTTTATCAAGATGCAAATATTTATCTTACACTTAAAGATGTATTGGATTTATACGGCGGCTTTGACGGGACAGACAATGATGAAGACGGAAGCATTGATGAGGCCGATGAATATTCTTTAAGCTACAGCATTAATAAAGACGACTGGTATGCAATCGGAAGAGAGATTCTTGGTAACAGAAAAAA
Organism: Candidatus Peregrinibacteria bacterium; assembly: GCA_016928915.1. Lineage (GTDB taxonomy): Bacteria > Patescibacteriota > Gracilibacteria > UBA1369 > PNNO01 > JAFGJT01. The sequence goes on from JAFGJT010000007.1 coordinate 31,858, forward strand.
TCATTTCATCATTCAAAATCCACCATATAGCAATGTAAAACAAATTGATCTATATGTTGTTCAGGACATATCTGGGTTTTCAAGCCCCATTCCCAGCATCACTTATCATAAAGAACCTCTTCTTCAAACAATCAAAGCTCAGCTTGCAAAAGGCGACACAGACGCACTTCCGTCAAACAATCCAAGATACGTAGCATTGCAGGATCAGAACGGAAAATTCCAGAGAATTAATTATCCGGATTTATTTAAAACAGAATCCGCGGAGGATTTTATGAACAGTTTAAAGGAGCTTGAAAAAAGATTAATTAATATGCCGGGTTACAATCCGTCGGCTTTTAAAATAGAAGGCGAACTGCAAAAAATAATCATTCCCGACCCAGACGCTGAACAGCAGCCATTATTCAGCAAAGCTGAAGATGCAATAAAATGGAGAAACATGGGAACGGATATGAAGCATGCATATATAGTAAAGCAATATCTTGAAGAACATGAAAACGGATATGAATATATGTACCTGACCGCCGAAGGGTCTGCTGACGAATTTAATTTTGAAATAAATAAAGATCCGAATATAGTTGATAACGATAATACGTGGCTCGATCCGGAATCAACAATGGCTTTTGAGGAAGCGGATGAAGCGACCGGGGAAGAAGGCTCCGAGTCGGTTTTTATTCTGCAGTGGTTCACATATATCATCGAATATTTAAAGGAAATATCAAAACTTCCCGATAATATGAAGTTTGAAAAAGCATGTAAGCCCGATGATGAAAAAGAACAAGTTCAGGAACAGCCCATTAGGGGAAGCGACGCTCTAAAAGACGAACTGCCTCTTGAATTTGATGCTGACCAAAACGGAGTACCCGACAGCGCGGACTCAACTGCGGCTCTTATAATTTCATTCAAAGACAACCAAACAAAAATCCCTTCGGACTCAAGGGAACAGTTTACGATTAATGTCAGGGCAACAGACTCTTTAGGTCAAACAGCAAGCACAGATTCGTTCAGCGAAGTGCGGCTTGAAATTGTACAGATATCAAAAGACAAAAGCATAAAAATATACGGGCAGGACACAATCAATCTTGTAAACGGTGAGGGAATTTTTAAAATTATTCCCACTGGATTGCCGGGAGAATTTTCTTTGATTGCCCACACAATCAACAGGCCCGCGAAAATAGTGTCAAATACTCTGGATCTTGAAAGCGAGGGCAAAACAGTAAGAGTTCTTACATATGTCATGGAAACACAGGAAGCGCCGGTTTTTACCGAAACCGTTTTAAAAGACTATATAATTAAAAATGACGAAGGCACGGTAATAGCGCTTATTAATGCTGATACCGGAAAAATTCAGATTAAAGATCCCGGATATGAAACAGCGGTTTATGAATCCACAAATTTAAAACCTTTTAAAATCGGTGTGACAGAAATACAAACCGGAAATATTGCTGCGAGTGTTGTTCTTGTACCGAAAAAAGAAGTAACCCCGACAGTACATAAAAGGGATTTTAGTTTTGAGGATAATATTCTCACCTTAAACGGAGTACATGTTAAAGATCTTAATGACACTGATTATATTCAGCCTTATTTGGTCGGAGAAAATATTTATATTTACGACAGCCGCGGATTATACGCAAAGCGTATTGCAAAATTTACAAAACACGGAAAAGTTTATACGGCTGATGAATATTTTTTAAGCGTAAAAAATCCTGATGATTTCTACAAACCATATATATTTTATTTTGAAGACGCTAAAGGCGATAAACTGGCGGAATTTGCAATAGGCTATCCGCAGGGCAGTATAAACGTACAAAAAAACGAAGGTGATTTTAAAATCGCATATGCGCAAACAAGAACAAATATTGATACTGATTCCGACGGGCTTTCTGATTACGAGGAAATAACAATAGGAACCGACAGACTCAATAAAGACAGTGACGGAGACGGGTATACAGACAAAGAAGAAATAGACGCGGGTTACGACCCGCTGAAAAAAGACGTTCTTCTGTTTTCGGACCTGTCGCCGGACCTGGCGGAATACGCCGCTTTTATAAAGCTGTATTTAAGGGGAATTATAACAAAAACCGCTGACAATAAAATAAATCCAAAAGATTATATTACGCGTGAAGATTATGTTCAGATGGTTTTGGGTTTAAACTGTATCAACTGCGCGTCATTTTCCGAAAAGACAAAACAGGAAGTTGATGCAAAATACATGCTGGATCCTTTTCCGGACGCCGATATTTCAAATGAAAACAAATACTGTATTGCTCAGGGAAAAAATGACGGAATAATAATCGGTTATTTATCGGGTTTGGAAACGGGATTTTTTAAACCAAAATCTTATATAAGCCGCGCCGAGGCGGTGAAGGTGGTGTTAAACGGAGCAGGCATCGAATCAGCGGAATATTTTGACCCTGCAAAGCCATGGTATTACCAGTATGTTCTTAAAGCGCAGGAATTAAAACTGTTCCCCAAGCAATCAAATGAAAATTTATATCCCATAACTTATTCCTCAAAAGATGATTTTAAGAAATGGATTGATATACAGCTATCATTAAGCGGCGCCATATTTGAAAGATGGATCAATGAACACATAACACGCGCGGAATTTGCGGTTCTTGTAAGGAACGCAATGGAGAACAGGGACTGTTATTTATCAGATTCTGATGGAGACGGGCTTCCTGACAATATTGAAAAATATCAGTACAATACCGATCCAAACAATCCCGATACCGACGCTGGCGGCAAAAGCGATCTTGAAGAAATAATAGCGGGCAAAGACCCTCTTAATCCGGCAGATGATCTTCTTGCCGATACGGACGGAGACGGGATGCAGGATTCATGGGAAGAAAATTATAATCTTGATATATATAATCCAAATGACGCACATCTTGATTTTGACAACGACGGATTAACAAATCTGCAGGAATTTTACACTGACACGGATCCGCGAAACCCCGATACTGACGCAGGTGGCAAGGACGACGGCGACGAAGTTTTGCTTCAAAGCACCGATCCCAATGAAAAAAGCGATGACGGCAACGGTATGGACCTGGATACGGGACTTTATGCAATCGGCAACAGCATCACACCTGACATTGTCTATGTACAAACCGCACAAGGTGAAGTAACAGAAGCGCCTGTCTATGTTGACACACTTCCGGCTGACAACAGTTCAACACTTTTTTTGTCAGCGGAACTGCTTGATGAAAACGGTGAAATTATTACAGCCGATACCTCGACGGTAATCGAATTTTATATAAAAGAAGGCAGTACGGATGTAGAAATACTCCAGGAGAAAGTTAAAGTCGAGAACGGTGTTGCAGTCACACAGATCAAATCAAACACCAAAGCGGGAAATGTAATAATCGATGCGCGTATAATCGGAAGAGAGCTTCCCTCGTTACAAAGAGAAGTTTTTGTTGAACCACTTGAACCAAACAATTTATTAATTAAAACCGATTCTCCCGTTATCAAAACCGGCGGACTTTCCAAAACAAAAGTTGATATTATTCTGGCCGACCAATACGGCAATATTGTAAACAACAGCTTTAACGGTATAACGGTCAATTTGGACGGTCCCGGATTAATAGATCCCGCGGCTGACGAAAGCTCCGACTCCGAAGGAACACAAATTGAGTCATATGAAGGCTTATTTACTTTTGATTTATATTCAACCGCCCAGGAAGGTGAAATTTCAATCAACGCAGTATTGAATTCGGAAGACGAGACTATCAAAGGCACGGCTTTGGTTGTTTCAACTGAAAATCTTGAAATAAAAATCATTGCTGATAAAACCACCCTTATTGCAGACGGAGAAGACACGGTTATATTAAAAGCAGCTGTTGTTGACTCAACCAATAAGCTTGTTAAAGGATTTAATCAATCCATAACATTCAAAACATCTTCGGTTAATGCCGGCCAATTCCTGCAGGAACCCGTGATTGATATGATCGACGGGGAGGCGCAGATTACTTTTAAAGCATCTGTCGTTCTTTCGCCTCTCGAAATAAACGCCGCTGTGCCGGGGCTAGATCAGGCGTCGATAATAATCGGAATGATCGCGGACGAACCTTATGAAATCAAACTTGAACCCGATGATATAAAATTTGATTCATCCGCGGATTCGTCAACCAATATTAAAGCAAGTCTTTTTGATAAAAACGGAAATGCTGTTTTATATGCCGATGATATTCCCATAAAATTTTCAATAACCGAAGCAACAAAAAAATATGCCGAAATTGTCGGTAATGCAGAAGTCCTCACATCAAAAGGAACTGCCGCTGTTAAAATAAAAGGGAAAGACCTGTCAGGTCCGGTTCATCTTATAGCTGGTGTTGAAGGGCTTAAATCAGCAACAATCACTCTTCAGGCAATCAAAAAAATTAAAGCGGGCGATATTATCGGCGATAATCCGAATGTGCTTTATGCCACTATGCTGGGTGCCCCCTTCGGGGATATTACAAAACAGGAATATGCTGCAGGAAGTCTTTTGTTTAAAGGAAAAACACAGGCAGTAACAGCTTTGACCACAGCACCTGACACTAAAAAGCCGCTTATAAATATAAATTATTCCGGCAATATAAATATACTTGATGAAGCTCAGATATCGGCTTCCTTTGTTCCTTCGGGTATTCTGCCCAACAGGGTAATTATTGAAAAACCAGATACCCAGGAAACTCTGGCTGAAATCTATTATATTTATCCTGAGGATCTTGATATTACTCTTCAGGAACAAGGTTACATCGATTCATTAAAGCAGGGGGTTTATATAAATAAGCTTACAAACGAAACAGTGTACGCATTTAAAAAATCCGATGGCGGTCTTTCAATAACATATAATGGCAACGAAGCCTTGAAAATAACTAAAAACGGAAGTATAAAAGTAAGCGATAATTTCTTTAATGTAACCTTAAGTGAAGAACGCTCGAATTTTTTGGCATTAAAGGTAACACGCGGCCAGGATGAAATAGCCGATATTGTGTACGCGATTAATATTGATAAAAATGTAAATATTACAGAAAGCGGTTTTGAATATCAGCCGGGCTATCCTTACCAGCCGGGTTTCTATTTTAAACTTTCAACAAAGCTTCCGAATTATAAAATTGATGAATCGTTCTCGGGTTTATCAACCAACCTGCCAAAAGGAGCCGTGCTTATTAATAATGATTTAAGTGTTCCTCAGGATCAGGCTCCGGGCTTTGGATACACTTCGCTTGAAAAGATTTTTACACAGCAGGGGATAGGATTTAACGGAGACAATAAACATGTATTGTTTTTTGCGGCCGGCAACAATGTTGGAAAATCAAACCTGCCGTTTGCATCTGAAATCGGAATTAATCTCGGGGATCCGACAATACGAATAAAAAACGAAGCTCTTGCGGGAAGTTCGGGGTTTACGGAAGATATTGGAAATCCGCTATATTATGACAGCGAAACAATAAAAGAACTAATACTCGCGGATTACAACAATGATGATCTTGATGATATTTTGATTGCATATGAGAACGGAAAAATAAAACTTGTGCAGAACCAGCTTTCAGGAGAGCAATTTTCTTACAAAGGGAATATTCTTGATATCACAAACGGAATATACAGCGCAAATGCCGCGGATTTTAATAATGACGGTTATGATGATCTGCTGATCTCTACCAAAGACAGCTGTCTTGGCAATGAGGTCTGCATATATATTTATGAAAATCAGAACGGGAATTTTATCAGAAAAAATCTTGAACTTGATGTTAGTGATAAAATTTCACAGGTTAAAACCGCCGATTTAAACAATGATGATTTTCCGGACATTATTCTTGCTGATTTCAGCGGAAATGTAAGGATTTACTATAACAATTTCGGCGAGATTGAAACAACCTCACAGATACTTGAAAATCTGGGGATGAGTATTGATGCGGGCGGAGATCTTAAAGAAGAAATTCTAATTCATTATACGGGCATGCCGCAGGAAATTCCCGATGACATGAGCGATCCAGCAACCTTTGACGATAATTTTGATTTCGAAATTTTTCAGCTGCAAACAGGCTCGCGCACTCAAAACGAATTTTTAACAATGCAAGAGCAGGCTGACATTATCGGATTCGGCGCAAGCCCCTCGTCAATGGCAACAACCGAGAATGTAATGTTCATTTATATGGACAAAGATCCGATATTCGGCACTGTGGAATCGAAAAAACAGGCTATAGACACTAACGGAGGAACCCTGTCTCTGAACGACAAAATTGTCTATACCGTCACATTAAAAAATACCGGGCCGACTGATATCAATGACATATTGATAAGCGATATTATCGCCGATTCGGTTGATTTTAATAAAGAAAGTATAAGATGCCTTAACTGCGGAGAAGATGAAAACCTTGTTCTGATTGATTCGGGACAAAGCATCAGACCGTATATTATCACAGGCCTAAAAATCCCCGCGGGAGAAAGCAGGATTGTTTCATACGAAACACGCATCAAAGATATTACAAAAATATCAATTGATTTAAACAAAAATTACGATGCTCCGTTTATTAAAGATGAATATATTGATATTAATGTTAATCCCGAAAACAACACTTCGGGCAAAATGATATTTTTCTATTCTGTTGAAAAAAATTCCCAGACCGGAAAAATAACATATGCAAGATACATTTCGGAGGCTGAAAAAGCGGAGCCAGCAAAGCAGCCGTTTGACAGTGAAAAAGACGATAATAACGATGGTGTGCCAGATGAAATCGGGGATATGTACAACAATTTAAATTCCGATGACGATGACGGAGACGGTATCCCCAACTCGTGGGATGAATTAAACGGAGAAATTGATAAGGCTCTTGCAAAAGTTGAAGAATTTCTAAATAAATTTTCATGCAAAGGAGGAGGGTGCATTCCGACTCCGATAAATATGGCATTCCTTGTTCCGGGTAACATTAATTTAATGGGTATACCGGCAGGTTACGATCCGGGTTTGCCCGTATTTGGCTGGGGCGCTCCAAGCACAGTGCCAATATGGCCTCCAACCCCATACCAGACAACACAGGGAGGAAGAATATATTTAAGCCCCACCTTAACGGGCAAGATTGCGACTGCGGTTTGTCTTGGTTCATACGGATCCGGACAATGCTTTTCAACAACTCTGCCTTTTTCTTTACTGCCTGAAAGCGCATGCGACGCACTTAACGAAGCATTTACGACAGCCATGTCAAAAGTCAGCAATGCAATGAGTTCTCTTAATTCGGGAATGTCTGTAATGAGCGGCGGATCCGGCATGCAGGCATCGGCAGACACTTCATTAAACGGAAGAACTTCAAGCGGAGGAATAACAGGAAGCTCAATTCTTGGAGGATATCCGGTTTCTGCAGACGGAAAAACAAACTTTAAAGCGCCCGGATTTCCAAAAACAATAACTGACTGGTTTGCGAAACAGATGGATGAGATTGTTGGTAAATTATCGGATCTTCCTGATTTATATGTGTTATATCCGGATGTTAATGCAATAGTGAACTTTACTCCGCCAAAAGCGGATTTTAAGAATTTTAACGATGTACTTACCTATATCAATAAACTGCCTCTGATTACTCTTGAATCAAGGGAGGTTTCAATAAAAATTCCAGCTCTTACACAAAAAGAAATATTAAAACTTCAGTCCGAGCTGATGCAGTGGGTCAATAGCCTAAAAAGGCAGTTGGTTCAGTTTAAGCTGGATTTCAAATGCGGCACAAAAGATGCGCTTGAAAATATTTGCGGCAATTATGTTGTGAAAATCGACAAAGTAATTCAAAGCGTTGAAAATAATTTAAAAATTCTTGAGGAGTATAAGAAATTACCATATAAAATTCTGGAGTACCGCAATATACAAACAAAATATATTCAGGAAATAATATGCTACCTTGACGCCATATTGAATTTTGCAGGGGGTTATTACAAACGCCAGCTTGCAAGAATACGCGGCTGGATGGAATTCTCAAATTATCAGAAAAAAATGCTGGATTCGTGGAAAGCAATAAGCAATCTTATGGCGGAATATCAAAAAAGCTGTGACGGGTGCAAAACAGAAAGATACACGCTTTTTGAAACAATGATGAATGTTGTTTTGGGCGCAATCCCAGAGCCGCCAATTATACCTTTTCCTAAATGGCCGGATATATATTTTGATTTTTCACAAATTCAGCTGGGATTAAAAATTATTTGGCCGGACGTTAAATTTAAAGCAGAACCCTTAATTTTTCCAAAACTGCCGACGCTGCAGCTGCCATCACTTTCCACCGGATTAAATCTGTCATTGCCGGAGGCGCAAATTCAGGCGGAACTTCCGGCAATTCCCGAAATCCCTTCTTTGCCGCAGCTTCCCGCTTTGCCCGAACTTCCGGATCTTCCGGCAATACCTATCCCGACTCTGCCCGACATCCCAAAACCGCCGGCAATTCCGGGTATTGATGCGGCAATAAAAAAAGTAATCGGTGTTCTGGGTAAATTAATCAAAATAATCTGCCTGGTTAAAAAAGGTCTTCTTCCCGTAAAAGAAACGGATTTAAAAACCCAGATTGAAAGCATGACCGCAAGGCCTTTAACTCCCGCGCTGCCAATTGATATGATGTTTAAATTCCAGGCTCCTGCAATAACATATCCAACGGTGGATAAAATAAAAATTACGGCAAAAATGGATTTTAGAATTGAAACGGAACAATTATATAACGCTGTTAAAGAGCTTGCAGATGAATGGAATAATATACTAACCGATATCACAGAAGTCTATACTCAGGGCGTTTCTCAGGCATCGCAGCAGCTGCAGCAGCAGACCACGCAGGTTCAGCAGACATTAGACGAAGCGTCACAGACGGCAACAGAAACAATTCCCGATAAAATTGTATTAAAAGCTGAGAATAAATATATTCAAAAAGATATACAGGTAATACCCGAATCACTGCCCGCGGAACTTGAAAATAGTTATCTTGCGCAGACAAGAAGCTCTCTTATTGCTTATTCCCGAACCTTAAACAGCATACAGCTCGAAGATATAAATTCAGCGTTTACATATCCGGCACTCGATAATTATATCGGCACGCGGCTTATAGCAAGCAATGACGATACTGTCTACAAGCCAAAAACCAACAACCAGACTTCGGGACTTACAGAGAATGAAGAACTTGCACGAAATCTTATTGCGTTAAATACAAATGCAATTTCTTCAGCGGTTGTTGACGCGGAAGAAGCAAGCAATCCCACTTCGGGCCAGCAGCTTGAAGGATTGTATATTTACAACAAAGACGAAGGAATAAACGAAAAAATACTTGCATACGGCGGTGAAACAAATCTTATAAACCATATTATCATCAATGATTTTGATGATGACACCGATGAAGACATTGTCTATTCATACGGAGGAAATGTTTACTATAAAGAAAATTACAAAAAACCAAAAAGCAGCAAATTTATAAACTACTTAAACACTGATCCAATCATCTACAATTTGTCGGAGTTCATCCCGTTAAGCCCGTCAGTAAACAAATTTTCGGTCAATTATGATTCGGGCAAATCAGTAAATTTTTCATGGAATTCGCTTGGAGTATATGACCCGGCCGGCTATGAAATTATTTATAAAGATTCGCGTGACAATTTTGAAAAAAATATTTTCACAGCTTCAAATAAAATTAATATTGCGAAAAAGTTTATTACATTTACAACAATAGGCAGATTAAAACAGGATATTGAAATTACCGTTCTTGGCGGAAGCTTTACTGTTAACGGAGAAGCTTCATCGTTGTACTCATTTGGGGACCGCATTGATACAACCGATACAGCGGACACCAAAATAGCGATAACTTTCTCGGATTCAAGCCAGATTATTTTAGGACCGTCCGCAGCAGTCACTCTGCCCGATTTTACACCGGGCAACTTTAATCTTACTTTGCATCAGGGAGAAGCTCTGTTTAAAAGCAATTATTTTACCAACTTATTCCTGCAGGATGGCTCCAGTGTAATAAATCAAAACGGCCTGGCGCTTTTGGAACTTAAAAACAACGATACTCTTTTAATCCGGCCCGACACGGTTTATTTTGGTACAAATATTGAGCAGGGATACGGCTATATTGAAAGAATTGACGGGGATGCCTTAATAAAAAGCAAGCCGAGAACCATAGTAACTCCGTCCACACAGATACTGCAAGTTAACCAGGATTATCTGATTCATACAATTGAAGATACATTGTTTGTCCTTAATTCCGAAGAAGAATCACGAAGAATATTCACAGTTAAAGCGAACACATCAATTCCCATATCACAAAATTACGCGAGCGATCTGGAATTAAAAGTAAGCTCCGGAAAACTTGAAATAATAAATATTAAAAGCGACGAAACAACAGATATAAAACTTGAAAAAGGCATGCTGGTTTCGTTCGGCGACAAAATAACAATGAATACCGGAACAGCTGCAGTTAAATACGTTAACGGCGCAAAGACCGATCTTGCGGGCGGCGACACTCTGCTTGTTATGGAGCTTGTTGATAAACAAAACCCTTCTATTGAAATTGAAACCGATGAGGGGAATTTTTATTCACAAATTTTTTCATATGATGCAGGAGGTTACCGAAGCAACCCGTCGGATATAAAACTTATGGCGCCGCAGCTTTGTTCCGACAAAGAACCTCCGTTTGCCGATGCGGGCTTATCGCAAAAAGAGGTGATAATAATGCAGACCCTCAGGATAGACGCTTCAAAATCGTTTGATATCGCCGGTGCGATTACCTCATACTATATGGATTTAAATCCACAAACCGATTCCGACAACGACGGAGACCCTGAAAACGACAAAGATCTGATAAATGAAAATCCCATGAATCCGGAATTTATACTCGGTCCGTTTAACGAAATAAAAACAAAAAAAGTTGTGCTCAATGTGGTTGATGAATCGTTAAATATCGGCAAACAAATTATTGAAATCAAAGTAATAATTCCGGATATTACTCTGGATTCGATCGGTTACGAGGCTGAAAAAATTACCGGAAGCATTGATCCTTTAGCACAATATGTTCCGGTTACCATCATCAGAGACCGAAACGGAATTTATAAAAAACTCGGTTCCGATTTAACGGATGATTCCGGAGAGTTTGAAATTTCAGGAATGGAATACGATGACACAATTCTTATTAAAAATTCAGAAGGCAAAACCATTGCCGAAGTAGACACAAAGACAGGACGCATTATCATACTCGACAATAATTATTATGTCGACGTTCTTGAAGCCGTGCCTCCAAATCTGCCCACAAGGCTTGTGATTAAAGAAAAAATCACGGAAATTATTTTATCAACAATACTTTTAATTCCCGATATCAACACGGATGTCACGATCCAAAATGAAAATTTTGAATTCACGCTCGAAAGTGTGATTGCTCTGGAAGGCGTGCATATTATTGATAAAAATCCCGCGGATAATATTAATATTTCAAAACTGCCCGCTTCAGACCCCAACTTTACGGGTGCGGCCGAGCTTAAAGAATTTGACAACCGATTGGCAATAATAGATACGGGCGGCAGTACGTACTTCTTTAGTGACAAACTTGACCTTCGTTTAAAAGCGGCTTTATCAGCTGATGAGCCGATTATAATTGAAATCCTGTATGAGGGATTGGCGGCGGCTGAAATGTATATATCAATAAACAACAACAAGTCCGCTGAAATCTTTAACCGCGAAATACTCGGCATGCCTCCGGAAGGTGTTCATGAAATTGACAGTGACGGGGACGGTATGAGCGACGCTTATGAATATAAATACGGTTTTGACGCGCTTAATCCGCTGGATGCCGCGCTTGATTCCGATGGTGATTCGCTGTCGAATCTTGAGGAATACAGATTAAAAACCGACCCGTTGAATAAAGACACTGACGGTGACGGATTTGATGATAACGAAGAAATTGCATTCGGCAAAGATCCCCTCGCAAAAGCTTCAGTGCCGTTTGTTGATGTGGCTGCCGACAATCCTTACTATGACAATATCCTTAATTTGTCGCAAAAAAATATTCTTAAAGGTTATATGATTGACGGCAAATTATACTTTAAACCCGATGATCCGATCACAAGAAAAGACTTTACGGATATTATTTTAAAAATGCTCTGCATTGTTCCGCGTGAAGAAGCATACAAAGCTCCGTCATTCTTTTACGATGTAATATATGATGCTCAAAATCTTGATTATTATTTTGCGGTTATAAAAGAAGCTGTTCTGCAGGGATTAATAGCCGGGTATGCAGGTGAAACGGATCCGGTGACGGGCTTGAATCCGTTTAAACCCGACAACAATATTTCAACGGCAGAAGCAGTTAAAATCGTTCTTGAAGCTCTTGAAACCATCGAAATAATATCGCTTTCGGGAATTCAGCCTGCAGCCGAAGGTGAATGGTTTGCGCCATATATTGCGCTTGCAAAAGACATTACTCCAAAACTTTTAAAAGAAACCGAGGTAAAAGAAACATATCTTCTTACATCGCAGGAAACGCAGAATCCTAATAAATCAATTACCCGTTCTGAATTTGTGGCCATTGCCGACAGAGTTCTTAAGGCTTTTGACTGCTATATAATTGATGATGATAATGACGGTATGCCCAACGTATGGGAGCTGACTTACGGACTAAATCCGTTTGATTCTTCGGATGCCTTGCTGGATTATGATAACGAGGGGCTTATTAATCTGGATGAATATAAATACGGCACAGACCCTTTTAACCCGGATACCGATTTTGGCGGAGCAACCGACCGTGAAGAAGTTGACAGAGGCACAAACCCTGTAAACTACCCTGTTGACGACAAGCTTGTGTTTGATCTGTATCAAGATGTTCCTGATGAGGATTTTAGAAAAAATCTCGAAGAAGGAATTTACATTGTAGAAGACACCTGCAACATGTGTCCGTGCAAATCCGCAACAGATCACAGCGCCGATATCATATCAGGTGACATAATTTTTGCTGTTATATCCAATGAGGACAATTCAATCATATTCTCAAAAAGTAACGAAATAACATATTTATGAAAATACTAAAAAAATACAAATCAATCATTGTAATAACTGTTCTGATTGCGGCTGTGGGAATATTTATTCAACTTAACAGCTCCGCGATCCATGCGCAGACCGGCACCGGCTCGGACGGAAATATTGATATTAAATGTATGACGGATATAAAACCTTATCTGGATGATAAAAATAAAAAATTCCGGGAATATTTAAACGAACATTTTCAAAATAAAAGTACAAACACCTCACTTCTGGATCTGGCATTAAAACGTCTTGAACTGCATAAAAAGGATCTGCGCGACAAATTCGCAAGCTACTATCCGCAAAGTGGATTCGAACTGCAGTCCAAAGTGCTTGATACGCTCGCATGCTATCAGATGGTGGAGGATGAAATAAGATTTTCAGAAGAACTGTTAAAAAAATATTTTACACAGACATCAACAATAAAAACATCATCGGCAATTATGGAAAAAATACAAAATATCAATAAAAAACTTGATGAATTAAACACATCAATAACGCAGCTTTATTCCAAATGGGAAAACTTAAAAAACATTGTACCCTGCCTAATCGAAGAATGCTTATGATAAAAAACATAAAATCACAAATCGGCATCTTTATAACAATAATTATTATATTACTGTTTAATATAGTGGATTTAAGCAGCCTGTATGCGCTTGGCGACAGCTCTCCCTATGCAAACGAAAAATTAACTATTTATGAACTTGAAAAACTATATCATAAAAGAATAAATGACCTGTTTAATTCAAAATTAAAATTACTTCACGAAGGCTCAAAAGGAAGCGGCACAGGACAAGCGCCTCAAGGTGATGAATGCCCGGACAACAACTATAGCACCTATTGCCTTTCATTATCCGCAGCAAAAGAATTTGAGCAGTTTCAGACAGCAATGCTTAAAAAGAAACAGATAGTTGAAATACCCGAAGGTTCAAATTTAAATCTTCAGGAAGTATCGCTAAAAGCCATTGCCGCAATCAATGAAATAGATTCTGAACTTGCGAGGGCGAAAACAGCACTGGACGCAGCCCTTGCAACGTATAATGAGCTTCGGATCATGTATCCGATGCATTTGCAGTTCGAAGAAATGATTAAAAATTTAACCGAATATAATAAAAAAATTATTGAATTCAGAAAAAATGCGGAAAAACTTCCGCCATCCTTTGTGGATTCAACAACCTCTCAATGCGTATAATCATATGAAAAAAATATACATATACATCTCGGCAATCATATTCACTGCAGCTGCATGCGCATCAAACGCGCATAATATCGCTGCGGCCGCGGACACGGCTCCCGCTTATTCCAATGCTGTCGATGAGCTTCTTGACCAGGTTAAAGGTAAAAAGAAAAGTTTTACCGGAGAAAATCTGTATCTTGAAGTTTACAAATCAAGCACGGGAAAAGCAGCCGAGAACACAACAAAAGGCATAGCCGACAAGTACGGCGTAAGTAAAGAAAATATTGAAAAAATCGTTAAAAACGGTGATATAACGTCACTAATTGAAAGCGATAAAAACGCCACACTGGCTGAACTGCAGATAAAATATCTTAAAATCACCAATGATTATAAAACAACCCTTGAAACGGAAAATTTAAGAAATAATCTTGAAGCGCAGGCTTCGCCGGGTGAAATATATGCTGACGGCAACACATCAAATTCGGATTTTGACCTGCTTTATGATTTAAATGTGATTGAAACTATATTATTCGACAAATCAACGCCCAGCAGCTTTACTAATCAGTTTAAAAACCCTGCGGTTAAGATCATCAGCAGCCAAGAACTTGAAGCTTTACGAAATTTATTTAAAAATCAGGAGCAGCGCGAAGCACAAGAGGCTAGAGAATTAATTACCAAATCCGAGGATAAAAAAACGCCGGCCGAAACACTGGGAACAAATCCTTTGTCGTGTTTTGAATCAGACGACACGCTTATAAACGCACTGTCTACATTCAACAACCAACAGCAGTCTTCAGAGGCTCAAACTCAAGCAGGAACTGAAACGGATGGACAAGAAGCAACGGCTCCTTTTCTAGGGGCGGCTACATCTGAAAATCTTCCAAAAGCCCCGCCTGACGACTGGAAATCAACAACACTGTGCGCCGAAGGTCAAACTTTCTGCATTACAATTGATTTTGAAATGAAGCTTGCCGAACTCGGCAATTATCCAAAAGAAGCAAATTGTATTGCGTGCCATGTACAGAAAATCAATGAAGAGCTTGATAAAATCCTAACAAAACCCACCACTCCGAATAAATTACCCGGTAATCTGCTGGAAATGCCAAAATGCAAAACCGGATTCGTTAATATTGCAACCAGCATGAATATTATAACAAAAGCTGTTCCTCCTCCTCTTCAAGACAATAAAAATGTTTTTCATAACATCAATATTGATAAAGAATGGCAAAAAATCATAGCAACATATACAACTCCAAAAGCAGCATCTACCGCGACAAGAAAGGCTCTTATGGACGCACCGCCCAATGCGACTCTTGAAGAGATACAAAAAAGAACTGTTCAAATGAACTCATCGATACAGCAGGATCAGCAGCAGAATCTGCAGACCGCTCAAAAAGAAAACCAAAGTGAAAATAAAACGCAAAAATTTCAGCTGTTAATAGGCGAAATCAATAAAATGAACAGTTATTTTAAATCAATCAAAGAAAATTTTGAAAAACTTAAAAAGCCGTGTGAAGAATTAGCCTCTAAAGCAAAATGCCCATGATAAAAAAACAAATACAAATCATAATAACAGCAATTTTAATCTGCTCTTTTAACATATCTCCGGCATTGGCCGCTGAAATCAACCAGCAAAATGTTGTTAATACCGTTATATGTGAAAGGGACTGGCTTGGTTATATTTCCACAACCCTGTCTTATGCTGATTTTACAGAGACATGGAAAGATATTTTTGTACGATATAACTTTAATAAATGTTATTTTGCCGACATACAAAACGTGCTGAAACAAATGGACAATACGGGGGGCCAGCTAAGAAAAGCCTTTTATGCATGCAGTCCGAATTCCGAATCATTAAGCAAAAAATACCGTGAACTTGAGGTTGAACTTATGTTTCTGCGGAATTTTATCGATTTTGATAAAGGCAAAGCAACAAAAATATCCGAAGAAAAAATACTGCAGAAGTTAAGGAATGAATACGTTCTTGATAGTTTTATCTATACCGATGACGAGTTAAAAGCATTATTCGACAAATTCAAGAAAAAATACGGGGATAAATATTCAAAAGTTTATCTTGAATGTATTGATCCTGGTCTGGCGCAGCTGTCAAAAAAATGGGATCAGATAGTAAAAACCGTTAAAGAACTGGGAACACAAACTGAAAAACTTGCAGAAGACTGGAATAAAACCATTAATACACCGGTTAAAAGAACGGAGCCGTTTTTACAAAACACCCTAAACACAAGATTAAACAATCTGCCGGCGCTTTTATCACCTGATCAGGTATTAACCAAATTTAAAACCACTTACGGAGGAATTGATCCCACTATCAGTGAATTTCAGCAAAGCGTAACACTGACACAGGAAGAATACGCCAAAAAGACAACGCAGGCCGTTATTACGGCGCAATATGAATCACTATACAAAGACGTTGGGGATTCCATGGCAATTGAAATGGAAAACAAGCTAAAAGAACTTAATACAACCATTAGAGAAACCTATCTTCCGATTGAAAATTTAACACAGTGTACAAAAACAACTGATGAAAGACAGTGCAAATAACTACAAAAAACTCCCGGGTAAAGAATAGGGGAGTTTTTTGCTAAGGCTTTTCTAGGGCTTGTATATTTAAAGTTCCGTATTTATGTGTATTTGCTCACAAGAGCAAGTATTGTTCCTTTAAGCTTTGTTTTAACAAGAGTGCTCTTGGTAACGCTGTTAAGCTTTTCATTAATTTCGGCAATATCGGTTTTGCAGTAGGGGCAGATATCCTTTAGGCTGGATATCGCTTTCCCGCAGCTAAGGCAGTTAAATATCATAATATGTAGTGATCTAGTGTGTTTTCCACCTGAATAATTTGCTCGTCAGTCTTAGAAGGATTCAAAGCCATGGATCTATCTTCCAAGAATTGTTCAACGTCTTTCTCGCGAAAACGCCAGACGCGGCCAAGCTTGATACCCTTTAATTTTCCGGCCTTTATATATTTAAGGACGGTTAAAGGGTGGACCTGTAAAATTTGTGCAACTTGCCCGGATGTGAGTAATTTTTCTGGCACTATACTTTATTTTAGAATAATTTAGGCAAATTAATTATATCTAATATAAAGTGTACCACTTTTAGCAAGTTTTATCAAACCTTACTTAATTTAACTATATTTCAATATGCGTGATTATATATATCATAATTTAAATAATTTTTCAATAATTTTGGCAAGTCTAATTTAATCCTACGATAGTTTATTAAACTTTATTATATTTTATTTAACTTTATTTAACTTTCTCAATAAAGACACGTTAGAATATAACATGTCGCCTTATAAGCAATATCCTTTTTAACATAAACAAAAAAACTGTCTGCACGGACAGTCTATATAATATTATTGTCAAATGTTAAATGTCATATGTCAAATGTCATCCGAGGTATTTCTTTAACCATATACCGGTCAATGATTTTTTATTCTTGGCAACTTCTTCGGGTGTGCCTGTTGCAATAATTTCACCGCCTTCATCTCCGCCTCTGGGTCCCAGATCAATTATATGATCCACTGACTTGATGATATCCAGATTATGCTCTATTGTAAGCACTGTATTTCCCTTTTCAACAAGCCTGTGCAGCACATCCAGCAGTTTTTTAACGTCATCAAAGTGAAGACCGGTTGTTGGCTCATCCAAAACATAAAAAGTCCTTCCGGTAGATCTTTTGCATAATTCTGATGCAAGCTTAATCCTCTGAGCCTCACCCCCTGAAAGTGTGGTTGCAGGCTGACCTAAATGTATATATCCGAGTCCTACCTCGCTTAAAGTTTTAAGTTTAGTTTTAATTGAAGGTATTACCTGAAAAAAATCCAAGGCTTCATCCACTGTCATGTCCAGAACTTCGGAAATATTTTTTCCCCTGTATTTAATTTCAAGAGCCTCGCTGTTATATCTTTTACCTTTACATACGTCACATGACACATAAACATCCGGCAAAAAGTGCATTTCAATTTTTTTAAGGCCGTCTCCGGCACATGCCTCACATCTGCCTCCTTTAACATTAAAACTAAAGCGTCCTGCTTTATACCCTCGCATACGTGCTTCGGGAGATTGGGCGAAAAGTTCTCTAATATCGGTAAAAACACCTGTGTAAGTTGCCGGATTTGATCTTGGCGTTCTTCCAATAGGTGACTGATCTATGTTAATAATTTTATCAATTTGCTTTAAATTTTCTATTGAATCGTGTTTCCCGGGTGAGTCCTTTGATCCATAAATCTCTTTTGACAATGCCTTTACCAGAATATCGTTAACAAGGGTGGATTTGCCCGAACCGGACACCCCGGTAACCCCAATAAACATCCCCAGAGGTATAACAACATCTAAATTTTTTAAATTATGCTCACTCGCCTTTTTAATAATCAGTTTTTCGCCGTTCCCTTTTCTGCGTTTTTTGGGAATGGGAATAAACTTCTTTTTGGACAAATACTGACCGGTTACTGAATTCGGATTTTTCATAACTTCTTCCGGTGTGCCGAACGCCACCACTTCTCCGCCGTGTTTTCCGGCTCCCGGACCAATATCAAGAATATAATCAGCGCAAAGCATTGTATCTATGTCATGTTCAACGACTATTACCGTGTTTCCAAGGTCGCGCAGAGAAACAAGCGTTTTAATGAGCTTCTCGTTGTCGTTCTGGTGCAAACCGATACTTGGTTCATCCAGAACATAAAGTACGCCGGAAAGGCGCGATCCGATCTGGGTTGCCAGCCTTATCCTTTGCGCTTCTCCGCCCGAAAGGGTGTTTGCCGTTCTATCAAGGGTTAAATAGTTAAGCCCAACATCCTCCAAAAACGATAATCTGTTCAAAATTTCCTTAAAAATCTGCTTGGCGATATGTTGTTCCATCTGCGTAAGCTTTAAATCCTGAAAAAATCTTAAGCCTTCTTTAACTGAAAATTTTGTTATATCAATAATTGATTTTTTATCAATCGTAACGGAAAGCGCTTCTTTTTTTAAACGCTCGCCATTACAATCCGGACAGGGCAAAATCCTCATAAACTGTTCGATTTTTTTTCTAATATAATCCGAATCGGTTTCATGAAAGCGACGCTCAAGATTTGGTATAACACCTTCAAAATTCGTTGAATATTCACCCTGGAACACGGATCCTTCGTTTCTATTAACCTGTACTTTATATAGCTGATCCCCTGTTCCGTATAAAATAATGTTTAAATCTTCCTGCTTTAACTCTTTTACCGGTACATTTATTGAAAACCCATAAGATCTGGCTACCTGTCCCAATATTCTGTTATACCATGTTAAATGGGAAGTTGTAGATGACCATGGGACTATCGCACCCTCCGCTATTGTTAAATTTTTGTTGGGCATTATAAGGTCAGGATCGATTTCAAGCTTTGTTCCAAGGCCGTGGCATGCTGCGCAGGCTCCGTGCGGCGAATTAAAAGAAAAAGTCCTGGGAGAAATTTCCGGTATATTTATATTGCATGCGGGGCACGCAAAAAGCTCGGAATAAATATCAATCTGGTTTGTATCATTATCCAATACCATCATTATGCCGCTGCCGTGCTTTAATGCCAGCTCAACCGAATCAGCAAGGCGCGACCTGTCAGGGTTCGGAATTTCAATTTCTTCACCCGACGAAAGCTTTTTGCTTAACTTCTTAAAATTTTTAACTACAAGCCGATCAATAACAATCTCAATATTATGCTTTGTGTTTTCATCAAGTTCCGGGAGGTTTAAAACGCTTATTATTTCACCATCAACGCGAATTCTTACAAAACCGTCCTTTTTGATTTTCTCAAATACTTTTAAATGGCTGCCTTTTTTATCTCTTATCACGGGTGCAAGCAGAACTATCTTCTTTCCTTCAGTCATTTCAGCAATTGTTTCAACTATTTGTGAAGCAGATTGCTTGCTAATTGGCTGCCCGCAGCTCGGACAGTGAGGATGACCTATTTTTGCGAATAAAAGCCGTAAAAAATCATAAACCTCAGTAACCGTACCAACTGTGGAGCGCGGATTTCTTGGCGCGGATTTTTGATCTATTGATATTGCCGGAGACAGACCGTCTATGGCGTCCACTTCGGGTTTTTCCATTAACTGCAGGAACTGGCGGGCATATGTAGACAAACTTTCAACATATCTGCGCTGCCCCTCGGCATAAATCGTATCAAACGCAAGAGAAGACTTGCCGGAGCCCGAAAGGCCCGTAAATACAATTAATTTATCACGGGGAATTTCAACGCTTAAATTCTTTAAATTATGTATTTTTGCGCCCTTAATTATGATTTTATCCGCTCCCATTGCGTGTTTTTTATTAAATCTGACTGGAAAAAAGTGCAGCAGTCAAAATATCATAATTTCTAACTGAAGGCAAGAAAAAAATACCTGTTGAGTCGGGTTTACAGGGTCGGGTGTCGGGTACCGTGCAACTTCAGGTACTGACCAAGCGTCCCGATTACCGAGGAGCGTTTCAATTACCGAGTTACCGTTCGAATTACCGAGTGAGCGTTCGAATTACCGAGTAATTTAAGCACGGGTAATTTAAGCATCTACACCTTGAGATGATAATTTTCCGTAAGTTTTAAGATTTTCCTTTTTCTTAAGGAGATAAGTCAGCACCAAATATCCTCCAAACAAGTAAGGAACGATTAAAAATGACCATCCCATTTCAAGAAAGATATTAAACAGCGCATGAAGACCCGATGCAACGAGTAAACCCTCCAAGATTTTTTCATCTCTAAAAAGCACCTCCTTTTTAAAATGTAGCCTCTTGTGGATCCATTTTATTAAAGGGTGGCGTTTTTTTCGGCTTTCTTCACGATAAACAGGATCCGCAAAATGCGCCAGGCCGTAGTAATAACCGAAAATCCCCGAAAACATAACATGAGCAAAAGTTGAAAATAAAGATCTAAAGATAAAAGGCCCCCCAAGCTGATCAACTCCGCGAATCAAAGAAATATTGTAAAAATAAATAATATTTTCAATAAACGCAAAGCCAAGCGCCGCAATTATTGAAAGAGAAATCGCGTCTTCAATGTCTTTTAACAAATTATTATCAGCAAGTCTAACTGCAAAAATTTTTGACATTTCCTCAATAATCCCTACAACCATGAAAGTTACCAACACAGGAACCGGAATAAAAATAAGATCAGAAAGGCCCAAAAGGTCTGCATTCAAATTTCTTGTCCATAAAAATGCGTTTATCCAAGGGAAAAACTGCCACAAGTACTTATAAACAAGCAGAGGAGTAACGGAAACGATGCCTCCTATAAAAGTGATTAAAACAATTTTTTTTCTTTTAGGATTTTTTTTAAGAAAAATATATCCCCAGACGAATATGGGCACAAAGCTGAGAATTGTACATATGATCAATGCCGCATATTTTGGTATAATAAGTGCACCTTCCATTCTTTGTGTTTATTTCAGTATATTATAACATAGTTTCGGGCGATTGGCGAGATGCATATGGTTCCCGTTTATATAGTACACAGACATTTAGGACACCGTGTTAAGATAAAAGTGCATATACTTAACCAAAACACGATGTCCAAAGCAAAATTACA
>JAFGJT010000001.1 GCA_016928915.1 Candidatus Peregrinibacteria bacterium
ACGGTTATTTTTTAATTGAGGACAGCGAAGAAACGACCTCAATACCCGCCAATGCCGTAATTAACATTTCGCTTGCAAATACCGGTGATTCGCTTGTCTTAAAGGATAATTTAGATACTGTGATTGATACGGTAAACAGCGCGGGCGGAATGTGGTTTGCGGGAAATTCAACAACAAAAACCACAATGGAAAGAATTGACCCTTTATCGGAAGGAGATAACGTTGCAAACTGGGGGGCTAATCTTTTAAGCAGCGGAGCAGCCGGGCGTCTGGGAAGTATAATTAACGGCACACCCGGAACGCAAAACTCGGTTTATTCGGGAGGAAACCCTCCACCGGCCGATTTTAATATTGATTTTCAGGACTTAACGCCGCAGGTTGAAGGCGCAGACTTTATAATTGCCGTAAGCGCGGTAAACGCAACGGATATAATGAATTATGGATTTGATATTACCTACGATCCTTTAATTATTCAGTATATATCTGCCCAGGAAGGCGATTTTTTAAGCCAAAACGGCACAATATCAACCGCATTTAACAGTGGTCTTGAAAACGGAGTTGCCGGAAAAATCGTTTTAGGAGGGTCCCGATTAACCGTGCCGCCAAGCGGGGTTTCGGGCTCGGGCGAACTTTTTATTTTAACTTTTAAAGCCTTAACAGCCGGCTCAACACAAATAAATTTTGACAGCCAAAGTTTTGCAGGCGGTGTTTCGGGTGATTTGCCGGCGGTTTTTGACACAACAATAGTAACCGTAAACCCTGCAACCGTTGATCCTGTTTCAAATTTAACTGTAAACGAAGGAGCATCAAGATATTCGCTAACGCTAAACTGGACCGCACCCGCATCGGGCGCTGATTTTTACAAAATTTTAAGAAAAAATACAGCGGGTGTATTTGTTGAAATCGGAACCTCAACAGCAGCGGATTTTACGGATTCGGCCGCAATAATCCCTCATCATATATATGAATATCAGGTTGCGGCCGTAAAAGGAACATTACAGTCATCGGCAATAAATGCGAGCGGCACGGAAACGCGCGGCATTAAAGGCGACAATACAAGATCCGATCGTGTTGACGGACGCGACCTTGAAAACATCGCGAAACACTACACGTTAACAATCGGTTCGACTGAATTTAACGCGCTTATTGACACAACCTACGACGGAATAATAGATGGAAGCGACCTTATAGATATAGGCGCAAACTGGGCATTAAAATATTAGTTTTCGTTAAAAAAACGTGAAGCTGTGGGGAGGTTTTAGCTCAGCCCAAGCCTTAAACCTCCCTTCCGACTAATTAGAGAATCCGAAAAAATAACCAATTAATTTATGTATAAAAAAAATCCGTTTTTAAATCCGATAATAATTATCGCGCTTACAATTGTTTTAATTGTTACATTTTATGTATGCAAAATACTGATTCAGCCCGCCGGAGCAATTTATCTTACCCGTCAGCAATCCTCTTCATTTGAAATCGTATCTGTTGTCGCGGAGGATATGTCTGTCCCGTTTTTCGGCACAGCATTCCATATAAATTACAACACGTCAGAACTAAAATATGACCATTTTTCACTGGGCGATTATTTTACGCCGCAGGATGATCCGCTTGTGCTTGTAAGCGAATCATTAACAAATGAAAAAATTATGGCCGGCATATCTCTTAAACGCGGCAATGTAATAAAAAAACCAAACGGAACACTGATAAAACTCTATTTTAAACCTATAAAAAACATCCAATTCCCGCAAACGGAAATTTCACCTTCGGAATTTTCATTTTCAAATACGGTATTTTCAACTTTCGACATGCAGACAAAACAACGAAAAAATATCGCAAACATAACTTTTTATCCATGAATACAATTCCCGCCAACATTTTGACAAAAATATATAAAAAATATATAATTAAGATATATTTAATATATCTTAATATGAAAAGCATACTTTTAAAAGTAAATGATAAAGTAAATGAAGAACTTGAAACAATTCAGGAACTTGAAGGATTAAACAGCCGAACATCAACTATCACATTTTTAATTAAATATTATTTATTAACCAAAGGTAGAAGTTTTGATGCAACCGCAGATCTTTTTGAAAAGGCTCTTTCTAAAGTTGACTGGGAGAACTTGCCGTCACCCGAGGATCAATTAAAAAAATTAAAATGAAAATTTTATTAACAAAATATTTTGTAAACCATTGTTCAAGACTAAAAAGAAAACTTCCAAATCTGATAAAAGATTTAGTGGAAGAGCTGAAACGATTTAATGAAAAAACCGCCATATCAATCGGAAAATCCGTATATAAAATAAGAATAAAAAGCAGGGATTTAAATAAAGGTAAATCAAAAGGACTGCGCTGTTATGTATATTTTTATAGAAAAGCAGAGAGCATAGCTCCATTTTGCCTCTACTTAAAAAGTGAACATGATGCAGTCCCAAATGAAATTTTAAAAATTCACATGCAGTTTTGCATCAGAGAAATATTAAAAAGCTAACACATATTGCATTTTCCGCTTCTGTTTACTATAATCTGCTCACTGTTAACTAATCAACTCACATATGGCGCACGGAAAAAGCCAGTTTGCGGTTTGGAGATGCACAAAATGCAACACACCCATAAAAACCACGGCCTACAATAAACAGAACAACGAAACTATCACCAAAGAACTAAAAAAATTCTGCAAAAAGTGCAGGGCGCACGTACCGGCAAAAAGAAAGGACGCCAAAAAATCTTCGTAATACTGTGACGCAGCCGCTTAAAAGGTATTTCGTATTTTACTAACATATCAAACATGAGAAATTCAAAATTTCTTATTACACTCACCGGTTTGGGTGTTTTGACCGTATTAGTTTTATTACTGTCCGGCTGCGGACCTTCAAAAATGCAAATTCCCGAGTCCGAAAAGTCAGCACAGGGTGTTGTTCTTGAAGACTTTCTGCCCGAAAACACAATTATGTCTTTTAGCATAAACACGCACGATGCCTTGCAAAAAGATAAATTTGAAAAAATTAAATCATATTTTCCGTCCGACGATTTTGAAAACCTTGTTAAAAGCGCGCTTGAAGATTTAAATATGGAGCTGACATCAAGCGGTCTTACATACGAAAACGATATCGCCCCGATTTTCTCGGACTCTTTTAAGGCTGTTTTTGCAATGAGCGGCAATCTTTATGAAAAAAATTCGGATCCGGATATTTATATTGCTTTTACCATAGGTGATGAACAAAAAGCCGAAGCTCTTATTAAAACCGCAGCTGAAAGAAATCGAAATCTTGAAATAAAAAAACCGTTTGATTTTCTTGCCCTGGACAACGAAAAAAAAGAAATGTTCCTTGCGCTTTATAAAGACACGATTTTAATAACCAATACTTCAAAAACCAGATATGAGGCATTAAAAAGACAAAGAAACAACGAACCGTCTCTGCTTGCGAATGAAAATTTTAAAAAAGCATATGAATCGCTTCCCAAACCCAACCTGGGTATTGCATATATAAACGTTCAAAATCTATTTGAAGATCTCGCCAAACTCGAAGGCTCCGACATGAAAAATGTTCCATATATAAATGCGCTTACATTTGAGGCGTTCGCGCTTATGGCCGAAAGCGACGGATTAAAAATGATTGTACAGGTTGGATTTAATCCGGATGAAAAGAATTTCAGCCTGGCAGATTTCCCTTATAAAGAACCGTATCTTTATAAAAAAATCCCGGGTAATGATTTACTTATTTATACTGAAGCATATGGGCTTAAAGAGATATTTGATTTACAGACACAGATGCTGCTGGCTTCGGAAGATGACAGAAAAGATTTTGAAAACGCAAAAAAAATGATCAAAAAATACGTAAATCTTGATATAGATAAAGACGTGCTTACATGGATGGATAAAGGCTACGCATTGGTAATCCAGCGCAATAACGACATAATCCCGGGAATATCATTTTATATTGACGCTTCGTCCGATACGCGCGGCGCCGCAAAAACGCTTGAAGTTATTGACAGCGCATTTGATCAGCTTGTTGAAACGCTAAAAAAAGAATCATTACAAGTGCCGGCGGGAAAAATCATTGCAAAAGAGACGGTTGAAACAAACCGCGGAAATATAAACAAGGTAAGTTTTAACTTTAGTGATTTATCCAAAGAAGAACTCGATGCTCTTAATCTGCCGTCAGGCTTTTTTACTGAACCAGTTGAAGTCTGGTACGGTCTTACCAGGGATAATTTATTTGTTTTTTCAACGCTTGCCGGCCTAGATGAGGGTTTAAATTCCGAAAACACGGTTGATAAAAATCCGCTGATTGTTGAGGCTATGGGACATATAAAAGATTATCCTTGCCAGCTCAGTTATATTTCAATTGACGAAGCGGTGATTTACGCGGAAAGATTTATTGAAACAATGATACTTATTGAAGGAGAGCCTCCAAAAGATGTTTCGGAAGGCTTTGCGAAAGTTAAAGAATATCTGGCTCCGGTAAAATACCTTGTCGGCGGCAATCAAAAAGTGGAAAATATAGCGGAAGGAATGATGTTCATTAAAATCGGAGAATAAGTATCCAAAGGGCCATGGTGTCAATGGTAGCACGTCGGTCTCCAAAACCGAAAGTAGGGGTTCGAGCCCTCTTGGCCCTGCCATTCATATACATAAAGTTTTATGCAGAATAAAAAAACAAAAAAAGGATTTATGATTGTTGAGGCGCTGCTTGCGGTTACCATGATAATCATGACCGTGGCCAGCTCGGTTTATCTGCTTGTTTACGGATATGCCGCTGTTAATTACAATAAAAATTCTCTTGTTGCGGGAATGCTGGCGCTTGAATGCAAAGAGTCGCTTCGCGGTCTTCGCGATACAAACTGGATACGCTTTAGCTACGACAAAGAAAACTGCTGGAACACAAATTCGGACACTTGCCCGGCTGCTTCGTATTTCGCAACCCCAACCTCATATAGGCTTGAATTAACTTATACCGGAGCGCCGTTTTTTACCACGGCCGTCCATAAACTGCCGCTTGATCTTTCAAATGGCATCGACTCAACCGATGATTATTATCAGTTAAATTATCTGGATTCGGATGATACTTTTGATTCGGACGGCGACGGCAACCCGGCAAACGACGAGGATGTTTATACAACAGCCGCGGGAACGGGGGAAAGTAAATTTTTCAGAATGATGGAAATTGTTTCTATTGATCCGGCTGCGCCCCCTATAACAACAATAAACGCAAGATGCGTAGTTGCGTGGATGGAAGGGAATGATCCCAAAAAGGTTGACGTGCCGGTTGTTCTGACAAATTATTAGCACTCAAAAATGGCTGCAATTAAAACAAAAAAAGGGTTCACAATAGTAGAGCTGCTGATTGCAACGACAATTTTTACGGTATTTTTAACTTCTGTGGTCACTGTAATTATCGACCTTTACAGAGCATCGCGCCGCATTTCTTTGGAAGAGCAGATTTACAGCGATGTTCGCGTGATGGTAAAACAAATTACAAATATGTTTGAACAAAATACTATTGATTATGAAGAATATTACCGTGTGGCGATGGGCGGCGAGTTTTACACAAAACATTCGGATCCTAACGTTTATTCATACGGAGATTATGGAAAAGTTTTTTATGATATGGGCACGGGCGGACCCGGCCCGAACGGAGAGGGAGTCTGGTGCAATGACGGAACGGATCCCGAATTCAACCCGGGCTGTGTAATAGACAAATCAACTATTGATACAAACCGCGGAAAACATCCCGTAATCGGAAACCCCGCGCTTGCCAACGCTTTCTGCGGCGCCGAAACATTGGCGGGAGTATGCCCTGTTGACTTAACGCCATTTTTCAAACAAACGCAGCTTTATTTAATCAACAAAAACGGCGACAGAAAAACAATTATAGGTCTCGAACCGTATATAAAAGATGTAGACAGCGTGCCGCATGATGAAAAAGCGGTTTCGGCCATATGGTTTAATGGCATTGACCTGGACGCCGACGACGTATCTGATGAATGGATCTTGTCGCCCGAAATCAACAATGTCGGCGGCGACGCGGGGTTGATAAATGATTTAAACGTATCAAAAGATTTCAGCTCGGTTTACGACAATTTTATACCAATAAGCCCTCTTAGAACAAACATAGTGAACCTGGTTTTCTATGTTATGCCGCTTGAAGACCCTTACAAAGCCTTTGCCGAAACCGACCCCGCAACCGGCACTCTTGTGCAGCCGCACGTGACGATTGTGATGACCGTTGAACCTTCAGCCTCGGAGTTAACTGATTATTTGGGGCCCGTGCCGCGCCAAACCATCCAGACAACGATTTACTCAAGAGTGCAGGGCGAGGTGAGGAGCTACTGAAAGGTAACCACCGGATGGTTGCGGACCATCGGGTGGTTTGAGACCATCGGGTGGTTGCATACCGTCGGGTGGTATTTCTCTTGCCTAAATTCCACATTCCGCTCTGGGCTGTTTTTTTTACAATTTTTTTACGATTTTTTTAAATCCGTATGCAAGAATTAAACTATGAAAAGATATCCGTCTCTACATTCTCATACGTTTTATCACATATATAATCGTGGCGTTTCTAAACAAAAAATTTTTCTTATTGAAGCTGACTATAGATATTTTATGTATAAATTAGCTATCTTTAAACACAAATACTATATTAAAATGATAAAATTTTGTGTTATGCCAAACCATTTTCATCTTTTAATTTACACACAAGAAAAACCGAAGAATATTTCTTTGTTTATGAAAGGATTACAATATACATGTGCTTTTCGCTTTAACAAAAAGTACAAACATTCAGGACATGTTTTTGAAAGCTGTTACAAAATAAAATCAATACCCGCCGAGGACCTCCCAAAAATTATCAATTACATTGAACAAAATCCAGTCCGAAAGGGGCTTGTAATGCGCGCCGAAGACTGGCCTTATAAAGGATGAACACCACCCGGTGGTTGCGGACCATCGGGTGGTTCAATCTCCCAACGATTGAATTCACGATGGGTTTACGCTACAATAAAATTCCCTAAGGCTTAAGGGTATGAGATACAGAAAAAAAACCGGCACCATCAGCGCTACCGGCAGTAACACCGGTCCCGGATTGCGTGGTGATTTGCAAAATTTGCACAATCACAATTCCCCCCTCTTGCGCACCAACAAAGGCACTGCGCTTATAATAGCCGTAATTTTCATACCGCTGCTTTTAATACTGTCGCTCGCATTTATCGGGCCGATAACAAGCTCTTACCGTGCGGCAGCCGCCGATCAAAAACGCATTCTGGCGCAGGCGGTCGCCGAAAACCTGTATGAACAAGCAATGTTTGAAACCAAAGATCTGCCGATAGGCGCAAATGCCCAGGGAGAACTCCAGCCCACCGACATCGGCTACGGCGAAGCCTGGGGCAGATGGTGGGTTTTCGGCCAACCCGAAACCGACAAAGAGCATCTGATTGACGGCAAATATTACGTACCGTCCGTGGGCACCGGCGACGCGGGCGGAGACTATTGTTCTAGCGCAAATCCGGTGTACGATTCAAACACTTTAAAAGCCGCGTTAGCCGGCCTTGATCTTGCAACAAACTTACTTTCAGACCCGGCGGACTGGCCCTGCAACTGGGGAAAATTAAAAGAAGGCCAGAGCACAGAAATACCGCTTTACAGTTATGATGAAAACGGAAAAATCCACAACCCGGGCAATATAAATTTTGAATTAAGAGTGCGAGCCGCCTGCAATCCAAGCTCCATGACCGACCGCGAAGACGCGTACACGGGTCAAATCTGCGGGAAAAGCGAGAGGTATGTGCTGGGAGGAGAGGATGAAATTCCCGGAGAAACGGTTATTGTATTATGGGAGATAAGCGGAAAAGAAGGGGATGAGGATGGGAAGGATATCTATTTGAGCGGATATAATGCAGGAATTAGTAATCCTAGTATTAATTCTTATTTTAATGTTAGAGCTATAAATAATTACAATATTTCATGCAGCCCAAATACGTTATGCCAGACATCAAAAGTAAAAGATCAAGATGGGAATTATTTTTATTCTGTTTCCTATTACATGCCTACTTTATATAAACCCACACTGAGGTTAATGGTCATTCATACTTTAAGAGAAGAAATAACGGGAAGCAAAGTGCCGTACGTAGAATACCAGTTCAGAACGGACGCGCCGCCAACAGGTACTCCGCCTATCGCAAACTCATCAAAGATAGTTAAAATTGAAGTTATGGTTGACGGAGGATATTCCCAGACACTTGAAAGAACAATTGCTTTGCCAAAGCCAATAACGGGATTTGTAATAGAGCAGTGAAA
>JAFGJT010000008.1 GCA_016928915.1 Candidatus Peregrinibacteria bacterium
CTGCTCCGCTGCTTAAAAGATTAGCCCCCCAGTTTGCAACGGTATCTCCGTCCGATAAAGGGTCAATCCTTTCCATTGTGGTTTTTGTTGTTGAATTCCCCGCAAACCACATTCCGCCCGTACTATTTACCGTATCAATAACCGCACCCAGATTATCCTTTAAAACTAGCGAATCACCGGTATTTGCAAGCGAGATGTTAATTACAGCATTGGCGGGTATTGAGGTCGTTTCTTCGCTGTCCTCAATTAAAAAATAACCGTTCCCCGCAACCATGCCGGAGGCAATCACGTACACAGCATCACCGTTGTCATCAACGATTGTCCAGCCGGTTAAATCAATCGGCGATGAAGTTGTGTTGTAAAGTTCAATCCATTCATCGGTTGAAGAATCCGCTGTTCCCGCCCATGCTACTTCATTAATTACAACTGAACCCGGAGCGGCGGCAAGCGCTGTATTAAGGTCAAAAATAGGTAGATGATTCGTAAAAATAAGAGACATCAAACACATACCGACCAAAAGTCGTTTCATAGTTCGGATTTGTTAAAAAATAAAAACTCAAATATTTTTTCGTTTCCGCGCGAAAATCAATCCCACCTTAGCAGACACTTTTAAAAAAAGATTAAAAAAATTGTAAAAAAAACAGCGTCTGGTAAAATAGACCCGGTTTGTTTTACATATGCCGTTGTAGCTCAGTTGGTAGAGCACGTCCATGGTAAGGACGGGGTCACGGGTTCAACTCCCGTCAACGGCTCCAGTTTTGGTTTGAAGATCCGTAAATATTTTTTACTAATATATTAAGCCCGGATTTGCATTTTTTAATATTAAAAAGGAGGCTTTTTTAGGGCCTCCTCTTTAATAATAATTTTTTTACTTCGAAATTTATTCCAGAGTTTATTTTTCAAGCCCTAGATAATCGGCGAGTTCGTTTTGGACTTTTAAACAATTGGTGAAATCTTCATATAGTTCGGGCTGCAGTTCAGGGTCGGGCAATGCGCCTCCGGTGCAGCTCGGATATCCCCATAAAATATATTCATCGGTAACCTTTAACACCTGATTTGCACCAAGCTCGGCGCAAGGATCACTGATTGCTATAATTTTTTCTTTGCTTAATTTGCCCGGATTTACGGTTTTATAGATTAATAAACTGATTGTCTCCCCCTGGTAAACCTGAACCTCTTTTATACCGCCGGCAACCAATTTTTCATTTAAATCTTTGGCTTCATCATTGCAGTCGTTAATAAGAAGGCTTCCCTGAAACGTGTGAGAATATTTTTCAAAATTTTCAAGTTTTTCTTTAACAGGAGCGACCATGTAATATTCCGTTTTTTCATCAGCAGCTACGCCGCCGCCTCCTTCAACTTCGGTTGTCTCAGTGTCGGCTGTAACTGTTTCATCGGTTGCTTCTTCCGTAATTTTAGTTTTTTCTTCAGGCTTTTTTTGCTCCGCCTGCGGGCTCTGAAAGCACCCTGTAAGAACTAGCGCGCAAGCTAAAATAAGCATTAGCGCTATTAGAGATTTTTTCATATTTATATGGTTAATAAATATTTTACATCTTGAAATCGTAATATAAATAAATTAAACTGCCCACCTTTTCATATTTACAAATAGAAAAAAATATTGTATAATATCAATGTTTGAATTAATAAATAACAAAAATAAAATGGAAACACAAAACAAATTCAAAAAGTCCGTTATGGTTGTTCTCGGTTTAGCCGCAGTGGCGGTGATTGGTGTAGTTGCATATTTCGGCGCAACCGGGGAATGGTTTAAGGGGGCAATATTTGAAGGTGTCGCGCCTCAATCTTCAGATGGAACATTGAATCTTTATGTATCGAAGGATGGCCTTGCGAGTTCTTTTTGTGAGAAGGGTTACGCCGCAGATTGTCCTTTAAAAAGTATTGCTGACGCCCTTGAATTAGCGCAAAAAGATGAAAATAAAAATTATACAACAGCTAATATTAATATTGCCGCTGGAATTTATGCTGAAACCAGCGGAACTGTAATACTTAAAGATAAAACATTTAACATTATTGGTCAAAATTCCAGAATTAATGGTTTTTTTGGATTAAAATTTATAAATACCGGCGGATCTGTAAAAGGATTGTCATTTATGGACGGAGAAATTCCTGAAAAAATGTTGATAATAGCAAGTTATGACGATGGTAGTGTAAACAAACTTTTACTTGAAGATTTAATATTTACTAATGTTGGATTTAAAAATATTATCGTGACAGATGGGACAAACAACAAAAGTGAGGTTACGGTAAAAAATGTTAAATTTACTAAAGTTAGAGGATACGACAGCATAATTAAACAAACAAAAGCAGGTGTACATTTAAACATTGAAAACTGCTTATTTGACAGTTCTGTTGGAGGACAAGATGCAATAATATCAGCGATTGACAATACCCGGATTTTAAATTCGTTGTTTGTTAATTCGTTGTCTGGAAATGTTTCAGTTATTAAATTATTATTTGGTAACAGTTCCTTAATTGCCAATAATACTATTGTAAACAATAAAGTTCTTCCAAATCGTGCTGCTATTGAGATTAAAAGTAATTACAACAACATTGCCGAGGTGCGTAATAATATAGTTATTCATTCCGATATCTTAATTGATGTAGAGGATGACGTGCGAGTTCGTGGAAATGTTTTTAATTCAGGGGAGATTAGAACTTTAGGGAAAACAAGACAAGACTATTTTACGGGGAATATAGATATCATAAATTATCAATGTATACCCGAATTTGTAGGCGGCGCAGCGCCGGATGGCTATAAACTTAAAGAAGGTTCAACTTGCGGGATTGACGTTGGAGTTGATTATCCTGACGGGGTTAAAAAGGATTATTTTGGCACATCAAGGCCGATTGGGACCAAATACGACGCGGGTTTTTATGAGGCGCCTTTTAAAGTGCAATTAGCAACTGATATTAAGCTCGAAGCTACTTATACTCTTCCTTCTTATACGGCTGAATCTGTCGAAAGTGTCCAGGAGGAGCCGGCGGCACAGGATCAACAGGAGCAGCAGCAGGAGCCAGCGGCACAGCAGCAGCCGGCAAAGGAGGCTGTCGGTACGTGCGGTCAATGGTCCGATCTTTCTTCAAGCCATCAGGAGCATTTTATTGCAAAAAAAATGTGCGAAGACGGTATTTTTAAGGGCAGTTCGGATGGGAAATTTTATCCGGATCAGATATTAAACCGCGCTGAGGTTGTTGCTATCGCGCTTAGGAATGCAGGTGTGGAGCCTTTGCAAAGCGATGCGGCAAATTGTTTTAAGGATATTAGTACTGACACATGGTATGCTCCTTATGTGTGTAAAGGTAAACAAATGGGAGTTGTTGCCGGCTTTACTGACGGGACTTTTAAACCCGGTAACGATGTAACTTTGTCAGAAGCGCTTAAGATGCTAATGGTCGCAAACAATAAACCAGTTGATACAAGCGGCACTCCATGGGATGCCAAGATTTTACAGCAGGCTAAAAACGAAGACTGGCTGCCGTATTCGGGCGATATAAGCAAACTGGGTTCTCTTAAACTGCCCAGAATCAAAGCCGCAAATATGAACTGGAGAATATTATACTGGGATCCAAATTAAGCTATTACTATAGAGGGGTATCGCGCTGATTATGTGCGGTTATCCCTCTTTTTTAATATAAAAATTTTATTGTTTACGGATTTTAGACCGGCTTTTTTCATTACGTGAGCCGAGGCTTTGTTTTTTGCGTCGCATGAACCCCAGATAACTTTTACATCGGGAATTTTTTGCGCCACTTCAATAATCGCCGCAAGAGCCTCCGACATGTAACCTTTACCCCATTTTTTTCTTGATAGAATATATGCGAAATTTGCTTTACGCCCCGCAAGTTTTAATGAAATATTGCCGATTGCTTTATCGGATTTTTTTGTTGTTATAAGCCATGTAAACCAGCCTCTGTTTGTATTTTCTTTCCATTCTTTTAGACAGTCTTTAATAAAATTTTTACTTGCCTCCATGTTTTTATGTGGCTTCCATTTTATGAATTTTGTCGCCTCGGGGTCGGAGGAATATTCAAAAACCTGCGGCGCATCGTTAATGCGCGGTTTGCGCAAGATAAGACGTTTTGTTTTGATTGTTTTGGGGATTTTGAGCGGTATAAATTTTAATTTAAGAATTTTTCAAACCTTCCCTTCTCATCGTAAGGTCCGATTATGCCGATTTTTAGATTTTCCGGAGCAAGGATTTGTGAAGCGACCCTGTGTATGTCTTCAACTGTAACTTTTTCGACTTCTTTTAAAATTTCTTCGGGGCGCATTATTTTTCCGTGCAAAAGTTCGTATTTCCCCAGTAAATGAGCGTATTCTTCACTGTCTTCGAGGTTAAGTATCATTTTGCCTTTCATAAAGTTTATTGCTTTTTCGAGCTCTGCCTGAGGAATTTTTTCTGCGCGTATTTTTTCGTATTCTGCAAGAATCGCCTGTACAGCCTCGTCAATTCGCGATACCTGAATGCCTGCTCCGGTTGAAAATATGCCGGTATCTTTAAAGTTGTCTGAAGATGTGTGAATGTAATAGCATAACCCGCGGGCTTCCCTTACGCTCATAAACATTCTTGAACTCATGTTGCCGCCTAAAATGATTGAAAGTAATTTTTCAGCCCAGTGGTTTTTGTGGGTTTCGGGATTTGACTGCCCGCCGATAACCAGATGCGCCTGTTCCGTTTTTTTGGAATGCAGATAAACGCGTTCTTTTGTGTCATGTTTTTTATACGGATTAAATTCAAATTTCTTTTTTTCGTCCCCGAATTTGAAATATTTTTCCGCAAGTTCAATGCCCTTTTTATCGCTTATATCTCCCGCTAAAGCAAGCACCATATTATCCGGCGAATACAGGGCCCCTTTATAATCCTGAAACTGTTTTTGCGTGACCGATTTGATAAGTTCGGGAGTTCCAACCTGGTCCCATCCCAGAGGTTGATCGTCAAAAACAAGTTTTTCAAAATCCCAGCCTATTTGATACATGGGCGTGTCCTGATACATATTATACTCTTCCATTATTACGCCGCGCTCTTTGTCAATTTCTTTCGGATCAAATTTTGCGTTCATGAGCATGTCCGAAATTACATCCATTGCTTTTTCAATATTTTCGGATGCGACTTTTACGTAATATCCCGCGTATTCTTTGCCCGTGAAAGCGTTGAATTCACCACCGACCCCGTCTATTGCCTCAGAAACCTCTCTTGCGTTTTTATATTTTTTGGCTCCTTTAAAAAACATATGCTCAAGAAAGTGCGAAATCCCGTTTATTTTTTTGTGTTCATAACGGGATCCGGCTCCGGCAAGCAGTAAAACCGTAACGGCTTTTGTGCTCTCAAGTTTTTCTGTTATAATTCTAAGCCCGTTTTTGAATTGGTTCTTGTGATGCATGATTTAGTATTAAAAAATTGATAACCACGGGGTATTATACTACAAAAAAATAATTGATTAACATGCGTACTACGCTGGCACGCACATCCGGTTATAAATCAGGCGGAGGAGGGTTTACCCCATCCAGAAAACTGCCCGTGAGTTCGGTTACGATACTTTTTGTTTTATTTGGAATTGTGGCGATTGTTATCTTTGGCAGACTTTTTTATTTGCAGATTGTAAAATATGATTTTTATCGCGAAGCGGCTTCACGCGAGCATCTGGGTTATACCGAATTGCCGGCGAAACGAGGTGAAATTTTGGTTCAGGATTATACAAGCGGCGATCTTTTTACCGCAGCATCCAATACAACAATGGATCTTATTTATGTTGATCCGAAGCTGGTTGCCAATAAAACACTTGTTGCGCGCACTCTGGCCGATACCATTTTTGATCTTGATACGGAAAGAAAAAAGGACGATGACCGTATTGCTTCCGAAAAGCGCGAATTTAAAAGAACGGGAAATATAGACGCGTATGACAGAGTTTCGGCGCGCACCGATGATGAACTAAAGGAAAATTTTTATCAGGAAATTTTAAAAAAAGTTACAAGCGATGTAAGAAGCGAAATTATTCTTGCAAACAATCTGCCTCAGGATGTTCTTGATATTGTTTTATCAAAAAGATTAAACGGCATTGAAGTTCAGGGGGCTTCGGTTATAGCGTATCCGCCAAAAATTTATGATAAAAGGCATACCGCTCTTGAACTTTCGGATGAACTGCAGATACCCGCGCCCCGGCTTGAACAATTGCTTATAGGTGAAAATCGTTATGAGATTGTTGCAAAAAAGGTTGATGCTGAAAAATCAAAAATTCTTAAAGAAATTATTAAAAAAGACAAAGATGAGCATCCCGATGAAAACAGATATGCGGGTATAGGTTTTCAGGAAGAGTATTACAGGTTCTATCCCGAAAAAAATCTTGCGGCCAATATTCTTGGATTTGTTGATTCATCAGGCAAAGGACAGTATGGCATTGAGGAGTCTTTTGAAAAACAGCTTCAGGGTAAAAAGGGAATTTTTAAAGCGCAAAAAGATTCAATAGGCAGGCAGATCACCGTTGGCGAAAGCGTAATTCAGCCCGCCATAAACGGAACCGACGTGATTCTTACGATTGACAGGAATATCCAGCTTGAGGTTGAAAGGCTTATAAAAAAGGGAGTGGATCAGTACAGGGCAACCGCCGGACAGGTGATTGTTATGGATCCGAAAACCGGAAAAATTATAGCTATGGCTCATTATCCAAGTTTCGATCCGAATGATTACAGCGATGCTTATAAAAAAACAGATGTAAATTTTTCATCGGAGGAGATTACAAATCTTGTGCCCGCATCGGAAACCGCAACAGATCAGTTTTATTTTTACCGCAATTATGACGCGCATGACCGCTATCTTGTTTTTAAGAATGAGGAAGAGGGCAAAGATGCCGTTTACCAGCGATACACAAACTGGTTCGGACCCGAGGTATACAAAAACAAGCTGATAAATGAAGTTTACGAGCCCGGATCTGTATTTAAACCCATTGTTATGGCCGCGGCCATTGATGACGGTGATGTAACTCCCGAAACAACATATTATGAATCCGGGCCAATTAAAGTTGATGAGTTTGAAATTCACAATTCAACTGAAACTTACAGAGGGCTTCAGACCATGACAAACGTGCTTGAAGAATCGTCCAATATTGGTATGGCGTGGGTGGCAAAAAAAATCGGAAGAAATCTTTTTTATAGTTATGTTTTAAAATTTGGTTTTGCTGAAAGGCTTGGAATAGAGTTGGATAATGAGCAAAAAGGCTTTGTTGAATATTTTACCGAATGGGCCGAAAGTGAACTTGTAACCCGTGCATTCGGGCAGGGCTTAACCGTTACCCCGCTGCAGCTGGCATCCGCATATTCGGTTTTGGCAAATAAAGGTGTTCTTATGGAGCCTTATATTGTCGCCGCAACACGTGACCATACTGGTAAAGTGTTTTATACTGAACCGCAGATAATTAGGCAGGTAATTTCGGAGGAAACGGCAAACAAGATTACCGCGATGCTTGTTTCGGCGGTTGAAAACGGGGTTGCGCCTCTTTCAAAAGTTGACGGGCATTATGTGGCCGGGAAAAGCGGCACAGCGCAGACATATAAACATGGGCAGCCTCTTACGGGGGTCGGAACGACAATAACAACATTTGCCGGTTACGCGCCTGTTGATGACCCTCTTTTTGTTGTGGTTGTAAAATTTGATTTCCCCAAAACCTCCGAGTGGTGTGCGCAGACATCAGCTCCGCTTGCCGCTGAAATAGAAAAGTTTTTATTCAACTATTATAATATACCTCCTGATAAATAATTCTTATGAAAAAAATTTTAACGACAATATTTAGCTTAGCTTTAATTTTTATTTTTTCAAATACGGCTTCAGCCGAATATAAGGTCGCAGCCTGGCTTGTTCCGTGGGACAATGCCGCGGGATTCGACTCTTTGGAAAGGAACAAGGATTATATAGATGTTGTAAGTCCTTTTTGGTATCACGTTAATGCCGACGGCACCCTTTCAACCGTAACTAACGGCGAGGATAAAAAGATTATTGATTTTGCCCGCGCCAATAATATTGAAATTATTCCCACGATCAGCAATTCTTTTGACGGCAACAAAATAAAGGAAATTTTGAATAATCCGGATGAAAAGAAAAAGAACATTCAAATTATTGTTGATAAGGTTGTCGGGATGAAATATGACGGAATAGATATTGATTATGAGGGGATCAAAAGCGAGGATATTGATGCGTTCACGGCTTACATAAGGGGTTTAAGGGCAGCGCTTAACAAATATAATAAAAAACTCACAATAGCCATTCAGGCAAAAACTTTTGATTCTCTTGTGATTTACGGCAACCGCGGACAGGACTGGCCGGAGCTTGCCCAGTATGTTGATGAGTTTAGGATTATGGCTTATGACTACGGATGGAAAGGAAGCATTCCCCGGCCGGTTGCGCCGCATTACTGGGTGGATGATATTCTTGAATACGCGGTCGCAAACGTGCCTAAGGAAAAAATTTATCTTGGCGTGCCTTATTACGGATACGGATGGTCAAAAGATTTTTTTTCGAGTTATACTTATTCAACAATTTTACTGATTCTTGAAAAATACGGGGTAGATTTTCAGTATGATCCCGTACAAAAAACAAACAGGCTTTTTTATATAAGTAACAACGACACGCGCGATCCTAAAATTGCGCATCAGGTCTGGTTTGAAAATCATATTTCTCTTGAGGCAAAATTAGAGCTTGCAAAAAAGTACGGTATCGGCGGCATTGCAATTTGGCGTATTGGCAAAGAAGACAATGAAAATTGGAGAAGAATAAGAAAAGTTTTTTATGAAGAAAATATAAGCGTTATTACTCCGTTTAAAGACGTGGATAAAACAACAAAATATTTTGCTTTTATAGCGCGCCTTTATGATCTCGGGATTATAAAAGGGCAGGGCGGTACAACAAATTTTGCACCTTACGACAAGGTTAACCGCGCCGAGATTTTAAAAATGTGCATGAACAGTTTTGCGCATGATGTGTCAAAATATTCGTTTAAAGAAATTATGAGCGAGGATTTTATTAATCCTTTTACGGATATAAACAGCGACCAGTGGTTTTTTTCATATGTGCAGACAGCGGTTGAAAAAGGGATCGTTAAAGGATATTCGGACGGAACTTTTATGCCTGGCAGGAATATTTCGCGGGTCGAGGCCCTAAAAATGGCACTTGAATCGGCCGGAATTACACTCGACTATGTGGCGGCTGCGGGTGCGGGAACGTCGGGCACGGTTGTACATGATCCCTGGTATAAGCCTTATTCGGACTGGGCAATCGCACACAATATGTATGATATATATTCTTTTGAACCCGGCGAGCAGATCACAAGGGCTGAAGCGGCTTATATAATAGGCAAAGTTATATCGGAGGCGGAAAAATAAATTTATATGCTATGTTGACTTGGAAACAATATATATGCCATAATATTAGTATGAGGAAATAATAATACTAATTAATCATACTAATAATGCAGAAAAATATTAAATCCCGAATATCAATAACGATTTTTCCGGCGGTCAATGAAATGCTCGAAAAATTGAGCAAAAGAGAAAATGTGAGTAAAAGCGTGCTGGTTGAAAAAGCTGTAAAAGATTTTTTAAAAAAACAGCTTGAAAAAGATGCAAAAAAACTGGCAAAGCTAAAATTTAGCGATCTTCCGTCCGAAGATGACTGGATGCAGATTCAATCTAACATAGATTAATATGAGAAAAATATCACAGGGGACCATTTATCTGGCCGATTTGAATCCTATAAAAGGTCATGAACAGGCCGGAAAAAGACCTGTTGTAGTTCTTCAGAATAATATTTTAAATAAAAATTTGAATACCGTTATAATCGCTCCTTTAACAAAAAATCTTAATGCAAAGGGATTATTAACCACATATTATTTGTCCTCAAAAACAACAAAATTAAAATACGACAGCGTTGTTTTACTCCATCAGATACGGGCTATTGATATTACAAGGCTCAAACAAAAAATTGTGGCTTTAAGTACATATGATTTTGCGAGCATAAGAGAACAGCTGTCTTTGCTTTTTTAGAATAGAGCAATAGGTGTATTGGCTTTTTTATATTGAAAAACCGGCGTTTTTTTGGTATAATAAATTAATATAAAAATAAAAAACAAAAATATGAAACCGGATGCCGGTGAAACGCTAAACACGTTCAGACAGATAGTGGATATGATGATTGAAAATTCACTTCTGCTTTCTATTGATGAAAAACAGGAGTTTTTGGCCGAAACACCAACGCTTGGCATGGAAAGCCTTTTTGAACTTTTTAATCTTTTAACGGGTGCAAAAAATAAAATAGACGACGTTCTAAAGGAGCTTGCCGAGAATTCTCCGGGAATTATGGAGAAACTTGATGAGTTTCAGATAGAAACTTTAAAAATTATTTTTAAAGAGCAGAGAGATGCTCTTATAACTTATTAAAAATATGGATAAAGGTCCCGGTTTTATTAAAAGAACTTTAAGTACTGCAACGGGAGTCGCAATCGCCCATGGGGCAATACGCGGAGCTGAACGTGCAGGCAAATATATTTATAAAAAAATTAAAAGATCTCCGAAAAAGTCAGCGGAAAAAACAGAGCCAAAACAGGGCGCAGCACCGCGGGGTTTTTTTGAAACAAGATTAGAAAAAGAAGCTGTAACAAAATATAAAGGTCCTGAAAGGCAGTTTGAGCAGGAGCTTTATTATCAGGCATACAGGGTTGACAATATTTTGGCAAACATGGACGCAAAAACAAAGCAGGATCTTTTAACGAAGGCTCCGGCTCTGTCGAAAGATCCCATGATTTTGCGTTTTTTAACGGCTCATTCAACAAGAACCATGAATGTTTTTGTGGGCGAGGCAATACAAAAAACGCAGGAGGAGCGTGAGAAACTTTTAAACGGAATAAGACTGGTTTTACATGAGGCAAAAACGGAACATGCGAAAAAAGAAGCTCAAAAGGCTGCAAAGAAAGAATTAACGAATGAAGAAAAAGAACAAAAAGCCGAACAGGAAAAAGAAGCGAAAGAATTTGAAAGGATAATGAAAAAAGAATTAAATGAAAGCGAGCTTATGCATATTGAAGATGCGGTTTCAAAACCTTTGGATATACGCAAAGGCCAGCTTGACATGAATAAAATTCAGCATCATTACAAATCAATAATGATGGCGCAAAAAGCGCTTGGGCAGCACGCGACTGCAATGCAGAAAAAATTTAATGAAGCCGAGACTTTAAGAAAGTCACTTTATAAAAATAAAAGCTGGATAAGAAAAAGATTTCAGAATAATTTTGGGGTTGTTGACTGGCTGGGCAGAAAGGCCGCATGGCTGGGAAGAAAGGTAAGTATAGTAAAAAACAGGTCGGATGAAGATATCATAAACGACAAAATCAAGCCTATAAAAAAAGCTTTTGCCGCAAATCTTGACAGGATAAAAAAGCTGCAGGTGAATATTGACGC
Organism: Candidatus Peregrinibacteria bacterium; assembly: GCA_016928915.1. Taxonomy (GTDB): domain Bacteria; phylum Patescibacteriota; class Gracilibacteria; order UBA1369; family PNNO01; genus JAFGJT01. The sequence continues at coordinate 11,462 of JAFGJT010000008.1, forward strand.
AAGGGCGAAAGAAATTAAAGACGGGCTTGGTGTGTTTAAAGGTGATATCCGGGAAAAACTTAAAGAACTTATTGCGCGTGAGGATTGGACTAAAGCCGAGGAAACTGCCCGCGAAGCCGCAAAAAAACAGCTTGAGAACAAAAAAAAGGAACTTGGAGCCTCGCTTGATAAAGCAAAACAGGAAGGTGTAAAAATTAACAGCGCAAAAAATGCAACCGTAATTGCGGAACATACCCTTAAAGACAGAATCGCAAGAGCCCAGGGGGGCGAAACAGCGTTAAATGAACGCATTGAACTTGTTCAAAAAAGAATTTTAGAACTTGAAAAAGTTTTCGGTCCCAATGATCCGCGCGTTATTGCCATGAAAAAAGACGTTCTTAATCCATTGATTGACGGACAGGACACAATGATTCGCGTAAGGCAGGGCACAATGGAAAAATTAACCGAGGTTCAGGAAAGAAACCAGAAGCTGGATATTATTAAATCCGATTTATATTTAAATCAAACCAAAGGTGTATCCGAAATTGAAAAACTTGAATTGGTTATTAAAAACGAAGATAAAAGGATAGAGGTTATAAAAAGCAAACGCCGCGACCTTCATAAACTGATTGAGAATGTTGAAACCGCCAATATTGTTGTTGAACAGTTTAAAACAAATGTTTCAACAAATATTGATAAAATGACCAAAGGGAATGCCAAATTTACAGATGCCCTTTATAAACAAAATAAATATTTGCAGGCAATGCGGGCCAAGGAGCCGGGTTTTGGAACGAGTGTTTTAAAGAAAACTTTTATGATTGCATGGCCTTTGGCTTTTGCCGATTATACCATTAACAGGATACCCGGATATGTTTGGGCGGGAATTCAATATTTACGGAAAGGGAAAGCCAGCTGGCAAGATACCAAAGATGGGTCCTTTACGGGGATTACGGCAGGTTTTTGGGGATTTCTAAACGAAAAATATGACAAACACTGGCTTAAAAAAGACGGATTTCACGGGGCTGTGAAACCGGAAAATTGGTTTACCAAAGCTCTTTGCAGTGTTGGTAATGCGGCTTCGGGGGCTGTGGGTACTGTTTTGGGGCTATTAAACGGTGCGGCTTTTTTAATACATCAGCCGGCTTTAACAATTGATTCAATGGGTGAAATTATGACTTCGTGGACAAAATTAAAACAGGCCGGGGCTGAAATGATACATTATAATGATTTTAAAGAAGGGCGAATAAGCATTGGCGCGGGAAAACTAATAGGAGATATGATTATTTTATATTTTACAGCCGGAACTTCAGCTGGAGCCTCTGCTGCAAGCAAAGGCGCTTCTACGGCTGGTAAGGCTGCGCTTTATGCGTACGGCTTTTCAAAAGAAATTTTAAGAAAAGCTGTTTATCTGCCCATTAATCTGGGAAAAGGGCTTGTTAATATGGGTAAATGGGTTCTTGATTGGACAATAGGATTAATGAAGGCGGGCAAAGGAAGCAGGTCGTTTTTAATTTATAAACATTTGGTTTTGACCGGCAAAAGGTTAACATCCGCAACGGATGATTTGGCTGCAAAGATAAGCGAAAGAGGCCCTAAACTTGTAAGTGAACTGCCCGGGCAGTCCAATCTTTCAAAGGCGTTAAAATATATTGACAAAAAAGGCGGATTTAAAAAAATGGCTGAAAATGTTGGTAAAGAAGGCGGAATGACCGCAGAACAGTTTGAAAAATTTTTAAAGAGGTTTGGCAGGGAATTAAAAAACGAAATGTATCATCCAACTTCAGGATGGCTGCGAAAACGCAGGATTGAACTTATTGGCAGAGAGTACCAGAAGTATATGCGGGCAAAAACCGCATGTGAATACGGACAGAAATATTTGGTGGCAAGGGGATTAATACGAAATCCAAAGATTGGGATACCTAAAGTTAATGAAATTAAAAATAAAATAGTGACAAAAAATACAGAATTGGAAAGTTTGCAGAAAGAATTTGGGACCAAGCAAAAAGAGCTTTCTGATAAGAGGTCCAGATGCAAGGAGCTGGAGAAGCAACAATCTGACAAATTAAACGAAGCGGCCAAAAGCGAATTAGAGGTTTTAAGTGGTCAAGGGAATGGCAGCATTAAGGCTTTGCAAACCGAGTTTAATGGTCTTAGAGATTCTATAAAAAATGCAACAAAAGAACTAAATCAATTAAAAAACAAACTTGCTCTTGAAATTGAAAAAGGAGCACCTCTTGAAACAGCAAGGGATTTGATTGAGGCTATAAAAGATCCCACAACATACAGCATTTCGGAAAAACTTCGTATAAAAAGGCGACTCAAGTCAAGTATTGAAGATTTAAGCAGAATGAAAGTGCCTGAAGCAAAAACATTGTTAACAGAGCTTAACGACAAATTAAGCGGATTTGGAAAAGCCGCATCAACAAAAGCAAGGTTACAGGGTTTAAAAGAAACTGTATCAACAAGAGCACAGCGGTTAAAGGCTGTGACAGCTTCTAAAACCGAATTTGCGCAGGCTATAAAGGAAATACCCGGAAATGTAAAAGTATTGTGGCACAATTACAGATACGGTCCCGAGGGGTCTAAGGTAATGGATCTTATTAATGCCGGCAAGGTAAGACAGGCATTGAATTTATACAACAAAAATATGTTATCGAGCATGGGGCCTCTTGCAAAACAAACTGAAACGACATTGTACGGGTATATTGTGCGACTTTATCCTGGAATTGTTAACTATATAACACGTGCCGGCATGCTTGAGTCAAAGAGGGCGATTGATTCGCTTCCCGAACAATTGCCGCCCAAAAGCAAGGCGGAAGTTGCAAAAGTTGAAGCGGAATACTTAAAGGAGCTTGAAAAAATATCCAAACAAAAAAATATTCATAATAATTAAATACATATGCAAACCATAGATCCACAAAGAGGTCCCGAAACAACGCCACCCGTGCAGCAGGGGCTTGATAGTCAGGCAAGACAAAGCCGTCAATATGTTGATCAACAGAGATCCGAACGGGAACGTCTTATTGCCATGCGCGGAAAAACCAAAGAAGTTCTTTATAAGCAGTGGCTTAAAAATAATGAAAAAGGTGAGATTAAAAAGATTGACGAAGATCCGAAGTATCTGGCAAAAAAAGAAATTCTTTCAAAAATAGAGGCAGAAGAAGCTTTTGTTTTGCTTGGATTGGTTGAAAAGTTTATGGGTGGCAGAGAAAAGGCAATGCAGGTTTATGCATCATGCTGGCAGGGAAATAATTTTAAAAGAGATAAACTGTTTGCGGTTTTTAGCAAGGAAAACACGGATCGAAAACTCGGATTTTATTATGGGTCAAAAACGGTAACATGGGAACCTGACTGGACAAAAAGTTATGAATCTATAAAAAAAATAAAGGGAACCGGCATTAGTTATAAATTAGTAAACTATGCTATCCGTCAAAAGCGCGCACGAATAACTTTAAAAGGCTGGTGGGCGCATGATATTGATGACAAGTGGACTCCGAGAAATGAATGGAAAGATTGTGATTTTAAAGAAGGTAAAAATTTTCAGACTGCGGTAATAGATAAACTTAGTACAAAAAATACGCAAGGAGGCTATGGCGATGAATGGCTTGGCGGAAGTTTAGCCGAACTGCAGAAAAATATCGGAAATGAACTTTATCCGGAAAATGCAAACGTGGCGCCCGGTCAAAGGGACAGCGGTCTTACTCCCGCTCAGGAGGGTGCGGTTTTGCAGGCTTTTAAAGGGGGTGAAAAAGGTGAGGGTTCTTTAATTGCCGAAGGCAATGACGCGTATCCCGAGAAAATTAAAAAGACAATGTACGAGTGGTTTACCAAGCAGCAAAAAGAAAAATGGGTTGCTTTGCCGGAAGATAAAGTCGGTCCCATGTCTTTGCTTTTTGGCAAAGGATGCGGAAATTATTTGTACAGGTATTCCCCTGAAAATAAAAAGATTTTAATGATAAGGATTGACGGTGTTACTGTTCCTCCGGCCGAGTTTGGCGGGTATATTGCTCTTAAAGATGCTGAAAAAGAGCTTGGTGTAAGGATGATGCAGGATGAAAAAACTTTTGAAAAAACATCAAAGCAAGCTATTGATAAAATGCACGATAAGGATATAACAAAGGAATTAATTGATGCGGGTAAAAAGGTTGAGGGTCTTAAAGATTTGGATAGGACCAAAGGCATGCTGGTTGCACTTCCCGCAATGCGAAGAGGCATCCATCATAGTAAACTTGAAGACGATTTTTACAATGCAATACGCAAAGATCTTCACGCAAAACTGGAAAAAGAAGGTATTAAGGAAAAATCGGACAGGGACAGATATATTGACCTGCGCATACAGGATGTAAAAGCACAGGTTGAAAAAAAGATTGCGGATAATGAACTTTTAAGTAAAGCCGTTAAAGATAATCCCGAAACAAAGGTTAAATTTGAAATCAGCAATGATATCGTAAGTGTTGATTTTGCCGCATTTTTAGAAAAGAAAGCCGCTCAAACAAAAAAAGCCGCGGAAGCGGCGAAAGGCAAGGTTGAGGGTGTAGCTGAAGCCGTTAATTCAAAAATGGCGTCTTTTGAAAGGCAGGTAAGAAAAAAGTTCGGACGTGCGGCGCCCATTGTTATGTGGATTGCAAACGTGGTGTTTAAACTTAAGGACGGGCTTGTTGATATGGCAAAAGGAGCCACAACCACTACGGCCGCAATAATGACAAGCATCGCAGCCGGGTTTTTGGGCATAAAAGGCATCAGATCAATAGCGGGGTTTAACAAGCTGGACCAAAAAATTCTTGATGAAATTATTCCAAAAAACAAAAAGGAATTTGTTCTTAGAAAAAGATGCGTTTTTAAAGCTGAAACCGTTACAAAACATAGAATTGTCATTCCAAAAGGAGTTGGAATTATCGGCTTTGGATTCCCCATATTGATAGACGGTCAAAGAGTTGAAGTAAAAAAGCCGACCGCAAAAGAAAAACAAACAGCGGCAAAAAAAGGAAAAGGGGCTTTAATGATGCTATTTAAACCCGCAAAAGAAATGACCCAGTATAAAGATCATGAAATTGTAATTGAACCCGGCACTAAAATAACAAAAGATACTGAGCTGGGCAAAGGCACAAAAATTATTCGCGTTTAAAATTTTAAATAAAAATAAACATTTAACAAAAAGAATATGACTACTATTGAAAAATTAACAAAGCGGGATGCTGAAAAAATTTCCCGCGAAACAATTATTGCGTGGTACAGAGCCCGCAGAATGGAGAAATTTCAGGATTTAAAAGAGATTATCAAAAGCTCAAGTTATGCCGAAAGGACGGCCCTGCGCGCAAAAATCGTGGAAAACACAAGGCTGGAACTGCAAAAACATCAGCATTTAACCGAAGCGGAACGCAGGCGCCATGCCGAAGAGTTTGCGGATTCCGTTTTTAAAGCCGCTGAAGGACGGACAAGTATTGAAAGCGTTATAAAAAAACACGAAGGTCTTTATAATCAAGCAAATAAAGAATCGCTTTTTAAAAATTGGAAAGAAAACAATCCAAACAAAAAGCATGAAATTTTGGAAGATGATCCGAAGTATTTAGCTTTAAGGTATATTTCCGAGCCGAAAGCGAGAGCCGAGGTATGCATGCTGCTGCATATGGTTGATAAGTTTATGGGCGGCAGAAAAAAAGCGTTGGAAATTTATCATGCGTGCATGAAGGCAAGTTCTTTTGATATGAAACAATTTAGATCATATTTTTCAAGGCAGAAAACCGAAGGCAGACTTGGTTTTTGGTACGGAACAAGAGTTATCAAATTTAAACCGAAACAGGGGATACTTGCAAAACTTAAAGCAGCGTCCGCATTTAATTCCTGGCTCAATGACAACTGGGAAATTTTGGAAGGCAATATTTGGTCGGGTTACCATAAAACCATTAAAACCACCGGCTGGTGGGCTCATGATATTGACGATAAAGATTCCAAGGGATCCGTTATAGGTGGGAGTCAGGTGACCATTACCAGTAAAGATGTGGTAAAACAACTTAGAGGAGCCGGAGCATATGGCGACGAATGGCTCGGTAAGAATTTAGTTGATGCTATCCCATATATTAAGCAGGAGTTAAAAGGTACAAGCCAAAGCGTAAAGATAGGAGAAAGGGACAGCGGTCTTGATGCGGGAGCCGAACAGAAAATTCTTGAAGCAATAGAAGAAACAAAAGATTTATCCAATAAGGTTTATAAAGAAAAAACATCCGAAGAAATGTTTAAATGGTTTGCCGCAAATGCTGTTAATAAATGGGTGCAGCTTAATGACAAGGAGAACGGTTTAATGGTGTTTTTATATGGCCAAGGCTGCGGAAATTATTTGTACAGATACGAACCGAAACAAAAAAAGATTTATATGGTGCCGATTCAGGGCGCAAAAACGGAGGCTAAATATTACGGAGGATATATTGAGATAAAAAACAATAGGCTTGATGATACTTGGAACGGTTTAAACGAGGCCAATATGGATAAAATGTTAAAGGCCCTTATAGATACAATGTCTTCCGCGGAAATGAATGCGGAAGCCATGGATTATAAACTTAAAACGGAGAAACCCGAGGCCATACCCGAAACCCATAAAGCGGCGCGAACTATGGGAATGGTTGCGTCTTTGATACGAAGCGGCAAATCGGGTATTCCGAAAAATGTTGAATATAAAAATCTGCAAACCGGATATATTGATGTTGTTCAGGAAAAGTTGAAACGGGCTTTAATGCAGCGTGGACTTAAGGATGAAACCGCGAATGAACTTGCGATGATCAGGGCGTATGATCTTAAAAAGAAAATACTTGCGAAAATCGAAGGAGATGAGGATTTAAAGAAAGCGCTTGAAGAAAACGATAAAGAAAAAATTGAAATTATTGTTGAACATAATGACGATGTTGATGTGAAGATTGTAAATACCGGATTTTTGACATCTTTAAGGGATAAAAGGAGAAAGGCGCGAGAAGCCGCCGAAAAGGCAAAAACAAGCCCCGACAGACTGCGCGAAGAAGCAATGGATAAACTTGAGGCAAAAGTTAGAAAATATGCGGGCCCCGCAACGCCTCTTGTTATGTTTATTTTAAGAGTATTTTTTAAAGCCGATAAAAAAGTTAAAGATTTTTTTACAGGTAAGGCGGGGCCCTTTTTTGGGGCAATATTCGGCGCGCTGGGCCTTAAAAAAATCAAGGAGAAAATCGGTTCAAGGCATATTAAGGCCCGTGATCTTGATAAGCTGCCGCCGAAAGGAAAAAGCTCCTATACATTTAAAAAGAAAACAACTTTTGAAAGTGATGTAACTTTAAAAAATAAGAAAATCATTATACCAAAAGGAAAAGGTTTTATTCCGGGCGGCAAAATTAAAATTATGCTTAACAACTCTTATGAAGTTGAATGCAATCCCGCAAAAAAAGACCAAATTTTAAGTAAAGGCAAATTTAACGCCAAATCATTTTTTAGAATTTTTGACCGCGATAAAGCGCAGTACATGTATCGCGACAATGAAATTGTTATTGCGGATGGTACGCGTATACCCAAAAGCACCGTAATCCCAGCGGGCGCGAAAATCCAAACAATTTAAATAATTTTAAATAAATAACCAAAACAAATATGTCTACGAAAGCAACAGTAAAAGAAAAAATCAAAAAAACATTTGAAAATGTTGATGCCAAACCGCTTACCCGGATTGAAAGGGATAAACTTTCAAGAGAGGTGATTTTGGGATGGTATAAGGCGAACAGGCTTGAAAAATTAAAAGCCCTTCAGTATGAACTTATCGCCATGACTTTAAGCGAACGCGATAAAGTAAAGGAAAAAATTTTAGCGAACACAAAAAAAGAGCTCGCCAAAGAAAAAGAGCTTACAGCTGCGGAAAAAGAAAAAAGAGCCGAGCAGTTCGCGCAGGATGTAATTAACATTGCCGACGGAAAAGGACACATTGAAAAAATAGCTAAAAGGTATAACCAACAGGCGGAGCAGGAAAAAATGTTTTACGCGCATCTTAAGACTTTTGTCGGCAAAAACAAGGAACGAAAGCAGCTTCAGGGGCTTGCCAAACAAAAACAGGTTAAAGAACTTATAGATATCGTTAAGCAGAATAATCCCGCTTTGGGCAAGAACATTGATATGGCAATAAAAGACGGCAATATGGATGAATTTAAAAAAATGCTTGCGCAAGGTTCGCAAATGGGTGGGATTTTTAAGTTTTCACCGGACGATGTTGAACAGTATCTTTCAGCGGCCGTGCTAGGGGACGGCTTTAAAAGTAAAATCGGGTGGGGGCCCGCTGATACTCTTTTAAATCACTGGGACAAATTTAGAAAAATCGGGCATTCATATGTTTTAAAAAAATGTGTTAAGCAGATGAGTACACCCGAGGTGAAAATCCCGTTTATGCTTGTTTTACAGCTTTCCAACCTTACGCTTGCGAAGTTAAAAGAAATGGACGGATTAATGCAGTCAAAAAAATATCTTTTGGAAAATAAAGATAAAAAAACCGTCCTTGATTTGAAAAGGTTAAAATTTATTGAATTGCTGCATGTTTTTAGAGAAAAACTTGAACAAAGAATCGCAGAAAAGCAGATCGCGGAAAAGTATCAGCCCTTATTAAGGAAATATCTTGAGCAGAAAAATTTGCCTCAGCAGGAGGTTGATAAAATCGTTTTAAATTCAAAAATTGATGACTTAAGGGTTCTTCATATATTGGACATTGCATATGAGACCGAAGGAAGGGAGGGCGAATGGTTTATTCATGCGCTGTCACGTTCAAAAACAATGTGGCGTGCTTATAAAGTTATGTTCAGGGAGTCGGCAAGCGTACAGAGAACTTATGCGGCGTATCATTATAACCGTCTGGTTAACCGCGAAGTTATGAAGTTTAGAAGCCAGTCAAAAAAATGGGGTATGGAACAGATCGGCAAAGAAATTGATAAACTTGAAAAGAAAGCCGCTATAAGACCTCAGTCCGAAATGATCCATTACGAAAGCACAAAAGTTCTGGATCAAGAAATGCTCCATCACGACAATACCGTTAAGCAGTATCATCTGCTTTCCGTACGGACCAGCCAGATTATGACAAAACAGGCAAAAGAACTTTTAGGTATTACAAAATCCATTGAAGCCCTGCGAAATTCCGAAGGCGGCAAATTTTTAACATCTTCGCTGGAAAGCATGAAAACCGGGGATGTTGACGGAATTTTAAAAAAACTTCATCCGGAAAAAACAGCAGCCGAACTTGCAGGTTTTAAAAGAAAGATGACAGGTATGGATTTGATAAGAGCTTATACCGAAAAAGCGGTTGAATTTAAAACAATGCAGGATACAACGCGTGCCAGATTCGCCGTTCTTTCAAACAATATTGAAAAAGGCATAGGCCAGTTTGACAGGCAGTGGGAAGCCACTGTTGAGGCGCATAAAGGCAAAAGAAAACTTCAGCAGATTGAAAAAGGCATTCAGGAAATCGGTGAAAGGCAGAGGCCGAGTGCATACTGGGCGAAAAAATTGGCATTGCCGGCCGTATTTTTGGGTTATGAAGGATACAGAGCCGTTACCGGGAAACAAAAGGCCCAGGAAATGGTATGGAACATGGGTGAAGCCATAGGCGGATTTGTTCCCGTACTGGGAACAGCTTTGGATTTTAGGGCCGCTATTAAAGGAACAACTTTAGCCGGGAAAAGGCTTTCATGGAAAGAAAGAGGCGTACATGTGCTGTTTGCCGGTGTGGGGCTTATTGCCGACGGAGCAATGATTCTTGGCGGGCTTGGCGCAGCGCTGCGTGCGGGTATCGGAGGTTTGCGTACGGGAAGAAGAGCACTTGAAATCGGGCGCAACGCAAAAACAATAAATCAGATTGCAAATATAAATCAGGGAGCTACATGGGTGCAGAGAATGGGAGGCAGAGTTGCTTCGTTTTTTAACAAAGCTCATAAAGCCGAGACCGCAACAGATGCCTTAATAACGGCCAGGGCTTACGGTCAGGCAAATATTGTAAGCAGATTAAAAAAACTGGATGCCGCTGCTTTTGGAAAACTGGATGATGTTGCTGATCTTAAAGGTCTTGATGCAATAATTGACGCAGCCAAAATGCAGGGCAAATCATCAAGAGAAATTGAGCTCTTGATGCAGTACAGAAAAACTTTTGAGGCTGCCGGAGGAGTTAGTTATATAAAAATGTTCAGAAAAACCGGCCGCACTCTTGAAGTACCCCAGAATATAATCGGCAGGACATGGCTTAGAACAAAACAGGCTTTTCAGGAAGCAAAATCGTGGTTTATGGGTATAGGCGTTCCCGCGGAAACTTTGCGTGAATACGAAAGAACGTTTGATGTTGTACAGACCGCACGAAATGCCAAAGAAAAGGCTGTAACAAATCTTACTGAAACTCTCGGCAAACTTGGATCAAAAGAAAAAGAAGCATTAAGGCTTAAAAAACAAATCACGGATAAAGTTAAGGGAGGAGCCGGCGCGGATTATGTAAAGGCGGTTGATGAATTATCCGAAGCCACAAAGAAACATCAGGCTTTAACTGACCAGTATAAATTATATAATCAGCATAAAAAGATTTTGAAAAAGGCACTGGACGGTAAAAAGGTTAATCCCGTTGACCTTGAAGCCGCAAAAAGAGCATTTAATTTACCCGCTTTAAAAAGCCCAACTGTTTCAAGTGGTGATTTGAATCATGTTGAAACAATAATCAAGAATCACGGCAAAAAAACCGCAAGCGCAAATAAAACCGTTAAAACAACTAAAAGTGAGGTTGAGCGAACAGGCAAATCCCTTGGGAATAAACCCGCGAATCAAAAATGGAAAAATGAATTTGATGAAGCAAACACGGAATTGCAAAAACTTCAGCACCAGAAAACTGCAAACAAAGATATTATAAGAGCCCAAAATCAGGTTATTGAAACCGCAAGTTCAACAAGGTCCATGATTGAAATGGAAATGATGGCCAAAGCGGACGCGTGGGTATCGCGCAGCCATTTAATGTCAACCGCGGCAAAATATCTGCAGATAGGCGGTATGGCGAGTGTTGGTTTGTGGGCCGTATCAGCGGGCAAATTCGGTGCGGCAGAACAAATTAAGGTTGCAGGTGCGGCAGCGGCTGCGGGCGGAACGGTAGTTGGTAAAGTTGGCGAAGAGATCTTTATTAAAGATCATTCTCCTTCTCCTGCAATTGACAACATAGTTGAAAATCATGTCGCAAACATTGCGCGAAAACAAAAATACAAGGGCATGCTTGATCAAATGACCAAAAAAGGCGAGGATGTTGATCAGTATTTTATAAGGCACTGGCAGGATGAGCAGGTGCAGGAACTTGCGCGGGAAAGAGGTCTTTATGAAAAGATTCAGGAAAAACTTTCAAAAATGGGCGGTGCTGTAAAAGAAGGTGCTTACGGCGTGCGCGGCTTTTTAAAAGGCGCCGCAACAAAAATTGAGGTGACAGCCTCGGATGCGGCAAAAAAAGTTAAGGAAAAAATGGGCGGATAATTCTTTATTTTTTAACAACTACAAATATGTTTACACTATTACTCAAAAACAACATCGGCAAAATAATAATCATGGTTTTGGTGCGGGCAGTTGAAATCACGGTGCTTTATTTTTTAAGCTTATGGATATGGAGCAAAATGCCCGAACCTTACAGAATGATTACTATTGTGCTGTTGGCTGTTGCCTATGCGGCGTATTTTATTGTCGCGCTGATTAACGACTATAAATATATATATAACAACTACGATGAGCCGGTTGTGTAAAACGACGCCTTAGCGGCGGAAGAGTTTAAGAAGGTACGGAAATTTTATTGCTTATAAAGAGTCCATCCCGTAAAATGCGGGGTGGATTTTTTAACAAACAATAATATGATTTTTGACGGTGTCCGCGAAAAAACCCTTGTGCTTGTAAAGCCCGACGCCATACAAAGAGGCTTAATCGGCGAAATTGTTGCCCGTTTTGAAAGAAAAGGTTTAAAGCTTGTTGGAATTAAAATGATGAACCTTAATGACGAAGTTTTAAAAGAACATTACGCCCATCTTGCCGACAAACCGTTTTTTGCAAGTCTGAAAAATTTTATGAAAAGTTCGCCGGTAATCGCAATGTGCTGGGAAGGGCTTGAAGTTGTAAGCGCGGTGCGTTTGTTATGCGGCATCACCAAAGCACGGGCCGCCGAAGCCGGTTCAATCCGCGGAGATTTTGCAATGAGCGTTTCGTGCAATGTGGTGCATGCGTCCGATACCGTTGATAACGCGAAACGGGAAGTTGCAAGGTTTTTTACGGAAGACGAATTGCAGGATTACAGAAAGTCGGAATATGAGCATGTTTATGCAGAGGACGAGAGATGATTTTTAGTAGAACCATCCGATGGTTTGCAACCATCCGATGGTCTTTAACCATCCGATGGTGCTTCAAAGCCGCAATAAAGTTTTGCCTTTAAATAAGCCGATTGTCATGGGCGTTCTTAATCTCACCCCGGATTCTTTTTCGGACGGCGGCAGGTTTTTTGACAAACATAAAGCAGTTGCGCGCTTTGAGCAGATGATTGCCGAAGGAGCTGATATTATAGATTTAGGCGCCGAATCAACCGGCCCGGGATCAAAAGAAGTTTCGCAGGATGAAGAATCGGCAAGAATTATTCCTGTTATCAAAACGGTTCGTAAACTGTCGGATATCTGGATTTCAATTGACACTTATAAATCCGAAGTTGCGGAAATGGCTCTTAAAGCCGGCGCCGATATGGTAAACGATGTCCTCGCTCTGCGCGGCGACAACCGGATGGCTGAAGTTATCTCTAAACATAACGTGCCCGTTGTTCTGATGTATTCCAAAGACGCAACCGGCCGGACAACAGGCGCAAAAAAAGAGTATAAAGATGTAATTGGGTATATTAATAATTTTTTTGAGGAGAGAATAAAATTCGCACAGAGCAGCGGCATCAAAAAAGAACAGATAATTCTTGACCCGGGGCAGGGGGCTTTTGTAAGCGGCGAGCCAAAATATTCGTTTCAAATATTAAAACGTCTTAAAGAATTTAGTGATTTTAAACTCCCAATTTTAATCGGTCCCTCAAGAAAATCTTTTATCGGGCTCACTTTAAACCTTCCGCTTCATGAAAGGCTTGAAGGTTCGCTTGCGTGCGCGGCGGTTGCTTTAATGAACGGCGCAAAAATAATCCGCGCGCATGATGTTAAAGCCACCCGAAGAGTTGTTGATATGGTGCATGCAATTATTTCAAGCTGATAAATCCAAAGTTTTATTTGCATATTTATTATTTTTAGACCTATATTTAACCTGTAATAACAATTGGTTAAATGTTTGTTACGAAAGAGTTTACATTTGATGCGGCGCACAAACTTATTGATTATCACGGCAAGTGCGAGCACCTGCACGGGCATACTTATAAACTGCACGTGACTGTTGAAGGCAAAATTAAGAAAAACGGGCTGGTTGTTGATTTCCTTGATCTTAAAAAATTTGTTAATGACAAAGTTCTTGCAAAACTTGATCATTCCTATTTAAATGATTTTTTTAAAAATCCGTCGGCTGAAAATATTGTTAAATGGATTTGGACCCGGCTTAAAGATATAAAAAAATATAATGTTAAATTGTATGAGATTGTTTTATGGGAAAATCCGACTTCGTTTGTAACTTACCGCGGCAAATAACGTAAATTTATGAAAGAAATTGAACGAAAAATATTTGATATTGATACAAAAGCTGTTTCTTTGAAATTATTAAAAATGGGCGCAAAAATTTTATTTAAGGGGATTGTGCGCGTTAAATATTTTGACACGAAAAAAGGAGATATACGAAAAAAACACAACCTGCTGCGCGTCAGACAGCTTGGCGAAAAGAGGGTTGAGGTTTGTTTTAAATGCAACAAAAGAGTAAAAGACGGGTGCAAGATTTATGATGAATGTGAGTTTTTTGCGTATGATTTTGATAGAGTTTCAAGATTTTTTGAAAAATTGGGATATGTATGTACCTGTTATTATGAAAAAAAACGCACGGAGTTTAATCTTAAAAATATCAAAATTGAAATGGACGAATATCCCCGCATAAAACCGTTTATTGAGATTGAAGCCTCTTCCGTAAAAAAGATCAATGACCTGATAAATGAGCTCGGTCTTGAAAAAAACGAAGCGTCATCCGAAACAATCAACGAAGTTTTAAAAAGAAAATATCCAAAAATATCTTTAAATAATCTAACGTTTAAAAAGAGCAAATGATTTATACGGCTTATTTTTCTCTTGGATCCAATATTGGCAGAAGAAAAGATAATCTTAAGCATGCATTAAAATTATTGGATGAATGCGGAATAGAAATTACAAAAAAGTCCTTATTATACGAAACCAAGGCTATATCAAAAATCAAACAGAGGGATTTTTTCAACATTTGTATAGAAGCAAAAACGGAAATTGCACCAGATAAATTATTAAAAATTTGCAAATCCATCGAGAAGCAGATGGGCAGGAAACCGCACAAAACAAATAAAAACGGTTTTTATGAGCCGCGTATAATAGATATAGACATACTGCTGTACGGCCAAAAAATTATCAGAAAGAGAAATTTAATTATTCCGCATAAAAATATGCATATGCGCCGCTTTGTTCTTGAGCCTTTAAATGAAATTGACCCGTACATCAATCATCCGGTGCTTCATAAGAGCGTGAAAGAGTTATTAAATGAATGTCAGGATAAGAGTGAGGTGACAAGGCATCTGTAGGAATTAAAGCAAATAATAAAAAAACAGATATATTCAACAGTAAAATTTTATAGTAATCTGTTTTTGCTTAATTTAATAAATGTCGGATCCAAAAGAACTCCACAAAAAGGCGACGCAGCTGCGCATTGAATGCCTTAAATCAATTCACAAGGCACAATCCGGGCATACCGGAGGCTCAATGTCGGCCATGGATATTCTTGTTACACTTTATTACGGCGATCTGGGCGGCGATCCGATTATGAAATATAATCCGCAGAAGCCCGACTGGGAGGATCAGGATTATTTTATTCTTTCAAAGGGACATGCTGCACCGGCATTATATGCGATTCTCGCCGATATTGGTTATTTTGAGAAAAGCGAGCTTGATTATTTAAGGCAGGTAAACGCTCTTTTGCAGGGGCATCCTGTTATTAAAACCCCGGGAGTTACAATGACAACCGGATCGCTCGGTCAGGGTTTTGCGGCTGCGCACGGTCTTGCTTTGAGCCTTAAAATGGATCACAAGAAAAATATTGTTTTTACAATGCTCGGTGACGGTGAGCTTCAGGAAGGCATCGTATGGGAAACCGCAATGTCGGCTGCTCAGTTTAAATCTGAAAATTTTATTGCATTTATAGACAACAACGAAATCCAGCTGGACGGATTTACAAGAAGCATAATGAATGTTGAGCCGATTATTGATAAATTCGCGTCTTTTGGCTGGAGAACTATTCCGGTAAAAAACGGGCATGATTTTAACGAGCTGCTGACAGCTGTAGAAAAAGCCCTTATTCCTTCAAGAAAACCAACCGTCATTGTATGCAATACCATTAAAGGCAAAGGAGTTGCGTTTGCCGAAAGAAATCCCAGTTATCACGGAGTCGCTTTAAGTAAAGAAGAAATGCAGGTTGCAATACCGGCCCTTGAAAAAGAACTTACCTGATAAATTATGAAATCTTTTTTTTCCAGTATTTTGATTTTGTTCTTTATGTCGCCGTTTAATATTTCAGGCGATTCAATGGAGCCTGTGTTTTCGGACGGAGATATTATTATGACGGAATCTTTAACATATATGCTTGAAGATCCGGCAAGAGGAGATATTATTGTTTTTTTCGGTACGGATGAACCCGATAAGTATTTTGTTAAAAGGATTATCGGGCTGCCGGGCGAAACGATCAAAATCAGCGAAGATAATGTTTATCTGATTAATGATAAAGGAGAACAGTCCAGGATAGAAGAATTTTATCTTAACAAACAAGCAAAAGCGTATTCGTTAAGGCAGATCGACGGCACGGTTTATGAGGTTCCCGCAGACTCTTATTTTGTTCTGGGAGACAACAGGGATTCAAGCTTTGATTCGCGAACCTGGCACTCTCCGTTTGTTCCCAAAAATAATATTGTCGGCAAGTATTATTTTGTGCTATTTTAGCTTCCTATATTTTAATCTACCAATATGCTTCGAAAAATTCTAAAATTCATACTGATAATCGTACTTATTATTATCGTATATCTTTTGATAGTAAATTATTGGCCAAAAGGAGAAAGCAAAGTTGTATTTAACACCGCTTCCGGAGCCCATGAATATACGGTGGAGATTTCCGACAATAAAGATACAAGAACAAAAGGTTTAATGGAAAGAGAAAGCCTTGAACAAGGTAAAGGCATGATCTTTATTTTTGAGGAGGAAAGAATACCCGCTTTTTGGATGCAGAACATGAAGTTCCCTCTGGATATAATTTTTTTGGACAAGAATTTTAAGGTTGTTGATTATTTTGAAAATGTTCCGGCCTGCAAAGCTGATCCCTGTCCGCATTATCTGCCATCTACAAATTCACAGTATGTGGTTGAAGTTAACGCCGGCACAATCAAAGAAATCGGATTAACCAGAGGAGATATTGTTGAGTACAAATAGCAGGTGTGTTAAATTGCACGTGCATTAACACAGAGTATGATTTATAAACTTAACGATAAAGTAGCCACGCGCGAGGCTTTTGGAGCGGCAATTTTAAAGTTCGGCGGTAAGTTTAAAAATGTTATCGTGCTGGATGCCGATCTTGCATCATCACTTAAAACACAAAAATTCGCGCAGATTTATCCGGAGCGGTATTTGAATTTTGGCATTGCGGAATCTAATATGGTAACCGCGGCCGCCGGTATGGCTATACGAGGCAAAGTTCCTTTTGCGTGTTCTTTTGCAATTTTCGCCACCGGACGCGCCTGGGAATTTATTCGCAATGCAGTCTGCTACCCTAATCTTAATGTTAAAATTGTCGGTTCTCATGCGGGGGTTTTAACGGGCGAGGACGGAGCAACCCATCAGGCTCTTGAAGATATAGCAATAATGCGGGCAATTCCGAACATGAAGGTGATATGCCCGGCTGATGCCAATGAGGCTTATTTGGCGGTTGAAGAAATAATCAAGGATTTTGGACCAACATATTTAAGGCTTGGGCGCGCATCCTTGCCTGTTATTTATGATTCAAGCCATAAATTCAAGATAGGTTATGCGGATATTTTAACTTTCGGCGAGGATATTTGTATTTTCGCAACCGGTCCATTGGTTCACAGCTGCCTTGAAGCGGCAAAAAAATTAAAGGAAAGAGATATCCATACAACAGTGGTAAATATTTCAACAATAAAACCTTTAGACGAAAAACTCGTTATTGACTGCGCAAAAAAATGCAAAATTATTGTGACTGCCGAAGACCACCAAATAACCGGGGGACTTGGCAGCGCCGTTATGGAGGTATTAAGCGAAAATTATCCGAAGCAGGTACACAGAATCGGAATGGAAAAATTCGGTGAATCGGGAAAACCCGAAGATTTATACAAAAAATACGGCCTGGACGCGGAGGGCGTTTACAGCAGGCTAAGCGAATGGCTTACGAACTAATTTGATAAAGATGTTATAGTTTTAATAACGCGAATTTTTATACACCCGGTAGGGATATCGTCCGCCTGAAAAACTATTTCGGGGTATGAAGGTTTAATACTGCCTTCCGGAGCTATCGTGTCCACACAGATAAAATTTTCAAAAAAATATTCGGAGTCAAGCTGAATGGTACCGCCGCAGTCAGCGTTTCTAAGGGTTACGTAATTTCGGTTGATATCCAGAATTTCAAAATATTCGGGTTTCATTCCGGGTATGGGTTTTTTTAAAACACGCATGCCTGGTTTAAAGTTATCAATCACGTTTTTGTTTGATGATTTCTCCACCATAATTTAAAAAATTAGACAGTCTGATTTAATTGTACGTAGTTTTTATATTTTGTCAACACTTCTTTTTTTTAATATTTGCTTTATAATGTTTTCTGCTAACCAAAAAAAATATGCCAAACGGTCCAATAAAACTTTTTTCAGGATCGTCACATCCCGAACTTGCAGGTGAAATTGCCAGACATTTAAGAGTGCCGCTTGCAAAAATGCTTATCAAACGTTTTGCATGCGGCGAAATTTATGCAAAGCCGGTTGATACCGTGCGCGGATGTGATGTGTTCCTCGTTCAGACATGCACCAACAATGTTAACGAAGACCTTATGGAACTTTTTGTTATGATTGATGCTTTTAAAAGGTCTTTTGCAGAAAAAATTCATGTTGTTATTCCTCATTACGGTTATGCGCGGCAGGATCGAGTTGCTTCACCGCGTGAGCCCATAAGCGCAAAACTTGTTGCAGATTTGATTTCAGCCGCGGGCGCGGATCATGTTATTACAATGGTTCTTCACTCCGACCAGGAGCAGGGATTTTTTAATTTTCCGGTTGATAACCTTTATACAAAACATTTATTTGCAGATTATTTTAAAAAGAAAAAACTTAAAAATGTTGTTGTTGTATCCACCGATGCCGGCGGCGCGAAAGAGGTTAAACGTGTTGCTGATCTTATTGGCGCCGAAATAGCGCTTATTCATAAAACGCGTCCCGCGCATAATGTTGCCGAGGTTATGGAACTCGTGGGAGATGTGAAGGGCAAAACCTGTATTATTTACGATGACATGATTGACACAGCGGGATCCGTTGTTAACGCTGTTGAGGAATTAAGAAATAAAGGTGCAAATAAAGATATTTATCTTGCCGCAACTCATGCAGTTTTTTCCGATCCTGCGGTTGAACGTTTAAAAAAAGCGGGATTTAAAGAGGTTGTTGTGACAAATTCAATTCCAATCCCAAAACAAAAGCAGTTTTCCGGGCTAAAAGTGTTGTCTGTTGCGCCTTTGCTTGCGCACATAATAAAGAATGTTCATGACGCAAAATCCGTTTCATCTGTATTCAAATAACTGAACTCAATATGGAAATTTTTATCGGATCCGATCATGCCGGATATGAAATGAAAAAAAACATCAAGGAATATCTGCAGGGTAAAGATTTTAAAGTAACCGATCTTGGCTCTTTCAGCGGTGAGGAGTCGGTTGATTATCCGGATCTCACACGCGAGGTCGCAGAAAAAGTCCTTGAATATCCGGGAAGTTTTGGGATTATGATATGCGGAACCGGGCAGGGTTCGGCAATGGCTGCAAACCGTTTTAAAAAGATACGTGCTGCTCTATGCGACAGTGAATTTCTTGCCGAAATGGCGCGGGCGCATAATCACGCGAATATTCTTTGTTTAGGCGCGCGTGTAATCAAGAATGATCTTGCGATTAAAATAGTTGATAAGTTTTTAAACACCAAGCCCGACAAAGACCAGAGGCACAAAAGAAGGGTTGAAAAAATAGACAAAAACGTGGGATAAATGTTTGATAGTAAATAAAACCGCTGCCATGAAAATCAAAATTTCGCCGTCCATTTTATCAGCTGATTTTGGAAAACTGAATGATGAAATAAAATCCGTTGAGAAATATTCGGATTATATTCATGTGGATGTGATGGATGGCCATTTTGTGCCGAATATAACCATAGGAGCTTGCGTTGTAAGTTCTATAAAAACACGTCTGCCGCTTGATGTGCACCTGATGATTGAGCATCCTGAAAAATATATTGAGGATTTTGCCGATGCGGGGGCAAAAGTATTAACCGTGCATTATGAAGCGTGCAAAAATTTAAAATCCGTTTTAGTTAAAATACGAAAATTACGAATAAAAGCCGGAGTTTCAATTAAACCAAAAACCAAAATCGAAGTTTTAAAGCCATATTTAAAATATCTGGACTGGGTTCTTATAATGTCCGTAGAACCGGGTTTCGGAGGCCAGAAATTTATTGAAAATTCTTTGGATAAAATCAAATGGCTGCGAAAAAACGCACCAAAACTTGATATAGCGGTTGACGGCGGAATAAATGAAAAAACAGCAAAAGAATGCGTAAAAGCGGGTGCGAATGTACTGATTGCGGGGTCTTATATCTTTAAAGCAAAAATCAGAAAAAGTTCCATTTTAAGATTAAAAGGCTGATTTCTCTTGCCAAAACAAGGTTTTTCTTCTACAATCACTTCCACTAACGCAATTTTTATTTATGAAAAGGCAAATTTGTCTACTTTCGGTTTTGATTCTTTCAATGTTCGGCAATTCTTTTGTGATGTCTTTTACCATTAAAGAGGAAGCAAGACAAGCGCAGGTTTTTGCAGAAGAAAAGCGCATTGAAGAGCAAAAACTTTTACTGGAAAAAATTAAGTTTGAAGCCATGCAGTCCGGCGATATTTTTAAAATTCCGGTGCTGGAATACCACAATATCGGAGAGGAAGAAGCAAGATGGACGCGTTCTTATGATAATTTTTATAATGACCTTTTATGGCTTTACAACAACGATTATCGCCCCGTTACGGTTCAGCAGTTCATCACAATGGATTTTCAGCTGGAGATAGGCGAAAAACCGTTTTTGTTAACTTTTGACGATGCGAGCGCGTCGCAGTTCAGATACCTTGAGGACGGCACGATTGATCCGAATTGCGCTGTTGGAATCATGGACGGATTTATTTCCGAATATCCGGATTTTGGTTCTTCTGCAACATTTTTTGTTTTGCCGTACAGCTTCGGCCAGTCGAATTCCATAGATAAAAAATTAAAATATCTTATTGAAACCGGGCGCGAAATCGGAAATCACACATTCGGGCATGAATCACTTGACGAACTTGACGCGGAGGGCATACAGAAAACTTTGGCCGAAAATCAAAAATATGTTCAGGAAATTTTGGGATCGGATTATAAAGTGCAAAGTCTGGCTTATCCGTTGGGTATTTATCCTGACGGTGATTTGTTTGAATATATTAAAAAAGGAATTTATGACGGTAATTTATATGAAATTAATGCCGCGTTTTTAGTTGGGGCGCAGCCTTCGCTTCTGCCTGTTGATGCGAATTTTGACGCATATAAAATTCCGCGCATTCAGGCCATTGAAGATGAATGGAAAAGGCATTTTAACCGCGAACCAGGAGAAACGGAAAAGACGGAGAAAAAACCGAATTTTTCACCTTATGTCATCGGTGCGCCGGTTGATTTTATTCCTTCCGAAAATATTACGCAGCCGTCGGAGGAAGTTGTTCCGGAGGAGCCGAAATATCCATATGAATTATGCAACCCCGCTGATTTTACTCCGCGATCAAAATTTGCAAATTTCTGGAAATCATTTGAATTTAGAACAAAGATTGCCGAAAAAAATAATATTCCGTCCGAACTTGTTAAAAAACAAGGCAGATATTTTTATACGATTCAGGATGGCGACGGTTCTTTAGCTGAAAAGTTTTTGTCTTATTCGAGCCATTTTAGGGTCGGTGATTTTAAAAATGCAATTCTTGCCGCAAATTCCGGCAAAGATTTTGTTATAGGTGATGAAGTTGTAATTCCGGATATTCCGGAATATAAAATCAATTTTTTCGCACCGGAACATAATTTATGGGGAATTTATTTAACCGGTTATTATGCGGTTTCGGACGAGGGAATGCGGCTTGTTGATGAACTTAAAAGTCGCGGCGGAAGGCTTCTTGTTTTTGATGTAAAGGAAATTGACGGTGATGTTTACTATCCTTCAAATGTTCAGATGGTTAAGGATATAGGAGCCGATAAGCGCATCACTATACCGGATCTTGGCAATTATGTGCGCGCAATGCATGCAAAAGGGCTCTATCTTGCGGCCAGAATGGTGATTTTTAAGGATATCAGACTTGCAAATGCGCGGCCGGATCTTGCGATACATGATATTAACGGAAATGTGTGGAATTCGTCCGAAGGCCAGACATGGCTTGACCCTTCAAATGAAGAAACACAGAATTATATTATGGATTTGGCCGAGGAGGTGGCAAAATCGGGGGTTGATGAAATTCAGTTTGATTACATCAGATTTCCCACGCAGGGCAATGTAAATTCAACAAAATATAATTTTGACGAAACAGTGGTGGAAAAATATGAAGTGATTCGAAATTTTATGGCGCGTGTAAAAGACAGAATCGCTCCATACGGCACAAAACTTTCAATGGATGTTTACGGAGTGATCGTGTGGAACAACGCATATGATTCGCAGTCAACGGGCCAGAGAATGGAATGTTTGGGGCAATATATTGATGTTGTATATCCAATGATTTATCCTTCGCACTTTGGTCCGGGTTTTGCGGGTTTCGCAAACCCCGCCGATTCGCCTGAATATTTTGTTTCCGAAAGCATACGGTTGTTTAATCAATATCTGGCCGGAACTTCCGTAAAAATACGACCGTGGCTTCAGGCGTTCGCATGGCGCGTGAGCGATTACGGCTGGTGGTATGTGAATGCCCAGGTTAAAGCCGCGCATGAAACAGGTGTTGATGAATATGCTTTGTGGAACGCGGGAAATGTTTATTTTACGGAGTAGGAATTATATTGATTTTTTATACACATTTCTAAATCTGTTCAAAATTTCTATTTGACAATATTTTGTTTCTTCTATATTATGAATATGTATTCATTATGAAGTTTATTCTTAACCCAAAATATATGCCAAATTTTGACGGAACAGGGCCTCAAGGAAAAGGTTCGATGACCGGCAGAAAAATGGGTCCATGCGCGAAAGGCCAAAACGCCTCTGCAAACCGACCAGGTTTGGGAAGAGGGCAAGGTGCCGTACGCGGAGCGGGCAGAGGAGCCGGACGCGGTCGGGGCAGAGGCAGAAATGCTTAAGCCCGAAGCGCCTGTAAATCCAGTGCATCAGCACTTAAGCTAAACTCTGTTTATCAGGGAACCAAAAACGGGGACTCGCCAACATACTCTTTAAAGTCCCCCCCTGCCGATATATAATTATTCGGCAATGTGTAGTTTTTTTGTATACTTAAGCATAGAAGTAAATTTAATTTAATTATGCCAAGGCCGCGATTACCCAGACATTTAAAGTTTCAGCCGAATGTGTATTATTTTAAGCCTCAGGGCATACCTATGCGTATGCTGGAGGAAATTATTCTTAATCCGGATGAGCTTGAAGCTGTGAAGCTTTATGAAATTGACTCGCTTGAACAGATTGCGGCCGCAAAAAAGATGAAAATTTCACAACCGACTTTTGCGCGAATCATTAAAAGCGCGTATAAAAAGATTTGTCATGCCATTGTTGAAGGCAAAGCCATTAGAATTGAACAAAATCATTATGAATAAAATCAGATTTGCAAATGTTGTTTTACTTGTCGGGGTTTTAATGTATGGTTTTTGCTTTACTGTTTTTGCTCAGGCGGAAGACACAGCAGTGGCGGCCGAGGTTGATTTTTCTGATGTAAGGGCGGAAGCTGGAGCAGAAGTTCCGACTGCTGCAACTGGAACAGAGGCTGCTGCCAATGAAACGGAAGCAGAAGCGGAAACAGAAACGGAAGCAGTGGCCCCTGAAACAGAGACTGAACCGCAGGGTGAACGGGAATCGCAATTATCACCCGAGACCGCGGAAATTTTGCGTGCCAGGGTTTTGGGTGTTGCATCCGAAAAAGAAACAATCAGCCCGGGAGGCGAAAAAAAACTTATCAGAAATTTTGAATTTGAAGTAACGGCAGGTTCAATCAAGGGCGAAAAAATCCAGATCCAGATCGAACCTTCCTCGATGATAAGTAAGCCGGAACTTAAAAAAGGTGATGAACTATTGATCCATTTTGATAAAAACCCCGACGGTTCAAATAATTTTTATATTCTTGATTATGAGCGTACCGCTGCGCTTTACTGGCTTTTTGCGATATTTGTGATTATCACGATCGTTGTGGGAAGGTGGTATGGTTTAAGTTCAATAATCGGACTTGTGATTTCATTCGCGATTATTTTTATGATTATTTTACCGCTGATTGTTCAGGGATATGATCCTGTTGGAGTTTCTATAATGGGCTCCGCAATTATAATTCCCGCGACTTTTTATCTTTCGCACGGGCTGAATAAAAAGACCTCCATAGCAATAACAGGCACTATAATTTCGCTTATCATCACGGGTATTTTGGCGGTAATTTTTGTGGGAATTACCAGACTCACCGGGCTTGCGTCCGAAGAATCCGGCTTTGTTATAACCGAAATCAGTTCGCTTATAAATATGAAAGGGCTGCTGCTTGCGGGAATTATTATCGGCACACTTGGAGTTCTTGACGATATAACTATTTCGCAGTCTGCCATAGTAATGGAACTTAAAAAAGCAAATGCACAAATGGGGTTATGGGAAATGTACAAAAGCGCAATGCGTGTGGGTCGCGATCATATATCCTCTATGGTAAACACACTTGTACTTGTTTACACCGGTGCAGCTCTGCCTCTTTTAATGCTCTTTATTAACACATCAGCCGAATTCACTGAGGTAATTAATTATGAAATTCTGGCAACCGAAATAATACGAACATTGGTTGGAAGCATCGGATTAATCCTTGCGGTGCCGATTACAACAATCATTGCGGCGATGACAGTTGAGAGACAAGCAAAAGTTATCGCAAAAAAATAACGCGGCTCTTGCTGGAACACGTCCACTCCTAATACCTTCTTTTTTGATTTAGTACATCGCTGAACTTGTTATGCGCTTCTATCAGCTTTGCGCATGAGTTCTTAATTTCCGTTTTTTTATCTAAAGTAATTGGCGGCAGAATGATTTTTATTGCTGTGCCGATTTTTGTATATTTAGCCTGAGAAACTGCTTCTCCCACAATTTGGGATTTATCAATATTTTCATTGATAGATGTATCGGGTTTAACTTCTGTATTCTCTTCTTTCTTGGCTTCTAACTGCGTTAAAAGGTAAGAAAGCTCTTCCAGGGCGGGTTTGTAATCATTTTTAAACGTATCTTCAATTATCTGTTTGTCATTTGTGTATGTATTGCCGTTAAAAAGTGCTGTTAAATTATTCAGCTTTTCCTGAAGACCTTCTCCTGCGGTTATGAATGATGTAATTATTGCTTCGTCGGTTATATCTCCCTCAACATTTATTGCGCTGTATAACCATTTAATTTTATTACCGATAAAGTGGATATCTTCAACAATTTGATTGTGAATTTCAAGCTCGTGTGAGCCGTGAAGTCCGATTCCTGCTCCTATTAAATTTGTTGTTCCTGATGAAAAATTGATTACGCCGAAAACAAAAAGGGCCGAAACGACCATTGTTAAAAGTGTTACTCCCAGGCTGTATAATAAAATCTTTTTCATATCTGGCCACATTATAGATATACGGAATAAGATTGCAAATTTATTAATTTTTCATTAAACTTTTTAAACCGTGGGACTTATCCCATGAACCTAATTAATTTATGTCAAATTCAAAATTCAAACTGGTCTCCGATTTTAAGCCAACGGGCGATCAGCCCATGGCTATTGAAAAGCTTGTTCTCGGGATTAAATCGAACAAGAAGCATCAGGTGCTTTTAGGCGCTACCGGTACAGGAAAAACTTTTGTTATGGCGAATCTTGTTGAGCAAATACAGAAGCCCACTTTGGTGCTTGCGCATAATAAAACTTTGGCGGCGCAGCTCTGCAGCGAGTTTCAGCAGTTCTTCCCTGAGAATGCGGTGAATTATTTTGTTTCGTATTATGATTATTATCAGCCTGAAGCGTATATTGCGCGCACTGATACTTATATTGAAAAAGATTCTTCAATCAATGACGAAATTAATAAATACAGACATGCGGCAACAATGAATTTATTGACCAGAAAGGATGTTCTGATTGTGGCTTCGGTATCATGTATTTACGGTCTCGGCTCTGTTGAGGAATACGGCGAGTTTGCGATTGAGCTTGAGAAAGGAAAAAGCTATAAACGCGACAAATTACTTCGGCATTTAACCGACATTCAGTACTCTCGCGCGCAGCTTGAATTCAGACGTTCGATGTTCCATGTTCTTGGTGATACTATTGAGGTTTATCCGCCTTCGGGAGATAACATTCTCAGGCTTGAATTTTTCGGAGATGAGCTTGAAAGAATTTCGGAAGCCGACGGATTTACCGGCGAGGAGCTTCGTGAGTTAGAGAAGGTTAAAATATTTCCGGCAAAACATGATGTGACTTCAAACGAAAAAATTCAGAAAGCTGTTGAAATGATTCGCAGCGATTTAAAAGAGAGATATGAACAACTTAAAGGTATCGGCAAAATTATCGAAGCTGAAAGAATAAAAACCCGCACGGAATATGATATTGAGATGATGCTTGAAACGGGATATTGCAGCGGAATTGAGAACTATACCCGGTACCTTAACGAGCGCGAAGCCGGAGAACAGCCCGCGACTTTAATCGATTATTTCCCCGATGATTTTTTGATGATTATTGATGAATCGCACATGACGGTACCTCAGCTTAACGGAATGCATAACGGCAATCATTCGCGAAAACAGGTTTTAGTTGAACACGGATTCAGGCTGCCTTCATCGCACGATAACAGACCGCTCAGGTTTGATGAATTTGAAAAACATATTAATAAAGCGATTTATGTTTCAGCTACTCCGGGTCCTTATGAAATAAAAAAGTGCAACGGAGAAATTGTTGAACAGATAATAAGACCCACGGGTTTGATTGATCCGAAGGTAGAGGTGCATCCCACAAAAGGCCAGATTGATGATCTGTTAAAGGAAATTCGCACTCGCACAAAAGCAAAAGAAAGGGTTTTGATAACCACGCTTACAAAAAAATCTTCGGAACAGATGACGGATTACTTGGCCGAGCAGGGAATAAAAGTGAGGTATCTTCATTCGGAAATTGACACGCTTGAAAGAATAGAAATTTTGCGCGATTTACGACTCGGAAAATTTGATGTACTTGTTGGAATTAATTTATTGCGTGAAGGACTTGATCTTCCGGAAGTGTCTTTTATAGGAATTTTGGATGCTGATAAAGAAGGGTTTTTGCGCTCATCGCAGGCGTTAATTCAGACGATAGGAAGATGCGCCAGAAACGTAAACGGGCTTGTAAGAATGTACGCTGACAGGATTACGGATTCCATGAAAAAAGCAATTGATGAAACCGAGAGACGGAGAAAAATTCAAGAAGCATACAATAAAAAGCACGGAATTACTCCGGAGACAATTATAAAGGCGGTTCAGGATATTTCCATAGGAAAGAAAACAGAAGAAAAGCATTATGAGAAAGCCAAAGTGCCGCGCGAGGAGATGAAACATCTGATTAAGACGCTTGAAGACCAGATGGATTTGGCCGCGATGAACCTTGAATTCGAAAAAGCCGCGGAGCTGAGGGATGAAATTGAAATGCTACGTACGGAGCATGGGATTTAATATGGATAAAAAGGCGGGATAATGGTATAATTAAGGGAAAATTTTATAGTTATGCCATGTTCGACGAAAACAAAAATAAAGTTTTAATAGATAAGCTAAAAAATTTAGTAAAATTTGCCGAGTTTTTACCTGATTCACAGCGCAATGACTGGATTTTTATGGCTGATTCTTTGTCTGAAAAAGATTTGAAAACAGCGTGCAGATATTTTGAAAAAGCCAACACAGACCTTTCTAATAAAAAACTTGAAATCGTATTTAAATCGGGATTATCAAGCGAATATTTGGCACAAATTAAAAAACTTGCCGACGATTACAGAAAACAAACAACACACAAAGAAGAAATGCATCTACAAAAAACATCAGAAAATCCTGAAGAGGTTTTAAAACAATTAAATGATTTATAAATATGTCGTTTGAACAAGCCAAATCGGATTTTGAAGCAAAAACAAAAGCAGCACCCGAATCAGTGGAGGGCGGCGAGCAGAATTTTGCGCGGTTCAGGGACAACACAAAGAACTATTTAATTCAAAAGAAAAACGAGGTGATTTCTTTTCATACCACTTATCCCGGCAGCGAGGAGGATAAAGCAAAGTATTTAAAAGCCATGAATTCGGCTCTTGACCGGGTGCTGGATAAGGCGAGCGGAAAAGAAAAATACGATGTTACCAAAAGTGAAATCGGCATATATAAAGCGGAGCTTTTAAAAAATTCCGTTGCATTCAAAAACAAACTGGAGCGAAAAACCGTTGAAAAAAAATTTCAGGAAACAATAAGTGTGCTTTTGCAAAATGGTTTAATGATTAATGTAAATCAGTTTATTGATGATTATCTTTCACTTCCAAAAGATAAAAGACTGCCCGTTAATCAGATAGAAAGCGAAATTAAAGGCCTTATGAATTCCGCAGATACACCCCGGCTGAAAACCGAACTTTTTATTAACAGCAAACTTACGTTTAAAGCATTAAACAATTTGGTAAAAGGAAATTTACACAATGCAAGAGAAGTAATAAAAAATATAAATCAAAAATTGGATCTTGTGCGAAGTTTAAAGGCCATAAAAAATCATACTGATTTAAAGAATTTAAGCGACGATACCCTTTATAACGTTTTAAATTCATTGATTCTTTCCGGTATCAAATATGAAAATGTAATAAATTATTTTGTTAAAGGTATTGAAAAATTAAGAAAATTTGACAAGGAAAATTTTGACAACTGCATTAAAAACATGCCGTCCGAGGAGCTCGCGCTTTTTTTAAAAGCCGCCATCATACAGTCGGCAAATGATAATTCGCGAAATAATATTGACGGCATAAAGCTAACGTTAATGGTTGAAGGCGAACTGGCAAAAGCCAGAAATGAGAATATGGCCGGACTGCAAAAATCTTCAAAAGATCTTAATGCAATCAAAAAGTCTTATGATAAATACAAAAAAGAAAATCCAAACGTTGAAATGGATAAAAAAACAGCGGAATTTGAAAAAGATATCGCCCAAAAAAACTGGGATGCCGGCGTTTATAACCATAATTTGATTTTAACGCAGGCGAAACATACGCTGTGTAATTTAATTTTATCAAACAGGAACACAAATCCATCGTCCCCGAAAACACAAAAATTGTTAAAAGATATTATTTTATCCAAAAATTTTGATGAGTTTAAAAAATGTGCTTCTTTAAGCTCTTTTCCGCGACCGCCCGGTTTAAACGCTCTGCAGGCGGCAAGTCTGCAGATTGAAGTTTTGGATCACGAGAAAACGGTTAAAAAATGGATTTCGGATAATGAGGCCATTCAAGTTCGGTATCAGGTAACAAGCCGGCGTTTTGAAACCGCAAAGATTTTCCCTTTGGATGTTCATAAAAAATTTATTGAAACCGGCACGCTTTCCGAAACGCAAATCGCGATTTTGGGCAATAAGTATCATATTCATTCGGAAACTTTAACAAATACATTAATCGGGCATTATCAGGGTGAGTTTGAGGCTAATAATGAATTTAATAAATTTTCAAAAAATAATACAAGAACTATTAACCAGCTTTCCGAAAGAGAGCGTCTTGAGGCTTCATCAAGCAGCCAGGGGTATCTTGATTTGTTAGGTGCAATGCACGGATCCTGTATCCAGATAATCTCTCAGCTTGAAAGTCTTTTAATCTTACAGCAAAAAGCAAAAAATCCGGATAATCCCATAAAGGAATTTACCGGTTTAAAACAGAAGATCCGGGATTATAAAGAAAAGGCCGCAGAATTAAGAAAGAAAGCGGAAAATGTTGCAAAATTTTTAAATAAAAAAATTGAAGGTAATACTGATGATATTGATAGTCTTGCAGCTTCTCCTTTATACGGACCTCTTTTAAAAAATCGTATTCAGCCGTTTGTAAACAGAATGAAGGTAAAGGAAGCAGCGATACAAAACGCATACGCCCCCCTAACAAACATTGACCCTTATATTAAGGAACAGATTCGGAAAGACGCGCATCCGTCATTAATTTCGCACGGTTTTGAAAGGGGAATAAGATTAATTTCCAGTTTTGCCGAAGCTATGAAAGATGCCAGACAAGAAGCTATATCTGTAAAAAATGATTTGGAAATGATGATTAAAGATCCGCAGCTCCCCAAAAATATGCCCGCTTCGGTTAAGAAAATGTATATTCAGATGTTAAAAAATAAAATTGCACAGATTGACGAAAATCTCACAAATTCCAAAAGTCCGATTAGTGTAAAATCAATACTAAGAGCGCGTAATGCCGCCGCATATATTGCCGCAAAGCAGCGTGAATACAATATGAAAAAATTTAAGCGCGGCATAGCGATTGCGGTTTGCATTGCGGCGGCCGGATTTGCGGCCTGGGGAGCCGGTCTTGGAATGGCGGCCGCCGGAGGAAAACTTTTTGGAACAGTTGCCGCCGGAGGAGCCTTTACCCCGGGAGCAATCACGGTAAGCGCCGGAGCATCAAAACTTCTTGTTGGAGGGATGATGTTAACCGGATCATCGGCGGGCGGCGTAGTTGGCTCAAGGCTGATAATGACAGGTTTTGACTTGACCGGATTTTCTGATTTTGGAGGAATGCGGAAGATATGGAATCCTAAAAAAATGGGAAAAGAATTTATAATATCTTTTGGTTTGTCTGTACTGATGGTTGGCGCGGCTCATGGCGTTCTGCGTGGAGCTTCGTTTACTTCAAAATCAACATATTTTAATAACAGGTTTCCGGGTTTTGCGAATTTTTCCAGAAATATTGTTGCCAAAAACAATCTGAATAAAATATTGGCGGGGCAAACGCCGGTTCTTGGAGCCAGGCCGCCGCAAATAACGGAATCTATGAGAAAAACTTCAGAGCAACATCATAGACTGCGTTTATTTTGGCATAATAAGTTTAACCATGCGGTAGACAGGCAAATACTTAAAAATCCAATTTTAACCAGGACTCAGGCTGAAAAGGCTGTTTTAAAAGATACCAAAAATTTACTTTTAAAGGAGCGTGTAAAAACGCTTAATCTGCGAAATTTTAATCCAAAAACGCTTGATTTAAGAACGCCATCGCCACATATTCCCAGGCCCGCTTCTCGACCTGCACAGACAGCTGTTACACGAAGGGAGATCACCCCCAGGCCTGCGGCTGAACAAGGAACTGTTGTTTCCAAATCCACTGTTCCAAAAACTCAGCCTTTATTAAAGACCACTACAGCAGCTGAAAGAGAACGTTTATATTGGTACAACAAGCTGCAGCGCGATACAACCAGATATATTAATGAAAAGCGCATTAAAGATACACCAAGAAACAGGTTCAGGGCTGAAGAAGTAGTAATGAAAAATGACGCAATATTAAAAACCAAAGTTAATACGCTTAATATACGCGGATGGAAGCCCGATATCCCCAATATAAGAACAGCCACTCCTCGTGTGCCTCAGGCTGTTCCAGCGGCTGCAAGGCCTGCGCGAATAACTTCGCCTCAGGAATCAACGTTGGTGACACAAAAATCTGGAGTTCAACAACCCCGCGTGACGTCTCCGCAGGAGCCAACCGTGGTAAAGCCAAAAGAAGGATTCGCTGCGCCAAAACCCGCAGCAGCCGAAAGCGGGGCTCAGACGGTTGTTGGTAAAAAAGTACCCGTATCAGAAAGCGCCCCCCAACAAGCTCCGCGACCCGCCGCAGCTGAGACCTCTATTGGCAAAGCGCCAAAATTCGCTTTGGCAAAATCTAAAACAAAAGAATTAGGTAAACAAACTACAGGCAAAGCTGTGCATGAAGCTGTTTCTCCTACGGATGCTTCAAGTATAAATCCTGATGTTAAGCCGGCTCCGGCCGCAAGTGTCAACAGAAGAGCCGGTACGCAGGTCTCTAAAAGAAAAAAAGCAATTTAGATTTAAGTTAAAGCGTATTGACAAAACCATTTAAACGCTTATAATATAAAACCTATGTTTTTTCAACATGTCTGAAAAAGATCCCTCATCTTTGGAAAACACAGAAATGTATATGAAATCCTGCGAGCAGTTAACCAATATGCAGGCCGCTCTTGAAGATATTTTAAAATTTGCTTTGGAAATTAAGGATTACCCTGAGGATGATATAAAAAGAAGTGTTGTTTTGCTAGAAATCAACGATAAACTTAAAGAGGTAATGATTTGTTATCAGGGGCTTGATCCGGCTGTTTTTAATACGCATGAATGTTCGGTTTTTGAACTATTAAATTATCAGAATTGTAAAAATTTGTCGGATTTGATTTTAAAAATTTCAAAAGCTTTGGGAATTGTTGAATTTAACCTTGAAAAATCCATATTGCCAAAAAATTATTTACAGGAAGGGATATATATAAAAATTACCAACCTGCTGGAGTGTTTTATCACGCAGCCTTCTTTGGAGCGGCTTATTGAGCTTTATAAAAAATCGTTTTCATATCTTATGACGGATCCTTTGTGCAGCTCGAATGCCGAACAAAAACAGAGACTGGAGTTTTGCATTACTTTTAATAATAAATTAAGAGAACATATAATTGGAACCCTAAACGAAGGTCCTGCATTTTTAGATAATAATACTGCATATATCATACAGGCTTTTTGGCGGACTTTTAAAGCTTTTTTTGGTAATTCCAAGAATCAGAGGCATTACGGAGCGGATTAATGAAAATATTTAGCTTCGTTCCTTTTAATTAAAGCTTTTTTATGGTATAATATTAAGATTTAACGGAATATGCATGACATACGCGGATGCAACTAAAAATAGCAAAAATGAGCCAATTGATGAATTTGCAAGTTTTGCCGATGAATTGCGGGAGCATGTCGGAGGGCTTGATTCCGTTGATATATGGGGAAATCCGGTGGGTCAGGCTTCCGACAGTATTCAAAGCCGCGTGCAGGAAACAGTTGAAGCGTTAACTCAGGACAAGCTTGATGAAAAGAAATGGAATGAGTTTAAAGGTCTTTTAAAGATTTTTGCCGAGCTGGATTCCATGCTTGAAAAAAAGCCGGAAGAACTTGATATGGCAGTTTTACATTCAAAAATAAAAGAAATTGAAATAAACATGCAGGATAAAACATATATCATCAGCCATTCCGCGGTTGCCCCTATAAGAAAATTTTTAGATTTTTTGCTTGAAGGAGGAAAAGAAAAATTGGAAAAATTCAAGCAGTATTTTCATCAGTTAATACATTTATTAAGCGCTCTTATAAACGATCCCAATGTTCACGGGCGCATTGAAAGGCCTTTTGAGAAAGAGCTTATACATAATACTATGGAAGCTTTTAAAATTCCGGCCTGCCCGCCGACCCTGCTTGCAAAGCTTTATAAAAAATATCAAAACAATCAGACAATAATTCCGCAGGATTTTAAGGATTACAATATAGAATTAAATAAAGAACTTGAGCCGGATTTTAATATTTTTTACGACCTTAAAAAGAGCCGTACAGAGCATTTTTCAAAAAATCCATATTCAAAGGAATATGCATACTGGAGCAGAATTTCGGAAGTTGAGATGTATAAAGAATTACTTCAGTGGAAAACGCTTCAGCTGCTGTTTGAATCCGCGGGTGAAAAAAAACTTCCGTTTGAATTTTTATCACATGTTTATGATGCTTTGGCAGAGTATGAAAAAAATTCCGGTAATTAGCATGCGGGGAAAATGCGGTTTACCAGCCGCTTCCGCCGCCGCCGCCAAAACCGCCGCCCGAAAAGCCGCCTGAAAATCCGCTTCCTCCGCTCCAGGCCGAAGACCCTCCGGAGCTTCTTGGCGATGCCGCAAAAGCGGTGTTTGCCTGCGACGTAAAGTGATTCAGCCGGTCAACAAGATAAACCGTATTAAACGTGTCCATCTGCCCTTCAAACCACTTCGGCTGTTCTTTTATTATATCTTTAAACGCCTGCGCCCATTTTTCGGAAAGGCCCAGAACCATCGCGTAAGGCAGGAGTTTTTCAAAGAAAAGATTTTCTTTTTCCTGGAATTTTATACGGTCTTTTTCGGCTGTTCGTATATATTCTTCAAGGCCTTTTATATGTATGTAAGCATCCGCGCCCTTTAGGGTTTTTCGCGGCATAAATTTTGAGAAGATTATAAACAAAGCGCCTGAAACCGGCAGCGTAATAGCAAAAGTCAGTCCCATAAACACCACTATCCCTCCCATGAGCATAAAAGAAATTACACACACAGCTATTCCTATTCCCAGATAAAGACCTCTGATTTTTTCGGGATTTCCGCTAAAATATCCCCCTTTTGCAAGGTTTTCATAAATTTCTTCTTTGATTTTGGGGATATGTTTATAAAATTTTAATTTAAGGTCTGAAATTTTTACTGAATTTTTTTCCTCAAACACTCCGTCAAGAATTTTTATTTCGTGCGACTGAATATTTGCCGCGTTTTTATAATCTTTTAAAAGCTCCAGTTCATAATCCGTTGAATCAAAAAACATCATTTTTTTTTCTTTTATTTCTTTGATTTTAATAAATCCTTTTACCGCAAAGTCAATTATTACGGTTGTTATGTCATGGATATCAACTTTTTCATCAATTATCGTGCCGACCTCGGTTGCCGTTAGGCCTTTGGGAGCGGTATATTGCGGAATAATAGTGTCTTTTGTTTTGGGGTCGCGGCCCGTATACCACCATTTTAGAAAAAGAAAAATGAATACAAAAACAGGTATCAGCAAACTCCAGTTGTCAAAAATGAACCATAAAATCTGCTGGAGCGCGTTTGGCGGTTCAACAATGCCTTTTGAAAAGCCCGCCACAATCGTAAATCCTTCAAAAGCGCCAAGCTCTGTTTGGGATTTGTATTCATAAGTTTTTTCATCAATAATTTTTGCCGTACAGTCGGAGGCTGTCGAGTAATAAGCTCCCGTAAAACATGCCGCGCGCTGGTCTTGAGTTTTTGAAGATGCGGGAAGTATAACCGTTGCCGAGCTTTCAACAACCGGAACGTCCCACTTGGTAAACAAGTTCCAGTATATTTCGTCATGTTCGGGAAAAAATCCCACCGCGCGTGTTACTTCGTAAGTAATAACATAGGTAGTAATTTTATTTAAATAAACATCCGGATCACCGATTTTAATAAAATAATTGTCCCAGTCTTCAAAATCCCGTCCCTGATCCGCTATCGGGTGAGGTTTGCCGTTTTCGTCTTTTACGCTTAATAATTTAAATCTTAAATTAAAAGGATTGCCGTATTTATCGCGGTAATTGGTAGGTATTGTTCTTATTATTCCGCGGTGCGGATCATCGGAGAAATCAGCGACAACGGTTTCTTCCACATGCAGCGTGCCGTTTTCAAAAATTTCAATTTTCTGATCGAAATTTTTTATATACCACGGTGTATAGGCAAATACTGCCTGCGATAAAAACAGCGCTGCAGTAAGGGCAATTAAGCCTGCAGAAAATATCCTTTTTTTCATAGAGATTTTTGTAAAGGGCCTGATAGATTATTTTTTTTCCTCGTCGGAAAAACTTACTTTAACATTCTGTTTTTCCTCTTCTCCAATCTCAAAGAACTGTCTGTCTTTAAAACCAAGCATCCCTGCAATTATATTGTTCGGGAAAACCTGAAGTTTTGTGTTGAAATCGCGGACAGTCCCGTTGTAGTAGCGGCGTGACATCTGAATATGCTCCTCGATTTCCTTTAAGGTCTGCTGAAGGTGCATAAAGTTTTCATTTGCCTTAAGTTCGGGATAATTTTCAGCTACCGCAAATAAAGTTTTTAATGTTCCGGTAAGCACATTCTCAGCCTGCGCTTTTTCTTCCGGAGTCTTTGCGTTCATAGCCATATTTCTGGCCTGGGTAACCGCTTCAAAGGTTTTTGATTCGTGTTTTGCATAACCCTTTACAGCCTCGACCATATTAGGGATAAGGTCGTATCTTCGTTTTAGCTGCGTGTCAATATCGGACCATCCTTCGTCAACTTTGTTTTTAAGAACAATCAGCCCGTTGTACACACTGATCGCAAAAACCGCAACCACAGCCACAATCGCTAACAATACCAATAAAACATCCATATATTTTTTGTTAATTAATAATACGGTGTTATTTTACTATTATTTTGGCAATTTGAAAGAAAAAAAGGCATGCCGGATAGACACATTTAGTTTATCATTTTGTAATTTACTTTTATACCTTCCGGCAGTGAGTCCAAAAAAACTTTTCCGTATGATTTTTGAATAATACGCGAGTCCAGTATAGCAACTTTTCCCGAATCTTGCGTGGATCTTATCAACCTGCCGAAGCCCTGTTTAAAAAGCAGAATTGCTCGGGGCGTCTGGTAGTCTTCAAAGGGCTTTGCGTAAAGTTCGCTGCGAGCTTTATGTATAGGGTCGTCCGGAGGGTCGAATGGCAGTTTTTGAATTATCACATAATTTAATGCTTTTCCTTTTATATCTATGCCCTCCCAAAAACTGTTGGTGCCGAATATTATTGAATTTTCAGGATCCTGTTTGAAAAGTTCGATGATTTTGCCTCTTCCGCCCGACATATTTTGAGCAAGGATTGTTATTCCTTTTTCTTTTAAAACCGGAGCAAGTTTTAAATATGTGGCTTCTATCGCTTTTTTAGAGGTGAATAAAACAAGCATTTTACCGTGGTTTTCAAGGGCCGTATTGTAAATTATATCCGCGGTTTGATTAAAATATCCCGGGGACTGGGGAGCTTTTAAATCGCTGTAAATAACTATTTCAACCTGGTCCGGAAATGAAAAATGAGAGGGGAGAATCACTTCCTTGAATTTTTCTTCAAGCTTAAGCTGGTTTTTAATAAACGTGAATTCTTTGTTTACGGTTAAGGTTGCGGAAGTCATTATTATGCTGTTTTTTTCATGGAAAAGTGTGCCCGAAAGATGATTTCCTATATAAACAGGACAAGATTTTATACCCAGATGTCCGTCCGGCTTCTGATATATCCATGTAATCTGATTGCTGTATTCTTGTGAGCTGTTATTGGCAAGTATTATTGAAAGGTTTGCCATATGCTCTTTAAATTCCATGATTTCTCGTTCGATTTCCGGTTTGTTAACCGAAGGATCGGCCGCCAGGTTTATTTTTGTTATTATATTTTCAGCCATTGCCAGAATGTTTTCGGCTGACTGGCATGCTTTTTGCCATTCAAAAGAATTTATAAATTCTTTTTTTATTGTGAGAGAAAAAATGCTTGTTGCGTAATCCTTGAATTTTTCAAAGAAAATTCCGATTATTCCGAAAAAGATTTCTATTTTATTTTCAAGATTTTCGATTTCCGAAATAATTTCTTTGTTGGATTTTAAGAGTGATTTTATGCTTATTAAAGGATGGGTATAAATTTCATAGGTTGCGTTTATCGTAAAGGCGTTGGTGGCTTCTTCCTCAAGATGATGAGCCTCGTCAATAATTAAATATTTATATTCTGGCAGAACCTGCTGCGGAGTGATCGTGTCCGATAAAAGCAGAGAATGGTTTGTGATAATAATATCCGCTGTCTGCGCTTTCTCACGCGCTTTTGCGAGCCAGCAGCTGTTTTTATATTCAGGATCGTTGTGCGGGCATTTAATCATGTCGCATGAAATATCGTTCCAGCTATAATATTCCCTTCCCTGAAGTGAAAGCTCTTCTTTATCACCTGTTTTTGTTTTTTTGAGCCATATCAAAACCTTAATCAGCAAGGTGATTTCGTGATCCAGAAAGAAATTTTTCTGTTTGAAATTTTCAAGGCGTTTTTCTGAAAGATAATTGTTGCGGCCTTTTATAACCGCTGTTTTGAACTTAAGATCCTTGTTGTAAAGTTTTAAAGTTTTTTCAACCACCGGGATATCTTTATTTGCCAGCTGGTCCTGAAGGTTTTTTGTGTGGGTCGCTATAACAACCTGTTCTCGCTGTGAAACAGACCAGAAAACGGCAGGCAGAATATATGCTATTGATTTACCGGTTCCTGTTCCGGCCTCGCACAAAAGGTTGCTGTTTTCATTGAATGCATCAATTATCAGTTCCGTCATTTTTTTCTGCGAGGGCCTTGCTTCGTAATCTTTTTCACATTTTGAAAGCGGACCGTTTTCATCATACAGTTTTATAATTTCATCTTTATCAAAAGGAAGAATAAGAGCTTGTGCGGGTTTTGAATTTTTCTTTAAATTGTCTTTTGTTACAGCTGTTTGTGCATTTTTTGGTTCGGAGTTGTTAAAAATATCTTTTAATGCCCATTTTGAGCGTTGCGATAAAAATTTTATTTCATCCAGCACATCCGGATCAATCTCAGTAATTTTATTTATCAAAATATTAAAAAGATCCATTGATGCAACAGCATCATCATAAGCCCGATGTTTATGTTTATGTTTTATTTTTAATTTTTTTGTTAAAAGTTCTAGAGAATATGAAGGTTCTCCCGGCATTAAAATAGCGGCAAGCTGCAGGGTATCATAAGAAATATTCGTCAATGGAAAACCTTTTGTTTTTAAAAAATCCAGATCAAATGAAATATTATGGCCCACAATCGGCAGATCTTCGATAAAATCAAGAAAATGCTCGGCAACATCTTCCAGGCTTGGGGCATCTTTAAGGTCGTCGTCCGTTATTCCCGTAATATGTGTAATAAGCGGTTGAAGCGGCTGGGATGCTTTAATTAAAGTTTTATACTTTCCTGCTATACCTGTTTCGTCAAACTTAACGGCGCCAATCTCAATGATTTCGTCATTTTCATATGAAAGCCCGGTTGTTTCAATGTCTAAAGCAATATACATGTTGATATATTAAATCGGCCGGACCATTTTTCCTAATTTAAATTATTCAATAAACTTTATATACGTCCATAGGATATTTTTGACAAAAATATATCATTCGAATATGATGATTTGAAACTTAGGTTTTGGAAACAAAAATTCAAACAAAAAAGTTCTTTAAAAAATTAAAAACAAAAAGAGATAAAGAAAGATGAGGGGGAGAAATAAAAACAAAAGCGCCAAAAACAATTGCGCATTGCATGTTCCCCTTCTCTCCTTCTTTAGCTCGACGATGACCCGGTAAGATGACTTCTTGCCCCGTCGACCCATAAGTTGTCCGGTGGTTTCCATCTCGTCTAAAGACAGATGCAGGAACCACGTAAACGGACGGTCCGTGGCTGGACTGGAAAAATCAGCCGAAGTATGAGCCAAAAGAATTGAGTGAAAGTCGCACTCCCAAAAACAAAAATAAATCTTGAACTGCAAACAAAAACAAACCGCAGTCCATAAGATTTCTGCCCCCCTTTACGGGGGGTTTTTTTGTGCATCAAAATCTGCTATTCTTTTTAAAGAATTTAATTCTTTGAACATATGCTTGAAGGAATAGAATGGGCAACAATGATTGTGGGATGGACCATAATGTTTATTGTGTTATTTATTACAAAATACAAGACCGTTAAAGTGGGAGGGGGGATACAGAGTATAAGTACGGAAAAAATGCAAAAAGAGACAATGATTGCAAATATTATTTTTATTTTGTATTTTTTTGCAGCCGGATTGATCGCACATATTGTTGTTTTTCCGGATTTTGTTCAGTATGAATTTCTTGCGCATTATTTTCATTATTTTCTGGGAGTTTTTATTTTCGCCATTGCGATATGGCTTTATATATACGCAAGAATAACCCTTGGCAGCAACTGGTCATGGAAAGGCGAACTGCTGAGGGACAAAACAAAATTGATTACATGCGGTCCTTATTGTGTAATACGGCATCCCACGTATACCGCGTTTATTCTTGCCGGATTTGCGAGTGGCGTCACGGTAGCGATTACAAGAATTCTGTTTTTTATGATTTTAATGCTGCCAATAATATATTGGCGCGCAAAAGTTGACGAGAAACATTTAAAAGCGCTTTTCCCGGAATATAAGGAATATATGAAAAGGACAAGAATGTTTTTTTAGCAGACCCCGCTCTGGCGGGGTCCCTCCCCGCATTCTTTTTTAGAGCATCTTCGTAAACTCATCAAACAAATACCCCGTATCATTCGGGCCCGGGGTTGCTTCGGGATGAAACTGAACGGCAAAGAATGGTAAGGATTTATGGCGGATGCCTTCAACCGTTTTATCGTTGGCATTTATAAAAAGCGGCTTCCATTCGCGCGGAAGCGATTTGGCGTTGATGGCAAAACCGTGGTTTTGCGAAGTTATATAGCACCTGTTGTTTTCAAGGTTGGTGCACGGCTGATTCTGCGCTCTGTGCCCGTATTTTAATTTGTAGGTTTTTGCACCCGCGGCAATGGCCATTATCTGATTGCCAAGGCAAATTCCGAATGTGGGGATTTTTGCGGCAAAACATTTTTGCACAATTTCGTGCGTTTCGTGTAAAATCGCGGGATCTCCGGGTCCGTTGGAAATAAACACTCCGTCGAATTTAATTTTATTCTTGAAAATATCATAGTTCCACGGAACGCGCGTAACCGTAATATCGCGTGAAAGTAGGCTTCTAAGTATGTTGTTTTTCATGCCGCAGTCAATAAGAGCGATTCGTTTTTTGCCGCGGTTGTAAACGATGGGTTTTTTGATGCTTACATTTGCGACAAGATTTTCGTTGTTGGGGTCGTAAAATTTTTCGGATTTTTTTGATGTTTTTTCATCCGTAAAAACGATTTTTCCGAGCATAACTCCGTGGTCTCTTAATTTTTGTGTCAGTGCGCGTGTGTCAATTCCTGCCAAAGCTGCAATTTTGTTTTCTTTAAGCCAGCTTGCAAGTGTGCGAGAGGAGTTCCAGTGACTCGGTTTTTCGCAAAGTTCACTCACAATTAGTCCTTTAATATGAATTTTATCGCTTTCAAAATGCTTGCTGATTTTAAACTTGTCTTTTTCATCATCCGGAACGCCGTAATTTCCGATTAACGGGTATGTTAAAGTTAAAATCTGTCCTTCGTAAGACGGATCCGTAAAACTTTCGGGATAACCCATCATTCCCGTATTAAAAACAACCTCCCCCTCGGACATTTTATCCGCCCCGACAGAAATACCCTCTAAGATGGTGCCGTCCTCAAGGATGAGGTATCCTTTTTTCATTAAAATTTCATTAAAATTTTCGCTTATTTCTTATACGATTTTACATATTTTAAAACGATAAAGCCAGAGAGAGTTTAACGTCTGAAAATAAAGTATTTAAGGCAAGTATCTATTTTGTCGTTAATCTGTTTTTTAATGCTTTTTAAGGCATCCGAAGCAGTGTTTATCACTGCTTCTGCAAGCTGAACCATGGCGGCCAGTCCCACGCCAAAGCTTTCATCATTCAGCGAATCATCATCATCGTCATCATTTTTTGTTGAAAGCCTGTTAATTACATCTTCCCCCAATCTGCGGAATCGCGGGGTTTCAACCGAATTTTCGGTAGTTTTCTGGCGCGGATTTCGTCTTTTCCATTCATCCAAAGATATTAGATTTTCATCCTCGATACTGTCGGTATTTTTTGGCTCCATGCATATTAAATTTAATTTACGCATTAATATTAACACAATTTATAAATTGGTCAATTTGCCAGAGAGCGTGAATCCTCCGTTCATCTCTTTAAATAAACAAAATTTTATGATATAATATTTAGATTAAATAAAAAAATAAATGACGTTAAAGGCGATATCAAAACCAACAAAAAGCAAAACAAAAGATGATTTAATAAAACTGATTAAATCAGCCGATTATTTGAATGATATTCAGAAAAAAGAATGGCTGATAATTTGTGAAAAATTGGATATATCTCAACATAAACTTCTTTATGACGCTTTTATCAATGCTGAAAATGAGGAAAAAGATTTTAAATTAAAATTAATTTTTAAATACAATTTAGCAGATACTTATAAATCAAAAATAAAAGAGATTTCCGCAAAATATCAGATACAGTCAAGAAAAAAAGATGAAGCATATTTAAGTAAAACGGAAGAAAAACCCGAAGAAATATTAAATAAACTTCAAAATATATAAATTATGCCTTTTCAGGAAGCAAAAAAAACATTTGAAACAAAAACAGAAAAAGCTCCCGCAAAAGTTGAAGGGAATTGGACCTCTTTTAAAACCGATACAAAGAACTATTTTGATAAAAAACAACAAGAAGTAGCGGATTATATAGATAAAACAAATTATCCGGATAAAAATAAAGATAAATCCGATTATCTTTCGGCAATGAAAACTGCAATTGACGACGTAATTGACGGAAATGAAGCAACAAAGAATGAAATAGCACAATATAAAAGCACACTGCGTTCAAAATCCGAGAAACTCAAACAGAAATTTGCAGCGGAATATGAGCGGCAAGTTGTGGAGAGCGAATTTAAAAAAACCGACAAAATTTTTTCCGGGTTTGGATTTAAGATAAATGTAAAAGATAATGCAAAGACGTATCTTTCGGTGGCCAAAGATCAAAGAATACCCGTTAAGGAGATTACACAATGGATGCAGAATATATCTTCCAAAATCACTTCTCCCGAATTAAAAAAGGCATTAGTTGCTAATAAAAACACTATTTACACAATATTCAATCATTTATGCTGGGGCAATAAAACCGCGGCGGAAAACGAAACAAAGCCGCTCCTTGAAACCCTTAAATTTTTAAATTCCGCAGCAGAAATAAAAGAAAAAACGGGGATAAAGAATATTCATAATGTAGATTTAATCAGGGTTTTATATGCTCTTGAAAAAACCGGGGTAAAAAAGGAACGGGTTATTGATTATTTTATTGATGGTGTAGCTAAATTAAGGCAAACCGACAAAGATTCTTTTGAAACAATTCTTAAGGGTAATGATTCAAAAGATCTGGCCGCCTTTTTACTTGCATCCATTATTGCAATAAAAGAAGGTAAAACATCTCGGTCTTTAGAGGGGATTAAGCTTACAATGCAAATTGAGTCCGCAACATTAAAAGAAAAATCAGAGTTAAAAAGTAAATCCAATGCGGTATCTAAAATGCTGGTAGAACAGATATGGGAGTTGCATGGTGTTGAATTTCAAGGTTTAAAAGTTGAAAAAAAGACTAAGACGGAAGCAGACAGAACAAGGCTGGAAAAAGAAATTGCGCATTCCAATTACAGCCTTGTGCATTACAGAAAAGACATTATTCTTGCGGAGGTTAAACAGGCTTTTGCAAATACTTATATAAATAAAAAAGGTGTTAATCCGGTTCTTAAGCGGACAAAAGAAGTTATTAACGAAATTTTAACCGCCAAAGACGGTGATAAATTAAAGATATTGTCTTTACAGCATAAAATAGCATTGCCGCCTCAAAACGGCCTTTTAACAGCCTGTGAAATTGAAACTGAGATTGCC
The DNA here is from genome assembly GCA_016928915.1 of Candidatus Peregrinibacteria bacterium. Taxonomy (GTDB): domain Bacteria; phylum Patescibacteriota; class Gracilibacteria; order UBA1369; family PNNO01; genus JAFGJT01. The sequence continues at coordinate 54,444 of JAFGJT010000008.1, forward strand.
GAAAAGGATTATAATATTAAAAAATGGCAGGACAGCGAAGATGTGCGCAGGATACTGTCGGGTTATTATAAAAACGGTAAACTTGATTCCGATTCAAAGAATGTTTTAAAGCTTCAGCTTAAGTACAGGGCCGAAGAGATGATGATGCTGATAGAAAACAAAAAAACAAATATTGAAGAGGCTGTTTCAAATACAAAAGCAATATTTTCAAAATATCCGACAATTAAAAATATTCCGCCAAACCAGCGGCAGGTAATTATTCAGCAGCTTATAGGGAATATGCTTGTATTAAAAAATATTCATAATGCGAGCGTTCAGCTTGTGAGCAACAGCCAGGCGTATGCCATGCTTTTGCCTGAGGGTAAAGAAAAACAGGACATATTAAAGAAAACAGCCGGATATAAAAAAGAAGCAAACAGTTACGGGGCGGAAATTAATAAAATTGCAGTTTATCTGGGGCATAAAGAAGATAAAAATTTAACCGATGTTGATAATTTGGCCGCCGATCCGATTTTAACGCCGATGCTGCAAAGGGAAATGGCGCCGCATTTAAAACCAATCAATGAAAATTTTCAAAGCATTGTTAATATGTTTGAGCCGATTTCAAATATCGGGAAAACAATAGACGCCCAGATGAAGCAATATCCCGGCCTTGTCAGCCACAGCTTTGAACAGGGAATTGCAATGCTGGACAACTGTGCAAGTAAAATGGTGGCGGGAAGGTATTCTATAGTAAAAACTATACAAACTTTAACCGATGAAGCAAATAAGGGTTCAGCCGATAAAACCAATATGCCGGAATTTTTTAGAATTCAGAGAAATAAATATATTAAGCAGTTGGCGGCTAATTTGACCGCTTTGTTAAATAAACCGCCGTACAGTACGGAGGCAATTAAAAATATGCGTTCTCAAAGGGAGAAAATAGCTAAACAATATAGTAAATATATTAAATACGGTTTTCTAAAAGGGGTGGTGATAGCGGCAATTTTTGCTGCAGCCGTTGCTACGGCGGTTGGCGGGGGCTGGGCTTTGGGAGCTTTAGGTGGAAAGCTGATGGCGAGCGGAATGGCCGCCGGAGCTCTGACATCAAAGATTGCGGTTGGAGGTATGGCTTTGGTTGGTGCCTCTGCGGGCGGGGTGCTGGGCGCCAGAGGAGCAATGTCCGGACTCCAGGCTTTGGATTTCGCGGATTTCGGGGGGTACAAAAAAATATGGGGCGCAAAAGAGATGTGGAAAGATTTTTCCAAAGGATATTTATTATCAATAGCTACGGTCGGGACTGCCAATGCATTGGTAAAATCTTTAAGCTGGGCCGGAAGGCGCGAAGGCTATGTTGCGTTAAGATGGCCGGGATTGGCAAAACATTCACGGCATGCATTGGCGAAACTTGAAAATGTCGCAAAATTTGCAGATCCCGCTACATGGTTTAAAGGAGGTGAGGGCGGAGAAGCGGCAACCAGACAGGCTTTTTTAAAGCAGTTTGCAAATGAGGCAAAACAGGAAATTGCACAGGAAACTTTTGAAGAAACTGCGGAAAAAGCAAATCCGGTACTGGGATTTTTAGTATCAGTTGCAGGATCATTGAAATCCCCCAAAGGTAAACTCGCCATACATGGATTACGCCCTAAAAAAATCGGAATATCAATTGAAGGAGACAGTATGGTATTTACAACAAAAACACCTCAGGAATTTGTTGCAAACTTTAATAAAGAAAATATCGGGCAGCCCGGACTTGATTACAAACTGGAAATAAATCCTGACAATTCGGTTACTTTAACATTAAATTCGGAAGGGAAATGGTCGGTTATAGATATAAATCCGGCTATGCAGTCCAGCAATTTAACGCCGGAAATTGAAATTGCACGGGTTCCGGGACTTTTGCCTGTGAATATCACAGCCGGCAAATATAAAGTTAAAAATCCCGAACAGGGTATGGCCGCGCTTGCAGATTTTTATAACCGCGGCTTTAACATTGTTAAAACCGATACAGGAACAATAAAGGTGTCCAAAGGCGATAAATCAATAGAAATTCAGATGTCTGCCGAAACAATGACGCAGATGAACATTAACAGTGATGCCGCTCTTACAACCCAGGTTAAAAAAAGGTCGGTTTTGCAGTATTTAAGAGATAATGCGGCAAAAATAAAACAATATTTTTCTAAATTGCAAATAAGGCGGGCATTTGAAGAATATGTAAATAAATGGAAGGGAAATTATGCAAAATTTCTTGAGAATAATCCAAGGCTTGCAAAACTGATGCCCAAAGATTTACAGCAAGTCGCGCTTCTCGGCATGGCGGTTATTTCATCCGCTATCGGAGTGCCTCTTGCTTTAGGGCTTGTTCAGAGAACGCAGGATTTTGAATATTCCGAGGGGCAAAGATTATATGTCAGATTAGCTCCCGGTGATTTTAGATATCTTGATGTCAGATATACGGATCCTGCGAATAAGCTAGTATATGTTTATGACTGGACATATAAAGGCGAGGTTCCTTATTATATGGAATCTCTAAATCAAGCAATGGCACAACAGGCACAAGACCAGCAAACTGCGCAGGATTTAGCAATGAGACTAAAAAAAATCGGGATGGATGATATAGCTCTGGATATAGCCAGTTTAGAAAATGACACAATTAAATCCGAAGTTTTAGAACAAGGCACGCCCCCTATTTTGACAATTGATGAAAGAAAATTGTGGGTTGAATATTTTGAACAAGCACATAAAGAAATTACCGATATTGCTCAAGAAATGCATAGATATGGATATAAACAAGAAGCTTCTTCTTTAATGAATTATAATGACCGTTCAAGATATCCAAATGTTCAAACCAGACTGGATGATGGGAGATTATATATGACAAATATTAATGATATGGTGAAAAAATTAGGATTAGAAAAAATTGATTATCAAATACAAAATACTAGAAAAATATTAGAAATTTTAAGAGATAATTTTGTTATTAAATTTATTAAAGAACTCTCCGTAAAATTCAACAATAATATAAATAATATGAAGTTGTGGGCAAAAAAAAATTGGGATAAGTTAGTTTTAAAATTTAGAGGTTTGTTAAGTTTGTCGGCGGTTGAAAAATTAGTATCAAACGAAGCTGTTAACTTGGAATTAAATGAATATAAAACTCTTTCTGAAAATACAGCTTTGGAATCTCAAGATGCATATGAAGCAAGTCTTGATAAAGTCTTGGAAGCATTAAAAGGCCAGAACGGTATTGTCCAATTAAGAAAAGATATTCCGACAATACTTGTTCAGGACTTGCATGGCAGAAGGGAAGCATTGGTTCATATACTTTTACAGAAAGGACCCGATGGAAGAACCAATTTAGAGAAAATGCAGAATGGTGAATTGCAAATTGTATTAATGGGGGATGCTATGCATGTTGAAGGAAGTGCAAAGGACAGATGGCAAAAAGCTCAAAATGATATGTTTGATAATAAACCTTCGCAAGCTATGACACAAGAAATGGTTGATTCATTAAATACAATGAAAATTGTAATGGATTTAACAGCAAAATACCCAAATGCTTTTTATTATTTAAAAGGTAATCATGATAATATTGATGGTCGTTCATCGGGAGGAGACAGTCCATTTGAGAAATACAATGTTATGATTTCACATTGTGTTAAACACTGGATTGTACAGAATTATGGACAAGAATTTCTTAGTAAGTGGGCACAATTTGAAAAAAACCTTCCACTATTAGCAATAGGAAATAATTTTGTTGCATCACATTCGGAACCCGGGAATACAGGTCAGGGTGGGAAGAATGCATATGAAATACGTTCATTAAATGAAATTGCAAATCGTGATGCCGATGCGGTATGGGCTCTTACATGGTCAAGAACCGAGCAGGGTGGGAATCAGGCAAGGAGGGTTTTAGAATTAGCTGGTCTTGATCCTTCAACAGCACATTATATCGTAGGTCACACTCATACAGATGGTAAATATGAAAAAGTAGCTAATCGTGTTATTCGTATAAATAATCATGATGAGGTTCATTATGGTATTATACCCTCCAATGGTCTTTTTAATCCGGATCTGCATATTTATAAGGCTGAAAAACCTTCTGCGCCGGATGTAAAAAATACTCCCACAGTCACTCCGCAGGATCAAGCCAGCCTGTCTAAAGTATTGGAAAATTATGAATATAATTTATCCGAAAATACTTATATAGATATTTCAAATCCGCAAGGTATTGTTGAGTTAAAATTACAAGATTTTCCTTTACATATAAGCCCAAATTCCCAATACGGCTTTATGATAACCAATCCAAATGATCCGGCAAACCAATTTCAAGCTTTAAGGGACGGAGAGACTGTTGTTTTAGGTCGTGAAAATCCAGGTAGATTCAATTTCCCCGAAACCGTTTCAAGGCCACATATACAAATAACCAGGCAGGGAGATAATATTCAAGTGAGAAATATAAGCACTTTTGGCAGCACTATCAGATATGCACAGGAAAAATAATTATTTATTTTTCCATAGCAACCCGGTATTCCGTTATATTACCGGCTTTATTTAAGTCTCCGACAACAAGAAATTTTGCGCCGCTTCTTACATCAATTACTTTAAAATAAATAATATCTTTTTCCGGAGCAAGCCACGGAGACTGAAAATCAAAAACCAAATTAGGAATTTTTACGTTGTAATACTCAAAAACGGCTTTTAAAATCCAATCTTTAAATTTATTTTGTATTTTGCGGCCTTCGGATTTTAATTTTTCAATTTCATTAGCATTATTCTCGGTTCCACCAATATTAATTCTATGTTCGATTTCCATACGCTGGTAATCAACCTCATCCATATCTGCTATTGGCATAGCAGGTTCAGATTTTAATTTCTTTGGTTTTCGTGGAATCTTTGTGTCTATTTCATTCATAATTTTAATGTTTATATTTATATTATAACATAAATTTTATGATTTTCGTAGTGCTTCATTGTTAAAAAATCAAGTTTATAGTATAAATATAGATGCTTGAATATGAACATATTTTATGCCCCCAAAGCCCAAACATCTTCTTTCAACCCAGTCTTTAAAAAAATCTGAAATAGAAGAGATTTTGGCTTTGGCAAAAGAAATGGAGCCGTACGCGCGCAAAGAAAAACAGGGGACCCGGATGAAAGGCAAAATTTTGGCGGCTTTATTTTACGAGCCTTCAACCAGAACACGGCTTTCTTTTGAAACGGCAATGAAAAGACTGGGCGGGGAAACGCTTTCGGTGACTGATGCTTCGACCTCATCAATTTCAAAGGGCGAAAGTATATCGGATACGGCTAAAGTTATTTCGCAGTTTGCGGATATTGTCGCGATAAGGCACAGCCAGAACGGCGCTGCAAAAGAGTTTTCTTTAGGTTCGGAGGTGCCGGTTATTAATGCGGGGGACGGGGTGTCTCAGCATCCTTCACAGGCTTTGCTTGATGCTTATACCATAAAAAAAGAACTGGGGAAAATTAACGGTCTTACTGTTGCCATAAGCGGCGACCTTAAATACGGAAGAACTCCGAATTCTTTGGCGTTTTTGCTGTCTAATTATAATGTTAAATTCAGATTTATTTCGCCTAAAGAGCTTAAGATGAAGCCCGATGTTATTGTTCATTTGAATCGTATGAAAATTCCTTATGAGGAAACGACAAAATTTGAGGAGGGAATGCGCGGCGTAGATGTGCTCTACATGACAAGAGTTCAGAAAGAAAGATTCAAAAATTACCGCGAATATGAACGTTTGAAAAATGTTTATGTGCTCAATAAAAAACTTGTGCAGAAAGTTAATCCGAAAATGCTTATTATGCATCCGCTGCCGAGGGTTAATGAGATTGCTCAGGATGTTGACGGGCTTAAAAATGCCGCTTATTTTAGGCAGGTTGAAAACGGGATTGCGGTAAGAATGGCAATAATTTTAACCAGACTTTTATGAAAATTTTGTTTAAAAACGCAAAGATTGTTTCATCAAAAAAGATTGAGACAAAAGATGTTTTTGTTAAAAACGGGGTTATTGAAAAAATCGCAAGTTCGCTGAATGTTAAGGCGGATAAGGAATATGATCTTACGGGTAAATATTTAATGCCCGGCGTTATTGACGCGCATGTGCATTTTCGCTGTCCGGGATATGAAAAAAAAGAAGACTGGGAAAGCGGTTCGTCGGCAGCTCTTTCGGGCGGTGTTACAACGGTTTTTGACATGCCGAATACAAAGCCGCATACGACAACCGTTGAGGCTCTTGAACAAAAACGCGATATTGCGCGCGCGCATTCAAAGGTTAATTTTGGCTTTTTTTTCGGGGCGGAGCCTGCAAATTTAGAACAGGTTAAAAAAGCGCGCGGAATCGTGGGAGTTAAGGTATTTATGGCCGAAACAACGGGCCATATGATCATGGAAAAAGAAGTGCGCCTGGAAAAACTGCTTGAGGCGTTGTTTACCGATAATCAATATATTATTGCCGTTCACGCGGAAAACGAGGATATGTTTAAAAGACGCGTTGAAGTTTATAAAGACGAGCACAAGCCGGAAATTCATTCTTTAATCAGAAGCGATGCGATAGCTCTTGAGGCCGCAAAAACCGCGGTTCATCTTGCGAAAAAATTTAACGGAAGGCTGCATCTTTGCCATGTAAGCACAAAAAAAGAAATGGAACTGCTGGTAAAATTTCACGGAAAAAACGTTACATGCGAGGCGGCGCCGCATCATTTGTTTTTAAGCGTGAGTGATTATATGAAGCAGGAAAATTTTGTAAAAATTAATCCGCCTTTGCGTTCAATAAAAGACCAAAAAGCTTTGTGGGGCGGGATAAAACTTGAGATTGTGGATATGATCGCTTCAGACCACGCGCCGCATCTTAAAGCCGAAAAGCGTAAAGACTACTGGGAAGCGCCCGCCGGAGTTCCCGGAGTTGAAACATCTTTGCCGCTTATGCTTAACGCGGTTAATGACGATATGCTTGAACTTAAGGATGTATGCGCATTAATGTGCGAAAATCCCGCAGATATTTTCGGGCTTGCCGGGAAGGGGTATATTCGCGAAGGGTTTGATGCGGATCTTGTTGTTGTTGATATGAATATGGAGAAACCCGTTGAAAACAGAAAGCTTTATACAAAATGCGGATGGTCGCCTTATGCCGGAAGAGTTTTAAAGGGATGGCCGGTTATGACGTTTGTGAACGGAATTGTTGGTATGGTTAACGGCAGGGTTGTTATTGAAAAAGTTATTGGCAGAGAGGTTGTTATAGAAAGGTAGGTGTGCGATACACCCTTTTTTTTAAAATTAAATTTATTCTTTAGAAAATTGTATTTTTGTGCTTAAATAGTGGAGATGGCAGACCTAAAAGTAAAATTTTGCGGAAAAGAATTTTCGAACCCCACGGTTCTTGCTTCCGGTGTTTTGGGCGTAACCGCGGCTTCGTGGAAGAATGTTGTCTCAAGCGGAGCGGGCGGAATTACCACAAAATCGGTCTGGTTTAATGAACATAAAGGTCATCCGAATCCAACTATTATTACAACCCCGAGTTACATGATGAATGCGGTGGGTCTGCCGGATGCTGGTGTTGAAAAAGCGAAAAGCGAAATTAATGAATATTTAAAAGCAAAACCAGCGCCTTTAATCGTGAGCATCGTGGGCGGAAGAACCGATGAATTTGTAAAAATAGCGGAGCAGATCGCACAGCTTGATATTGATATTATCGAAGTGAATATTTCATGTCCGAATGTTGAAAGCGAGTTCGGAAAGCCTTTTGCGTGTGTTGCTGATGATGCAAAAACTGTAACGGCGAAAGTGAAAGCGGCGGTAAAAAAGCTGAATCCGAATATATCCGTTATTGTTAAGCTTTCTCCGAACACCGAAGATATTGTAAAAATTGCGAATTCATGCGCACAGGCCGGAGCCGATGGATTTTGTTTGATAAACACTCTTGGTCCGGGTCTTGCGATAAATCTTGAAACAAGAATGCCGATTTTGGCCAATAAAGTGGGAGGAATTTCCGGACCCGCGATTAAACCTTTGGCCGTAAAACTTGTTAATGATGTTTTTCGAGCTGTGAAACTTCCCATAATCGGAACGGGCGGAGTAACAACGGGCGAAGACGCGCTTGAAATGATGATGGCGGGAGCAATTTTGGTTGGTGTCGGTTCTGCTGTATATTATCGCGGAATAGACTGCTTTAGCAAAATCACAAATGAAATGAACGAATGGTGCGATAAAAACGGAGTAAAATCATTAACCGAAATAATAGGTTCGGTAAAACGATAATTATCAAAAATTTATGACACACGCCAATTTAACGGAACTGCCGGTAGCTCTTAAGATAAAAAAAGTTGTTGATGAAACACCGATTATTAAAACTTTATATTTTCATTATGCTTTAAATTCGAGGCCCGGGCAGTTTGTTATGGTATGGCTTCCGGGTGTGGATGAAAAACCCATGTCAATTTCGGAGGATATTGGGGATGGATTTGCGGTGACAATTTGCGCGCGCGGGGATACAACAAAAAAAATTACTGAACTTAAAGAAGGTGATCAGCTGGGTATAAGAGGTCCTTACGGGACTTCTTATCATTTTGAACAGAATGAGAATATTGTTTTGATTGCCGGGGGTTATGGTGCGGCACCGCTTTATTATACAGCTTTAGAAGCGGCAAAACTGAATTGCAAAATTGATTTTATTATAAGCGCGCATAAGAAAGAGAACCTTGTTTTTCTTGATAAACTTAAAAAATTTAAAGGGCTTACTTTGCATGTTGCCACGCACGATGGTTCGGTTGGCATAAAAGGCAGAGGCACGGATATTCTTAAAAAAATAGTTGAGCAAAAAGAGATTCACAGGATTATGACGTGCGGTCCGGAAATGATGATGAAAGCGGTTTGCGATATCGGAGACGCCAAGAATATTAACACGCAGGTTTCGGTTGAAAGATATATGAAGTGCGGATTTGGCGTATGCGGCCAGTGCGTTCTTGACCCCATGGGAATTAGATCGTGTGTGTCGGGACCGATTATGAACAGCAAAGTGCTGAAAATGCTTGATGAATTTGGGAATTATCAGCGCGATGAAAACGGAAATAAAATATATTTTGATAACCCTTCAATGAAATGACAGCTGAAAAAATAGCTGAAATATTGCTTTCGTGTAATGCGGTAAAATTAAATGTTAAAAATCCTTTTACTTATACATCGGGCTTAAAAGGGCCGATTTATACGGATAATCGCGTTTTGATTTCTTATCCCCAGGAGAGAGAAATTATTGTTGACGGGTTTTTAAATATGCTTAAAGAACGTGGTTTAAAGCCGGATTATCTTGCAGGCACAGCAACCGCCGGAATTCCCTGGGCGGCATTTTTAGCGCACGAATCAAGTTTGCCCATGGTTTATGTAAGATCAAAACCAAAAGAGCACGGAGCTGGAAGACAGATTGAAGGAATGTTAAAAAAATCACAGAATGTTCTTGTGATTGAAGACCTAGTTACAACCGGAGGAAGCGCGATAAATACTGTTAAAGTTTTACGCGCGGAAGGCGAGTGCATGGTGCATGATGTGTTCGCGATTTTTTCTTACGGACTCGCAAAATCCGAAGAAGCATTTAGAGCCGAATCGGTTGCGTTAACCACTTTAACGGATATTGAGGTTTTGCTGGGGGTGGCTTTAAACCGCGGAGATTTAACTGAAGAAGAAGCTGAGAAAGTAAGAAAGTTCAGAACAGATCCGGAAAATTGGTGGAAATAACAATTGACGATTAACATTTAACAATTGACAAAGGTATGAAAAATTTTGGAGACAGATTATATGAGGCATGTGTAGAAAAAAACTCCGCGGTTTGCGTGGGGCTCGATCCGCGCCTTGATAAAATTCCTTTGCATATAAAAGAAAAAGCCATAAGCAAAAATAAAAATACTTTTAAAGCCGCGGCCGAAGCTGTTCTGGAATTTAACAAAGGAATTATTGATGCGGTTTATGACCTTGTTCCCGCGGTTAAACCGCAGATCGCTTTTTATGAAATGTTCGCCGAGGAAGGCATAAGAGTTTTTCGCGAGACAATCGAATATGCAAAATCAAAATGTTTAATCACAATTGCGGATGTAAAAAGAAACGATATCGGAAGCACTGCGCAGGCTTATGCTCATGCGTTTTTAGGTGTAGTTGATTTGTTCGGAGAAAAAGTAAAAGTTTTTGACGCGGATGCCGTAACGATTACCCCGTATCTCGGATGGGACGGCATAAAACCTTTTATGGAAGCATGCATCAAATACGGAAAAGGAATATTTATTCTTGTAAAAACTTCAAACCCTTCATCGGGCGATGTTCAGGATTTATGTATGAAAGATTCAAGATCTGTTTATGAAATAATGGGCCATTACATTGAAAGCTGGGGAGCGGATGATATAGGCAAAAACGGTTTTTCTCCGATAGGTGCGGTTGTTGGGGCAACATATCCCGATCAGGCAAAAAAACTCAGGGAAATTATGCCGAATTCGTTTTTTTTGGTGCCGGGTTATGGCGCGCAGGGCGGGTCTGCAAAAGACGTTAAAAATTGCTTTATTAAAGATACCCGCGATGTCATGACAGGCGCGATAATAAACTCTTCCCGCGAAATAATCTTTGCATACGAAAAATCGGAAAAGTACGGTGAAAAGGATTATGATAAAGCAGCAAGAGAAGCTGTTGAGAAGATGAACGAGGATCTTAGAAAAGCGTTTTAGCTATCTCCCAGTACTGCGGCTCCCCGTGTTTGTATTCCCAGTACCACCATTCAACGCCCCAGAGGTAGGTTTGGGCGAAGTCTACGTTAATTGCAAATTGGATATTGGCTTGAAACTGCTCGATATTCATTGATTTGGTCATTTCCTTTTGTGTAAGCTCGGTTAAACTGCCTTCAGGCGACCATGGTTCGAGCTGAAGTTCCATTATCATTCTGTTTTCTTTGGGAATTTCGTATAAATCCGCTTTCCATCCATAAAAAGAAGCCGGGAACGGATATCTTGAATATCTGAACCAGGGGTTCCATACCACTCTGTAAAGCGTGGTACCGAATATATCGGCAATTTTTGCTTCGCGGTCCCAGCCGGTTAATTCACCGGATGATGTTACTATTATTTTTCTTGAATCAAGTTTTCGTACAAGCTCAACCTCTTTTTTCAGGAATTCGTAATCACCGTTGGGGCATTCCCCAAAAAAATCCATAAGCGGTTCGTTTTCAACCTGCCAGTATTGTATTTCATCGCGGTCTTTAAAATGGTTTACGGTTTTCTCAAGCATTATTAAAGCCCTTTCTTGGGTATCGGAGGTTTCTGCATCCTTAAGCCATTTCGGAGCATGGCATTCGGGCCATCTGGGAATCCGCCATCCAATTACAGCTATAAAATTCACATCATGCTTTTTCCCTTCATCAAAAATATAATCATAATCATGAAAATCGAATTCATCTTTAGTTTGTTCTGTTTCGTCCCAGTAAACCGGTATGCGGATATATTTTGGCTTTAAGTCGTCCAGAACAGCTTTGTAAACCTCTTTCCAATCCATTCCAAGCTCAGCTGCGAATTTTTTTGAAAACGTAATGCCGAAATAATCTTCTTTATAAACTAGATCGATATTTGAAGGATAATGTTTGGCGAATTTTAATAAATAAAAAAGATATCCGAATATAATTACAAATATAATTAACGCTACAATTAGTGCTTTTTTCATGGCATGATTTTGGTAAGACATTCCCACTCGTTTATTGATAATGTCTGGCCGCGGCGTTTTTCATCAATACTGCACTTTTTTAACGCTTCTTTAACTTGTTCGTGCTGTAAATGCGAAAATTTCCTTATGAGTGAATTGTAAATTGTTTTTCTTTTATGAGCAAAACCCGCATGTACTACTTTTAGAAATTTTTCCGGGTTTTCAACGAGCGATTTTTTAAAAATATCAATTTTTATAATCGCCGAATCAACTTTTGGAGCGGGATAAAAGCAGTTTGCCGGTACTTTTGCAATAACTTCGGGTTTCCCGTATATCTGAATGTGGATTGCGAGAACATTTAAACTGCCTTCGCGCGCGCAGATTTTTTCCGCAACTTCTTTTTGTATCAGCAAAATCATTTGCGAAGGCTTGTTTTTTGCTTCAAGATAGTGCGAAATCAAAGGAGAAGTAATGTAATAGGGGATATTGGCGACAATTTTATAATTCAGCTCGGTTGGTTCGTATTTGAGCGCGTCCGTGTTTAAAATTTCAACATCTTTATATTCATTTTTTAAAAGTTCGGTTAGCCGCGAATCAAGTTCAAGAGCTGTGATTTTGGCTTTTTTCTCGGCCAGGAATTTTGTTAAGAAACCAAGTCCCGGGCCGATTTCCAGGATGTTTTCGCCCTTTTTAATATTTGCGGCTTCAGCAATCTTTTTTAAAATATTTTCGTCCATTAAAAAATTTTGCCCAAGTGCTTTTTTTGGGGATATGCCGTACTTTGCCATGAGGCTTTGCAGGTCCGAATATTTCATAATGGCAGTTTGACCTTAATCAGTTTTAACGGGTCATGCGCGCCGCTTATAATCAAAACATTTTTTTCAAGAACATTCAGTTCTTTGCTTAAAAATTCAATTAAGGCGGCATTGGCTTTTCCTTGTTCAGGAGCGGCTTTTATCCTTATCTTAATTGTTTCATCGTTCATTATATCAACCACCTGATTTTTTGCGCTTTTGGGAATAACCTTTATTCTTAAATAAAGAAAGGGTTTGCCGGCCGATCGTTTTTGAAAATACTTTTTTAACATTTAAGGATTAGCTAATTGCTTTTTTCATCCTTAATCTTACTACACTTTTCCTTATTTCTTCCACTAATAAAATACTGAACGACATGCCGATTATCATAAACCATTCGTACCACTCAAGATCGGTTGTATGAAGCCAGTGCTGCATGAAGGGAACTTCGACCATAATATATAAAGTACCAAGGGAAATTAATACGGCCCCGAGCAGATATAGATTTGAGAAGAATCCAACTTTAAAAACCGATTGATGAGAGCTTCGCGAGTTGTAGGCATTTACCATTTGTATAACAACAAGAATTGCAAACGCCAGAGTAGATGCTTTTATTTGTATAATAGAATTTTTGGACAAAGCTTCACCCCATACCCAGCCGTTTGAAATTAATGTCCACAGATAAGTTCCAACCACTATTATTCCGATAAATATTCCAACATACAAAAATCTTCCTATGAACCATTTATCCATAATTTTAGCTTTTGGATCGCGCGGTTTTTTTTCCATAATCCCTTTTTCCGGAGCATCAATACCTAATGCCAGAGCCGGAAGAACATCCGTTCCTATATCAACGGCAAGTATTAAAATCGCCGTTAAGGGAGCCGGAAGATTCATTAGGATCGCGGCAAAAATTGTCATTAATTCACCGATATTGCACGAAAAAATATAGAAAATAAATTTTTTCATGTTTTCATAAATAACACGGCCTTCGTGCACTGCATTAATAATCGTAGAAAAGCTGTCATCCGCAAGGATCATATTGGAAGCCTCCTTGCTTACATCCGTGCCCGTAATACCCATTGAAACTCCTATGTCCGCGCGTTTAAGAGCAGGAGCATCGTTTACCCCGTCACCTGTTACGGCAACTATATGTCCAAGGCTTTTTAGGGCTGAAACGATTTTTAATTTATCATCCGGAGACACGCGCGCGAAAATTATATCTTTTGTTTTATCTTTAAACAGTTCTTTAAGTTTTTCCTTGTCATATTTTTCAAGGTCGCTTCCGGTGATTATTTCATGATTGTTTTTTAATGAAATTAAGCCTATTCGTTTTGCTATTGCTTCCGCCGTGAATCCGTTGTCGCCCGTGATAATGTACACTTTTATTCCGGCTTTTTTTGCCATTGATACAGCCTGTTTAGCTTCGGGGCGCGGCGGATCTATCATTCCGGTAAGCCCCACAAACGTTAGGCCTTTTTCAGCTGTCTCGGCATGATATTTGTGCTTCATTTCAATCTTTTTGAATGCGAAGGCTATTACTCTGAGTGCATTTTTTGCCATTCTGTCATTTTGTTCAAGCAGCTTTTCCCGCGTTTCCTTATCTAATAAAATTACCCTGCCGTTTAGTAAAATATGGGTGCACTGCTCAAGAACGCTGTCGGGTGCGCCTTTCATGTATAAATTGTAATCGTCGGTTTTAATATCTTTATATATAACACTCATTCTTTTTCTTCGCGAATCAAAGGCAAGTTCGTATTTTTTTTCGTGGAGTTTTGTGAAGTCCTCTGTTTTAAATCCCAGTTTTGATGCGAGAGTTAAAAGCGATCCTTCGGTTGGATCTCCCATCACGGAATATGTAGTTGCATCGTTATTTCCGTTGCCCTGCATTATTTTTGAATTATTGCACAGAACGCTTATTCTGCTGATGATTTCAAGCGCGTTATATAAAGGAGTTACATCTTTTTTGAATTCTGCAAGCCTTTTTGCGCGCTTATCAAAATCTTCTTCAATCGAATCGATATCACCTATTGTTAAAGTCTGGCCGGCTTTTGTTTTAATTAAAATAGCTCCGTAAGGCTTATAGCCCGCACCGCCGATTTTTGCCATATAATTGTCAACAATAAGCTCTTTTACGGTCATTTCGTTTTTAGTGAGAGTGCCTGTTTTATCAGTACATATATGCGTTGTGGAGCCGAGGGTTTCAACACTGGAAAGCTGTCTTACTATTGCGTTTTTGCGCGCAAGACGCTGAACCCCGAGTGCGAGCGCGACCGTAATTGTGGCGGGAAGACCCTCCGGAACAGCGGCAACCGCAACGGCTGTCGCGAATAAAAACGAATCAATAAAAGCATGGCCCTGATACCAATATCCCACTGAAAAAAGAATCGCTGAAATCACCAATGTAATCTTCCCCACAAAAACACCGATTCTGAAAAGCTCTTTCTGAAGAGGCGATTTATCTTTTTTGGTTGTTGATGTAAGGTGCGCAATACGGCCGAATTTCGTATCCATTCCAGTATGCATAACAACGGCTTTTCCCGATCCGTGTGAAACATCGGTGCCTGTAAAAACCATGTTTGAAAGCTCGCCCATTTTTATATCTTTGAAGGCGGTCGCGTCTTTTGCGACAGGCATAGATTCACCCGTTAAAGCCGCTTCCTGGCACTCAAGCTCGTTTTCATCAATAACACGCGCATCAGCCGAGATTCGGTCGCCCTCCATTAAAATAATCAGATCGCCCGGCACAAGCAGTTTGGCATCAATCTGCATTTCTTTGCCGTCCCTGATAACTTTTGCAAGAGGTGCAACCAGCTTTTTTAAAGCCTCAATTGCTTTTTCGGCCTTAAACTTCTGCACAAACCCGATAATCGCGTTAATAAAGACGATAACTAAAATAACAATCGCATCGTTTGTTTCACCGGCTATTCCCGCTATAATGGCGGCGCCAATCAGTATCAGCACCATCAAATCCGTAAATTCCTGAAGAAATGAAAGCCACAGAGGTGTCGGTTTTTTTACTTTAAGTTCATTAAGACCGTATTTCTTAAGTCTGATTTCCGCTTCCTTTTGCGTTAAGCCATCGGGAGAAGTTTTAAACTCGGCGAAAATTTCGGATATTTGTTTGTTGTGCATGATGTTTTTTGTATTTTTATTTCCCTCAATTATAGCACAAAAAAGGGCTTAAATAAAGCCCTTATAATGAATTTATTTTGTGTATTTTGAGATTTTAAGCAAGCTCCGTGCCGTCAATTAACTCTTTAAGCTTGTCTTTAGGCATGTCTTTATTTGCCGCCAGTAATCCTTTAATTGTTTTTGTGGCTTTGCCCATGTCCGGTCCGGGTTTTACGCCGCGCACTTTTATTAAATAATCGCTCAGCTTCATTCCGAAAAGTTCCTGTTCAATGTTTCCTTCAGCTGCTTTTTTGCCTTCCTGTTCTTTCTGAGCGTTTATTAATTTAAGGCCTTCTTCGTATTTTGCCCATACAGCATCAAAGTTAATTTCAAGTTTCTTTTCGTTTTTTGAAGCAACAAGACTTCCGTCTTCCTTAAGGTCTAAATGTTCCGTTGAATTTCCATCGGCTTCCAGGGCTGCGCATAAAAGTCTTAATGTCTGTTTCCTTTCTTCTTCGTTTGCACCGAATGTATCAACAAGGGAAACGGTTTTTTTAGGATCCTGTTCCAGCAGGGAAGTCTTCATATGATTTAAAACAACTGTCATGGAAACATCCAAATCGCGGCCTTTAACCCCGTTTGATTCAAAACCTTTTTTAATCGCATCCGTCTGAGCTTCGGCATGACCTATCATTGAGAGATGAAGCTCTCCTTTTTTAAGTTTTTTTGCGGTGGCCTCGGTATTTTTTTCATTATTCCATACTTCTGTTTTTCCGAGATCATGGTAAAGCATAATTAATTTAAGTTTTTTCTTGTCTTCCGGAGAAAGATTCATCGCATCAATCAGTTTGATTGAAAGTTCCGTGTGATCCCAAAGGGTTTGTCCTTCGGAATGAACGATTGATTTGATGCCTTTCGCCTGCATTGCAGCTTTAAGAGCATCGGGATTATTTAGGGTCTTAAGGATATCTTCATAACCCTGCGGATGCTGAGCGCATTTCATTAATTTAATAACGGTTGCAACATTCTCGGTGTTCGAATCAAGTCCGAGCTCAAACAGTTTTGCGCTGGCTGTTTCTTCGTTGATTTCGTTTTGTTCGGATGAACGGTTTTGATCGAGTGACATAAATTTTTTTTAATTGATATTAAACAATAACACAAAATTAGGCCTCAGGCAAGCCATAAAATGTAGGATTTGATTATAAACGAATGTTTTCTATTTCAAATGTTTCTTTCTCCACTTTTCTATCTCCTTATGGTTTCCGCTGGTTAGTACTGCCGGCACCTTTAATCCTTTAAACTCAGCCGGTTTTGTGTAATGAGGATATTCTTTTTTGCCGCCCAGTTTGCGCGAAAACGAGTCTTCCTCGGCCGAATCTTTATCGTGCAATACTCCCGGAATAAATCTTGAAACAGCATCTATAAACACCATTGCGGGAAGTTCGCCGCCTGTTAGAACATAATCGCCGATTGAGATTTCTTCATCTATTAACAGTTCGCGTATGCGTTCGTCTATGCCCTCGTATCGACCGCATAAGAGTATGAACGACTTTGTACCCGTTGCGTACCTCTTTGCGCGCGTATGGGTTAATTTCGGGCCTTTTGGGGACATATATATTACCGGACCTTTATTGGTTCGTTTTACATACTTTATTGCGTCGTACAAAGGCTGGGGAGTCATAACCATTCCCGCGCCGCCGCCGTACGGAGTATCATCGGTCTTTTTGTGCTTGTCCTTGCTGAAATCGCGGATATTATGAAGTTTAATTTTGATGATTTTGTTTTTCTGGGCGCGTTTTAAAATGCTCTCATTCAGGTAAGAGTTGAACATCTCAGGAAATAAGGTGAGAATGTCGAATTTCATTTTTGTTACTCGGTAAAAATATCGGATTACAGACAAATTTATATCAAAAACAGTGCGGAAAGTCTAACAGTGAAGATTTATTATTAGAGAATAATTGATTAAACGACAGGCTTAAACCAGTGTTGATCTTAATTTTAATTTGAATTGCTTACTTAACGAACTTGCCACCCTTGACATATTTGAAAAACTTTTCAACTTAACGGCAATGTTGAAATGATAATTTTTGTTATTAAATAAACAAAAAACAATGAATAAATTTTTTAACAAACCCAGCCCTGGGCCGGAATTTTTTTGCAGAAAAAGTGCGTATAGTAAAAAAACGGTCGGACCATTTTTATAATTTTTTTCTCCGAGGATCGAATTCTTTCTTGTAGATTATTGGCTTTGTTTAGTTAAAAACCCGCCATGCCCCAAAAACAGGTTCAAGCTATTATCTCTTGCTGAACTGTGGAGCTCGTCTTGCTCTTTTTAAGCCGAATTTCTTTCTTTCTTTGATTCTTGCGTCGCGTGTTAAAAAGCCGGCTTTTTTTAAGGTTGCGCGGAGCATCTCATCATATGCGAGCAGAGCCCTTGCAACACCATGCCTTATGGCATCGGCCTGTGCAATTATTCCTCCGCCAAGAACTTTTACGCTTAAATCAACCTTTTTTGCCATTCCGCATAATTCAAGCGGGGACATAATGGCATCCTGCTGCACTTTTTGCTGGCAGAATTCTTTTAAAGGTTTTTCATTGATTTTAATTTCACCTTTTCCATCCGAAAAAAGTCTTACTCTTGCAACAGATGTTTTGCGTTTGCCTGTTGCGCTGTAAAATTTATTTTCCTTCTTTTTTGCTTTAGGTTGTGCTGGCATAATTATAAATGATTATATCTTTAACAATTCGGGATTTTGCGCCTCGTGCTTATGCTCGGGGCCCGCATAAATTTTTAATTTCATCAGAATTTGTTTTCTTATTTTGTTGTTTGGGAGCATGCCTGTTATGGCAAGTTTAACCACTTTTTCGGGTTTTTCATCAAGCATCTTTTTTAAGGTGGTTGATTTTAATTTTCCGTACTGGCCGGAATGGGTATAGTACATTTTCTGTTCTTTTTTCATACCGGTGGTATGTACATCCTGTGCGTTAATTATTACAACAAAGTCGCCGCAGTCCATATGCGGCACAAAATATGATTTGTTTTTACCGCGCAGTATTGCGGCAATTTTTGAAGCCATTCTTCCGAGAGTTTTACCTTTGGCATCAACCAGATACCATTTTCTTTCAATTTCGTTCTTTTTTGGTGATAGGGTCTTCATATTAATTAATTTATATTCATAGTTTTTAAATGTGGGGGATGGAACCTTAAAGACGGGTTCCGGGGGCCGCTTGTAGCCCGTGGACGGGCTATACCAGTTCAATTAAAACCATTGGAGCACAGTCTCCCGCACGAAAGCCGACTTTTGTAATTCTTGTGTAGCCGGATTTGCGGTCTTTATATTTTACTGCCAGCTGTTCCATAATTTTTTTTGAGCAGTTTTTATGGTTAACCAGCTTGTTCAGCATTCTGATTGCGGTAAGTTTGTCATGCTTTTTGGCGGTATCTATAAGACGCGCCACATAAGGAGCGATAGCTTTTGCTTTTGGCTCGGTTGTTTTAACTTTTTCATGAATTATTACATTCATTGCCAAGGTTTTTAGAAGGAGTCTTCTGTGATCAGTTCCTCCGACGCCGAATTTTTTATTGCGTTTTTGATGCCTCATATATGTCTTTAGTTATTCTTCTGATAGTTTTAAGCCTTTTTTATCAAGAGCGTCAGATACTTCGTTTAATGCTTTTTTTCCGAAGCCTCTTAGATTTGAAAGTTTGCTCTCTGTGCATTTTGAAAGTTGTTCAATAGAGCCGATTCCTCCGTTGATAAGAGCATTTAATGTTCGCGGAGAAAAGCCAAGAATTTCAATCGGGGTGTATGATTCCTGAACAGGTTTTGTTTTCTCCTGCTCTTTTTCTTTCTGCGCGATTTTTGCGAAATCACTCATGAATTCAGGTTCAACCATTATCCCTTCTTCGTTGAATAAATTAAAGTAAGAAGTAAGTATGTTAGATGCGAATTTCAGAGCGTCTTCGGGAGTGATCGTCCCGTCGGTTGCGATTTCCATTACCAGTTTGTCAAGATTTGTCATTTGTCCCACACGGGTATTTGTAACTTCGTATCTGACTTTAACTACAGGCGTATAAACCGCATCTACAACTATCATTCCCGCATCGTGTTCTTCTTTGCTTTTTATTGCCGCCGGAACATATCCAACACCTTTTTCAACCTTAAGATCCATTTTAAATTTTGAACTTTTTCCGTCAACAGTGGTTATATACAAATCCGGGTTTAAGATTTGCACATCGCTTGGACATTTAATCATTTTTGCAGTAACGACACCCGGTTTCGTAACATTTATTTCCAGCAAAGAAGGTTCTTTTGAATCCTTTTTAATATACAGTTTTTTTAAATTAAGACAGATATCCAGAACGCTGTCTTTTGATCCTTTTACAACGGAATATTCATGAGTAACACCCGGAATTTTTACACCGGTAACACTTGCACCAGGTAGAGACGACAATAGAACTCTGCGCAAAGCATTTCCCAGAGTCATTCCATAACCTGGAGGCAAAGGCCCGAGGTTGAAAATAACATGATTGTCACCCTTTTTTTTGGTGCCAAGTCTGGGTATGCCGATTTCCTCTTGTATTTGATGCATAATAGGTAATTTATTTGTTATTTTGAATAAAATTCAACAATCATCTGAGCATCGAAAACATGCTCAAAATCATCGCGGGTGGGTTCTTTTATAACCTCGCATGTAAGGTTATTAGGTTCGCTTGAAAGCCATTTTGGGGCTTTGGATTTTTTCTGTATTATGTCTGCAAATAATGGGGATTTTTTTGATCTGTCCCTTATTTCGAGCTTGTCTCCCACTTTTACTTCAATTGAAGGGATATCAACTCTTCGGCCGTTAAGTTTTACAAGCCCGTGAGTGACAATCTGTCTTGCCTGTCTTCTTGTTTCGGCAAGTCCGGCTCTGTAAATTACGTTATCAAGCCTTTTTTCCAGCATTTTGATAAGAACGAAGTCAGTTGCTTCATTTGTCTTGATGGCTTTTTTGTAATAATTACTGAACTGTTTTTCGAGAATTCCATAAATTCTTTTTGCCTTTTGTTTTTCTCTTAATTGTTTTCCGAATTCCGAAGGCTTTGCAAAAGTTCCTTTTTTCCCGTGCATGCCGGGAGGATAATTTTTTTTCTGCGCAGCTTTCATTGCCGACCCTTCGTAATTTCCAAATGCAGCGAGACTAATTCCGTCTCTTCGCGCCAATCTAACTTTCGGTCCTTTATATCTTGCCATTTATTATGATGTTAAGTTAACTTAATTGATTATGAAGAATGAAGATTTCGGCCTTGGAAATACAGGTGCCGAAAGTAGCCCTGGGAAGGGCTATATCCTTCTAGTTTTTCTTGCTCTGCATCCGTTATGCGGGATCGGTGTTGTATCATGTATTGATAAAATTTGAATTCCAGATGCGTTGATTCCTCTTATTGACTGTTCGCGGCCGGAGCCGACACCTTTAACAAAAACATGAGCTTTTTCGATACCTATCGGTTTTGCTTTTTCAATTGCGTTTTCGGCGGCAACCTGCGCTGCATAAGGAGTTGATTTTCTTGTTCCTTTAAATCCGCTTGAGCCTGCCGAAGACCATGCAATAACATCCCCGTTGGGTTCGGTTATTGTAACAATAGTATTGTTATAGGTAGCGGAAATATAAATTTTACATTCAGGTGAAACTTTCCTTTTTGATTTCTTTTTCTTAACAACCTTTGCGGGTTTTTCCGCCGCCTTGGTTTCTTCTTCCTGTTTTTTTGCTTTAACTTCTTCTGCCATATAATTATTTAAGATTTAAGTATTAAGTTTTAAGTGAAGAAAATTCCGGGGAACGCGGCCCTATTTTTTTAAATGCGGGGGCCACTTATAGCCGTAAGAACGGCTCTTGTTTTTATAATATCGCGGCCTTAGTTGGCCGCCGGGAGCCGTAAGAACGGCTCTATTTAGTGGTTATTTTTTTGTTAGCAACTGTTACTCTCTTTCCTTTCTTTGTTCTTGCATTGGTCTTGGTTCGCTGACCTCTTACAGGGAGTCTTCTTCTATGCCTGAATCCGCGGTAAGTTCCGATATCCTGAAGTCTTTTGATATCCATTGACATTTTTCTGCGCAGATCTCCTTCGAGAGACAGTTTGCCAACAGCTTCTCTTATTTTTCCAATTTCATCTTCTGTTAAATCATTTACCTTTGTATCAAGATTTATTTTCAATTCGGTTAAAACTTTTTTTGAAAGTCTTCTGCCGATTCCATAAATTGCGGTCAGGCCGACTTCTATTCTTTTATCTTTTGGTAGATTTACGTTTGATATACGAGCCATATATTATTACTTTTAACGATTAACATTTGACATTTGACAAGTTGACATGTGGTTTTGAAACGGCCACCGCTACCCCTGTCTTTGTTTGTGCTTTTTAGTTTTGCAGATCACGCGAATTACACCCTTTCGGCGTATTATTTTGCATTTGTCACATATTTTTTTTACCGATGATCTGACTTTCATAACCTTATATATTATTGATTGCTTGTTTCTTCGGGCTGTTCATTTTCAGCCGGTTGAGACTCTTCGTTTATCTCCGTGGCTTCTTCTTTTTTCTCCAACGCTTTTCTGGCTTCCGCCGCCGACTTGTGTCTGAACGTGATGCGTCCCTTTGTGAGATCGTAAGGGGTTAATTCAATAGTTACAGTGTCTCCGGGAAGTACTTTGATATAATTGACGCGCATCCGACCGCTTAAGTGCGCCAGCACTGTGTGGTCCTTGTATCTTGCGTCCAAAAGTTTGACCCGAAATGTAGCATTTGGAAGAGTTTCTGTGATCTCTCCCAAAACCTCAATAACCTCTTTTGCCAATTTAGTTTGCGTAAAGAGCGTTAGGATTTTACATTAGGGTTTTAGCCATTGCAACATGTTTTTTCGCATATTTATTGAATTTTAGAAAAATCGATTGCATACAGAATAGAATATTGTAAAACAACCTTTTGCTGTTTTGTATTTACGGGTGTTGAATTTTTGAAATTCTTGAATTTAAAGCCAAAAAATGATACAATGTTAAGAAAAACCAAAAAATATAATTTATGTCCGAAAAGAAAAAAATAAAAAAAACTCTCGGAATAGGACTTGGAGGCGGGGGCGCTAGAGGTTTTGCCCATATTGGAATACTTGAAGTCCTTGAAGAAAACGGTATAAAGCCGGATTTTATTGCAGGAACAAGCATGGGTGCGGTAATTGCGGGTTTGTATGCCGTTGGATATTCAATACAGCGAATTAAAGAAATAGCGATAAATTTTAAAAACATTGAAATTATTCCCACCAGGTATCTTAATCTTTTGCACGAAAGCCTTTTAAAGTCGGACATTATTATTGAGGCCTTAAACCAGCTTTTTGACGGCAAAACTTTTAAGGACTGCAAGATTCCTTTTTATACCGTTGCAATTGATCTTGAAAGCGGCAAAGAAATTATGTTTAATAAAGGGCCTTTAAATAAAGCAATTCTTGCCTCCGTTTCAATTCCGATTATATTTCCGCCCACTTTTCATGAAGACAGATATCTTATAGACGGCGGTATACTTGAGAATGTTCCTTTAAAAGATATAAGAGCATTGTATAAACCGGATGTCTTGATCGGATCTAAAATCATCAATTATACATCAAGGCAATATATATCGGGGATGGTTTATGCAAAATATCAGCAGGTAAAATATGAATCATTGTTTAAAAAAGTAAATTTTATTGAAAATTTTGTAAACAATACTAAAAAAGATCTGCATCTGCTTGTGGGGATTGCTCTAAGGGCAATGGATATTGCATCAAAGGACAACACCGACAAAAGAATTCTGGAGGCTAAGCCCGATATTTTGCTTGAACCTAACATTGATTGTGGTCTTCTTGAATTCGATAAAGCAGGAATTGCAATTGAGGAGGGCAGAAAGGCAATGTTTAAAGAACTTCCGAAACTTAAAGAATTACTTGGTTAAAATTTCAGCCCCGGTTTTTGTAACAACAACTGTATGTTCCCATTGGCAGGCGGGCAGACCGTCCTGTGTGATTATTGTCCACTTGTCTTTTAGAGTACGAATTTTACCGGATCCCATAGCAACAATGGGTTCGATAGCTATTGTCATTCCGGCTTTTAAAACAGGGCCTGGTGATTTTTCTTTATAATTTACAATATACGGATCTTCATGAAGCTGTCTGCCGATTCCGTGTCCGGTGAGTTCTTTTACAACACTAAAGCCGTGTTGTTCTTCAATAATTTTTTGTATGGTATCTCCAATAATATTTAAGTATTCACCTTCTTTTATTTTTGAAATTGTTTCATATAATGCCTTTTTTACTATATATACAAATTCTTTAACATCTTCCTGTACATTTCCAATAAAAAGGGTTACCGCGCTGTCACTGTGAAAACCTTTATACAGAACTCCGCAGTCTATTGTAAGAATATCGCCGTCTTTTAATATTTTTTTTTCAGAGGGGATTGAGTGTACAACCTGTTCGTTAACGGATGTGCATAAAGCGGCCGGGTATCCGTGGAATCCTTTAAAAGAAGGCTGTACGTTATAATTGTGCATTAATTTTTCGGCATATACATTTATTTCATGCGTGGACATGCCGATTTTTACAAAAGCTGAAAGATTTTTTAAAATTTCTGCGAGAATTTTTCCACTTTCTCTCATTAATTCAATTTCATCCTTTGTTTTAATGATTATCGCCATTATTTTAAAAGTGGATCCAGAGCCTTAAATAATAATTTTGATACTTCTTCGATTGTTTTGGACCCGTCTACACGGATTAGTTTACCTTCTTTTTCAAACAGTTCAATTACGGGCATGGTTTCATTAAAATATGCTTTAATTCTTGTTTTTATGCTTTCCGGGTTGTCATCGGTCCTTGTTTCAAGTTTTCCTCCGCATTTTTCACATTTCTTTTCTTTGTACATTGCAGGATATGCGGTTTTGCAGTCAGCGCATATACGGCGCGTTATAAGCCGGTTCGTGGCTTCTTTTTCGGAAAGATCCAGTATTAAAGCCTTATATTCGCGCTTGTCCTTTTTTAATAATTTTTCAAGCGATACAGCCTGGATTTTTTTTCGCGGAATTCCGTCAAAAATAATATTTTCTCCTTTTTTAATTTTTTTTATAAAATTTTCAACGATTTCCATTACAATTTCGTTTGGGACAAGATGGCCCGCTTCAATTATTGATTTAATTTTTTTTCCAAGAGGGGAGTTTTCTTTGGAAAGTCTTCTGAGTTCACCGCCCGTTTCAAAATACGCCATATTGTAGCGCTCTTTTAGAATTTTGCCCTGGGTTCCTTTTCCCGATCCCTGAATGCCGAAGAGAATTAAGTCCATAAATAGAGAATAAATAAATACGAATGCCGCGCCCCTGAAATCAAGGGGGCGCTTGTAGCCCTAAGAAGGGCTATTAATAAAACTTACTGTAATCATGCATAACAAGCTGCGCGTTTATCTGCCTCATCAGTTCAAGTACAACACCGATAATAATAATCATTCCCGCGCCGCTTATAAGAAGCGAAACCGAACCAATTCCCAGTGTGGAAAAAAGCGATCCGGTGATCATTGGCGCTACAGCAATAAATGCAATAAAAACACCACCCCATAAACATAGCCTGTTTGATACTTTTCCGAGATGATCGGAAGTTTCTTTGCCCGGTCTTATGCCGGGAATATAACCTCCTCTTTTTTGCAGATTTTCAGCTACTTGTTCGGGATTAAAAGTTATACTTACATAAAAATATGTAAATGCGATAATTAAAAGGAAGTAAATAATTACATAGCCTATTGAATTTATTGAGAAATAGGTGAGAATCGCATCTCCGATTGCTTTTAAAGCGGGTGATTCGGAATGCTGAAAGAGTTGAGCCAGAAGTCCCGGGAAAGATGCCATTGAAACACCGAAGATAATCGGGATCATTCCCGCCTGATTTACCCTGATGGGAAGTTCGGCATGATCGCTTTTACCCCGAACACCTCTGCCCGCGTAAATAATCGGAATTTTTCTCTGCCCTTCTGTAACAAGAATTACTATTACAAGAAGAATAAGTGTGATAAGTATCATTAATACAAACGGCACGATACTTGTTGGATCAAACTGCGTCTGCGCAAGACTGGATGCGATGGCCATAGGTATATTTGCGATAATGCCGGTAAAAATTATCATTGAAATTCCGTTTCCTATGCCGTGCTCCGAAATAAGTTCGCCGAGCCACATAAGGAATACTGTTCCCGCCGTTACTGTAAGCATAATGGGAATAATGACCGCTGGATTTTCAATTCCCTGCAGAATCGGCAGCTGTACCTGGGCGTTAATCAAAATAATCATTCCGTATGACTGAAGAAACGCGATAGGCACGGTTAACCACCTTGTATATTGGTTTAATTTTCTTCTGCCCTGCTCGCCTTCTTTTGAGAGGGATTCAAATTTCGGAACAATAACCGTTAAAAGCTGAATTATAATTGATGCGTTGATATAGGGTGAAAGACCCATAAGCAAAATGGAAAGGTTTTCCATGCTTCCTCCAGTAAGAGCGCTGAATACGCCGAGCAGCTGTGATTTGCTTACCGCCATTTTTACAGCTTCAAGATTTGCTCCCGGAATTGAAATCTGCGTGCAAAGTCTGTAAATAATCAGAATTCCGATTGTGAAAATTATTTTTTTTCTTAAATCTTTGGAATTCCAGATTTGTTGAAGATATTTAAACATAATCTAAATTAGTTAATTAAGAAGCCTTTTGTCTTGGGGGTGGAAGCTCCAGTTTTGAACCTGCTTTTTCAAGTTTTTCTTTTGCCGCGTTTGCCGCAGCATCGGCATAAACTGTGAGTTTTTTTTGTAAATCACCGTTCCCGAGAAGTTTTACAGGTTTTGAGAGCGAACCGATAAGTCCTTTTTTATAAAGAGCTTCTTTATCCACTTTAGCCCCGTCTTCAAAAACATTCAAATCTTTAAGATTTATTATGCTGTAATTTATGCGTTTAATACTTTTAAAACCTTTAAGCTTCGGAAGTTTTCTTATCAGCGGCGTTTGACCTCCTTCAAAGCCCGGCCTTCGTCTGCCGCCGCTTCGGGAATTTTGGCCTTTCATTCCGCGCGATGAATAAGTGCCGTGTCCGGATCCGTTTCCGCGTCCGACTCTTTTTTTTGCATGCCTTGCGCCTTTTTTGCTTCTAAGTTTTAATAAATCCATTGTATATAATCGTTATTATTTTTTAGACTGTTGCTTCTCCAGTGGTTTTTGTAATGGAACTGTTTGCACCTGCGGCCGCTGTGCTTCTTTTTTAACAGGAGCTGTTCTCTGTCTTAATAAGCCCAGGGCTTTAAATGCAGCCTGTGTGTTTGCTACTCTGTTATTCGTCCCCAAACATTTGCTTAAAATATTTTTAATCCCGGCAAGACCGACAAGTTTTCTTAGGGGGCCTCCGGCTATAATACCTGTACCCGGACCGGCGGGCATCATTAATATTTTTGCGCTCTTATACTTGATTTTAATGTCATGAGGGATTGTGGAATTTATAATCGGCACTCGTATCAAAGATTTTTTTGCCTGCACAATAGCTTTTTGGATTGATGCCGTTACTTCGTTCGCTTTACCTACTCCTATGCCTATTCTTCCTTTTTTATCGCCGATCGCAACAGTTGCTCTAAATCTCATTCTTCTTCCACCTTTAACAACACGAGTAACACGATCAATCTGAATTACTTCTTCTTCGAATTCTTTTGCTTCTTTAATGGGATTTCTTCCTTTATGTGCTGGTTTAGCCACGGTACTTTTTGATTAAGTGATATGTTTAGAATTTAAGACCGCCTTCGCGCGCTCCTTCTGCAAGCGCTTTAACCCGGCCGTGATATTTAAATCCATTTCTGTCAAAAACAACTTTTGTAATTTTTGCATCAAGGGCTTTTTTTGCAATTTCCGTGCCGACTGACTTGGCCGATTCCTGCTTTTTGCCCTTCTTGCTTTTTAAATCCGAAGCTGCGACAAGTGTTTTTTTTGCATCGTCATCAATTATCTGTGCGTATATATTTGCGTTGCTTTTAAATACAACCAGTCTTGGACACTGTTTTGTGCCGCTCATCCTGGAAATAATTCTTGCATGCCTCCTTTGTCTTAATTCTTTCTTTGTAGATTTCATATTAAGTTGATAATTAGATTGTTTTATTCTCCTTTTGCGGCAGCTTTACCGGCTTTTCTGGGAACGTTTTCCCCAACATAACGTATTCCTTTGCCTTTGTAAGGCTCGGGTTTTTTGTATGATCTTATTTTCGCCGCAACTTCTCCCAGCATTTGTTTGTCAATACCGCTTATAATCACAATATTCTTTTTTTCTTTATCAATTTCGAACATTATTCCTTTTGGAGCGATATATTCAATCGGATGAGAAAATCCGAGATTTAACGTAAGTTTTGACCCTGAGGCCGCGGCTTTATAACCTACACCAATAATTTCAAGACGTTTTTCAAATCCTTTTGTTACCCCTTCAACCATATTTGAGACCAGTTTTCGCGTAAGACCGTGAAGGCTGCGTGTTGGCTTGTCATCAGCGGTTCTTGTAAATACAATCTGACCGTCCTTTATTTCAAGTTTTATTGATGGATGTAATTTTTCATTCAGTTCTCCCTTGGGGCCTTTAAGTGTGATTTTATTGTCCTTGATATCTATCGTAACCCCGTTCGGGACTGTAACCGGTAATTTTCCTATTCGTGACATGATAGTTTAAAGTAATAATATATTAGTATATTTCGCACAGTACTTCTCCGCCGACATTCTGTTTTCTTGCTTCGTATCCGGCCATAACTCCTTTGGGAGTGGAAACCACAAGAAGTCCCAGACCGCTTTTTATTTTCGGAAGATTTTTGCTGGAGAAGTGAATTCTCTGTCCGGGCTTAGAGATTCTTTTAAGGTGCAGAGGCTCCCTTGTCCAGGAATTTAACGTTATAACAAGTTCCTTGAATTTTCCGGCTGCTTTAACCTCATAGCCCTGTATAAACTTTTTTGACAGCAATACCTTTGTGATCTGCTCTTTTAATTTTGAATAAGGAATACGTGTTTTTTCCTGTTTTACACGGGATGCGTTTCTTAGCCTTGTTAGGTAATCTGCTATAGGATCTGTGGTCATGTTATGTATTAAGTAATTAAGTGATTGAGTTTTGTAAGAAAGAGAATGAAGATTGCGGCCCTTTAAAGCCAGGGGCCGCTTATAGCCCTAGGAAGGGCTATCACCAGCTTGATTTTGTCATGCCTGATATTTTTCCCTGCTGGGCAAGTTCACGGAGACAAATTCTGCACATGTCGAATTTCCTCAGATATCCGTGGTTGCGGCCGCATAAGGGGCAACGGTTATATACTCTTGTGGGAAATTTTGGTTTCTTTCCGGCTTCAAGAGATTTTAAATAATTCTGCTGTTTTCTGGTTGTGCTGATTCGTAATGATTTGCGAGCCATATATAATATTATGTTAATCTTTTTTAAACGGGAAACCCAGCGCGGTAAGAAGCGCCAGCCCATGTTCGTTATTTTTTGCGCTTGTTTCAATGCATACTTGAAGACCGTGTATTTTTACAATGTCATCCGGATTAATTTCAGGAAAAACAAGATGCTCTTTTATTCCGAAAGAATAGTTGCCTTTGCCGTCAAAAGCTTTTTTTGAAATTCCCCTGAAATCTCTTATACGCGGCATAACAACATTAACGAGTTTGTTAACAAAGTCCCACATTCTTTCCCCTCTTAAAGTAACACGAACGCCGCTTGGCATTCCGATTCTTGTTTTGAAATTTGAAATAGCTTTTTTTGCCTTTGTTACAACCGGCTTTTGACCTGTTATCGTTTTAACGTTATCAATAAATTCTGAAAAATCTTTTGTGCCGCTGGTATAAAAATGTCCAAGACCCGCATTAATCACCACTTTTTTAAGAGTAGGAACAGCATTAACATTTTTAATGCCCAGTGATTTTTTAAGTTCCGGCGCTATCTGTTTTTTAAACTTCTCCTTTAATTTCATATTATTAATTATTTTTTAGTTGTTTGAGATATTTTATCCAGAGATTCTTTGCATTTTTTACATACTCTCTGCTTTTTTCCGTTTTCAAGAATTTTGTATCCAACCCTGGTGGCTTTTTTGCAGTTCGGGCATATAACCATTACGTTTGATACGTCAATCGGGGCTTCATGCTGTATTTTACTGCCCGGCTTCTGCTGGGTCTTTTTGATATGCTTTGTGATAAGGTTGATTTTTTCAACAACAATCTTTTTTTCTTTTTCCATTGTTCGCAGAATTTTACCGCTTTTACCGCGATTTTTTCCTGCTATAACGATCACATTGTCATTTGTTTTTACCTTCATATTATTAATATAGTTATACTACTTCGGGAGCCAGTGAAATGATTTTTTGGAATCTGTCACGGAGTTCGCGTGCAACCGGTCCAAAAACACGTGTGCCTTTTGGCACAAAATCATTGCCAACTATTACAATTGCGTTTTCATCAAATCTTACATATGAACCGTCGGATCTTTTTACCGGACTTTTTGTTCTTACTATAACGGCTTTTTGAATGGTTTTCTTTTTTACCACCCCTTTTGGCGCTGCGTCTTTTATAGTGACAACAATTATATCACCAAGGCCGGCGTATCTTCTGCGCGTGCCGCCCAGCACTTTAATACACTGCGCAAGTTTTGCGCCCGTATTATCCGCGATCTGTAACATTGTTCTGTGTTGTATCATATTTAAGCTGGTTCTTTATTGGTTGTGGTTTGCGGTTTGATTACCGTCCATCTTTTTAATTTTGACAGGGGCCTCGTTTCATAGATAGTCACTTCATCTCCTACGGCATATTTGCCTTCCGGCACATCAGCGTAATATTTTTTTGAAGTTTTGTATCTTTTTAAATATTTAGGATGGGTTTTATAAGCATATACTGTAACCACCAATGTTTTATTCATTTTCGTACTTGTCACAACTCCTTTTTTTGATCTCATGGTTGTATAGTTAGGTTATACTGTTTTTTGGCTCATAAATTTCTTTTTTTCTTCTATAAGAGTTTCTTTTTGAATTGTAAGAATCTGCGCCCTGTATTTTTTTAATTTTCTTAAATCGTTTGAAGCTTTTGAAGATCCCGTCTTGACCTCAAAATTCAGCTTAAACAGTTTTTTTGTCGCATCAGCGAGCTCCGCGCTTACTTCTTCTTTTGACATTTTTTTTAATTCTTCAAGCTTTAACATTATTATTTTCTGGTTAATATTCTATTACTTTTGTTTTAACGGGCAGTTTATATCCGGCTTTTTTTAAGGCCTCATAAGCTACTTGTTTTGTTACGCCGTCCATTTCAAATAAAATTCTTCCGGCTTTTACCGTGTCAACAAACAGTTCCGGAGCTCCTTTTCCTGATCCCATGGGAACCTCCTGCGCCTTTTTGGTTAGAGGTTTGTGGGGAAACATTCTTATCCATACTTTTCCTCCTCTTTTGGTAAAATGAGTGATTACTTTTCTTGCGGCCTCAATTTGTCTTGAAGTAATTTCTGCGGAACTTTGCGCTTTTAAGGCATATTGCCCGAAACTAATCTGTGTTCCGCTTGTGGCTTTACCTTTCAAGTCACTTCGCCCTCTTTGTGCTTTTCTGAATTTTAATCTTTTTGGTGCTAACATAATTTAATTAACTTATTATTATTTCTTTGCTGTTTTTGCGGCTTTTGTTCTGCCCGCTGGTCTTGTTTCTTTTACGGGGATTTGTTTTCTTGCGGTGGGTCTTTCAGTCGTCATCTGCGTTACGACCCCCGATTCTCTTTTAAATATATCTCCTTTGTAAATCCAGACCTTAACTCCTATGGTGCCGTAAGTCGTTACAGCCGGAATATATGCGTAATCAATATCAGACCTTAAGGTATGAAGAGGAATTTTGCCTTTTGAGTAAAATTCTTCTCTTGCTATTTCAACACCGTTTAACCTTCCTGACGCTCTTACTTTAACGCCCTGTGCTCCAGCTTCAAGGGCTTTTTCGATGGCCATTTTCGCGGCGCGTCTGTATGAAATCCTTTTTTCAATCTGCTTTGCAATTGAATCGGCCGTAAGGCGCGCGTCAAGCGCGGGCTGTTTAATTTCAACAATATTTACAGTGAATTTATTATTAAACTTTTTTTCAAGTTCTTCACGCAGAGCTTCAATTGTTTCGCCGCCTCTTCCGATGATTACGCCGGGTTTTGACGTGTGGATATTAATCGTTACCGCATTTGCCGTTCTTAAAATTTCTATTTTTGAAACCCCCGCGTCATTCATTTTCTTTCTTAATAATTTTTCAATTGCAATATCCTGATGAAGAATTTTCGCAAATTTTTTCTTGTTTGCATACCACTTTGTATCCCAAGTGCGATTTATTCCTATTCTCAGCCCTATTGGATTTACTTTTTGTCCCATAATAATTTTTTAAGATTTAGTGGTCGGAGTCCCGCTCTGGCGGGGTTCCTTCTTTTTAGTGATTTTTTTTGCGATTGTTTTTTTTGGAGGAATGGGCCTTACCTGTGTTGCGGGTTCCTCCGCCTTTTCTGTTTTCACCGCTTTAACTTTTTCTTTTGCTTCTGTTTTTTCTCCTTCTGCAAGCCCTACAGTAACCGATATGTGAGCGGTTCTTTTTAATATCGGATGCATTCTTCCTCGCGATATCGGTATGCTTCTTTTTAATGTAGGTCCTTCAGTCACAACTATTTCTTTTATCAATAAATTATCTTTTTTCTGTTTAAAATTATTTTCAGCATTTGATACCGCGCTCTTTATAACTTTGTAAAGCATATGCGCGGCTTTTTTTGGAGTGTGTTTTAGGATTGCAAGTGCGTTTTCGGCATTTTGTCCTCGAACAAGTCCCGCAACCAAATTTGCTTTCTTTGAGGAGATCCTTTGATGTCGTGCGATTGCTTTCACTTTTAGTTAGTTAATTATTTTGCTGGTGCGGACGGTGCTGTTTGCTGCGGAGCAGCATCTGTTCCTGTCATTTTGGCCAGTTTTCCGCCGTGGCCTTTGAATTTTCTTGTCGGAGAGAATTCTCCGAGTTTATGACCCACCATATTTTCTGTAACAAATACGGGAATATGTTGCTTGCCGTTATGAACTCCGAATGTGTGGCCTACGAATTCCGGTGATATTGCCGATCTGCGAGCCCACGTTTTGATTACCCTGTGTTGTCCCGTTGCGTTCATTGCCTGGACTTTTTTAAGTAATTTTGGATCTATGTACGGGCCTTTTTTACTGCTTCGTCCCATATTAATGGTTAGTTAATTATTTCTTGTTTCTATGACGTGATTTAACAATCAGTCTGTCGGAATATTTTCTTTTGCGTGTTTTAAATCCGAGCGCCGGCATACCCCACGGTGTTTTTGGATGAGGAAGACCGATAGGCTGACAGCCTTCTCCACCACCGTGCGGATGGTCAACCGGATTCATAACTTTTCCTCTTACGGTCGGCTTAATACCCATATGTCTTTTTCTTCCGGCTTTTCCTATGCTAACTTTTGCGTAATCTATATTGCTTACTATACCGACACTTGCGAAACATCTTTTATCTATATGTCTTACTTCACCCGAAGGCATTCCGACCTGTGTAAATTTTGCGTCATCGTGCGATACAACTGTTGCATATGACCCTGCCGACCTTATTAACTGGCCGCCTTTTTCATGTCTTACTTCGATATTATGCACCATAAAGCCCACCGGTATATTTTTTATCATGCACCTTGAACCTTTTTTTAATTTTGCTTTGTCCGCCATCATTACTTTTGTCCCCACCTTAATTCCTTCGGGGGCAATGTGATACCTTTTATCTCCGTCCCTGTAATTAACAAGCATAATATATGCCGTTCTGTACGGATCGTATTCTATAGCGGCAACTTTTCCCTCAATGCCCTTTTTATCTATCTGATTAAAATCAATCATTCTGTAAAGCCTTTTATGACCTCCTCCGTGGTGGCGGGTCGTAATTTTACCCTGATTGTTTCTTCCGGCGCGACGCTTGAGTCTGATTGTTAACTTTTTTTCGGGCTTCGTTTTTGTAACCTCCTCAAAAGTAAGGTAGCTTAGCTGTCTTGATCCGGGAGTCGTGGGTTTTAGTTTTCTTATAGGCATTATTGCTTCTTTTTAGATTCTTTTTTTACGTCTTTAAATTTAGTAACATCAATGACTTTTCCGCCTTTTATTCTTATAACGGCTTTTTTACCCGCTTTTCTTTTTACAAACAAATTTCGTCCTCTTATAAGTCTTGTTTTTGGTCTTACATTTATGATTGCCACGCTTGCGACTTCAGCTCCGTAAATTTCTTTTATGGCATTTTTGACGTCGATTTTAGTGGCGTCCGGATTTATTTTAAACACATATTTTGCCTTATCCGAGAGCATCGTGCTCTTTTCGGTTGTTATCGGTTCTTTTATGACTGAAAATATATCCATAATATATTAATTATTCTGGTTTAGCTGTTTTGGTTATTTTTTCTTTTTTTGCCGTGATTACAAACACTTCTTCCATTTTCTTTAATGCGTCTTTTAAGAACATAACTTTTTCATGAGATTGAAGATCGGCAATATTTAAATAATTTACAAGTATGGTTTTTACGTAAGGTATGTTTCTTGCGGATTTTTGGATGATTTCATTTTTTGCGGGAATAACAACAAGCAGATCTTTTTCAACAGGCAGTTTTTGCACCATTTCCGCGAACGTTCTGGTTTTTACCTCTTGCGCATCGTAATTTTCAAGCGCAAAAATTTCATTATTTTTAGCCTTAACGGTAAGGGCGGAAAACAACGCGGCCCTTCTTTGTTTTTGAGGCATCATAACTTTATAATTTCTAACATTTCTGGGGCCGAATGCAACTCCTCCGCCTTTCCACTGTGGATTTCTTGATGAACCCTGACGTGCGCGGCCCGTTCCTTTTTGCGAATATGGTTTTTTGCCGCCTCCTCTAACTTCGGCTTTTGTCAAAGTGTGTGCGTAGGGATTTCTTCGGTTGGCATGCTGCATAACAAGAGCCTGGTGCATAAGATCCATATTGACCTTTGCGTCAAAATATTCTTTTCTGACTTCAACCTGTCCCTTTTTTTCACCTGTCTGTGTGTATAAATCCAGTTTCATAATTACTTGGTTGCCGTTTTTATAAATATAAGTGATTTGGATGCTCCCGGCAGTGAACCTTTTAGTCCTATAATATTATTTTCAACGTCAAGGTATTTAACGGGAATATTTTTTAATGTTTTTTGTTCTGTACCCATATGACCGGGAAGTTTTTTCCCTTTTATTACGCGGCCCGGTTTTGCGCGGCAGCCTATTGAACCGGGTTCTCTGTGCGCGTGTGAGCCGTGTGTTTCGGGGCCTCCTCTGAAGTGGTATCTTTTTACAACTCCCTGGAAACCTTTACCTTTTGATACTCCGATAATTTCAACTTTTTTAATATCCTTGAATTTTTCAACCGTTACCGTGTCTCCTTTATTATATGTTTCACCTTCATCGATTTTCACCTCGCGGCTGAACTGGAATTTTCGTGTTTTTAAAGGTTTCTTTAACGCGACAAAGCCCAGGACTATCGCCGGATATCCGTCTTTCTCTTTTGTTTTAACCTGCGTAACCATGTTAGGTTCGCATTGAACCAGAGTAATCGGGATCACACGACCATCATCTTGAAGGATGCGAGTCATACCAAGTTTTTTGCCCAGAATTCCCAACATTTTATTAGAGGTTATAGAAGTCCGAAGATCTTAGTGTAATGATTCCTTTTTGGAAGGAGCCCTCGAACCCTTTAAAACAACATAAAATTAATATTGCCGTCAGAGTATAAATAACGGGTTATTTAAAGTCAAGAGTTTTTTGGAAAGAAAAAGAGCTAAAAATTAAATTTCTGAACTCTGCCTTGAGTATTTTCTCTTTGCAGGTTTGCAGCGGATTTTTTCTCCAGATATTTTTGCAACATATCCGCGCTTTCTTGAGTAAGATAAAAATATTTGATCCGTGGAATTTGAGTGTTAAATTCTATCACATCAATAGGCCTGTTGGTTTTTGTCGTTTCAACCGAATATAACTTAAAGCCGTTCTTTTTATCATTCATTGCAAGCTTATAAGGTTTGTTTTTTTGAGAAGAATTAGGATCGCTATTTACAGCATAAAGCATCTTTTCGTTGTTTTCGGGATCATTTAAATAATCCAACAATTCAAAAAAATTTATCTTAATCAGCTGCAGCTGTTCACTTATTAAAGCAGATTCGGGATTTTCTTTTTGTGTCGGGTTTGCCGTCATTTTATGCGTTAAGATTTTTTTGTATGGCTTTGGTTAACGCTCTGGTTAATTGATTTTGTGTTTCAAATTCGGTTGCAGTTACAAGAGCGTTTTTTGCAAGTTCCGTTGATTTTGCAGCAATTTCTTTTATTTTTGGACCGGGAATGTTTTTTTCTTTTAATTGGGTTGCCATATTCCTGTAAGGTTTATCTAGCGAAGCCGATCCTCCCATGGTTACAGTCATATCTTCAGATGATGAATCCGGTTTAACCCGTGCGGCTTTTAATATGAGATTCCCATAGTTTGCATAAGCCTGATTGATGATATTTTCTTTTGTAAATTTAAAATTTGTATTTTTTACTGTTTTTAATACTTTTTCCCTAAAATCGGCATACCCTTTTGGGCCTCCTTTAGTCGCTTCTATCAAAGCTTTTCCTCCCTGAACTTTTTCATTTACTACACGGTCAATGTTTTTTGGCGCAATTACCTGTGTTATAATTTTTTTTATGTGCGGGTTTTGAATTTTACCGATTTGGTTGAGCTTTTTATTAAAGTCCGCATCCAGTTGTTTTAATTGTTTTGGGTTTAAGGTTTCAACCGCTTTCGGACCTTCCGGTCCCCGAAAGATTAGTTTAGTTTCAAAGAGTCCGCAACCGGATACGCTCAGACGGTTTAATGAATACAATGTTTTCATTTTGATTTTGGTTAGTTGTTTTGTATTTCTTTATATTATACCCTAAAATAGGAAGAGAATGCAATAAAAGGAAGTATTAAAAAAGATTTATGAGGGTCGGGATTAAGAAAATTTTGATTGTTGGTTTGTCGGTTTTTGCTGCTGCCGCGGTATTTTGTTCTGGTGTTGTTTTTTATGTGCAAAATTATGCGGCGGAATTTATTTATTTTTATTCCGATATTGAAAATATTCCCATAAAGGATGTCGCGATTGTTTTTGGAGCATCGGTTAATCCCGATACTCTGCGGCCTTCGGATATGCTGACCGACAGGCTTATTACGGGTGTTGAACTTTACAGGGCGGGTAAAGTGCAAAAAATTGTTATGTCGGGCGACAACAGGGTGAGTCATTATAATGAGCCTTTGGTGATGAAAAAATTCGCCGAAGATCTTGGAGTGCCGACAGAGGATATTGTGCTTGATTATGCAGGAAGGCGCACTTACGACACCTGCTATCGGGCAGTTGAGATTTTTGGCATTAAAAACGCGGTTTTAGTTACACAAAAATACCATCTGTATCGGGCTCTTTATACGTGCCGGTCATTGGGAGTTGATGCGGTGGGGGTTGATGCGGCGCGTCAGGCGTATATCGGGCAGAACTATTATGATTTCAGAGAATTTTTTGCCACTCTCAGCACGTTTTTTGATGTTAATGTGTTACATCCCCGCCCGATTTTGGGAGAAAAAATCGATATTAATCTTCCTTACTAGAAGCAAGCATTTTAATTTCAATATCAACACCTGCAGGAAGGCTTAAGTTTGAAAGTGATTCGATTGTTTTTGGTGTGCTTTCCGTTATATCGATCAGTCTTTTGTGAGTCCGGATCTCAAACTGGTCGCGTGAATTTTTGTGTACAAAAGTTGAGCGATTAACTGTAACTTTTTCAATTTTTGTAGGAAGAGGGATAGGTCCGTTTATAATTGCACCGGTTCTGATTGCCGTATCAATAATTAATTTTGCGCTGTCATCAATGATTTTGTGGTCGTAAGCGCGCAGTTTGATTCTGATTTTTTGCTTTGCAGCCATTGTTATTGTTGTTAATTAATTTAAATTACCGAGATTTAATCCCGGCCATATATTCATGACGATTTTGGAATGAGATCCGGGATGTGCCGCTTAATTGATCTTTAGCGGCTCAGGGCTTAAAAGCAAGACCTGAAATTTGTTAGTGTCATCATTCTATTTGAATTAAACGTAAAGTCAAATTAAAATATTCGCATGAAGAGATTAAAGAAAAAAAAGAAACTATTAATTTTTTTGGGTTCGGTTTTAGGAGTTATTTTAATCGGCGTTTTGATTTTTTATATTTGGGCCGGTTATGCGGTTGATTCTCTTATGGGTATATATGAGTCGCGGCGGTCTAAAGTTGTACTGGACAGAAACAATGAAGTAATCAGCATTATGCCAAATAAAGACGGGTATTATACGGAATATATAGATGAAATCCCGCAGGATTTCGCGGACGAACTTATTTCCAGCGAGGATAAATATTTTTATTTTCATCCGGGAGTTAATCCTTTTAGCACTGCGCGGGCTTTATGGAACAGTTTTTTTAATGCAAGCACAGCTTCGAGTACTATAACCCAGCAGCTTGCAAAAATTTTGCTCGGAAATGAAAAAGACAGAACATTTATAAATAAAGTTATTGAGTATAAATACGCGCTCGCGCTTGAAGCAAAGCTTACCAAGGAAGAGATTTTAAAAATGTATGTAAACAGCATTTATCTGGGAAATCAGGTGCAGGGGATTGAGGCCGCTTCACGTTTATATTATGGAAAAACCGTTAATATGCTTAATAATGCGGAGCGCGAAAAGATAATTGCTTCAATAACATCGCCTTCACAGCTTAATCCTTTTGCGGATGAAGAAAATTTTAGCGAGGCTGAATACCAAAAAAGATCTCTGGATTTTAAGTCTTACATTAACAATGCATCATATTTTGAATTTAAAGATTTGCCCGGCTCTGATGAATGCTTAAAAAAGGATATTTGCAGAACAACAATCGATAAAGAGCTTACAGCAAAAATTCGTGAAGTAATAAACCGGCATTTGATAGATCTTTCCGTGAAGAACGCAAAACACGCGGCCGTTATAGTTATAAGAATTCCCGAAAATGAAGTTTTGGCCGTTGTTGGTTCTCCTGATCCGAATTCAATCCTTGAAGGGGACCAGATAAATATGGCATTTAAGAACCGCCCGATCGGCTCCACAATAAAACCTTTTATTTACGGAGCCGGATTTTCGTTGGGGCTGCGGCCTTATTCTTTGGTTGATGACAGGGAGTATAAATATGTAACAGCTCTTGGGTTCGCGCATTATCCCAAAAATTTTGATTATCAGTACCGCGGAATAATAAGCCTTCACGAGGCGCTTTCAAACAGTTTAAATGTGCCGACCGTAAAAGTCCTGGAATTTATAGGGCTAAATAAATTTTATGAATTTTTAGAAAAAGGATTGCATGTAAATCCTCCGCAGTCTTTTGAAAAATATCAGTACGGGATAGCGCTGGGACAGCTTGAGATGACGCTTTATGACCTTGCATACGCGTTTACCGTTTTCCCGAATGAAGGGAAAAACGATAAAGGGGAGCGGGTGCTTGAGACAAAATATGTTCAGCTAATAAATAAACTTTTACAGGACCGCGATACCGGCAGCGAACAGTTCGGTATTGTGAGTAATTTAAATCTTCCCTATAAGAATTATGCCGTAAAAACCGGAACCTCACGCGAGTATCACGATTCATGGACAGTTGGATACACCCCTGATTTTTTGGTTGCTGTTTGGGTGGGGAATGCGCAGAACACGGCTATGGATGAAGTGGCGGGATCAATTGGCGCGGGCGGGATATGGCACGATGTCATGCTGCTTTTATATAACTCAAAGTACAATAAAGACACTAAATTCAAATTTGATAAAATTAAAAGTTTTTATGACGCGGCCAGTGCGACAGTTGATTACGGGCTTGCGGGTGACGATTACGAAAAGGCAAAAAATTTGCTTATAAAAAAAGCCTTAATTAGTTTTCCTCATGACGGCGATGAATTTTTATACGAAACTGACATGATTTTACCCCTTGAATCGGACTATGAAGTTGAATGGTTTGTTGATGATAAAAAAGTCGATGAGGGAAGTATGGCAAAATTTACACCCGACAAAGAGGGTTCGTATGAAATCCGTGCTTATAATAATGAGTTTGACAGCGAAATTATCCGGATTGAAATTGTTACTTTCCCAGAGAATTCATAATATCTCTTCGGTGCTCTTCTTCCTGCATTAAAATATCTTCCATAACTCTTCTTACGCCGTATTCTTTTTGCTCTTCGGCTATCACTATCAATTCTTTATAAAGTTTTATCGCGATTTCTTCGCCTTCAAGATCCTGTTCGAGCATTGTTTTTGAATCGTCTGAAATGTTTCTTTTTTCAACTTCAATTGTAGGAACACCTCCGAGATCGGAAATTGCGGTCGCAACAAGCACAGCATGTGCGATTTCTTCGTTTGCGTGAACAACGAGTTCTTTAGAAATTGAATCATACTGGGCGCCCGTAATTACGGCCGAATGCTGGATATACTGAATTGCGGAAGCATATTCCCATTCAAGCGCTTTATTTAGCTTATTAATAAAATCTTCTTTTGTTGATGGCATAGTATTTTTGTTAATGATATACCTGTATAAGATTATAAATGAAAAAATAACTTTTTAAAGTTTTTCAATTTCATGTAAGTTTTTATTTGGGATATAAAGAATTGCAAGTCCTGCGATTATCCCTCCGATCGCTGTGAAAATATGGTTTCCGCCGAGCCAGGTGAAGTCAACAAAATCCAAAACATACCAGATGCCGCGCCATATCATAACAAGGCCTATTACCACGCTTAAGCTTTTGGCGAAATAAAAGAGCGTATCAAGGATTGTTTTTCTTTTAAAGAACATCATATGTGTAAATTGTTAATTGCTTTGAATCTTATAATACGAATACAGATAACATTTAATGTTTCCGTTAAACAGTTTGCGGTTTTTGTCTGCGGGACGGCCGAAAAGGCGCGGAAAATCTTCATTTGAAGTTATTAAAAAGAGCGAACAGTTTTTTGTCTGTGTGAATTTTTTTCCGAAATCTTTATATATTTGATTTACTTTTGCAGCATCTTCAAGCCTTTCTCCGTAAGGCGGGTTTGTTATAAAGGTGCAGTTTTCAAATTTGCCGAAATCAAGGTCATTGAAGTCGGAGCGTTTAAAATGAATATTATCAAATCCGGCATTTGCGGCATTGTGCTGGGCGATTTTAAGCGCGATAGGATCTATATCGAAACAATATACGGGAAGTTTTTCTAATGGTTTTTCGGATTCTTTTGCTTCATCAATTGCATCGGTTACTATTTTTTTATCAATCCTTTTCCAGTTATCAAAAGCAAATTTTCGGTTTATACCGGGTGCGATATTGTTTGCAATCAATGCGGCTTCTATTGCTATTGTTCCGCTTCCGCAGAATGGATCAACCAAAGTCTTGTCAGGCGTCCAGTCGGAAAGTTTGACCATTGCCGCGGCCAGAGTTTCTTTAATGGGAGCAATATCGCCCTTTTTTCTGTACCCTCTTTTATGCAGACTTTCACCCGAAGAATCTATACAAACGGTGAACTCGTCTTTGTGTGATTTTACAATTATCTGATAAACGGAATTTGAATTCTCGGGCAAAATTTCCGTTTTATATTTCTGCTGAAGTCTTTTTACAACGGCTTTTTTTACAATGCTCTGAACAGCCGGCTCGGAATGAAGCGCTGATTTTACGCTCACAGCCTTAACGGGAAAGCAGTCCGTCACTCCGATATATTTCTCCCATTCCAAAGCATTCACGGCATCAAAAAGCTCGTCAAAAGTTACGGCCATGAATTTACCGATTTTAACAAGAATTCTGTCAGCGCATCGCAGCCATAAATTGGCTTTAATTAAAGCTGTTTCGTCGCCCTCAAAAAACACTCTTCCATCATCTTTTTTTATAACCCAAAGACCAAGTTTTTTTATTTCATCATAAACAAGTTTTTCAAGCCCGAATGCGCAGGTGGCAATTAATTCCATAATCCTTATATAATTATTCTTTCACGATAAATTTTTCTCCTCCTGTTCGTCCGAATATTTCAGGAAAGTACATTTGGCTTACCACGGCAGGCATATGCGAGAATTCTCCGGGCACCAAAGCGCGCAGGTAATAGTCGTAATGATATGTCCCCGGTGAAAGATGATCGGTGAACAGGAATAATCTGTCATCGCGCAGTTCTTCTCTGCGAGGATATAGTTGATTAGGATCATAATCATAATTGCAGCCTTTTGCATTGCCGTTTTTGCACTCTTCATAGTCTTTGTATAATGATTCGTTTTCAGTGGCGAGGGTAAAATTTACAAGTTCCGTTCCGGCCGGTATATAGTTTTCTATCGCAACAAAATTTCTGTCTTCAGGCACAATTATTTCAAGACGTCCTTTTAAAATATCTCCTATTCGTGCTTCCGCAAGGGGTTTTTCAAGTTTTTTATCGTCAAGAGCATACAGTTTTTTTGTTATTGAAAAGCCTTCATCGCGCGGCGCGATATTTTCAACCGGAAGATAATATTTTAACAATACATCGTAATAGAAATTATTTTTTTCATTATTGTTGTTCTTTTTGGTGAACGTTAAAGGCAGAATTTTACCTATCTGCAGTTTTTCAAGCGGAGAGATTTTAACTTTTTCCTGATTTAAGATTGTTTGCGGATTAAAGCTGAATTCATTTGTAATATCATCAACAGCGATTGTTAAATTAAAGTCCGACTTGTTTTCGTTTTGCCATTTAATAAAGTCCGTAAAAGAGTCAATAACAGCAAGTGTGGCTGCGGTTGAACCCCATGCCCCGTCTTTTTCACGTGTATTTAATAGCCATCTTAAAAGATTGCCGAGAGTTTCATTGTCTCTTTTATCGGCCGTGAGTGCTTTAAGATAAAGAGCGGTGTTTTTTTGGCTTGTTTCATAATATGACCATTCGTACTTACCGCTTAGCGGCATGTATGCGCCGCGCGCGTCAATTTTTACCCTGTTTTCAAGAAGTTTATACACCATATCTTTATCACCCGAATTAAACAGATTAGGATTTTCCGCAAGCGTAAGCGCCAGATATGTGAGCGTCATATTATTTAATTCTTCGTTCAGCAGTTTTTCATCCGCAAGAATCACCTCGCTTATTTTGGGCGCCAGTTCTTGAAGATAACTTGAATTATTGCTGATATTACTAAATGCATATGCCGCATAAATAATATTTGATTCAGTCTGGTATGCTTTGTCAGTATTAATTTTGCCCAGAACATAATTTGCGGCATTAATAATTGCATTCTGGTTAACCTGATAACCAGCGCGGTTTAATGTGTTTAACATTGTTATCATGCGCAGAGTCAGGTGGTAGTTAGATTCCCATCCTTTGAAATATGTAAAACCGCCGTCGGAATTTTGATTTTCATAAATTTTTGAAAGACCGATTTTTACAACTTCGTCCGGTGAGTATTTTTTTCCTTCAAACGTAATCTCTTCCATTCGGAATTTTTCTCCTATATTTTCAAGCGCAAGTCCGCGTTTTACTATTGCAATGGCCTCAAGTTTGCTTGCAATTTGTTCGGTGCAGCCGTATGCAAAATCCATTAAAGAGTTGAGCCCGCCGGAAATAAACACAGCAAGAGTGGCGCTTGTTCCTATGTTTAATTCGCCTTTGTCTTTTATTACATTTTCGGGGATATAAATATATTCCGTCGCTGTATCTTCGTTAGTGTAATAAGCTGTTGCGGTTGATTCGTAAGTATTGTCGCGCGTTATAGAAATGCTTTGCTCAACAGTATCTTCTTCTTCGTTTGATTTTGCCGATAATGTAAATTTATGAATGCCCTCTTGTATAAGCGCCGGCGCCTGAGCATTAAAATATACTGTTTTTGTTTCACCCCTGCCTATGCTTAAGTCGATTTCTTTGGATCCGTCCAGACTTAAAGTTTCCGAAGAAATCGTTACTTTAAGGTTCTGTATCTTATCGGACTGGTTGAATATTTTTGCGCCGAGTTTAAAGGTGTCTCCGGGCACGGCAAACCTTGGCTTTAGCGGTGTAATCATGAGATCTTTTTGCGTCATGATTTCATCGTAATCAACGCCAAGTTTTGTATCTTTTGATACTCCTATTGTTTCAACCTGCCAGGTTGTTAAATTATCGGGCAGATTAAATTTAACTTTTGCTGTTCCGTTTTCATCCGTATGAATTACAGCCTGCCATAATGCTGTGTCCAAAAATTCACCGCGTTTTTTTGTATCATCAATGCCTCCTCCTCCGCCTTTGCCCGGCTTGATTTCAATTTCATGAAGCAGATTTTTTAAGTTTGCCGAAGTTGAAACAGTTAACGGAAATCCCGCGTAAAAGAATTTAACCGGATTTTTATGAGGGTTTCCTTTAAGAGCAAGAACGCTTTCGTCAACAACCGCCACCGAAAGTTCGGTTTGCACAGGTTTTCCGTCATTATCTTTAACAGTGATATCAAGATTAACTTCTTCGCCCGGAAGATATTTTTCTTTTTCGGATTTTACATCAATTGTAAGTTCTTTTTGTTCCACATTTATAACATATGAGGTGCTCGCAAATTTAAGCCCGGGTTCGGCAGAAAGCAGGACCACCGAAGCATAAATATTAGGAATGTAATCATCGGTTATTTCAAATTCATGCTTGTAAAAACTTGAGGCAACGTCAACAATTTCGTAGTCAAACACGCGTCCGCGCTCAATCGCTATCAGCGCTTTTGCTTTTGCGTTAAAAGGATTTTTAATCATAAAGTCGGCCGTGTCTCCCACTTTAAGCAT
Organism: Candidatus Peregrinibacteria bacterium; assembly: GCA_016928915.1. Taxonomy (GTDB): domain Bacteria; phylum Patescibacteriota; class Gracilibacteria; order UBA1369; family PNNO01; genus JAFGJT01. The sequence goes on from JAFGJT010000008.1 coordinate 98,838, forward strand.
GCCGTTCGTATTTACTATTTCAAGGGTGGTGTCATTTGTTTTTCTTACAAGGCTTATTTCTCCGGCAAACTGATCTGATTCGGTTGCTTTATAAACATACACATTTTCGCTTGTTGTAATTTCGTTACCGCGGGAGTCTTTAGTTTGTAATATGATTTCGTATTCACCCTGCTCTTTAATAGTGAATTTCTTTGAATAATTTCCTTTTGTATCGGTTGAAAAGCTGAATTCTTCAATGGATGTCAGTTCTTTTTCGGTCCTATAGTAAAAACTTCCGTCAACTTCTTTTCGCTGAATGGTTTTCCATGTTACTTTGTTTATCGATCCTTTAATATCACCTTTACCAGCCGGTTTTCCGTCTTTATCAACCGATTTCGCTTTCATTTCAAATTCTTTTCCCTCGGGCATAAAATAATCATCGGTTTTAACACCCAGATAAACATCTCCGGCATGAACTATAAATGACTTTTGGGTGCTTATCTGCTGGCCGCTTGTATTTTCGACGTTCAGATTAACAACAAAAATTTTGCTTTTTCTGTCTTCTTCCTCTTTAAACAGTTTTTCAAAGTTCATTTCATGCGTTATAACGGCTTTCCCGTCTTTTCCCAGTTCTTTTTCGCCTCTTAAAATAAACGTGTCGTTGGTCGGACATCCCCACCAGCATGAGTACCACGGGCTGCCGAAATTAAAATATTCATCAGTATACTTATCAAAATAATAATCCTGGGCGACTATTGAATAATTGACTGTTCCGCCTTCAAGAGGAACGCCAAAATAATAGTTGGCATCAATATTCAGCGTGAATTTTTCGCCGGCAGTGTATTCTTCTTTGTCGGTTTTTGTTTCAACTTTAAATGCGGCATTTGTATATTCCTCAACATCAAAATATGCTGTTTGATTGTTGGAATAAATATAATATCTGCCGAGCGGAGCTTCGGAGCTTATTATATAATCCGTGCTAAAAGTTCCGAATTCGTTAATTTCGCTTTCAGCGCTGTAAACGTTGTTATATTCAGAGTCATTAACCGAAACTTCCATTTGTGTATCACGCAGAATTTTCATTTCATTATCAAACCCGGTGCGGTAAATGCCTTTGATATGCACAGTATCGCCCGGCCTGTAAATCGGTCTGTCCGTGTAAATATAAATTCTGTCGGTATTATAAGCTGTTTCGGAGTACTGTAGCACCGTTGAATAATTGGGTATTATTGCACTATCATTGCCGCTTGTTATAATCGCTCCGGCAGGGTTGGTAACAACTTTAACTTTTGCTACGCCGTTTTCATCTGTGCTTACCGATCGGGCAATAACTATATCGTCGGAATTTTTCATGTCTTCATACCGGTACAGATCAATTTTTGCGTTTGAAATATTGTTAAGGGTTGATATATCGGTTACCCAGTACATGTTTTCAAGCTGTTCTTTTTGTTTATCCGTAAGTTTATTCTGATCCTGTATATAACTGTATTCGTAAGCCTGGATAACTTTTTCAATCGCCGAAATATTTGTTATTGTAAGATATGCATGTTCAAAAATTTGGTCATCGCTCCAGCCTTTATAATCCGGATTGGTAAAAGTTAAAACATAATGACCCGGTGTTTCCGGGAAATAATCCGCAACTCTAATTTGAAAATAATTGCGCGCCCAGTAATTGCCGGGTATGTCGATTTGGTCGGTTTTAAGGTCTTCGCATGCAAGCTGATTATGCGCGGGTTCTTTATAGTCAAGACCGTTGTTTAAAGCCTCAAGCATTGTCAAAGGGTCCACTTTGCAGATCTGCACATCAACATAATCAAGATTTTCCGTTGCGTACGAAAGTTTTGTGGCCTTTGAGGTTGTAACCGAATAATGATCCTGCAGATGATAAATATTTGTAAGGATTTCGCCTATATTACCCGTTGTAAGGGTGATTTCTTTTGAGGCCGTCTGGTCAAACAGGTCTTTTAAATCAAGATTAATTTTATATTCGGTATATGGTTTTAAATAATAATAAATATCAGTCTGAAATTCATATGGTTTGCACTCCGGATATTCTTTTTGTCCGGGGTCAATATAGTAAGACGAATTCCAGCTTTGGAATTTATATTCGGGGTTTATTTTTATAAAGTTATCGATTTTTTCTTGTTCGGGCGCGTAAAGCGGGGTGGAGGAGCATACGGTAAGCTTTTCGGTGTCTACGCCCTGTTTGCCTTCCTCCAGAACATTTTTGATTTCAAATTTCGGATAAGCATAAAGAGTATATTCAATTTCCTGATCTTGTGGATTTAATGTTACGCCTTCAACATTGACGATTTTTTTGATTTTCAGTGAGAGTTTTTCGCTGAAATCTATAAGACCGGACTGGAAGAAAACACGCAACTTGGTTTTATCCGTAATTTCTTCGCATTTTTCTTCCTCTGTATCATCAGTGCTCCATATAACTTTTTCAGTTTCGGCTTCCTGCTCTTTACATTTTTTCCCGTATTCGATATTTGTTGTTTTATCGCCTTCAATGCGGCTTCTTCCAAGGTCTGTTTCCTCGTAAAATTCGATTTCCAGATATCCTTTTGGATCAAGAAATTCTTTTGTGGCATAAAAAGAACGTTCCGAATGGGCGCTGACGTTTTTTACAATTTCGGTAACCGTAAGCGTGCTTGTGTTTTTTTCATCAAGAACAATATCGCCCTCAAGCGGATATGCCTTTAAAATTTCAAGATTGTATACATTGGCAAAATCCCAAAGTTTTGAGCGGCCGTGTGAGTCTTGCGCCTGATAGACCGCAAGAACCGAATTATCAGTTTTTTCTTCATATTTATGAGTTTCGTTGTTCCACATGGAACGTTTGCCGTATTCAACTAAAATATCCGCACTTTCAGCCGAGGTATTGTTAAACACTTCAATATGCGATTTTGTTTTTTCAATATCAACCGGCTGATTAAAATATATGTTTATGGGCTTGTTATAAACAATTTTCCCTGTATCGATTCTTTCATATCGGAGCGGTGTTGTGTTAAATGTATGTTCAACGGATTCAATTTTAAGTCCTTCAAAAGAGGTAAATTCAGGCAGGGTTTTTACCGTATAATTTGCCGAACTTACAAGTGAGTCAGCCGGAATAAACTGTAGGCTTCGCGTTGAAATCCATTTCCATCTGCCGGTTGTTTTGGGTGTCATTTCTACGGGAACTGTATTTTTTTCAACTTCGCCGAGTGTTGTTAGAGGGATCATTGGTCTGTTAAATACCATGGTTATTTTGGAGTTCACCGGAGTTTCGGTGTCTTTGTTCGGGAAAATATTTAAAACTTTGGGAGGTTCGGTGATTTCAAAAAATTGTTTAAACTCGCCTTCTTTTGCGGGAATTTTAATCTGGTAGACCATGCCCTGCTCAAGCGGTTTATCAGGGGTCAATATAACAACATTTTGCGCGGCGCCTTTATGCCATTCGCCTTCTATTTCAGGCGAGAATTCGATATTTTCAGTTGAGCCCGCCGCTTCCTTTGGAAGATTAACAATAATATCAGCCCCGGAAGAAATTTTTTCACTAACAATTGTTTGCGGAGCCTGGTATCGGCTTTCTTTTTGAGGACGGAGTTGGATGTAGTAAAATGCGGCGGCGGCCACAGCCAAAATAACCGCGACAGGGATGACAACGGAAAGAAGTTTTTTTGCTTTCATAAATGAAAAATTATTGGTTTAAATTTTTATACGAAAATAGTTTAGCGATAAGTTTGTAATTTAGCCAGTGGTTTGCAAAAAAAACCCCCGCCTTGCGGTGGGGGCAACTAGGACTTACTCTAAATGCGAATTTTTGGGGAACGCGGCCTTGGTCGGCCGCTAAGGAACACGAAGACGTGTTCTACTCCACAATCTTTGTTACAACACCTGAACCTACCGTTCTTCCGCCTTCACGGATAGCAAATCTTGTTCCTTCGTCCATGGCGATAGGAGCGCCAAGTGCTACATTGAACTTTAGGTTGTCGCCGGGCATAACCATCTCAACATCAGCCGGTAATTCCACTGAACCGGTTACATCTGTTGTTCTGATATAGAACTGTGGTTTATAACCTTTAAAGAATGGAGTGTGTCGTCCGCCTTCTTCTTTTGTCAGGATATAAACTTCAGCCTCGAATTTTGTATGCGGCTTGATTGTTCCGGGTTTTGCGCAAACCTGTCCTCTTTCAATATCGTCACGTTCAATACCTCTAAGCAACAGCCCAACATTGTCTCCGGCGCGGCCTTCGTCGAGAAGTTTCTTGAACATTTCAACACCTGTTACAACTACTTTTCTTGTTGGCTTAATGCCTACGATTTCAACTTCATCATTGATTTTTACTATACCCTGGTCAACACGACCCGTAGCAACTGTTCCTCTTCCTTTAATTGAGAATACATCCTCAACCGGCATAAGGAATGGTTTATCAAGATCGCGTTTTGGTTCCGGAACGTATGTATCTAATGTTTCAAGTAATTTTACGATTGGTTCGGCATCAGGTCCGTTTGGATTTTCAAGAGCTTTTAAAGCAGAACCCCTGATAATCGGAGTTTCATCTCCAGGATATCCGTATTTTTTAAGAAGATCGCGCACTTCCATTTCAGCAAGTTCCGCAACTTCAGGATCCGCAACGTCAATTTTATTTAAGAAAACAATAATATGTGGAACATTCACCTGGTGAGCCAAAAGAATGTGTTCGCGTGTCTGAGGCATAGGGCCGTCGGCTGCCGATACAACAAGAATAGCACAGTCCATTTGGGCTGCTCCGGTAATCATGTTCTTTACATAGTCGGCGTGTCCCGGGCAGTCTACGTGCGCATAGTGTCTGTTTGCAGTTGTATACTCCTGGTGGGAAGTTGCGATTGTAATACCGCGCTCTTTTTCTTCAGGTGCATTGTCGATTGCGTCGAATGCAATCGCTTTGTTGCTTCCTCCGAATTTAGCGGCGGCAACAGCTGTAATAGCTGAAGTAAGAGTTGTTTTACCATGATCTACGTGACCGATTGTTCCCACGTTTACGTGCGGTTTGCTTCGGTCAAATTTTTCTTGTTCTGCCATGTGAATGGTTGGTTACTTATTAGAAAAATATATATGTAACGGAGTTTATCCGAATGCTAAGAGATATTAGCGAAAGAAATTTTCATTTGCAAGAGAAATTTTATTTAATAAGAATATTGAATTTAGAATACCATGTTGAAGAAAAATGATTATTATGTTATAATATCAAATAAAGTAAATAAAATGTTATTAAAAAAACAAAAAAATAAAATTCGCATTAAAGCATTAATAAAAGCTTTTCATGGTCTCAATAAAAGATTAGGAAATGAAATACTTTTGCTTGAGGAATTTAAAAAAGCATTAGATAGGTTAAAATTGAAAAGGACAGGAGAGAGTGAAGAGGAGCAATTAAAAAAGCTCGAGAAACAGATAGGAAATCTTAAAACAGAATGATATGGGAAATCCAAATGTATTTCATAAGAAGGTTGAAAAAGAGATCGCTGCTTTAAAATTGAATGAAAAACCAAAAGAAAAGGGTACAAAGGAAGAGCTGCTCAAAGAAAAAGCAAAATATGAAAAACTTAAGGATAAACTTAAAGAATTAAAGAAAAAGCTTAAAGCGACAATGCCAAAATACACAGAAGATCAGAGGATAACTGAAAAAGAAGCAAATGAAATTTTTAAATCAATTTCACCAGAATTACTAAAAGAGCTCGGAATTGAAAATTCGTTGCATCTTATGAATTTTACGGGGATTTATTCGATATCAGAACAGAAATTGTATATGGAGATTAATGATAAGCTTATAACTAATCCAAAAGAGCTTTTTAAAAATGTTGCTGTTTTTAAAAACGCCCCATGGGCTTTTGAAGTGCTTTGTGAAGCAATATTTAGAAATCCTACAGATTGTTCGGAAGAGACATTTGAAAATATTAAATTATTTATAGAAAAATCCTGGGCAATAAATATTGTCAGCCTTGCGGCACCTTTTTGTCCGGATGAAGCTGTGAGAAATTATTCACTTTATAAAAAATTAACAGGATCGAATGAGATTTTTAAAATGGTTGCCTCATTAGCTGATGGAAGTTGTTTATTTGATTGCCTTGAAGATTTTATAAATGCTTCTTTTGCAAAAGACATTTTACAAAGTAAATTTCTAAAAGACCCCGAATCTTCGTTTCTTGCATTTAGTAAAATTGATAAATATAGTCATATGCCATGGGCAGAAGAAATAATTAAATCAGCTATAGATGTAACGCCAAATGAAAATTTTGAAGATTTTTTTAAAATATTAAAGAATAAAAATCTTCCACATTTAAAAGAGATTGTAATTTACGCAATAAACAAAAAAGTAGACTATTTTTTAACGAATTATTTTACTGAGAAAGAAAAATATAAAGATATTGTAAATGAAAAAGATGTATTAAATATTTTCATAAATCATTTCATAAACGATCCTTCGCTGGCCATTAAATATTATCCTTTATATAAGGATATGCCGTACGCAAAAAAAATTATCCAATCAGTTAGTCATTTAATAAATAAGAATGATTTGCCGATTTTAAATGACGATTTCCCTGAACTGGTCCCTGAAGAACAGAAGAATGTACTGAAAATATTGGATAGATCTCCTGAAAAAGCTTTTACTTGGCTGGAGGCATATGAAAAACAACCTTATGCAAAAAATATATTGATTCGCGCAGCTATAAAATATCCTAAATCAGCTATTATATATTTTAAAAATTATAAAGACAAAATTTATGCACAAGAAATTTTAGAAACAGCTATAAAAGCTATAGATGGTAAATCATTGAATGAAGGTTTTCTGTTCAAATCGGCATATGCTTCTATAAAATTTTTAAAATCCAAAACAGAAAAGTATTTAATATCACTGCTTAATTCTAAAATGAAAGATTATAAAAAGTTTATTGATGATATTTTGGGAAATACGATTCAATATACTATTAATTCAGAGTTTAAAAATATTAAACCTAAAGCTGGAGAAATTGAGGGGAGAAGTAAACAGTCGATAGATCTTTTTTGGAATGACCCTTCTGTCAAAAAAGTTCTAAAGATTCCATTTAAATGGATAATTATTAATAAATTTGTTAAATCTGCTGAAAAAAATGATTTACGTTTAATGGTAGCTCGTAATTTATATTTTCAAAATAAAAAAATAACATTTATAAATGTACAAACAGAGCTCAAACGTATTCTTGAACAACCCGAAGAATATAAGGACACCCCAGTTTTTAAAGGCCGAAAAGTACTAATGATGGCCCATAATGAAAAATGGGCTAATAATACATATAGATTTGGATGTACTGGTTTAATGGAAAATATAAAAAAACAGGGTGGAAAAATTCAGTTATTTAGAGAGGAATCCAATATGGAGGGAAAAATTATACATAAGAAAAAAAATATTTTAAAAGCCATAACAAATACTCCGCCTCCTTTAACAATTTATTTTGATGCACACGGAGCACCTGATGGTATTTATTTTTCAAACAAGTCTACTATTCATATAAACCAATCTGAATTGGTGGAAGCATTAAAAAAAAGGAATGAAAAATATGCTAACGAACCCACTCCTATAATAATCTATGATCAATGTAATTCCAGTAAGTTTTTAAGGGGGGTTTATCAAAAATTAAAATTTTTTCCTAAGCCTATTTCAATTGGGACATCAGAATATGGGCAATTGGGATTTTCAGGAACTTCGGATGAAATTTTTATGTTTAAAGACAATAAAACCCATCCTATAACACTAAAAAATATTATATTAAATTCCAGACAAGTATATACTTTTAATTCTGTGATTTATATACCTTCAAAAAAAGGTCGTATTATGCAGGTTGCGGAAAAGAAAAGAAAAAAACAAAGAAAAACTATAGGACAAAACGAATCAGAAAAAGCAAATGCTTAATATTATTCTTTGACTTAAGCGCGTTTTGAAACTCCGGCTCTTTTGGCGATTATTTTGAAAGAACGCATGTGATTTGTTTTACAAGAAGCTCATCCAGTACGGGCAGACCGGTAAGGAATTTTAATACCGGGTTATTCCATTTTTCGTTAAAATAGTAGGAACATTTTATATTATTATTTTTTCTTAGATTTTTGAGGATTTTTTTAAATTTGCGTGTGGAAATATGGTTCAGATAAGTGAATTTTTCTTTTTCGTTAATTTTGCCGATTCTGAAATTGATTCGTTCTTGACCGTCCGGCAGATTCTGCACCAGTTTTTTGTATAATTTTATGCGAAATTGTTCGGTGGTAAAAACATGAAGCCACGGAATTGATATCACATCGGTAAGATGGTGCCCGTATGCATGATAGTATGTGGCTAAGTTTATACATATGCTGCCTCCGGGGCGTATTACTCTTGAGGCTTCTTTAAGCGCTTTTTCGGGATTAGGTATGTGTTCAAGCGCATCATTTAGAAAAACAACATCAAAGGAGTTGTCTTTAAATGGAAGTTCTTTTGCGCTTGCCACCTTGAATTTTATTTTTTCCGATAAATTTTTTTCCGCTGCAAATTTTTTTGCCTGATCAATAAAATTTTTAGAAATATCAATACCGGTCATTGTTTTTAGTTCGGTATTTTCTGCAAGCCAGATGCTTTTTCCTCCTCCTCCGCATGCGATATCAAGAACTTCTTTATCATTTAATGATTTCAAAAAGTCCAAATTGCCGCCTTCGAAAGCCTTAAAAGCCGTCTGATATGCAAGATTATATTCAAAATCAGTATAAGATAATTTCTGATCCTTGTTTTTTTTATCATTAAAAGGATGGGGAAGCGGACGAAAACGTTTATTTATAAAAAGCACCAGCTTTTCGCCCAAAGTAAAATTTTGAACTGAACTTTCTTTCATTGTTTATAAGGCTTATGCACGTTTTACTATACCCGCTCTTGCTGTGATTATTTTTTCAGCAACGTTATTTGGCACTTTATTATATTTGCCGAATTCCATTGTATATGATGCGCGACCCTGTGTCATTGACCTCAAGTCTGTTGCGTATCCGAACATTTCAGCCAGAGGAACTTCGGCCTTGATAAATTTTGCTAAGCTTCTGTCTCCGCTTTCGGTTATTTGTCCGCGTCTTGAGCTTAAATTGCCCATAACATCTCCGAAATAATCTTCGGGAGTTACAACTTCAACTTTCATAATCGGCTCAAGCAGTACGGGGTTTGCCTGTTTGGCTCCGTTCTGGAAGGCGATTGATCCTGCGATTTTAAACGCAAGTTCGGATGAATCCACATCATGATAAGATCCGTCGTAAAGTTCAACTTTAATGTCAACCATCGGATAACTTGCTACTACTCCTCTTGTCATGGCTTCAATAATACCTTTATTTACAGCGGGAATATATTCGCGCGGGATTCTTCCTCCAACAACTTTATCGACGAATTCATAACCTTTACCCGGCTCCTGCGGCGTTAAGCGTATAAGTACATGTCCGTACTGTCCGCGGCCTCCTGTCTGTTTTGCGTATTTTTCTTCCGCCTCAACCGGAATCTGAATTGTTTCTCTGTATGCAACTTGCGGCTTACCCACATTTGCCTCAACTTTAAATTCTCTTCTTAAGCGGTCAACAATAATTTCAAGGTGAAGCTCTCCCATACCTGCAATAATCGTTTGTGCGGTTTCTTCATCAGTGTATGTTTGAAAGGTCGGGTCTTCTTCTGCAAGTTTTTGCAGGGCAATACCCATTTTTTCCTGATCAACCTTGGTTTTTGGCTCAATGGCGATATGGATAACCGGATCAGGGAATTCAATTGATTCAAGAATAATCGGTTTGTTTTCATCGCATAATGTATTGCCGGTCATTGTTGCTTTTAAGCCGACGGTTGCGGCAATATCTCCGGCTTTCACTTCCTTGATTTCTTCTCTGTGGTTTGCGTGCATCTGAAGTATTCGACCTATTCTTTCTTTTTGTCTTGATGTGGTGTTGTATACATAGCTGCCCGCTGTAAGCACACCTGAATAAACTCTAAAAAAGCACAGTTTGCCTACAAAAGGGTCGGTTGCTATTTTAAAGGCAAGCGCGGAAAAAGGTTCATTAAATTCGGCTTTTCTTTCTTCCTGAGTATCGGTATCGGGATTTTTTCCTTTGATGGCGGGAACATCAAGCGGGGAAGGGAGATAATCCTGAACAGCATCAAGCATAAATTGCACACCGATATTAGCGAGAGCCGATCCGCACAGCACAGGATAAATCTGGTTTGATATTGTTCCTTTTCTTGTAGCAGCTTTAATTTCTTCTATGGAAATTTCTTTTCCTTCAATAAATTTTTCGGTTAACGCCTCATCACATTCGGCAACTTTTTCAACCATTGTTGCCCTGAATTTAGCGACCTGATCTTTCATATCATCGGGAATCGGAATTTCAACTATGTTTTCACCGTTTTTTCCCTCGAATTTATATGCTTTTTGTTCAACTAAATCAATAATTCCGGAGAAAGTTCCTTCAGCTCCGATCGGAAGCTGAATTGCTACAGCTTTCGGGTTTAATCTTTTATGGATAGAATCAAGGCTCATATAAAAATCAGCCCCCATTTTGTCCATTTTATTAATAAAAGCAAGGCGCGGTACCTCATATTTATCGGCTTGTCTCCATACTGTTTCTGACTGCGGTTCAACACCCTGAGATCCGTCAAATACAACGCATCCTCCGTCAAGAACACGCAGAGAACGTTCAACTTCAGCTGTAAAATCAACGTGTCCCGGAGTGTCGATTAAGTTTATTCTTACGTCTTTCCAACGGCAGGTTGTGGCTGCGGATGTAATTGTGATGCCCCGTTCTTTTTCCTGTTCCATCCAGTCCATTTCAGCCGCGCCTTCATGTACTTCACCTATTTTGTGCTTTTTACCGGTGTAAAAAAGCACGCGTTCGGATGTAGTGGTTTTACCCGCGTCAATATGCGCGATAATACCAATGTTGCGTATAAGCCGTAAATCTTCAGACATAATGTTTTTGAGTTAATTTTGCTCAAGTATTATATGTATTTAAAGGGTGAAGTCAACAAAATTTGCTTCTATTGAATTCTGATTATTAAAATTTAAAACATATTAGTCAAGGGGCTTTTGTAACAGCAAAAAATGCGTATAATTATATATGATGCTTTGAATTTTTTAACCTAAAAAAGCCATGAAATTACACAAAGTACTGGCCGGAACATTGATTACAGGAATCCTTGCGGGTTTCCTTGTGATCGTCAACAGTGCCGGTGCGTTTGCAGTTGGGTTTTCAGATGTGCCTACAAGTTATCCTTATTCACAGGCGGTAACTTATTTAAAAGACGAGGGTGTTGTTGAAGGGTATGGCGACGGAACTTATTTGCCGGAAAATACGATTGTCCGCGCGGAGTTTGTAAAAATTATTCTGCTTGCAAGCGGTGCAACACCCGAAGGCTCCGACTGTTTTCCCGATGTTAAAAATGAATGGTTCGCACCTTATGTGTGTAAAGCAAAATCCCTGGGAATGATCAGCGGTTACCCTGACGGCACATTTAAGCCCGAAAGGCCTATTAATTTTGCCGAGTCAGGCAGGGTTGTTATAAACGGGCTTGATATTCCTTCTGATGATTTGTTAACAGATACCTGGTTTCATCAGTACGTATCGGCTTTAGAGGACAAATCCGCAATCCCTGAAACAGTTGCTACTTTTGACCAGTATATAAACAGGGGAGAAATGGCGGAAATGATTTGGAGACTTCAAGTAAACCCGACCGGCGTTGAAACTGGTTCATATGACGAACTTTTAAAAAACACACAGGCTGAATTATTTTCAACGATTTCAGACTGCAACCAGTTAAAGGAGAAATTTGCCGTTTCAGGATCTAATTATTATTATGATGGAGATGTGAAGATGGCTGTTCAAGAGGCTGAATCCGGTGCAACTTCAACCGCACCTTCGGTTTCTCAGGACGAAGCATCTGGTCTTGGGGATAGCTCAGCAACACGTGACTATTCTGAAACAAACGTGCAGGTTGCAGGTGTTGACGAGGCAGATATTGTTAAAACGGACGGCGAATATATTTATCAAGTTGTCGGCCAGACTGTAAAAATTATCAGGGCGTATCCACCCATGGCTCTTGCCGAACTTGATGCAGTAACTTTTACCGATGATGATTTCTGGCCGCGCGATATGTATGTGGACGGAAACAAACTTGTGGTTCTCGGAACTTCATATGTTTCTTATCCTTATCCCGTATATAAAGAAGATGCAAGAATTCTTCCGTATCCTTATTATGGCGGAACGCTCACTAAAATTTTCATTTTTGATATAACCGACAAAACAAATATCAAGAATTTCCGCTCACTTTCGTTTGAGGGAGATTATACCCAGTCAAGAAAAGTGGATGAGATGGTTTATGTTGTTATGAACAGGCCCGGATTTTGGGCTTACTCAACGGTTGAAAGCGCCGATGAAATTCTTCCAAGGTATCAGGATACCGCGGATGAAACCGCCAAGCCCTTATGCGGATGCACGGATGTTAAATACATTCCGGCTTATGAATCGGCAAATTATTTGATTGTTACCGGTATCCCGATTGATACAAACAATGCTGCAATTTCAAAAGAAGTAATCCTTGGTTCAAGTGAAAATATTTACGCATCAACCGAGCATTTATATGTTGCCGCAACGGACTGGAATTACTGGATGTACGATTCTTTTAGGGCTCCTTCAAACACCGAGCAGACAACGGTTTATAAGTTTAATCTTGAAAGAGAAAATGTTAAATTTTTGGGAAAAGGAAAAGTGCCGGGAAGAATTTTGAACCAGTTCTCAATGGATGAATGGGATGATCATTTTAGAATCGCGACAACAAAAGGATGGTCTTGGGACGATTCTCTTCCATCAATAAACAATGTTTATATTTTGGATGACACAATGAACATGACCGGAAAAATCGAGGGTATAGCGCCCGGAGAAGAAATTTATTCAATGAGATTTATGGGCAAAAGAGCTTATATGGTAACATTTAAAAAAATCGATCCGTTCTTTGTGATTGATATGAGCGACCATGAGTTCCCGAAAATTTTGGGCAAGTTAAAAATTCCGGGATACAGCGATTATCTTCATCCTTATGATGATAACCATATAATCGGATTCGGTAAAGACACCGAACTGGCAACTGAGGCGGAAATGGAAGGTTGGGGTATGGATTTTGTATGGTATCAGGGCATAAAAGTTGCTTTATTTGATGTGACTGACGTAGAAAATCCAAAAGAAATGTATAAGGTCATAATCGGAGACCGAGGCACTGATTCTCCTCTTTTATACGATCACAAAGCCCTTTTGTTCGACAAGAATGCGGGTCTGCTTGCATTTCCTGTTCTGCTTGCCGAAATTAAGGATAAAACCGTTGAATACACGGGCAGTGAATACGGCGATTATGTTTTTCAGGGAGCGTATGTTTACCATTTGGATTTAGATACCGGATTTAAATTATGGGGAACAATTTCTCATTATGACACAACCGAACAGGCTGATAAATCAGGCTACTATTGGTACGGCAATAAAGACGTGCAAAGAATTTTATATATTGGGGATTATTTATACACGGTTTCGCAGAGAATGGTAAAAGCAAATCGAAAACAACAAGGTGTTGCCGAGATTAATAAAGTAGAGCTTGAGAGCACAACGGAATATGATTATAGCTATTCTGAACCGATGCCGATTTAGCGACAACCGGGGTTATATAAAAAGGGGCATTGCAATAGAGTGCCCTTTTTTATTAATCTGATTTTTTATTTATCAAAAAAGCTCCCTTTGCGCTTTAAGGAAGGTTTCATTCGGTCCGGCTTTTGCGAATATTTCTTTGTTTGTATAAGGATTTATAAAGCAAACTTCTTTTGCGAACAAAAGCTGGGTGTTGAACTGTCTGTATGCGGCGTTTCGCAGAATATTGCGGTTGTAGTGTTTGTCACCGATTACCGGATGGCCGATGCCTTTTAAGTGCCTTCTGATTTGATGTTTACGGCCGGTTACAATTTCAACGCGCAAAAGGCTGGCAAGTTTGGTTGATTTGAGTACCATTAATTTTGTTTCCGCTTCCCGCCCGCCCAATGGATTTTTTATTATCATATGTGTTTGCGGAATTTTGCCCGTGGCAATCGCCATGTATACTTTTTTGATTTCACGGGCTTTAAATATTTCTTTTGTTTTTTCAAAAATTTCTTTTGATTTTGCAACAATCAGACAGCCGGAGGTGTCTTTATCAAGCCTGTGGACAGCGGTTAAAGCGGGTTTGTGGAATTTCATGCGTACAAGATGTTCAAAAGAATGCGGTCCGTTTGTGGGCAGACCGGCGGGTTTGTTAAATATCAGGTACTGTTCGTCCTCGTATAGTTTTTCAACACGGTCAGGTTTTTTAACCTGCAGAATTTTTTCAGCATTTATTTCAACAATATCTCCCGGAAGCAGTTTGTAGCCTGCAATCCATACGCGTCTTTTATTTACAAAAACCAGCCGCGCATCAAGAAGCTTTTTTGCCTGACTGCCGGATATCTGAAGACGGCCCGCAATAAGCCTGAGCAGGGTTGTTTTGTTTTGGACTTTAATATCTTGCATAATGTGCAAAGGCTTTGTTTGCGGCTGCCATTTTGTGTGTTTCGTCCCGTTTCTTTATAGCGGCGCCAGTGCCTTCTGCAGCCTGCATAACTTCATTTGCAAGCTTTATATACATTGCAGCGCCTTTGTTTTTTCGCGCCGCGCCGATAAGCCATCTGAAAGCCAACGTTATCTGTCTGTTGGCATTCACTTCGTATGGTATCTGATAAACTCCTCCGCCGATTCTTTTAGGCTTAACTTCCATTTGCGGTTTTACGTTGTCCAGAGCCTTTGAAAATATCTTAGTCGGCTCTTCCTTGGTTTTTTCGCCTACCATTTTCATACAGTCATTGAATATTCTTCGTGCGGTTGATTTTTTACCGTCCCGCATTATGCAGTTTATAAATTTTTCATAAAGCGGATTTGATCCGTGTGGTGTGAATCGTATTCTTTTTTGCATTGATAATAATTAGTGGTTAGATTAATGCAACTCTTTATATTTATGCGGCCCTTTAAAGCCAGGGGCCGCTTGTAGCCCGAAGACGGGCTATTTTTTAGGTTTTTTTGCGCCGTATCTTGATCTGCTTCGTCTTCTGGCTTCTACTCCCTGGGTATCAAGCATTCCGCGGACAATATGATATCTGATACCCGGAAGGTCCTTAACTCTTCCTCCTCGAATAACAACAACGGAGTGTTCCTGTAGATTGTGGCCTTCTCCCGGTATGTATGCGTTTACCTCCATATGATTTGTAAGTCTTACGCGCGCAACTTTTCGCAGAGCGGAATTAGGCTTTTTGGGAGTCATTGTGAACACTTTTGTGCATACCCCTCTTTTTAATGGGCAGGGGATTGACACCGATTTGTTCTTCAGATTGTTAAAGGTAAAGCTTAGCGCGGGAGATTTTGTCTTCTTTATTGTTTTCTTTCGCGGTTTTTTTATTAGCTGATTAATTGTTGGCATAAAAATATAATATTAGGTTAGCGACGGCGAGTTTAACTTAAAATTTTAAGTTATGCAAGCGATTTATATTTCACCAAGAGGTTCTTCGTTGAGTTCGCATGTTTCTTGAACTATTTTAACATGCTTGCTGCTTTCATTTACAACATCCGGATTTCGTTTTCGGTATGTGTCTCCGGCCGGAATAAGTTTTCCGATAATTACGTTTTCTTTAAGGCCGGCAAGAAGATCTTCACGGTTTGTTGTTGAAGCCTCTACAAGCACTCGGATTGTTTCCTGAAACGAAGCCGCGGACAACCAGCTGTCGGTATAAAGCGCTATTCTTGTAAGCCCAAGGAGCAATCTTTCAGCCTGCGCTGTTTCTTTTTTTGCTTTTTCAAGCCCGGCGTTAATTTTTTCAAGCTTTATGGTGTCAACAATTTCGCCCGGCAGAAACGGAGAATCTCCCGAATCGAGAATTCTTGATTTTGAAAGCATCTGTCTTGCAATAATTTCAATATGTTTGTCGTTAATGGTTTGCCCCTGTGAAGCATAAATGCTCTGAACCTCCTGCATAATATATTTCTGCAACTGATACATGTCTGTTAAGCGCATTAACTCGCGAAGGTTTAAATGCCCGGATGTCATTGCCTGCCCTTTTTTAATGGAATCTCCGTTTTTAACTTTTAATGTTTTTCCGCGGGGAATACTGTATATTTTTTCTACAATATCACCGGACATAACTTCGATTAGGCCGTTTTCAACATTTATTACTTTTCCTTCGTTTTCCGCTTTAACAACATCCTTATGTTTTGTTGATCTTGCGATAACCATTTTTTCCTTTATTTTATCGCCTTTTTCAACAACAGGCTTCATTGAACGTGTCAGTTCGTATCTTGTAACAACAGGTTCTTCTGAAGTCACATGTACTTCGGAATCTCCTCCTTTATGATGAATTTTTACTTTTCCGTCGATTTCTGAAAGTACAGCCGGAGATTTTGGTGTGCGTGCTTCAAAAAGTTCTTCAACACGGGTTAAACCCTGCGTGATGTCTTTTCCTTCGGCAACACCACCCATATGGAATGTTCTCATGGTAAGCTGCGTTCCCGGTTCTCCGATTGACTGAGCGGCAATAATACCTACGGCTGTTCCCGGCTCAACAGTGTGGTTTGTACCGAGATCTTTTCCGTAGCACTGAACGCAGATTCCGTTTTGTGTCTGGCATGTCATAACCGAACGCACTTCAACTTCATCAATATGGTGGGTTTTAATTATGCGCAGTTCGTTTTTGCCGATTTCATGACCTTTATCTATTACAACTTCACCGGATTTAGTATCGATAACATTTTTTGCAAGCACTCTTCCGTATATTCTTCTTTCAAAAGCTTCACCGATTTCTTCGGATTCTTTTCTTGTAACAAGATGAGCGTCTTTTGAGCCGCAGTCATATTCCTTGATTATAATATCCTGAACAGCATCAACAAGACGGCGTGTCAGGTAACCTGCTTCTGCTGTTTTAAGGGCGGTGTCCGATTTACCTTTTCTTCCTCCGTGAGTGGCAATAAAGTATTCAAGAATTGTAAATCCTTCCTTTAAATTTGATTTGATTGGAAGTTCGATAGTTTTACCGGCCGGATTTGCAACGAGTCCTTTCATTCCGCATAGCTGCGTGATCTGCCCCCAGTTACCACGGGCACCCGAGTTAATCATGTAATGTATGTGGTTTTCTTCTTCAATACTTTTAACCATTTCTACGGTAATATCTGATTTTGCCTGAGACCATACTTGAATTGTATGATTGTATCTTTCATCATCGGTCATTAAACCGGTTTCGTACTGCTGTGTGATTTTTTTAATAAGGTCTGAAGCATCATCAATAATTTTTTCTTTTTCTTTAGGAACTATCATATCCGATGCGGCTATAGAAAGACCCGATTTGGTAGCGAATTTAAAACCGACTTTTTTTACTTCGTCCGCAAAATGAGCTGTTACATCGTTTCCGTATTTTTCAAACACGTCGCTTATTAACGCTGAAAGTTTTCCTTTTGTCATTGTTTCGTTTACATAGCCGATACCTTCAGGCACGAAACTGTTAAAGATCATTCTTCCAAGAGTCGTTTCAACGATTTCTCCGGTTTTAATTCTTGCTTTAATCGGAGCTTGAAGATGAACATGGTCGAGTCTGTATGCAATTAACGCATCTTCAAGATCTGCAAATACCATTCCTTCGCCTTTTTTGCCGGTAGTCATTTTTGTAAGGTAATAACAACCAAGGACCATATCCTGCGTGGGTGTGACTATCGGTTCACCGTGAGAAGGTTTTAGAAGATTTTTTGCGGAAACAATAAGTTCTTTTGCTTCTTCCTGCGCCTGTCTTGAGAGCGGAACATGAACAGCCATCTGGTCTCCGTCGAAGTCGGCGTTGAAAGCCGTACAAACAAGCGGATGAATTTGAATGGCTTTTCCTTCAACAAGCACCGGCTGGAATGCCTGAATACCTAAACGATGAAGGGTAGGAGCACGATTTAAAAGCACGTAATGGTCTTTTGTAACTTCCTCCAGGATATCCCATACTTCTCGTTTGCCAACCTGAATTAATTTTTCGGCATTTTTGATGTTGTGAGCATATCCGTCGCGAATTAACCTTCCTATAACAAACGGTTTAAATAGCTCCATAGCCATAATTTTCGGGATGCCGCATTGGTGAAGTTTTAGGTTGGGGCCGACAACGATTACTGACCGACCCGAGTAGTCCACACGTTTTCCAAGAAGGTTCTGGCGGAAGCGGCCCTGTTTTCCTTTTAACATATCCGAAAGAGATCTGAGTTTTCTTTTATCGCCGGAATTGAAAACGGTTTTGCCGGCGCGCGCTGAGTTGTTTAACAATGTATCAACGGCTTCCTGAAGCATACGTTTTTCGTTTCTGCAGATTACTTCGGGCGCGCCGATCGACATCAATCTTTTTAAGCGGTTGTTTCTGTTAATTACTCTTCTGTACAAATCATTAAGATCCGAAGCCGCAAATCTGCCTCCGTCCAGCTGAACCATAGGCCTTAAATCCGGCGGAATAACAGGAAGAACGGTGATTACCATCCACTCAGGCTTAATTCCCGCTTTTAACAAGCTTCCGGCAAGTTTAATTCTTTTAATGATTTTTTTCTGCTTCTGGCCAGATGATTTTTTTAGGTCCTCCTCGAGCTGTTTTATCAATTCAGCCAGATTGATATTGGCAATTATTTCTCTTATGGCTTCAGCTCCAGTTGATGCTTTAAATATTTGTCCGAATTTCATTGAAAGATTTCTGTATTCAAGTTCGGAATAAACCGATCCGATTGCAAGACCGGCAAGTTCTTCTTTTGCCTGCGCGTGCTGCTGGTCAAGTTCTTCGGCTTTTTTTGCAAAATCTTTTTCGATATCAGCAATAGCGTCTCCTTTTTTGCTTTTTTCTTTTGCTTTTTCAACAGCATCTTTTGCATCTTCCTGTATCTTTTTTCTGTGCTTCTGGTATTCGGCCAGCAGCTGTTCTTTTGCCTCATCTTTTGATTTTTTATCCATATGCGTCACCACATACGCGGCAAAGTAAACAACTTGTTCTATTGTTTTTATGGGCAGATCAAGCAGTAGCCCTATGCGGCTCGGAGTTGATCGTAAAAACCATATATGGGTAACGGGTACCGCGAGTTTTATATGCCCCATACGTTCACGCCTTACCGATGATCTTGTAACTTCAACGCCGCACTTTTCGCATATTACCCCCTTGTATCTGATTCTTTTATATTTTCCGCAATAACATTCCCAGTTTTTGGTTGGACCGAAAATCTTTTCACAAAAAAGACCTTCTCTTTCGGGCTTTTGCGTGCGGTAATTTATTGTTTCCGGTTTTTTTACTTCGCCATGTGACCATGAAAGTATTTCTTCAGGCGAAGCAACCGAAACCGATATTGAATCGAATGTATCCAGCTGACTTGGCTGTTTTTGAATATTTACCATGATATATAATTATGTTAAGTTTTATACTTTGTTAATACAGGGGGAGGACACCCGGGGACGGGTTCTGTTATAATCCCAAATCTCCTCCGATATCAATGTCCTTTTTTTCTTCTTCTTTTTTATCATTTTTTTTAGACGCAGGCTCTTCAACCGGCTCTTGATCTGCAATCGGCGTAATCGGGGCATCTGCTGCCTGTGCATGTTCCGGTTCTTCTTCAGGGATATACTCTTCTTCTCCTCTTTGTCGTTTTTCAAGAATAATCATATCCTGCGCAACAACTTCGGTGCGGAATTTTTTAACACCTTCGGGAGTATCCCAGCTTCTTGTTTTTAAATAACCTTCAATATAAACAAGTTTTCCTTTTTTTAAATATCTTGAGCAGATTTCGGCAAGGCGTGCCCACGCAACTATATCGTGATATTCAGCCAGATTATGCTTGGAAGAATCTTTTGTGATCCATTCACGGTTTGTAGCTACACAAAAAGTTGTTACTGTCTGTCCGTTGGCGGTCTGGCGCATTTCAGGATCCCTTGTAAGGTTTCCGATCAGAATGACTTTGTTTACGCTTCTCATGTTCTTTTTGTTAAATGTTAAATGTTATAATTAGTCGTTTTCTTTTGAGGCTATATCTTCTTCATCCTTAAACTCCGAAAGTTCCGCGGCATCGCTTTCGGATAGATGAATATCCTCGTCTGATGAAGGATCCGGCGCAACCATCTGCGATGCAAGTTTCTTTTCAACCTCAGGGTCAACTTCTTCTCTTTGTTCTGCGTTTTCCGACAGAACAACAGTTTCCTCAATTTCCTTATCCTTAACAGTATATGTATCTTCTTCGGCGAATTCAGCTTTTGCTTCTTCGGATGCCTGCAGGTTTACGTTAAGACATAAACTTTGAAGCTCTTTTACAAGTACGTTAAAACTTTCGGGAGTTCGCGGCTTTCTTATAGGTTCTCCCTTAACTATCGCTTCATATGCTTTTGCTCTGCCGTAAACATCATCGGATTTAATCGTGAGCATCTCCTGTAATGTATGGGACGCGCCGTAAGCTTCAAGCGCCCATACCTCCATTTCTCCGAATCTCTGTCCGCCATGCTGCGCTTTTCCTCCAAGAGGCTGTTGTGTAACAAGTGAGTATGGCCCCACGGAACGCGCGTGAATTTTATCTTCAATTAAGTGGCTTAACTTTAATATGTAAGTGATACCCACCGTAGATTTATGATCAAATGGTTCACCGGTTCTTCCGTCATATAATTGTATTTTGCCTCCTTCGGGAAGATCCGCTTTTTTTAGCATTTCGGTAATCTGTTCCGTTGTTACCCCGTTGAGTGCCGGTGTAGCGACTTTAAATCCAAGCTTCTCGGCAGCCCATCCAAGGTGCGTTTCAAGAATTTGTCCGATATTCATACGGCTTGATACACCAAGAGGATTTAATACAATGTCAACAGGAGTGCCGTCCGGTAAAAACGGCATGTCTTCTTCGGGAACTATGATTGAAACCACACCTTTATTTCCGTGGCGTCCCGCAACTTTATCTCCCACTGATATTTTTCTTGTCTGCGCAACATTAACTTTTATCTGTTTGTTTACGCCTGTCGGCAATTCGTCGCCGTTATGACGTGTAAACAGCTGTATTCCGACAACTTTTCCGCCCTCGCCTCCCGGCAGTCTTAAAGAAGTATCCTTAACATCACGGGCTTTGTCGCCGAAAATCGCACGAAGCAGTCTTTCTTCCGCTGTGAGTTCCGTTTCTCCTTTTGGCGTGATTTTTCCCACAAGAATATCTCCTTCATGAACGGTCGCGCCTATTCTTACGACTCCTTCATCATCAAGATCTTTTAATTTGTTTTCACCAACATTCGGAATATCCCGTGTAACTATTTCAGGTCCGAGTTTTGTGTCACGGACATCAACAGTAAATGTTTCAATATGTACGGAATCGTAAACGGAGTTACGTACAAGCCTGTCTGATAAAATTACGGCATCTTCATAGTTGTAGCCCTGCCATGCCATATATGCGACAAGCAGGTTTCTTCCAAGCGCAAGTTCTCCGCCGTCCGTTGCGGCGCCGTCAGCAAGTACCTGTCCCCGTTTGATCTGCATGCCTGAATTAATTTTTGCTCTCTGGTGAATTGAAGTTGCCTGATTTGATCTTTCATAAACCATCAGGGGGTATGTAACTTTTTTTCCGTTTTTATAGATAACCGTGATTTCGGTGCCGTCAACATATGAAACAATCCCGTCATCTTCAGCCAGCAAAACCTGGCCCGAACTTTTTGCTGAAATTTCCTCCATGCCCGTTCCAACAACCGGGGCTTGAGGAGTAACAAGAGAAACAGCCTGCCTCATCATGTTTGAACCCATTGAAGCACGTGTGTTGTCATCATGTTCCAAAAAGGGAATTAATGATGTTGATTCCGAAATAATCTGTTTTGGCGATACATCTATATGAGTAATTTCATTTACGTCGGCAAGTATAGGTTCGGAGTCTTTTCGGGCCGCAACATGCTGCGTAACAATTTCACCGGTTTTTTCGTCAATTTCCGTATTTGCCTGTGCTATAACATACCTTCGTTCCTCATCAGCGTCCGTATAATTAATATTATTTGTTATATAAGATCTTACCGGCACAAAATCCATTTTTAATTTTTCAATCTGCTTTGCCGCTTTTTCTGTGATTTTTTCGTCGGCTTTAACAATCGGCGTCTGTGAGCGCGGACCCATAATATCTTCGGAGGCTGTTCTTCCTATCAAGTTTTTAGCCTGATTTTTTACT
This sequence comes from Candidatus Peregrinibacteria bacterium, assembly GCA_016928915.1. Lineage (GTDB taxonomy): Bacteria > Patescibacteriota > Gracilibacteria > UBA1369 > PNNO01 > JAFGJT01. The sequence goes on from JAFGJT010000008.1 coordinate 121,066, forward strand.
ATGTGTGAAACTTCCCTGTAAGGAGTTTCAATAAATCCATATTCGTTAACGCGGGAATATGCTGCAAGGTGCACAACAAGACCAATGTTCGGTCCTTCGGGCGTGGCAACCGGACAGATTCTTCCATAGTGTGATGTGTGTACGTCACGAACATCAAATGACGCTCTCTCTCTTGAAAGACCTCCCGGCCCCATGGCTGACAGTCTTCGTTTATGAGCAAGTTCCGAAAGCGGATTTGTCTGATCCATGAACTGTGAAAGCTGCGAGCTTGCAAAAAATTCTCTTAGCGCGGCGGTTATCGGTCTTGAGTTTATGAGCTGCGTTGGAGTAACCGTATCAAGATCCATAACAGTCATTCTGTCTTTTGCTATTCTGTCCGTTCTCAGCAAGCCAACTCTGAATTTGTTTTGAACAAGTTCACCAACTGCGCGGATTCTTCTGTTTGATAAATGATCAATGTCATCGGGTTTCATTTCATGTTTATTGAGCCTGATAAGATATTTTAAAATATGTACAAGATCTTCAACCTGGAATGTGTGGTGATTTTTATCATTTGGAACATCAATTCTGAATCGTTTGTTTAATTTGTACCTTGCAACCGGGCCCATATCGTATTTTCTGTAGTCAAAAAACATTGAATGTATAAGGCTCTTTGCGTTTTCGGGTGTGGCAAGGTCGCCCGGACGGATTTTTTTGTAGATGCTTTGATAAGCTTCGTCCGTTGTTTTTGCCGAATCTTTTTCAAGTGTTTTTAGAATGTAATCAAATTCAAGATCCTTTGTTTCCTCCTTAAAAAGATCAAGCATATCCTGATCCTTGTCATATCCGAATACTCTTAATAAACAGGTAATGGGGATTTTTCTTTTTCTGTCTATTTTTACTGAAATTATACCTTTTTTATCGGTTTCAATTTCAAGCCATGCTCCTCTTTTTGGAATGATCTTTGCTGAACGCATGCCAGGGGCCGCGGGATTTTCCGAAAAGAAAACACCCGGAGATCTTACGATCTGGCTGACAACAACCCTTTCGATGCCGTTTATAATAAAAGTTCCTCTTACCGTCATTAATGGCACACTTCCCAAAAAAACATCCTGCTCTTTAATTTCACCCGTTTCTTTATTAATTAACTGAACATGAACTTTTAAGGGTGCTTCGTATGTAATATTTTTTAATTTTGCCTCTTCCGGGGTATATTTTGGCTGTCCGATCGAATGATCCAAAAAGTGCAGCTCAAGTTTTTTGCCTGAAAAATCCGTTATTGGAGAAATTTCATCCAAAAGCTCACGAAGACCGTTTTCGAGGAACCATTTATAAGACCGCAGCTGTATTTCAATAAGCGCGGGGAACTGAACATCCTGGTCAATCTGTGATGAAAAATATTTTCTGTCAGCTGTTTTAACCAGGGGCTGCGAGATCTTTTCAATATACTGATCCATCTTAAAAGAATCGGCCGAAAAAGACATTCTTAACTTTGGCTGTTTTGATTTTTTCTTTGCGACCTTTGTAGCCGGAGCCGGAGCTTCCTTTTTAACTTCAGGTTTTTTGGTTTCCAAGTCTTTTTTCCCTGGTTTCTTTGCCGCCTTAACTTTTAATTGTTTAGCCGGCTTCTTAGCTGCTTTTTTTTCAGCCTTCTTGGTTTTTTTAATTTTTGCCGGCTTGGCAGGTTTTACCTTTTTCACTTTTTTAACAGTCTTAACCTTTTTAACCGGTTTTGCTGTTTTTTTAGCCGCTTTAACAGGCTTTTTTAATTTTGGCTTGACTTTAACCTTAGGTTGTTTTTTAATTAACTTTTTTACAGGTTTTTTTACAACCTTTTTATTCGAAGTTTTTTTGGAAGGCATATTGAAAATAATGTGAAAGAATACTAAAGAATAAGCGCTATCTTCCACAACTCATACGGTATTCCCCCGAACCTGAAGCACGCGGAAATTTTCCCGACAGCAAAATGATTATATTCATAATTTGTTTTGCGTCAAGAAAAAATTATTTTTCCGAGCTTTCTGTAGGGTCCATCATCGCAGGATGAACAAAGTAAGTTTCATAATACTTCTTCATATCCTCAAGATGTTTTGCAACTTTATCATCATCTCCGGCATCAAGAAATTTAGGATTGATTTTCATTGAAACCGTTCCGGGAAAATTATCCTGCCTCATTTTTGTAAGAAAACTTTCCAGAGGGAGAATTCCGTCATCCGGCAAAGCGTATCCTTTTGATCCTTTGACATTTGAAAGGTGAACATGAACCAGATATTTTTGTATTGATCTGTAAATTCTAATTAAATCCTGTTTTTTTAGAGCGATCCTTGTTGTGTCAATGCATGCGTGCTTGAATTTTTTCATTTCTACAACATTATTCATCGCGTGTTTTGGAATGATTCCCAGAATAAAATCAGCAGGTGCATTTTCCAGCGCTATTGATATGTTTTCTTTTGCGCGGATTTTTGGCACCTCATTTTTAAGCCACATTGTCTGGCCCATATTCAGAATGTTGGGCGGCTGAATAATAATCACTTTACAGTTAACTTTTTTTGCAATTTCGAGGGTCTGTTTAAGCTTTTTGGGAGTTGCGTCACCCATCTGAATAGCAAGCACAGGCAATTTGTACTCGTTTGAAAGTTTTTTTACATATTCCGGATTAAGTGTATCAAAGTTTTTTTCTTCCATAACAAGATCCACACCGTCATAACCGGCGTTTTTGATGAATTCGAAAATCCTGTTCAGCCCGTAGCCGTGTAATGAATCTGTTGATAAAGCTAACATATTTTTAGCGATTATTTTTTATTTGATTTCAATATATTTTAGCATAAAAACAGGGGGAAAGGCAAACAACCTATGTCATGCTACCTTGACATATTAAAAGATGGGAATTTGAATCGGCTGATGGTTTAACTGAATTAATTCATATTGCATCAGTCCAAGCCCGTTTCTTCATCTGTTTCTTCACTTTCCATTTGCTGAAAAATTTTTAAAATTAATTGCCCGAGTGAGTTTTTTGCGGAATCAATTTCATCGCGCTCTCCCGACAGCTCATATGTCTTAAAAAGCATTTTTAAAAAAAGTTGTTGTTCTTGATTAAGGTGTTTAAAATCGTGCAAACCTTTTTGACCGTTTAACACGGCAATCGCTTCATTTAATTCTTCAATAGTTTTAAAAAGTTTTTCAACTATATTGTTATAGCCCTGTATTTCTTTGGGTTTTTGTTCCTGCGGGAAGCCCGGATTGGTTACTTCAATACAATCATAATCATTCTCGTCTCCGCCCCCTTCTCCGATCGGAATAAAATCTTTATCTTTATCCATAAAAATTATTAATTTCAGGTGGATATTTTACTTTAAATTACAATTTTGTCAACATTTAAATGTATAAAAATTTTAAAAACCGCATTTGGAAAATAACGCTTTTTTAGCGAAAGCCGTTTTGAATTGAGTCAGATAGAGGTTATTTTTTCTTTGCCTCCCATAAAAGGTCTTAGAACTTCCGGAATTGTTACTGAGCCGTCTTCGTTCTGGTAGTTTTCAAGTATTGCCACGAACATTCTGGCCATTGCCACGCCGGTTCCGTTTAATGTGTGGATGTATTCTTTTTTGCCTTCGTTGTTTTTATAGCGGATTTTGCTTCTTCTGGCCTGAAAATCAGTTGTGTTTGAACAGCTTGTGATTTCGCGGTATTTGCCCTGTGTGGGGATCCATGCCTCAATATCGAATTTTTGCGCTGCGGGCGCTCCCAAATCTCCGCCGCATACATTTACAAGCTGGTAGGGGAGTTTTAAACCCTGAACTATTTCTTCCTCAATGCTTACGATTAATTTGTGCTCCTCGATTGATTTCTGCGGGTGACAGAATGAGAACATTTCAATTTTGTCGAACTGGTGAACTCTTAAAATTCCATGAGTGTCCTTGCCGTATGATCCGGCTTCTCTTCTCCAGCATTGTGAAAATCCAACATATCTTATCGGCAGATTTTTTTCTTCAATAATTTCATTATAGTGAAGCATGCACAGCGGAACTTCGGAAGTGCCTATTAAATACAAAGCATCCTCATCTTTATTCACCGAATATATTTCATTTTTATCAGCCGGAAAAAATCCCGTTCCCATCATAGCCTGTTCTTTTACAAGTGTCGGCGGAAGGATGGGTTTAAATCCTTTTGCAGTAATCTTCTGCAGAGCATACTGAATTAATGCAAATTCCAGCCACACCAGATCATTTTTAACATAATAAAATCTTGCGCCGCTGACCTGAACACCTTTTTCAATATCTATAAGATCAAGATTTTTTCCGAGGGCTACGTGGTCGCGCGGATCAAAACTAAACCTTGCGGGCGATCCCCATGTTTTAACGATTTTATTATCTTTATCGTCAAGCCCCTCCGGCACATCGGGCAGACACGGGTTTGGAACCTGCAGGATAAGATCGTTTAATACTTCTTCAAGATCAACAACTTCCTGCTCTTTTATTTTTAAAGTTTCCTTTAGCTTTTTCATCTCCTCCATTATTTTTTCTTTTTCCGCGCCTTTTTTCGCCGGCATTTCTTTTGAAGCCTGATTTTGTTTTGCGCGGATTTCATCAACTTCTTTCATTAAAGTTTTTCGCTCGCCGTCAAGCGAAACAATTTTATCTATATCAACCTGCATGCGTTTTTTTCGCGCGCCTTCTTTTACAATATCAATATTTTCAACGATGAATTTGAGGTCCAGCATATATGTTAAAAGTTAAATGTTTATTTATTCTCTTCCATCAATAAAATCAAAAATACTTACGAACAGTACAACAATAAGTGGTCCGTAAATTATACCCATAGAACTGAATGCGCTTATTCCTCCGATAATTGAAAAGAATACAAGAATCGGATGTACTTCGATGTTTTTATCTATTAGGCGCGGTTTTATGATGCTTTGCAAAAGAACCAGCTCCAGCCCCACATAATAAACAAGAAGCACAATTGACCAAGTAATGCCCATTGTGAAATACACAATAACTGCGCCGCACAAATAAACAAGAATTGTTCCTATTGCCGGCACCAACGAGAGAAGTCCGGCCAATAAAGCCCATATTATGGGGCTTTGGATTTTAAATAATGTAAATGCCGTAAACGCTGTTAATCCGGATAAAATAGCCACACTTAAATTTCCAACAAATACTGTTTTGGATACGTCATGAATTCTTTGGAATAAAAGGTCATTTTGTTTTTTTGAAAACGGAGCTATTTTTTTTACCGCTTTGATAATCCTTTCTGAATCGGTAAGAAAGAAGATAAAAAGGAAAACAAAAACAAAAAGCATAAACGCAAATCCTGCTATGTTAGCAAAAATGGTTGTTGTAAGACCATAAATCACCTGGGCGGCATTTTGCAGAATGCCCTGGATGCCTTCTTTAAAGCTTGAAACATCAATGGTGTATCCAAAAATTTGAAAATTCGAGAACTGGTCAAAAAAGGTTAAAAGAGCGCTCTGGTCGAATGTCATTGCAAAATATACGGCTTCGTTGGCAACCAGCCCCACAAATATCGCAAGAGGAGCAAAGATAAAAATTAAAGTTACAACAAGTACAACAAACGCCGATAAACCTTTGCCCAGTTTGATTTTTTTATGAAGATAATTGAAAAGAGGGAAAAAAATTACTGAAAAAATAAGGGCGAACACAATACTGGGTATAAAAGGCCAGATCGTGAGCGCAAAAAGATATGTAAATACAGCGAAAAGCGCATATTTAAGAATTGTATTTGTTCTGTTTCTTTCGGTTTTGAACATAATTTATTGAAAAGTTAATTTTATGTAATCCCCAACCAAATGAGTAATGAAAATTACAAGTATGGCTATTGATAAATGTTCACCTATAACGCGCCATGCCTGGATTTTTTCCATGCGCGCTAAATAGTAGCTTAAAATCGCAAGAAGAGAAAGCCCCCATATCACACTTACGATGATTGCGGTAATAAGGCTTAAAAGCATTACGGGAGCTAAAAATGTTAATGCTATAAAAAATTTCGCTAAAAAAGTTGTAAAAGTTGCTTCCCAGATTGCTTTCATCGAATGTTTGTTTTCAGATTCTTTTGCAAGATGAATGCCAAGCGCGTCCGAAAAAGCGTCAGCAATAGCGATTGTTAATATGCCGCCGATTACAACCAGCCTTGAATTTGTTCCGGCCTCAAGTCCCACCATCAAACCGATCGTTGTAATAATGCCTGAAGTAAGCCCAAAACTTAAACCTGTTTTTAATGACTGTCTTAGCCGCATAAAAAAAATATTAACGGTTTTATTTTATGCGAGAATCGTATATTTGCCAAATTTATCTAAAAAGTTCCTGGTCGGTTTCAACATAATTCCGCGCCACAAGATATGCCTGGTAAAGTTCGCCCTCTATTGCCTTAAGAAAAGAATAAAGATCGGGTTTTTCCATTTTGCTTTGCTCACGTTCCTGCTCGGATGCTTTGCTGTACATATCAAGTCTTAACATTGTTTCACATACTCTTTGTGAAATTCCTCTAAAAAGACCCGGAATTTCTTTTTGCATGCCTTTAACAGCCGGGTGATTTTTTTTTGGCCACGGAACGAATCTGAGAAAAAAATTATTATAAGCCGGATAAAGACCTATTTGTTTGCCGTTGCAAATTTCAGGCTGCCACGTGCAGAAAGATTCAAAGGTTAAGGGCGGTGTTTTTTCTAGTATTTTTTCTGTTTTGGTATTTCCCGTATTAAAGCCTTCGGGGGTCATCATGTCCGAGAGGATTAAGAAATTTTTGGTAAATAATATAGTCACTAAAAATACATCTGTCAATTAAATTGAAAGCATCAGAAAAATCAGTCTGTTACTAAAGCCGGTCGTTTTATTATGCCAAGGAATTTTTGGAACATTTTTTGTTCAAGAGCCAGAGTTGCGGTGTTTACATTGGGATGAAAGCTTACAATTTCCGCTTCAAGAACCCGTTTATGGATTATTAACGCGACTTCGCCGGCAGTATCGTTTAAAAGGCCGAAAGGCGACACGGCCCCAGCCTCAAGCCCGAGTTTTTCTTTTAAAGCCGCCTCGTCCGCAAATATAAGTTTTTTTGCTCCGGCGATTTTTGCGAATTTTTTAAAATTAACTTTTTCGTCGGCCGGTATAATAACCAGATAACATTTGTCATTTGATTTATCTTTAAGCAGCAGATTTTTGCATGCCAGTCCGGGAATATCCGGGCGCAACTTTGCCACCTCCGCGCATGTATAAACAGCAGGGTGCTCATACACCATAAATTCAATATCATTGTTCCGTAAATAATTTTCAATTTTTTCGCGTGAAAAGCGGTATGAAGGATCAATCTTTTCATTTTGTGCAATTTCACAGTCCGGACATATACTGCTTGAAACCAGTTTTGTATTGCATGCTTTTTGCATTTCTTCAATACGGGCGCGAATTTCGGGATCTGCGGCGTTTTCACAGCACATACAGTGGATGATCATTTTTCCGTCGGAGGTTTCCTTGTATTTCATTATTAATTAAATTTTTTTATGATTCTGTTTCTTCGGGCAAAACCAGCCCCGTGCATCTCCAGTTGATTTCAGTTTCTCCTGTTTCTTCATATACAACACATGCAGGATTGCAGCCGGGCTGAGTTGCGTTAAGGTTCGCGTCAAACCACCATGTTTTGCTGTTTGGATTGTATGATCCCGGGCCCAGTGCTTCACCGCCTTTAATACAATTAGCTTCGGCAATTACACGTGCTTCAGCCTCAGTTATTGAGGCCGCTGTATTATTTGAGTCAGTCGGTTCGTTTGGAGGCAGAATTGGCTTTGAAATTTCTTCAATAAATGTTTTGCCGTTTGCGCTGCACTGCCTCGGGTAGCTTTCCATAACCGGATTTCCGGCATCAACACATTCCTGGAAATTTGTGATTGCCGTAGCTTGAATATCATTGTTTTTTTCGTTTTCCTCGGCAACTTTAGCGCATCCCGAAAATGCCGCGGTCAGCACCAGAATAAAAACGCATGTTAATAATATTTTTTTCATATTCTTTATTTTAATAAATAGACATCAGCAATTATAACATTTTTTATCAAAATAAATTACAATTAAAATCTACTAAAGAACTGTCAGCGATGTATTGGACTGGCACACAAAATGAATAAGTTCAGACACATCGAGGAGGGTTCGGTAGAATAATACCGACACTCTAACTTCGATATTATGAATAACCGAACCCATTCA